>JALYKW010000089.1 GCA_030774575.1 Chloroflexota bacterium | reverse complement strand
GCCCGGCACTGATTGCCGGACGCCGCCTCCCACGAAGGTCCGAAGACCTTCCTACGTTCTCGTTATGGGAATGCTCCCACCTGGATCGGCAGGGCGATCTGCGCGCCCGTGCCAGTCGGAGAGCCAGGGTCGCAGTTTCCGAACAGCGAGGCGGCGACCAGCTGGTCGGTCGAGTTGATGTTTCCGTCCTTGTTAATGTCGTACGTCGCCAGTTCGGGGCGGCGCACGCCGCCGGTGTTGTACGGCGGGTTCGGTGCCAGGGTACCGGCCGTCGTGTGGGCGCCGATCGACACCTGGTCGGTAGCGTTGACCTTGTGGTCGCCGTTCACGTCCGAGGCCTCAGTGCCGTCGTTGCAACCGTCGGTGTCCGTATCGGCGTTCGCCGGCGACGTGTCGTAGAACTTCACTTCCCAGCCGTCGTTCAGCCTGTCGCCGTCGGAGTCGTTATCGGCGGGACCGACCTTGCCGTCCGGGGTTGCCGGGCAAACCGTCCATGAAGTCGTGCACGGCGCCTCTATGTCGAGCAGCGCCGCGTTCGGGCTCTGCTGATTGATGTGGGACGTGCGGGTCGTCAGCTCAGCCGCGTCCGGGTACAGCAAGTCCCCGTCCGGGTCCGACCCCGAACCGGCGGCCGGGAAGCGGTTCAGACCGTTGCAGGCCGGGGGGTTCGGGAGGGAGGGCGGGATCGGCTGAGCCGGAACATACACGCTGCAAGAGTTGACACCGGCGCTCGTCGGGTCGGAGCCGTACTCGCACTCACGGCCGTCGAGGCCGCCGTCGAAGTCGGAGTCCGGGTTCAACGGATCGGTCGACACCGTGGTCATGCCGCCGGTCGGCGCCGTGGCGCCCTGCGGCAGGCACCAGAGCGTCCCGGCGGGCGGCCCAGCGGTCGTGCAGTTCGAGCCGGCCGGGTTGTTCGAACCCAGGCAACCGGGGGCGACATTCGGGTGGAGGAAGCCGGCCTCGACGACGTTACCCATGTTGTCGTTGTCCATGTCGGCGTCGCAGGCGTCACCCTGCTTGTCCTGGTGCGGGTTCGTCGCATCCGCGCGAGCGAACGTGCCCGGGGGGACGTTCGGCGTGTTGGTGAAGTCAAACAGTGAATCCGAGTTCAACTGGGACGAGTTGGCGTCCACCGGGCAGTTGTCGTCGGAGCCGGCGCCAGTCGCCGGCAAGTCGCCGTTGTTCACGGTGTTGCAGGTCAGGCTAGTAGTGTTGGCGCAGTTCAAGCCGGACAGGTCGTCCTGCTTGTCCCACGAGCCGTCGCCGTCGGTGTCCACGTTGTTCGGGTTGGTGAACTGGAAGGTCTCCTGAAAGTCGTCGGAGCCGTCAGCGTCCGTGTCCACGTTGTTCGGGTTCGTGCCCAGCACGCTCTCAACGGCCGCCGGGACGCCGTCGCCGTCCGCGTCGCTCATGTCGCAGGTGCCCGCGGCGCCCCCGACCTTGACGCAGCGCGCGATCATCAGGCGCGTCACCTGGCCCGAGACTACGTCCGCCGCCGACTGGAGGTTCGTCCAGCGGACGTAGTTGCCCGGCGTCAATCCCGGGATCAGCGTGGAGTTCTGCGAGACGCTGTTCTGCGGGCTGTCCAGACAGAGGTAGGCGTTGGTCGGCGGGTTCGCGCTGGAGGCGAGGATCGCCACGCTGGCGTGAAGGCCCGCGACATACGACGACGCCGTGTCTAGCAACGCGAACGCCGTGCCCTGCAGTTTCGGGTCCGTGACCCCCCCTGCAGCCGGGCTGGGGTTGGGCGGCAGGTCAAGACCGACCGTGCTGCCGAGCCAGAGCCGCGTGAAGCGCGAAACGTCGAGCGTGATGTCGGGGAAGGGCATCGGCTTGACCTCGTCGACGTACGCGTACGTCGGGTCGGCCAGCGTGGTGCGGAAAATGCCGAACGGCAGCCAGCCGTTACCCGGCCAGACCAGGCCTGGCCCGCCGCCCGGATCGGGTTGCACGCCGTCAGTCGACCCGTTACGGGCAAGGATGTCCAGCGTGCCGTTGCACAGGAGGTCCGTCTGCGACGTGACGTCGCCGACGGCTACTGATTGATCCGTCGGCACGGTGGTGTCGAACGTGAACGGCGCCGGCGTGTAAGTTATCGGCAGTGTCAGCCGGTTGCCGATCGGCAGCGTGATGATGTTCCAGCTCTTGATCGGCGTGGCGCTGGTCGGGGCATCCGTAGACGAGGTGCCGGCGCCACAGACGACCACGCCGCCGGAAGAGAAGGGTGGCGAACCGGTCCCAGCAGCGTTGTCGTAACAGAATTCCGAATTAACAGCGGCAGCGCCGGCCGGGCAGGTCCCCTGAGCCAGATGGCCGCCGGCCAAACAGAAAGTCTGGGCGTCGTTTGCGGCGGCATTGGCGTTCTGCGCGAGTCCCACGACCCCCAAGACCAGAGCCGCAAGCACGCCGATGATGGTGAGCTTTCGTGGCATGAACGTTTCCTCCTGAATTGCAGACCCTTGTTGTGGTGCCAACGTTTTACGGACTACCGCACCTCCTTGTTCCTTGCGCCGATGAAACGGACGCCTCCCGAGTTCACCAAAATCTCCGTACTTCCGTGATCGCCGGTCGCCGGGCGGGCTTGGTGGCGTGGGCGCACCGGCGCCGGCGAAACCAGCCGGATCAGCCTACCTCAAACAGGCACACGACAAGAGACAGCGACACCGTCTCCGGTCATGTTTTTCTTCCGTGGCTGGAAGAAAGGTATATTCAATTCCGGCCGATCCGTCTAGGCGGTGAAAGTCAGGACAGAACCACCAGTGAGGCTATGAAAGCACCAGTGCGCGGCCTTGTCAAGGCCCCAATAATCCCGCCGTCAACGTCACGGGTCAAAAACACACCCATTCTTGAACACCGCCAGCGCCACCGTGGTCACGAACAGGTGGAAAAAGCGTGGTTTACAGCTGTTGCCAGCCGCAATTCACACCGCGCATACAAGTTTGACAGGCTGCACACAAGAATTCACGCGCTTCGCATCACCTTTGGCGCTCGCCCCGCCGCCCGAGGCGTCTCAAGCGCCGAGAGAGCTTCGCGCCACGTCAACCATCGCCCTGTAGATTTCTGTATCGGCGAAGCGCTGGATCAGCCCTCGCAGCGCGGGCACGATCGGCTCCGGCAACGCATCCGCGGCGAAAAGGCCCATCGCCTGCCCCTCCCCCAGCACCAGCTCCTCCTCATCTACGTCCAGCGCCGCGGCATACACGTAGATGAGCTGCCTGCCGGCGTCCCCCTGATCGAGCGTGCGAAAGGGCGCGCTCATGTACAGCTCGAAGTGGCGCGGCTGCCACGACAGCTCTTCGCGGAGCTCGCGCAGGAAGCCGTCGTCGGGCGTCTCCGGATACGGCGTCTCGTGCGGCTCCAGCCGGCCGCCGAAGGAGCCCCAGAGTCCTGGATTGACGATCTCCGGCTTGTCGTCGCGCAACTGCAGCAGAAACCGCCCGCGCGCATCGACGATCAGCGCCGTCGTGCCGATCATCTCCCACGCGTGTTTCACGCGCTTGTACGCGTCACTCTTCGCGAACTTCTGGATGATCGGCGCGAGGCCCGGGACGATCGCCGCCGGGAGCGCATCCGGCGGAAGCAGCGCGAAACCCTGCCCCTCACCGAGCGTCAGCGCATCGAGCGCCACATCAAGGTGCGCGGCGAAGACATGCGAGCGGTGCTCGTGCAGGTCAGCAGGCACGCCCGGCAGCGGCGGCGCTTCTCTCGTCAGGTAGTGTTCGAAATGCCGCGGTTGCCATCCCAGCTCTTCCTGCATCTCACGCAGAAACGCCGCTGCCGGTCGCTCGCCCGGCTCCATGTGCCCGCCGAAGAAGCCCCAGAGCCCCACGCCCGGCAGCCCCGGCGTATCGTCGCGATGCTGCAGCAGCACCCGCCCGTCGTCAGCGACGATCAGCCCCACGGCGATCTCTTCGCGCGCCGGCTCGGCTTCGGGTGATAGTGCCATATCGATCGCCATGCCTTCGATGACGGGAGCCGAGACGGATTGACGCCCGCCGCCGCGCGCGCATCGGTTCCATCATAAGCTCGCGTGTCTTCAGCAGCACACTACAGCGAACCGGCCCGATCAGGGCTCGTCGACCCTTCCACTCAGGAGGCGGCGCGATGTGACGGCGGGATCGCCGCCTTCGCCCGCGCAGCGAGATCGAGAGCGACGGCGACCCGGAAGATCTCGTTCTGCACCGGCTCGCTCGACAGGTAGCCGTGCCACGAATGCGGGTCGCGCTTGCCGTCTTCGTCGTACACGCTCGCTATCTCCACGTCGCGGATGATGCGCTCGCCACGCGGGCTGGGCAGGTCGTTCGAGATGCGGCGGTCGGGCCACGTGGCGGGGTCCATCGCATCGAAAACGTTGAGCCAGCGGACGATGCCCGCAGGGTACTCCGAACCGCCGGCGTGCTCCTGCACGTAACGCTGCCCCAGCGGCGAGCCCACGGTGATCAGCGTCTGCACCTCGCCGTCGTAGCCCCGGTTGGTGAAGTAGTCGTACGCGATCACCGAACCCCACGAGTGAGCGATCACAACATCAGGGCGATGCGCGCGCATGACGGCGTCCATGCGGTCGAGAATGACGTCGCGGATGTCCCCCGCGCGCTCGCCTCCATAGAAGTAGAGATAGACATCGGTGATCAGCGACTTCGTGATCCGCCGGATCACCGGATCGACCGCATGGAGGAAGACCGAAACCGCGTAGCCCAGCGCGCTGTTGGTCTGCGGCCTGACGCGGCCAAATCGATGCATCTTCCGCCGCTTCGCCCGCGCGTGCGCTTCAGCGATCATCTCCGGCGGCGCACCCAGCCGTATGTCGGCCCAGTACACCATCTTCGTCTCGATGCCCTGCACATACGCGAGCCGCTCGAGCGCGGCGTCCCACGCCCGGCGATAGTCCTCCGCCGCCGGATGCCCGTGGATGCCATGTATGTAGACGACGCGAAGTGGCGGCATGTCGTTATCTCCCCTCTCGTCCCAACAATCAGGATCGGCAGAGCGCGCCGCGAATGTACGGCAGGCGTCAGCGGAACTCCTAGCCACTGGAGACACACCCGCCCGCGGGAAACCGTAGCCGTAGCACCAACGGATCGCCCATAATCCGCGCATGGAACCGCAGATCCGCTACTGCACGACTAGCGACGGAGTCCGCATTGCCTACACGGTAACCGGCGAGGGCCCGCCGCACGTGTTCGTCACCGAGCCGATCGTGAGCCACGTCCAGCTGGAGTGGTCGCAGCCGTTGTTCAGCCGTCTGCTGGGACGGCTCGCCCGTCACAACATGTTGGTCCGGTTCGACAGTCGCAACAGTGGCCTGTCCGACCGCGGACTCGCGGTCGACGTGAACTCGGCCAGGCTTGACATTGAGGCCGTCGTGCGCCGAGCCGGCCTGGAGACGTTCTCGCTCACGGGTGTACAGGGGCAGTCTCTGGGGGTGATCGCCTTTACCGCCGCACACCCGGAGCAGGTATCGCGCCTCGTGTTCATCGACGGGTTCTCACGCATCGGCGACATGGCTGCCACACAGGCGGCGCGGGCGTTGATCGCTGCTCTTGATGTCGACTTCGAGTTAGGGACCGAGTTGATCGGCGCGGCTGCCTTTGGTGCGGGACGCGACGAGTCACGCGACTACGGCGCGTACATCCGCTCTTGTATCGATGCGTCGTGGTTCAGCCGGAGCGACGGTGAGCCTGCGGATGTGACGGATTTGGCTCGAGCGATCACGGTGCCGACGCTGATCCTCAAACATGCCGGTGTGCAGTACGTCAGCATGGACATGGTGCGAGACCTGGCGGCGAACATCGCTGGCGCGCGCATGTCCGTCGTGCCCGGTGGCTGGGCAGATGATCCGGAAGGGCTTGCCGACCGCGTCGGCGAGTTCATCAACGAGACTGCTGCTGTGTCAACGGGCGCTGGTAAAGGTGCGCACGCGCTATCGGTCGGAACAGCTGACGCGTCTGCCACTGCTACGTCGGGCATGGCCGTGATCCTCTTCACCGACATCGTCGACTCAACCGCGCTGACGGAGCGCCTGGGCGACACCGTGTTCCGCACAGCGTCGCGCGCGCTCGACGAAGCGATGCGCGCAGCGATGCGCGAGGCGGGCGGCACGCCGGTGGACGGCAAGGTGCTCGGCGATGGCGTCATGGGCGTGTTCACGTCGGCGTCGCAGGCGATCGCCGCCGCCCGGCGCTGCGTCGAGCTGAGCGGCGAGAGCGAACTGCGGCTGCACGTCGGCCTGCACGCAGGGGACGTGACCCACGAGGACGGGAACGTCTACGGCGGCGCCGTCAACATCGCCTCGCGCATCTGCGGGCTGTCGGCGCCGGGGGAGATCCTCGTCTCAGCCACGATCCGGGAGTTGGCGCGCACGTCGGCGGGGGTGGTGTTCGAGGATCGGGGTGAGCATGCGCTCAAGGGTGTCGCAGATGCCGTGCGAGTGTATGCGGTGCGGGGCGTCCCATGACAGCACCGCAGATCCGCTACGTCCGCAGCGCGGACGGCACCCGTATCGCCACCATGTCGGCGGGCACCGGTCCGCCTCTCGTCTGGGTGCCCTCGCCGTTCTCACCTATCGACGCGCAGCTCCAGGTGCCTGAGTATCGGGCTCAGCTTGAGTTCTTTGCCGAGCGGTTTCGGTACATCACCTACGATCCGCGCGGCCGCGGGCTTTCAGACCGGGACGTCAACGACTGGTCGCTCGACGCGCGCGTCGCGGATCTGCACGCCGTGTTGGAGGGTCTCTCGCTGTCTCCTGCATACGTGATGGCACTGGGGTTCGGGGGCATGATTGCCCTCGCGGCCACCGCCCGGAGGCCGCGTCTCGTCCGCCGTCTCGGTCTCTTGGGAGGCATCATCCGGGGCCGCGACTTTCGCTTCACCGTCGCCGGGCGTGCCATCGGCGGCGTGATGGAGGCGGACTGGCCGCTCTACTGCCAGTGCTCGTCGCTCATTACCTTCGGCTGGTCGGAGTCCGGACGGATCCTGGCCGACTCCTTGAGCAAGGCGTTCACGCCTGACGCGTTCGCAGCGACTGTCCGCGCGTTTCAGCGCGACGACGTGAGCGAGTACCTTGCCAGGGTCGCTAGCCCCGTGTTCCTCGTTCATCCCACCCACGACGAGCAAATCTCGCCTGACGTCATGCGCGAGATGGCGGCGAAACTGAAAGACGCCCGCATCCGGATCAGCTCGACGACCCGCTGGTGGTCCTCGGCGATCGATGCGGACGACCTCCGGGCTTTTGTTGAGTTCTTCGCCGAGGACGACGCGGCGCCAAACGACGGGCAGCCGCTCCCTTCGGGCATGGCGGTGATCCTCTTCACCGACATCGTCGACTCCACCGCGCTGACGGAGCGGCTGGGTGACACGGTGTTCCGTACGGCGTCGCGCACGCTCGACGAAGCGATGCGCGCGGCGATGCGGGACGCGGGCGGCACGCCGGTAGAGGGCAAGGTGCTCGGCGATGGTGTCATGGGGGTGTTCACGTCGGCGTCGCAAGCGATCGTCGCCGCCCGCCGCTGCATCGAGCTGAGCGCCGAGAGCGAACTGCGGCTGCACGTCGGCCTGCACGCAGGGGACGTGACCCACGAAGCGGGCAACGTCTACGGCGGCGCCGTGAACATCGCCTCGCGGATCTGCGGACTTTCGGCGCCCGGCGAGATCCTCGTGTCGGCGACGGTGCGGGACCTCGCGCGCACGTCGGCCGGGGTCGCGTTCGCCGACCGCGGCGAGCACGCGCTCAAGGGCGTGGGCGACCCAGTGCGGGTGTATGCGGTGCGGTGGCGGCCGTAGGGTCGCCGTAGGAGACGAGTGAGCATGGAACCGCAGATCCGCTACTGCACCACCAGCGACGGCGTCAGCATCGCCTACTCCGCGATGGGCGAGGGTCCGGCGCTCGTCCTGACGTCCACCGTCCTGTGGAGCCACCTTCAGGGTCGAAGTTTTGCCCCTGAATTCTTCCGCCACGGACGGGGGGTCGGGCGCGCCCAACGCCTGGTCCGCTACGACGCGCGCGGCACCGGGCTATCCGACCAGAACGCCCTCGACTTCTCGCTCGATGCGCGGGTGCGCGACCTTGAAACCGTGGTCGATTACCTCGATCTGCAAACGTTCGCGCTGTGCGGGCAGATCCATGGTTGCCAAGCCGCCATCGCGTACGCAGCGCGGCACCCGGAGCGATTGACGCACCTCGTGCTGTGGAACGGGTACGCGCGCGGCGAGCAGTACGCCGGCATCACGGCGCGCTGGAACTCGTTCCGGAACCTGGCTGATGACGAATGGGAGGGCTACACACTCGCAATAGCGAACGCCAACCTTGGGTACGAGGACGCCGCTCTGGCGCTTGAGAGGGCAAAGGCGTACCGCAAGTCGATGACGTTCGCTGGGGTGCGCGCCTTCTTCGCGTCGCTAGAGGCGCAGGACGTCACGTCGCTGCTCGGCGCGATCACGACGCCGACGCTCGTCATGTGCGGTGGTAATGCTTCGGCAACTGGATCCCGGTATGTCGAGTGGTCGAAGACACTCGCTGGCGGCATCGTCGGCGCACGGTTCAGCGAGAGCGTGGGCGCGCCGCAGGAGCGGAGTGCGATCTGGAGCGACGCTGATACACGCATCATGGAAGAATTCCTCGGCGTTTCGCCCGCCGACAGCGCGCCATCGTCGCTTGCTGCCGCGGCGCGAGAGTCCGGCACAGCGGTCATCCTCTTTACCGACATCGTCGACTCGACCGCGCTCACGGAGCGGCTGGGCGACACCGTGTTCCGCACGGCGTCGCGTACGCTCGACGAAGGGATGCGCGCGGCGATGCGGGAGGCGGGCGGCACGCCCGTGGAGGGCAAGGTGCTCGGCGATGGCGTCATGGCCGTGTTCACGTCGGCGTCGCAAGCGATCGTCGCCGCCCGGCGCTGCATCGAGCTGAGCGCCGAGAGCGAGCTGCGGCTGCACGTCGGGCTGCATGCGGGCGACGTAACCCACGAAGCGGGGAACGTCTACGGCGGCGCCGTCAACATCGCCTCGCGCATCTGCGGGCTGGCGGCACCGGGCGAGGTGTTGGTGTCAGACATTGTGCGCGGGCTGGCGCGGACGTCGGCGGGTGTGGTGTTCGAGGATCGGGGCGAGCACGCGCTCAAGGGCATCGACGATGCCGTGCGGGTGTATGCGGTGCGGAAGGACGGCGTGTGACGACCCTTTCCGCTACATGCGGATGGTTAGGCCCTCTTGCTCGAAATCGTGGTCGTGGCTGAGCACGTCCCGGATCTCCAGCTCACCGCAGATCACCATCGAGGAACAGTCCGTAAAGCTGTAGAGCTTGTCAAGCCGGGACGCATAATGCTGCATGCTTCGCAGCCACAGATCGCGTGAACCCGGCACGCACGTAACTCCTCGTTCAGCGAGTACACGCTGCGCCAGCTCGACGGCGAGCGCACGCTGACGTTCGCCCTGACGCGCGAAAAATGTCAGCAATTCCGCAAGGACGAAGTCGCTGGTGGCGAACTCAACATCGCCCTCTGTGTACAGCTCGTCGAGCACGGCCTGCGCGAGGTCATGCAGGTCGTCGGTCTCGTCGAGCAAGGGACGTAGAAGGAGGTGTCGACGAAGATGCGCCGCAATCAGTCCTGCCGAGGCGTCCCGTCGAGGTAGTGGTCCAAATTGCGTGCGGCATCCCGCGGAATCTTGGCCCACTCCTCGCCGGGGAGGCTGCGGCCAAGCTCGGCGATCCCGTCCCAGAACGAACGGTCAGGCATCGGATGCTTGCCTGGTGTCCGCCGCCCGCTTACGGGCTGTTTCCGCGACGTGCGTTTGAGAGTCATGACGGAGTGCAGTATAACAGCCGGTCGATGTCCCGCCGCATTTGTCCGGCCCGCGAGTTGAGCCAGCCGGTGTTCCGCCGTCGCCAGAACGCCCACCCTCTGCAACCTGTAACCTTCCGGCATGGAACCGCAGATCCGCTACTGCACCACCAGCGACGGCGCGAGCATCGCTTACGCGACGATGGGCGACGGCCCGATGGTGATCATGCCGCCGTCGGTTTTCTCTTGTTTCGGGCTGCTGCGCGTCCATCCGGGATATCGGACGCTCTGTGACGCGATCGCCGCAGAACTCACGATCGTGCTGTACGACGGTCGCGGCATGGG
>JALYKW010000088.1 GCA_030774575.1 Chloroflexota bacterium | reverse complement strand
CCCGTACGCCGCACAGCGCTGTGCGGCGGGGTTATGCTGTCTCGCGGAGGGGCAGCATGACCACCGAAGACCATGACGAGTTTGAGGGCATCGATATTAGCGGCCCCTGGGGCGGCGTGCGCGTCGGCTCTGGCCGAGGGCGCCGCGCTTCCAGCGAGTTCGACGGCGACCCGGAGTATCGCGCCGTGCGCCGGCGCGTCCGTCGCCGACTCGATTTCTACCGCCACATCGTGACGTTCGCCTTCGTCGTCGGCGGGCTGGCGCTGATCGACTGGCTGAGCGGCGGCGGATGGTGGGTGCAGTGGGTCGCCGCCATCTGGGGCGCCGTGCTGGCCCTGCAAGGCTTCAGCGCCTTCGTCTCACCGAGCCTCTGGGGCCGCGATGTCGAAGAGCGGATGGTCCGCCGGGAGCTGGAGCGCCGCCGCGGCCGCGTCACCGTCTCCCGCCCGCCGGACGCCGGCGCGCCGCCTGGGCCGGAGGATCAGTAGGCCGCGAGCGCCAGCGGACGGACGGTGGCCGGAGATGGAACGCACGCCGGGCATGTGATGCCGGAAGCCTCTGGCCGGACGAGCAACGCGACCGCGGATGCGGCGAGGTACAGACCGAACAGGTTTACGTGGAGATGTTCGTTCGGGTAGATCCCGAGGCCCAGTACTGCCCATCCGGCGAGCATCGCCGCGCCCATCGCCGCACGCCGATGCGTGCATGTCGCCGCGAGCAGCGCCGCCGCAGCCGGCGCGACCAGCACCGTGTCTTGCAAATACAGATGCGGGTCGACGAGCACCGTCGCCAGCGTCAGCAGCAGCCACTGCGTGGCGAATCGCGGTGCCTGGACGTCGAGCGCGCCGCGCCACGCGCGCCCGACGCAGACGAGCGTTGCGAGCGACAGTCCGACCAGCACGATCAGCCCCGCGTGCGAAGCCGCCGGCCGCTCCCACACCATCGCGGCGATACCGTTCCAGTCGAACATTACGTTCGATGCGACGCCCTCGCCGCTCCACTTTGTGCTGTCCAGCAGATACTCGGGATACGCGAGCGCCGCGTGCGCGCCGACGATGGCAATCGAAGCGAGCATGGCGATCGCGGTCGCCGGCGCTAACGTCGAGAAGACGCGCCAGCGCCGCTTCCAGAGCAGGTAAGCCGCCACGGGCAGCAGCAACTCCGGCTTGATCAACAACGGCGACAGCGCCAGGCCCGCGAGCGTGTTGCGCTCGTTGCGCAGCAACAGGTAGGCCGCCGCCCACGACGTCACGAGCAGCAGCGAGAATTGCCCGAGCTCGAGGCCATAGCTGACGGGATAGAGCGTGACGAACCCCACAAGGAGCGCGATGCGCCACCTGCGAGGCAACCGGGATGCGATGCGCCACAGCAGCCAGCCGTCGATCGCCAACAGCGCGACGCTGAACAGCGTCCACACCTGGTACGCGCGGTCCAACGACATCGCCGAGAGCGGCGCCATGATGGCGGCGAAGAAGGGCGGGTTGAAGTACGCCAGCACTCCCGTGCCGCCGACAGGGTGCCCGGCCGCCGCGATCTCCGCGTCGGCGAGCGCGCCGGTGTCATACAACAGCGCGCCCGAGCCCGAGGCGACCATCTTGCCGGCGGCGTACAACGCCGGAAAATCCTGATGGAACCACAGCAGCGATTCGTTCCCAAAGAACGCCGTCACCGTTTGTACGATCTCCACCAGCCCCACGACGGCGAATACCGAGAACAACCAGATCCATCGCGTATCGCCCGCGGTCGCAGTTCGCGCCCACGCGCTCACCTGCCGCCGCGCGCGCATTGCAACTGACGCCCGTGCGCCGGCCATAACCGACGTTTCGCCTATCGCTGCGACAATCGAGCACATAGCGTCGAGCCCTCGTTCGCCATCAGTTGGTTAGAGAGAGCCTACGCCGCGCTCGAGCCGTTGCATCAGCGCCGATCGCCTCATCCCGCATGGTGCAGATGCACCATGCGGCTTCGCCGGCTGGCGCTTCGGCCGCTTCACTCACTCTCGCAGGTTGACCACCCGCCGCCGCGCCGCCTACACTCGGCTCGTGACGGATGGCTCTTCCCGCGGCCGCGAGCCAGGGCTCGCGCGCGATCTCGGCGCGCTTCGGCGCTACTTCTGGCTCCCCGCCGCCACCCTCGTCCTCGCCGTCGTTGCGGCGCTGGCAATCGGCGTCGTGCACTCCACATCCGGCGAAGCGCGCTTCCAGGAGAACGTGCTGATCGATGCGCTGCCGCCGCTCTTCGGGCCGCCTGTTCTGCCGTCGCCGTTCGATTACGCCCGCCTGGCGACGAGCGACGGCGTCCTGCAGCAGGTGTCGCAGCAGTCCGGCGTCACCGTCGACCAGCTCCGCGGACGGCTCAGCGCGACGGCGCAGTTCAACCGCCCGGAAGTCGACTTCACCGTGAAGAGCGGTAACGCGCTCGCGCTCGCGCGGACGTGGCAGCAGGCCTTCGCCGATGCCGCCGCGGAGCAGACGCCCGACATCCAGCGGCTCCTTGTGCAGCCCTACGCGCGTCAGCTCGACGAAGCACGCGCCCTACTCGAACAGCGCGCGGCCGATGCGAAGGCCGCAGGCCCGGACGATGCCGTGATCCAACAGCAGCTCAAGGCAGCCCAGGAGAACTACGAGATCGCGTCCAAGCTCTCGCAGTCGTACGACGTCGTCGCGAGGACGATGAAGGCGAACGCCGTCGCCGTCGTCGCGCCGCACGAGCGCAGCGCGGGCATCGGCTCGACGGCCGGGCGGCTCGGCGTTGCTGTCGTCATCGGGCTGCTCGCGGGCGTCATTGGCGCGCTCGCCCTCGACTACGCCGCGCGCCGCCGCCCGACGGACTCCGAGCTGGAGCCGTTCGACGCCCGGCGCGCCCTGCGGGGTCGTCGCCGGCATCTCTCGTGAGCATGGCGACCGCAGGGGCCGCGCTGTGCGGATCATCCTCATCGCATCGGGCCGATAGCGTGCGCACGCGCCGACTCACCGCATGAACATCCTGCTGATCTGCGCGCTGGACGTTTGGTCGCTCGACCAGGGCAAGGGCGCGCCGACCCTCGAACGCACGCTCCGCGCCTATAGCGACGCCGGCCACACCATCGATGCCGTCGTGCCGGACATCGGCGCCAACCACTTCTACCGCGGCCGCGGGCGCGAAGAAGCGCCGGAGTCGCGGCCGGAGATCCCCAACGTCCGCTTCCACAGCTTCCACATGCCCGGCCTCCGCGACCTGCCGCTGCCGGGCGGCCTGCCGGTGCCGGTCGAGAAGCTCGACCAGAAGCTCAGATTCGCCCTCGCGTTCCCGTGGCTCGCCGCGAAGCACGCCGAGCAGCTCCTGCGGGCGAATCGCAGTACGTACGACGTGATCTACGCCTACGAGGCGCATGCCGTGCTCGCGGCGCGCCTGCTGCGTCGCCGCGGCGTCCGCTTGCCGCTCGTCGCGCGCTACCAGGGCACGGTGATGTACCCCGCACTGAAGGACACCCTGCTCTATTACCGCCGCTACGAGGAGGCGCTCGCCCTCAAGACGCCGGCCGACCTGATCATCATGACCGACGATGGCACCCAGGGCGATGAGGTGCTGGCGAAGCTGAACCCCCGGTCGCGCGATCGTGTGAAGTTCTGGCGCAACGGCCTCGACCTCGGCCGCCTGCGCCCGCCCGGACCGGAGGATCGCATTGCGGCGCGCGCCGCGCTCGCCATCCCAAACGATGCCTTCGTCATGCTCACGGCATCACGCCTAGCGACGTGGAAGCGCGTCGACCGCGCCATTCGCGCGCTACGGCGCGTCCGCTCGTGGGTGCCGCAGGCGCTGCTGCTCGTCGCCGGCGATGGGGAAGAGCGCGCGCGGCTCGAATCGGTGGCGCGCTCGCTGGGCGTGAGCGACGCCGTCCGCTTCGCGGGGGCGGTGCCGCACGCCGATGTCCTGCGCTACATGCAGGCGTCCGATGTCTTTCTTGCCATCGCCGATCTCTCGAACGTCGGTAACCCGCTGCTCGAAGCGATGGCGTGTGGGATGTGCATCGTCGCCGTCGATGCCGGTGATACGCGCGACCTGATCGCCGATCAGCGTACGGGGCGGCTCGTCGATAACTCGCAGCGCTCCGGATTCGTCAAGCCGCTCGAAGATCGCCTCGCCGACTTGCTCGTCACGCTCGCAGGCGATGCCCCCCAGCGCGCGCGTTTCGCATCTTCAGCCGCTGCCTATGCGGCAGAGCACTTCTGGACGTGGGACCAGCGCCTGGCCGCCGAGCTCGAGGCAGTGCAGGCGATTGCGGGCGCCGCCCATCCGCCGCCCGAGTGGCGCTAACTTCCGGCGCGATCGATTTGCCCGCTTGCCTTCGTCTCGATCGCCACGAGTCGCCGGTTGTGGTCGACGACCGCCGTCGTCAGCGCCTGCGATAGGTCGTCGAGCTTCTTGCCGAGCGCCGCGAGCTGACGAAACAGCTCTCCCACCTTCGCATCGATCTCAGCATCGCTGTACACGCGCGCCTCCTCCTCGATGTAGTGCTGCCACGGAATGCGTCCGCTCGGGCACGCCGTCGGGTCGGACGGCGGTGCCACTTCGCGATGCTCCCACAACCCCACGCGGCGGATCAGAGGGAAGCCGTGCTGCTCCGCTAGCCATCGCACTAGTGCGACGCTCGCATCGTGCTGCGCATTCGTCAGCGGCTCATCTTCGGGCTCAAGTCCGCCTTCGTGCTCGATGCCGATCAGCCGCGCGTTCCACTCGCGGCTGCCGCAGTGCCACGCCACCGCGAGCGAATCGTAGTGCTGTAGCACCGAACCGTTCTGCAGCACCGAGAAGTGCCAGGATGCGCGCCGCTGCGGGTCGTCGAGCACGCGCATGGCGGCATCTCGATAGCCGGCCATCGAGTGACAGACGACGCCCTCAGCGGAATTGCCGGCCACGCCGGCATAACCCGCCTTGGATGCGGGACCCGGCCGCCACGCTGCCAGCGGATAGATCATCAGCGCCTCCATCATGAAGGTACGGAGTCGCGCTTCGATCTCAATGCGCCGCATGTCACTCCGGTGCGACGGACGGCACTGGCCGCACAGCCGATACAATTCGCCGATGCAAGAACCCGGCCTGCCGCGAGGCTCGTTCTTCGGCAACGTCAACATCGTGCTGCTGACCTACGCCGTTGATGGCATGCTCGCCGTCGGTTCCGGCGTGCTGATCGCCCGCGCGCTCGGCCCCGGCGGCCGCGGCGTATTCGGGCTCTTCGTGCTCTCGACGGCGCTTGGGCAGACGATCCTCGGCCTGGGCTTCGGCAACGCCGCGATCTACTACCTCGGCAAGGGCCGCATGCCCGTGCGCGACGTCGTCAGCGCGGCGCACGTCGTCGTGCTCGGCGCGCTCGCCGTGAGCGCGATCGCCGTCGCTGCCATGGCGCCCTTGACCGGCGCCGACGTGCTCGGCGAAGGCGTGCCCGCGTGGCTGCTCATCCCCGCCGTGCCGGTGTTGCTCTACGCTTCGCTGCTGCGTTTCGTCCTGCAAGCGGAGCGGCGATTCGTTGACATGGGCGTCACCACGATTCTGCAGCCCGCCGTCATGCTCGTGGTCGTCTCAGTGCTCTTCGCCGCTGATGCCGCCACGCCGTCGCGAGTCGTCGGCGTCTGGATCGCATCGAATGCAGCGGCCGCTGGACTCGCGCTGGCGCGGATTGGGCTCTCGCAGGTAGACCTGGCGCAGATCACGCGGCCCAGATGGCACAGGCTGCGCACACTCACGCGCTTTGGCGTGCAGGGCGAAGCCGGGAACATGCTGCAACTGCTCAACTATCGCCTCGACCAGTACATCGTCCGAGGATTTGTCGGGCTGGCCGGCGTGGGCGTCTACGCCGTCGGCGTTTCGATCACTGAAGCCGTCTGGCTGCTGGCCAACGCCGTGGCGATCGTGCTGCTCCCACACCTGACCTCCGCTGATCCGGAGGAGGTGCGCTGGATGGCACCGGTCGCCACGCGGAACACGCTGATGGTCGCTGCCGGAGGCGCGGCACTGCTCGCAGTTTCGGCGCCGGTCGCCATCCCGATCGTCTTCGGTCACGCGTACGATGAGTCGGTGCAGGCGCTGTGGCTGCTGCTGCCCGGCACCGTCGCGCTGACCGGCTCGAAGGTGCTGACAAGCTACATCTTCAGTCAGGGCCGTCCGCTCGTGAACACGATGATCACGCTGGTGTCGCTGGTGGTCACGGTCATTGCGCTGTTCGCGCTCGTCCCGGCATTCGGTGTGAAAGGAGCGGCCGCCGCGTCTTCGCTGGCGTACTGTGCGCACTTCGCCGCCGCCCTCCACGCCTACCGTCGCATCGCCCGCCAGCCCGTGCTCGAGGCGGTCATCCCGCGGCCCTCGGACGCGCGCCTGTACGTCGATGCGGTCCGCGGCCTCTTCGCCCGTATGTCCGGCCGGGGCCTTCAAGCGGGCGCGCCCCGGTCCGGCGGATGAGCGATCACCTCGAGCTGGTCGCGCCCGGCGATCGCCTCCGCATCGCCGTGCTCGGCGACTTCGATGGCGTGCACACGCGCTCCTGGCTGCGATGGTTCATCGACCGCGGCCATGACATCCACGCGATCAGCTATTACCCGCCGGCGGCAGCGATCGATGGCGCGACCCTGCACGTACTGCGTGCGCCCCGCGCGTCAGGAGCTCCCTCGAAGCCCCGGCCGCACGCCGCAGGCGGGCCATCGCGCATGGAAGATCGCCTCCCGCGCGGCCTCATCCGCATCGCTCACGCGCTGCGTTATCGCCGCGCCGGTCTCGCGCGCGTCGTGCGCCGCATTGCGCCCGATGTGCTGCACGGGCATTTCGTCGTCGAGCACGGCTTCTACGGCACGATGGCGGCGTTTCACCCGTATGTGGTCACCGCCTGGGGATCGGACATCCTTGTCGAGCCCGACCGCGACCCTATTTCGAGGATGATCGCCCGTTGGACGCTGCGCCGCGCTGACCTGCTGACCTCGAACAACGCCTACATGTCGCAGAGCATGATCGCACTCGGCGTGCCGAAGCCGAAGGTCGAGCTGATCACACTCGGTGCGGATCGCTACGATCTCGCTGCGTACGACTCTTCGCTCAACGTCCGAAATGATGCCCCCTCAGCACCCACGATCATCAGCACGCGCGCCCACGAGCCGCTGTACAACATCGGCGAGATCATCGATGCCTACGGCCGCGTCGCCCGCACTCACACCGATGCGCGTCTTGTCATCGCCCACAGCGGGTCGCAGACCGTTGCGCTGCAGCGGCGCGCCGCAGCGGCCGGCGGCCGCATCGAGTTCGCCGGCCGCCTCGACAGCGCCGCCTTCCGCGACGCGCTCTCGCAGGCGCACATCTTCGTCTCCGTGCCGTCTTCCGACGGCACATCGGTCGCCCTGCTGCAGGCGATGGCAGCGGGATGCTTCCCCATCGTCTCCGATCTGGCGACGCAACGAGAATGGATCGAGCACGGCGTAAACGGCTTCCGCGTCCCACTCCACCGCCCAGACCTGCTCGCTGCTCAGGTCGCCCGCGCGCTAGGCGATGCCCCTCTCCGCCAGACGGCTGCGCGACGAAACCGCGAGCTGGTGGAGGCGCGCGGACTCAACGAGCACGAAATGCCGAAGATGGAAGCGCTGTATGGGCGTCTGGCGGGACGCCGGGCATAACCCCTCGCCTGGTTGCGAATGCCACGCCGCCCCGTCCCTCACCTCGGCCTTCGGCCACCCCTCTCCCACAAGGGGAGAGGGGGCTGCGGGCAAGACTAACGACGGATCGAGGGAGAGGGGATTGCGTGTACGACTGGCGACGGATCGGAAGCCCTACACTGGATGCGTGACGTCTGAACACATGATGCGCGCGCTCGAACTCGCGGCGAGGGTCGCCGGCTCCACGAGCCCGAATCCGAACGTCGGCTGCGTGATAGTCCGCGACGGTGTTGTCGTGGGTGAGGGCGCGACGCAACCTCCGGGTGGCCGGCACGCCGAGGCGATGGCGCTCGCCGCGGCCGGTGAGCAAGCGCAGGGCGCGACCGCCTACGTCACGCTCGAGCCGCACGCGCACACCGGTCGCACGCCACCGTGCACCGACGCGCTCATCGAGGCCGGCGTCACCACCGTGCACATCGCCATCGTCGATCCGAACCCCCAGGTCTCCGGCCGCGGCGTGGCGCAGCTGCGTAACGCCGGCATCGATGTCACGCTCGGTGACGGTGAGGCGGAGGCGCGCCGGCAACTCGAGGCATACCTCAAACATAGTGCCACCGGCCTGCCGTTCGTCATCGTAAAGTTTGCTGCCACACTCGACGGTAAGATCGCGGCATCAAGTGGGGACTCGCGCTGGGTCGCCGGTCCCGAGGCGCGTGCGTGGGCGCACGAGCAGCGGCTCCGCATCGATGCGATCATCTGCGGGGTCAACAATGTGCTGCTCGATGATCCGCAACTTACCGCTCGTCCGGACGGGATAATGGCCGAGCGTCAGCCGCTGCGCATCGTCGCCGATTCGCGCGGCCGTACGCCATTGGGGGCGAAGGTGCTCGGCCCCGGCGGCAAGACGTTGATCGCCACGACCGATGCGTCGCCGCCCGAGTGGCGGAAGGATATTGAGGCCGCCGGTGCCGAGGCGCTCGTGCTGGCAGCCGACGCATCTGGCCGCGTCGATATGCGCGCGCTCATGACGGCGCTGGGCGAGCGCGGAGTGCTCTCGCTCCTCTGCGAAGGCGGCGGCGTACTCCACGCGAGCCTCTTCGCCGCCGGTCTCGTTGACAAAGTGCACGCCATCATCGCCGCGAAGATCATCGGCGGCACCGCCTACCCCGCCGTCGCGGGCGAAGGCGCCGCCCGCATGTCCGACGCCCTCGTCCTTCGCGACATCGACATGCAGCCGCTGGGTGATGACGTGGTCTTCGTGGGCTATACCGGCGGATGACTTCGGTAGGACGGGCGATGCTCACCGCCGAGGCGCAGAGGACGCAGAGTTCTGAATTTTCGTGTCGAGTAGGTCGTCATCCCGCCTCGGCGGTTCACCTCAGAGGGCCGCTTTCTACTGAGAGTGCTGCTTCGCGGCGGCACCGCTGCTGTTTTGGCACTATTCGCGCCCGTGATTGATCGAAGTGCTACTTAGTGTTAGTGTTACACTAACTCCGGAGGCAGCATGTTCACCGGCATTATCGAAGAGCTCGGCACCGTCCGCAGCAACGTCGAGGGCGAGATCGCCATCAAGGCGAAAGTCGTGCTGTGGGGCACGAATCTCGGCGACAGCATCTCCGTGAACGGTGTCGACCTCACTGCGAAGTACTTCGACGAAGAGGGCTTCATCGCTAATGTCATGCCAGAGACCTACCGCCGGAGCAACCTCAGCGATCTGAAACCTGGCGATCTCGTGAACCTCGAGCGCTCCCTGCAGCTCGCGGGCCGCGTGAGCGGGCATCTCGTCCGCGGCGTCGTCGAGGGCACCGGCACGCTCGATTCGTTTACCCATGAGAGCGAGGCGATCATCGCGCGCTTCAACGCGCCGCCTGAACTCCTGCGCTATATCGTCATGAAGGGCCCGGTGGCGATCGACGGCATCAGTCTCACCGTCATGGCCAAGGATGATCATTCCTTCTCGGTCTCGCTCGTGCAGTACACGCAGGACCACACGAATCTCCACACCCGGCAGCCCGGTGACCGCATCAACCTCGAGACCGACATCATCGCCCGCTATGTGGACGCCATGCTCGAAGACCGCCGTACCGCCGGGGCGGTATAGTCGAAGCACCCCGCGAGATCGAGAGGACGCTCGTGCAACAGGAACTGCCGAAGATCACCGAGAAGGAGACCCGCCGCGCGAAGGGCCTCGCGACCGTCGAAGAGGCGATCGAGGAGTACCGCAACGGCCGCTCGGTAATCATCATCGACGATGAGGACCGCGAGAACGAAGGCGACCTCACGATTCCCGCGCAGTTTGCCACGCCCGAGGTGATCAACTTCATGGCGCGCTACGCCCGCGGGCTGATCTGCGTGCCGATGACCGGGGAGCGCCTGGAGCAGCTGCACGTGCCGATGATGGTCAGCCACAACGACTCGCACTTTGGGACGCCGTTCTCGATCTCGGTGGAAGCGCGGGCTGGCGTGACGACGGGCATCTCCGCCGCCGACCGCGCGCACACCATCCAGGTGCTCATCGACCCGAAGACACGCCCGAACGACCTCGTGATGCCCGGCCACATCTTCCCGCTGCGAGCGCGCGATGGCGGCGTGTTGGTGCGCGCAGGGCAGACGGAAGCCACCGTCGACCTCTGCAAGATGGCGGGCATATACCCGGCCGGCGTCGTCTGCGAGGTCATGAACGAAGACGGCACGATGTCGCGGCTGCCCCAGCTCAAGCGCTTCGGCAAGCGGCACAACTTGAAGATCATCAGCGTCACCCAGCTCATCCAACACCGCATCCACAAAGAGAAGCTGGTCCATCGCGTGGCCGAGACCAAGCTCCCGACGGAGTACGGCGAGTGGAAGTGCATCGCCTACAAGGCAATCACCGACCCGGACGAGCACGTCGCGCTGGTCTACGGCGATGTCTCCGGCGATGACCCGGTGCTCGTGCGCGTGCACAGCCAGTGTGTTACGGGCGATGTCTTCGGCTCACAGCGCTGCGATTGCGGCGAGCAATTGCAGCTGGCGATGGAGATGATCTCGGAGGCGGGCCGGGGCGTCGTGGTGTACATGCGGCAGGAAGGGCGCGGCATCGGACTGCACAACAAGATCAAGGCCTACAAGCTCCAGGACGGCGGCATGGACACCGTCGAAGCGAACGAGGCGCTGGGCTTCGCCGCCGACCGCCGCGACTACGGCATCGGCATGCAGATCCTCGTCGACCTCGGCCTGAAGAACCTCCGCCTGCTCACGAACAACCCGACGAAGCGCGCCGGCCTCGAGGGCTTCGGCCTCCAGATGGTCGAGCGCGTGCCGATCATCGCCAGCGTCAACGAGCACAACGTCCGCTACCTCGAGACCAAGCGCACGAAGATGGGGCACCTGCTCGGGTAGTCTCCTGGAGGCTGGAGGCTGGAGGCTGGAGGCTGGAGGCTGAGGCTGGAAGTCGGAAGTCAGAAGTCAGGCGTCGCAAGAACCTGGGTCTGGCACGTACGAGACCCTCGATCCCTTCTCAGTTCTCTTTGGACATAATCGCTGACTCAAGCAGGTGTGTCCCTCCGCCGCCCGGGGCCGAGATGGGTCACTCGTACCATAGAAAATGCATCTCGGATCGGCGATGATGAGTTTGGCGAATCGGAAGCCAGTTCGTTGGAGGGACGCGTTGCCGAAGGGCGGCCTCAGCTTCCAGGGCAATCTCGATGCGGCCGGACTGCGGCTCGCCGTGATTGTGGCGCGGTTTAACGCGCACGTAACGTCGCGGTTGTACGATGGCTGCACGGACGAACTGGCTGCGCGAGGGCTCGACCTGAGCGGATTGACGACGGTCGAGGTGCCGGGGTGTTTCGAGTTGCCGCTCGTCGCGAGGGAGTTAGCCGCAAGCGGCGGATTTGATGCTATCATTTGCATCGGCGCCATCATTCGGGGCGATACGCCGCACTTCGATTTTGTCTCATCCGGAACCGCCAGCGGCATCCAGCGCGCGGCGCTCGACACGGGCGTGCCCGTGATATTCGGCGTGCTGACGACCGATAATGAAGAGCAGGCCCTCGCGCGCGTGGGCGGCGCCGCCGGGCACAAGGGCCGGGAAGCAGCGTTGACGGCGATCGAGATGGTCCGCACGATGCAGCAGATCCGCGGCGCGCTCAACTCGTAGGCGCATCATCCCCGCCCCGCGGGCACGGGGCTTTCGCACAGGAGGCGGACACCATGGCAATCAAAGCTGACGAAGTGCGCCACCCCGACCAGATCGTCGACGACTTCGATTGGGAGACCGTGGCCGAGGGCGAGCGCCCCGACGCCGCAACGCACCGCACGCTTCGGCTCGCCCATCGCGCCGTCGCGAAGTTCCCCGAGCTCAAGGGCAAGTACAAAGCGTACGCCGGCGCCGCCGTCGTCGTCTCGAGCGTGGCGACTCTGATGGCGGGAATCGCCATCAACCGCAAGATGAAGCGCGGCATGAGCGGCGACCGCGCGCTCGCATCACTCACCGCCGCCGACATCGAAGCGGCGCTGCACGTGGCCGCGCGTGACCAGCGGTACAAGCGTCTGCTCCGCAAGATCAGCGGCCGCCGCAAGCGGTCGTCCGGCGACACGTCGGGACAGTAGCGAAGCGTGCGTCGCCGCGCCGCCTTCTACACGATTAAATGGCGTTCGCCGCAACGCGAAGACTTCGGCGCGCTCGGGCTCGCCGTCCGCTTTGTCGTCAACGTCGCCGCCCTCTGGGTTGCGGCGAGGCTCATCCCCGGCTTCTGGATCAACAATGCCTCCGCGCTGATCTTCGGCGCCATCATCTTCGGGGTCATCAACGCTTTCATCCGGCCCGTCGTGGCGATGTTCTCGTGTTTGTTGACGATCCTGACGCTCGGGCTCTTCACGCTGATCATCAACACGGCCATGCTGGGACTGACCGCCTGGTTCGCCGGTAAGTTCGACCTCTCGTTTCATGTCGATGGCTTCTGGCCGGCGTTCTTCAGCGCCATCATCATCTCCATCGTGAGCATGGTCCTCACGCGCTGGGCGGATGCGAACGTGCTGCGGAGTCGCGACGACACGTTCCTCTAGAGACGGTCGCGGGAAGCACCGCCTTCGATGTGGCGGCCCGGCCTGACGGGCATCGAGCAGCGAGCGACAGCGGCGACCGGCGCTGGCGGGACCGTGGATTGCGAGGATCCGGCAGCACATAATGATTGCCAGAATGCCTCACTCGTGTTATTGTTGAGGCCCGCGAGACATCGTCTCGTGGCTGCTCAACCAGCGCCGGCTGCAATACCAACCTCGTGCGCGTCTTCAGGCCGCACCGGGAGGAGGGTCTGTCTCAGTGCATGTGACGGTTGACGCGTGCGAGGCGCTGAGCAAGCTGCTCGCCCGGCGCAAGAATCCCGACCGGTGTCTGCGCCTGAGCACCGTGCAAGGCAATTACCGTTTCGTGCTGGATGAGCCCATCGAGCAGGACATCACCTACCAGTTCGAGGAACGCGTTGTGCTTTGCATCTCCGATACGGTCTCGCGAGATCTGTGGGGCATCACGGTCGACACCGCGCTCGAAGCCGGCAAGGAGAAGATCATCTTCCGCAAAGCAAAGTCGGGCGAACCGTTCGACGCAATAAATGACCAGGCCGGCAGCGTGCCCGCTCAGTGGCGTACCGGCGAGCATGAGCGCCTCTTGAGCGAAATCGCCCTGATCAACCAGCAGATCGCCAACCGCCGCGGCGGCTCAAAGAGCGCGCTGCGCGAGCAACTGCAGACGCTGGAGGCGGCGAAGCAAGAGAAGTGGGACGCCATCCGCAGCCTCTGGGCGGGCGATGGCGGCTGGCACAAGAAGAATGGCACCGCCGTCGGCACGACGGTAGAATGAGGGCTGAAACAACAGCCACCTCGTCCGTGCGAGGCAGAATGGAGCATGCGTGGCCTCTGTAGACCTCCGCGACGGGGAATCACCCGAGCACCTGATCACCCGCTTCCGCCAGGTCGTCCAGCGCGACGGCATTTTGCGCGAGATCAAGCAGCGACGCCACTTCATCCCCAAGAGCGAGCGCCGCCGCATCGCCCGCGCCAAGGCCGCGCGCCGCCGGCGGCGGGCGAAGCGCGTCGTCGCAGCGTAAGACTCACATCCGCCGCCATCGAGCGGCGGGTTCCGTTTCTGCACCTCGCGGAGCCGTCGGTCAGGGATCGATGCCCAGCAGGCGGGCGGCGTTTTCGCGCAGGATCTTCGGCTTGACGTCGTCGCGGAAGCCGGCGGTCTCGAAGTCACGGAGCCAGCGCTCGGGCGTGATCGCGGGATAGTCGGAGCCGAAGAGCACCTTGTCGCTGATCATGTTGTTGGCGTACGTCACCAGCGAGGGCGAGAAGTACTTCGGCGACCAGCCGGAGAGGTCCATGTAGACGTTGGGCTTGTGCACGAGCATCGCCAGCTGCTCTTCCTGCCACGGCCAGGCGGGGTGCGCCATGACGATAGTCAGCGCTGGAAAGTCGGCCGCCACGTCATCCATGTACGGGATGGGGCGCGCATATCCCAGCTTGACGCCGCCGCCGCCCGGCCGCCCCGCGCCGACGCCCGTGGTGCCCGAGTGGAATAGCACGATCAGCCGAAGCTCTTGCGCTTTGTGCCACAACGGATAGAACCGCTGTTCGTTCGGGTAGAACTGCTGCGTCGACGGGTGGAACTTTAGCCCCTTCAGCCCGAGGGCGGCCACGCGTTCCGCCTCGAGCACGGCGGCTTTGCCCTTCCAGGGGTCCACGTTGCCGAATGCGGTGAAGGTGTCCGGCCAGCGCTTTACGCAGTCGGCGAAGTACTGGTTCGGCACCGGCGGGCGCCCGCTCACCGTCTCGTTGTCGATAGCGAACAGCACGCCAAACATATCGATCCGTTGGTAGTAGTCCGCCATCTCCTCGGTCGATGCCGGCGGCGGGCCGCCCCGAAAGTAGGCGGCCATCTGGGCCTGTTCTTCGGTCGAGAGCCCGGCCGGTCCCGGTGGGTGGATGTGAAAGTCGATGGACTTCATGATCACCCCGCGCCCCTTGTCGTCTTACTTGATCTGGAAGTCGATGTCCTGCCGTTGGGTCTGGAGACCAGAACCGCGTGCGATGGCGGTCGTGCAGGTCGCCTTGTACGTGCCGGTGAAGGTTGGGAGAAGATCGACCCTGGACTGTTCGTCGGGTTTTGCCCGGAGGACGATCGTACTGACTCTGTCGCCGATGACCGATCCGGCCGGCACCTCGCCCTGCACGATGACGGGGAACCTGGTGAGCGTCACCGTCATACCGGTCTGGCCCTCGCTGAACTCCCTGTTGTCCAGGATGACACGGTTGGTCTTGTTGAACTTCAGATTGAGAAAATGCACGTTAGCGCAGACGCCTTCCGTCAGCACGACCTTCGGCGGCCCGCTGCTCAGGCTCGAACATCCGCTTGCGATCGACGCAAGGGCAAGCGTTGATCCAGCCGCTAGGCGGAGCACTATCTTCATTTCATCAACCCTACCTGCACGTTCCGGAAGCGAGCTGGCGCTGCGCCATGGCCCGTGTGGGCCACTTGCTCCGGCTGCCCCTTGCCGCAGTTTGGCGTCCCCCAGACCACCCACGACTCGCGGTTGCAGACGGCGTCGCAACTGCCCCAGAACCGCGGCGTGATGCCGGTGTACGTCGGGTTCTTCACGAGGTCTCCGAGCTTGCCCTTCTTGATCTCGCGGCCGATCTCCGTCCCGAACTGGAAGTTGAGACGCTTGTCGTCGATGCTCCAGCTGCGGTTCGTCTCCATGTAGATGCCGTCGTCCGTATCCGCGATCAGTCCGTCGAGCGTCCAGTCGCCGGGCTCGATGCTGACGTTCGTCATCCGGATCAACGGGATGCGGTTCCATCCGGACGCGCGCATGGCGCCGTTGCTGCGCTGTCCGAGCGCCGCCGCCGTCTCGCGCGAGGTGAGGTAGCCGAGGAACCGCCCGGCGCGGACGATCGCCGTCGACTGCGCGGGCACGCCCTCATCGTCGAATCCGAAGGTGCCGAGCCCGCCCGGGATGGTTGCATCCGCCGTCATGTTCACCTGGGGCGAGCCGTACATGAAGTTGCCGAGCTTGTCCGTCGTGAGGAAGCTCATGCCCGCAAAGGCGGCCTCGGTGCCGAGCACGCGGTCAAGCTCGATCGGGTGCCCGCAGGACTCGTGGATCTGAAGCGCGACCTGGCTGCCCTCGAGGATCAGGGTGGTGGTGCCGGGCTGCATGGGCTTCGCGCGCAACAGCGCAGATGCTTCTTCGGCGACGCGCCCGGCGTTGCCCGCCAGATCGTAGCGCTCGACAAACTCCCAGCCCTCTGTGCCCTGGTGGCGGCCGACGCTGTTCGGGTAGGACCGGTTCTGCACCTCGCCCTCGTCGACGGCGGTCGCTTCGATACCGCAACCGGTCTCGTACAGTTCCTGCTCGATATAGGCGCCTTCGCTGCTGGCGAAAATCTTGTCTTCGCGCTGGCAGTAGACATTCCCTTCGGCGGAAACGATGTTCGGCACGCGGCGCATCGCGGCGGTGGATGCGAGCAGCAGCGCGATCTTGTCGTCGAGCGATACCGCGAAGGGGTCTTTCCGCATCGGCGTCCTGTAACTTCCGCTGACCGACTGCGGCGGCCCGATATCCGCCCGCGGTCCGCGCACACTGGCCGATGCCTTCGCGACGCGCACAGCTTCAGCCGCCGTCGCAGCCGCTTCGTCGAGGCTCATCTTGTGGCTGCCGGCGAAGCCCCAGTAGCCGTCCGAAATCACCCGCACGCCGAAGCCCAGCGACTCGTCGGACGCGAGCGCCTCGACGTTGCTGTTGCGCACCGCGACCGACTCGGACTTGAACCGCACGATGCGGACGTCGGCGTAATCCGCGCCGTGCTGCTTCGCTATATCGAGCGCGCGCATCGCGAGGTCGCGCATCTGCCGCTCCTTCCCCAATCGTCCTTCGCCCGGCCCGGCCGTTCGAAGTCCGAACAGGTTAGCAAGCCGGAGCCGTTCGCGGTGAGCCACTGAGCGCCGCGGCATCGTGTCTCAGCGCCGGTCTGAATATCGGGAATCTAGTGAGATCCCCGTTGCAGGAAGGAAACGATTTCAGAGTTCAGCGCGGCGGCGCATTCGGCGAAGAAGATATGCCTGGCTTCGGGGTAGATGATCAGCCGGGCACCCGGGATCGCCGCCGCAAGCATGCGGCCGTTCTCCACCGGCACCATGCCGTCGTCACCGCCGTGCGCGACGAGCGTCGGCGATTTGATCTCGGCGAGGCGGTCGTGCGTGTCATGCCCCTGTACCGCCACGAGCTGGCCCAGCCGACCGACCGCGCTCGAGCGCAGCGCTGCGTTCGCGAGCGACCGCTCGACGATTTCGGCGTCGTGTGCCGCGGTGTAGGCGTCGCTGTAGTGCATGAAGTAGGTCGAGCGCACGGCCTCCGCCGCGTCGGCGATCTCGGCGGCCGCGAGGAATCGCACGATGTTGTCCGCGGGCGGCAGCACATGACGATCGCCGCCTGCTGTTGTGCATCCGAGCACGAGACCGCGGACGCGCTCGGGGTGCTCCAGCGCCAGGTGCTGCGCGACCATGCCCCCGAACGACGTCCCGAAGACGTGTGCGCGCCGGGCGCCGGCGGCATCCAGCACAGAGGCTGCGTCGTCGGCGAAGACGCGCATTGTGTAGCCGTCGGCGGGCACATCGGAGCGCCCGGCGCCGCGGGGGTCGAAGGCAATGACGCGGAAGTGCTTCGACAGCGGAGGGATATTCGCCCAGTACACCGGAATCGTCGATCCGAATCCGGGGATCAGGAGGAGGTCTTCGCCGGCGCCGTGGATCTCGTAATAGAGCCTTGCGCCCTGGCACTCAGCGAACGGCATGCGCCGCGCTTTCTGCCGCGCCTGCATGACGCGTGTGGAAGTCCATCACGAGCTCGTCGGCTTGTGGTTGCGCCTCGAGGTTGTAGCCGTGCCCCATTCCTGCCAGCAGCCGGAGCTCCGCATGCGGGATGCCCTGCTTGAGCAGCTCCGCGTTGCCAGCCGGAATCATCACGTCGTCGGTGCCGTGGATGATCATCACGGGGCAGGCGATCTGTTGCAGGCGGTCGTATGTGTCGTGGCGCGCTGCCGCCAGCACCTGCCGCATGTACGACTCCCGCGGGGCGCCGTAGCGGCTCGCCTCGCGCGAGCTGGCGATCATCACGTCGTAATGGGCGTCGATGTATGACCGGCTGTACCCCAGCTGCCATCCGGCCACGAGCGCCTCGTCGCCCGAAAGTGACTGGTTCCGCACCATCCGCTGGATCGTTTCCGGTGACGGCTGTGCGCCGCGTATGGCCCCGGCCGTTGTGCATCCGAGGATCAGTGCTCGCACTTTCTCGGGATGCCGCAGCACCAGTTCCTGCGCGATCATCCCGCCCATTGACGAGCCGTAGACCACCGCTGATGCGATGCCAAGCGCGTCGAGCAGGGCGGCAGCGTCGTCGGCAAAGCCGGGAATGCTGTAGTCGCCGTCCGGCTTTTCGCTGCGGCCGCAACCGCGGCTGTCAAAGACCGCCATCCGCACGCGGCGGCCGTACGCCTCGATAAGGTGCGGGATCTCGCCGAGGTGCCCGCCGAGGCCGTTGATGAAGAGCAGGGGCGGCAGGGACCGCGCCCGTTCGCGCGCGTCCGCTTCACGCGGCTCGTGGATCTCGTAGTAGAGATTGCAGTCGTTGACACGGGCCGTCGGCACGAGGACAGGATATCGGACACGCTACTCACCCGCTGGCCATCGGCTCAGCGTGGGGTGACGTGGGAAGGGTTTCGGCGTTACCCCGCGGCTCATCCCTTCTTCACACATTTGGTGCAGCGCGGCCCGTGTCTCCAAGCCGCTCGAGTGAAGGCGGGTGTCAATTCGCCCGCGTATTGCCGGCGGCGTGGATCATTTGGCAGACTCACGCTTGAATCTGACCAGTCTCGATTTGGCGCGTGATTGGTGCATTTGTCGCTTGACAGGCGGAACCGGGGCACCCTAAGATCGCGAGGGCCACAGGCCCGCTCATGCGCTTCACAACCGAATAGATGACAGCCGAGTCCTCCCCGGTGGGAGGAGCGGGGGACCCGAATGGATCCCGGGCTGAACTCGCCACTCTGGCGAGAGGGGAACCTTCTCCCCTAAGCCGGCAGCTAACCTCGTAGGCTTTGAAGGTCGGACCAATTGCTGTATGGACGACCTTTTTTCTTATCCTGACGGTTCTGTGCACGGAGGCACTCCCACCATTAAACCGACGCCGCGCCGCGCACGCACCGCGAGCAGTTTCCGGGCCGTCTGGGAGCCGGTGTCGAACGACTGCGGCACCCTCCCGGACGGCTACCGCCGCGTCGGCGGGGGCGCCCGCCAGGTGCCGCTGCGGTCCTCGGTCGCGTCAGCGGTATGGACGGCGCAATCAGCCGTTGCCGTGCTGTCGCCCGCCAGGCCCGCGCCCTCGATCGATTTTGGCGAGATCGCTCAACCCGTCGTCGACGCAGCTGCCGACGTTGCCACCCGCGTCCGGCGCCGGGCGCACGTCACGACGTGGGGCCGGCTGTTCCAACGGGCGCTGGAGATCATGCCTTTCGCGCTGGCGGCCACGCTGATCTCGACGTTGGCCTGGGGCGCCTATCTGTTCCCGACGCCGCTCGTCCTCATGCTGCTCGGCTTCGACTTCTACTGGGCGTGGCGGTCGCTCAATATGGGGATTCATACCGTCAAGGGGTACCGCGCGATGAAGGCGACATCGCGCGTCGACTGGCGTCAGCGCTACGACGCCGAGACGATGACCCGCTCCGACGTCATGGCCTGGGATGACGTCCGGCACCTGATCATCATCCCGACCTACAAAGAGAGCGTCGAAAAACTCAGCGCCACGCTCGGCAAGCTCGCCGAGAGCGAGGTAGCGCACGAGAAGCTGCTCGTGGTGATCGCGATGGAAGAGGCAGACGCCGAAGCGCTGCAGCGCTTCGAGATCCTGCAGCGCACATTCGGCCATAGCTTCCTCGCGATGATCGGCACCACGCACCCGAAAGACATTCCGGGTGAGGTGCGCGGCAAGTCATCGAACGAGGCCTGGGCTGCAAAGCAGGCGAAGCGCCTCTTCTGCGACGATGCGGGCTACGACATCGACCAGCTGACCGTCACGAGCTGCGACGCCGACACGCTGTTCCATCCGCGCTATTTCAGCGCGCTCACGTATTACTTCGCCACGAATCCGGACCGCTACCGCAGGTTCTGGCAGGGACCGATCTTTTACTACAACAATGTCTGGGATGTGCCGGCGCCGCTGCGCATCCAGAACAGCCTCGGCGGCATCAACCATCTTGCGAAGCTCTGCCGCAAATACACGGTCCTCTTTCCGCAGTCCACCTACAGCCTCAGCATGCGCATGTGCCATGACGTCGGCTACTGGGACGTCGATGTGGTGCCGGAAGACTGGCACATGTTCCTCAAGTGCTTCTTCGCGCTCAACGGCGAGCCCGAAGTGCAGCCGATCCTGCTGCCCGTGGGCAACGACGGCGTGCGCGCGGTGAGCTACAAGGGTACGTTTTGGGAGCACTACCAGCAGGCGCGCCGCCACGCCTGGGGCTGCTCCGATATCCCGTACGCGATCCGCCAGTGCCTCGCCCACCCGGAGATCCCGTTCTTTCGCCGCCTGCGCCGGACATGGAGCCTGACCGAGAACCACGTGCTCTGGTCGTCGCAGTGGTTCTTGATCACCGGCGTCGCGGCCAACATGTCGGCGAGCGGCTGGAGCGGGTGGGTCGGCCTGAACCTGCACCCCTTCGCGCAGCACAACATCCCGACGTGGTTCATCCTTGCATCGCACTGGATCCTCATGCCGTGCATGATCCCCCTGGTCGGGATGATCATCCTCGACATGATGATGCGCCCGAAGCGCCCGACGCGCTGGGGGCGCTGGCTCTACCCTATACAGTTCGTCCAGTGGATCTTGATGGCGCCGATCACGCTGGTGTTCACGGCGCTGCCCGCGCTCGACGCCCAGATCCGCCTCGCGCTGGGCCGCCGGCTGGAGTACAAGGTGACGGAGAAGGCGTGAGGGGAGTCGGTAGTCTTTAGTTCCCAGTTCACAGTTTGCGGTTGGCGGTTTGTAGTTCATAGTTCGTGATACCGCCTGAGGCGCGGACTCGGCCCCGCGCGGACGGCATGTACGAGCAACGCCCCGACCCGGGGCGTTTCGCTTCGGTCCAGGACTCGTTGCAACGCGCGTGATGGGCATCCGGACCTGTATCAACTGCGTAGGAGATACGTGACTCGCTCGACACCCCTCCTGATCGGGGCCGCGCTGCTGCTGATGCTGGCGGCCGCCGCCTGCAGCAGCGGCAGCAGCGAGTACGCGAGTCCCGTCACCACCGCGTCACCGCGAGCCGCCGCGACCACAACTGCATCGGCGCCGGCACCCACGAGTGCGCCGCCCAGCGCCGACGGCTACGCGGCGCAGCCGGCGTTCCCGCAGCTGAAGTTCGAGGAGATGCTGGGGCTGTTCGTGATCCCCGGCGATGAGGATCATGCCGTCCTCCTGACCAAGGACGGCATGATCCGCCGCGTCAGCCTTGCGGACGACGCAGAAACGCCGGCCACCTTTCTCGATATGCGGGACCGCATCATAAAGAACCCGGGACAGGAAGAAGGATTGCTCGGCCTGGCGTTCTCGCCCGACTATACGGCAAGCGGCAGGTTCTACATCTACTACAGCGCGGGTGAACCGCGACGGCAGGTGATCTCGCGGTTCATCGCGCACGGCACCGCTGCCGACGCGTCGTCCGAGCAGGTCCTGCTCGAGATCCAGGATCCCTTCCCAAACCACAACGGCGGGGCGCTGGCATTCGGCCCGGACGGCTACCTCTACATCGGCGAGGGCGATGGCGGCTCGCAGGGCGACCCCAACGGCAACGGGCAGAACACGGACGTGCTGCTGGCGAAGATCCTCCGGCTCGACGTCTCCGGCGATGGCTACACAGTCCCGCCCGACAATCCGTTTGCCTCAGGCAGCGGCCGCGGCGAGATCTACGCCTACGGCCTCCGCAACCCCTGGCGTTTCGCCTTCGATCCGAAGACGAATGAGCTGTGGGTAGGAGACGTTGGCCAGGGCAACTGGGAAGAGGTGGACCGCGTCGTCAAGGGCGGTAACTACGGCTGGAGCATTTTGGAGGGCAACCATTGCTACAAGCCCGCCAGCGGCTGCAGCACCGACGGCCTGTCGCTGCCGCGCGCGGAGTACAGTCACGACTTCGGTTGCTCGATCACCGGTGGCTATGTGTACCGGGGCACCGCGATGCCCGAACTCGACGGCTATTACATCTACGGAGACTACTGCTCGGGCCGCGTCTGGGCCGTCGACACGTCCGACGACACAAGCCAACCTGTCGAGCTGATCAACGGGGGCAAGCCAATCACGTCATTCGCCGTCGACCGTGCCGGCGAGATCTACCTCGTCACCTTCGCCAAAGAGATCGACCGGCTCGTCCGTAAGTGACGGCCGCTGGCTGTTTCAGGCGCGGTCGCACCTCTACTCCACAAAAATGTCGACCGACGGGCGCATTTTGGTGCACTCGGTGAGGACCTCGTGGATGACGTGATTCTTGAAAGCCGGCAACAGGTCCTGGTCTAGCGCCGCCTTGTCGTCCAGAGCGACGTAGGCTTGCTCGGTGATGAGGTAGTCAAAGCGGGAGGCCCACTTGCGAGCGCCGAGCCGGGCCGTGGTCGAACAGTTGTCGATCATGTACGCGACGCCGCGGGCGTGCATGTAGGGATTGAGAGAATCGACGCACTCGATGACGCTCTCGTTGGCTATTTCCGAGTACGGGTGGCCCTTCTCGAGCAGGGTGTCGGTTTGGGCCATCATCGTGGCGATGTAGACGCCTGCGGTGAACGGGTCGAGGGGGATGTTCTCCTCATCGCGTTTGGCCCGTACGTTCTGGCCGACGCGCCACGTCTCTGTTCCGTCGATCTTGCCCATCCGGTGCGTCTTGAGGCGCTCGCCGGCCATGTTCACGCTACGAATCTCGTTGCCGCTCGATACTTCGTCATAGATTTCGGCCAAGAGCTCCTTCGCGACGGGGTAGGTCGCGGCGTAGGCGGCGTCGAACGTCGGGTGGCCGTCGGCGCCCAGGGCCTCGTAGACGCCGATGATGCCCTGGCGGGAGATGATGCGTGAGATCGGCCCCGTGATCGCCTCGGCGGAGTGAAGGAAGGCATCTTCCTTCGTCATCCCCTGGCTCACATAGCGGCGATAGAGACTCTCGATGATGCCGTGTACAGCACCCAGGAGGATGCCACGCTCGCCGAAGATGTCGGACTTGTACTCGGACTCGAGCGTGGTCTGGAAGGTGTAGGGAGAGCCAAGGGCGACGGACCAACCGAGGGCGAGGTCGACGGCGCGGCCGTTGAAGTCCTGCTCGATCGCGAAGCTTGCGTTGATGCCCGCGCCGTTGACGGACTTGCCCTGGATGTAGAGCTTCCGCACGGAGGGACCCATGCCTTTGGGGCAGACCCCGATGACGTTGATCTTCTCCGGGAACTTGGCGCCGACGTTCTGCATGTGGGCCAGCAGAAATCCGTGCGAGAGACCGAGCGTCGCGTCGGGGCGGATGGCCTCAAAGACCTGTGGGTAGAGCTCGGCCTGGGCGGCGTCCGAGATGAGGAGGAGCACAAGGTCGGACTCGCGGATGACGTCGAACATCTCGCCGAGCGTGCCGTCCTCCGCGGTGAACCCGGCCTCCCGTGCTTCGGCCGCCGAGTTGGAGCCGCCGCGCAAACCAACCTTGACCTTGATTGGGGTCCCCTCCAGTGAGTCGCGGAGGTTCTGGGACTGGGCTGGTCCCTGCGAGCCCCAGCCAATGACGCCGATTTGGCTGACACCCGCGAACGCCCTCGGAAGCAGGGGGAAGAGGTGGCGTCCGCCTTTGACAACCTGCTCTTCGCTGCCAGCGATCTTGACTGTTTCCACCGGGAAGATGGTGGACGAAAAGCTCAGCGTCGGTGGCATTGACCGTCTCCTCTCTTCCGTTGCTATCGTATGGAGTGACGCAACCTACGACAGCGCGCCAAACTCCCGCGCCAGCGCGATGATGTCCTCCGACGCGAAGAAGCTGCGGCGGGCGTTCACCCAGTGGTCGTGCTGCTCGTCGTACTGGCCGTTGTACTCGTCCTGGATGCGGTCGTAGATCTGCTTCACGACGCGGCTTGTCTCCTTGACGCGCGTCGCACTGCCCCGCCGCTCCAGCTCGCGGTTCAACACCGAGATGATCCCTTCCGAGCCGGACAGCGAGCCGACGCGGCTCAGTTCCACTTCGCTTCGCCCGAACAGCGACGCGGCGAACGGCAGATAGATCAGCCCGCCCGGCGCGGCGTCCTGGCGCCCCACGCCCGCCTGGTGGATGCCGGCGGTTGTCGTGAAGACTTCGCCGATCAGCGGCAGCCGGTCGTTCAGCTCGATCACATCCTTGTCGACGAGCTGGCGCATCTCCTCGAGCGCCGTCAGGTCGAAGCCGGGGTCGCCGTAGTGGCGGATCAGCGCGGCGATCATCTGCTCCAGCGATGTGTTGCCTGTCCGCTCGCCCAGGCCGGCGAACGCGACGTTCACCTTCTTCGCGCCGTATCGCCACGCCGCGATCGAGTTCGCCGTCGCGAGTCCGAAGTCGTTGTGGCCGTGGAACTCCAGCTCCGCGCCCGTCTCCGCCCGCAGCACAGTGAAGAGGCGCGGCACGCCCCACGGCAGCGCGGCGTAGGGGTCTGGGCTGCCCCAGCCGATGGTGTCGCAGATGCGGAACTTGGCGATGCCCTTGCTCTCGTCCATGACGCGCTGGATGAAAGGGATCACCCAGCCGTAGATGTCGGCGCGTGTGCAGTCTTCGAGGTGCACGCGCGGCACGATGTTGTTCTCGAGCGCCGTGCGGATCGGCTGCACGTACTTTTCGAGCGCCTCTTCCTTCGAGGCGTAACCGAGCTTGTCGAAGATGTGGTGGTCGGACGCCGAGGCGAGCATCCCCGTCTCCTTCACCTTTCCCTGCGACACCTCCATCAGCAGCTTGATGTCCTTGGGCGTCGCCCGCGTCCACGTCGTCACGCGCGGCCATTCGTAGCCGCGTTCGAGCAGCTTCTCGAGCGTCCATACGTCGCGCTTCTGGTAGATGAATGCTTCGACGGCGTAGATGCCGCCGCTGCCGTTGTCGAGCCGGTGCAGCAGGTCGTAGTACGCCAGCCTGGCTTCGGGTGCGAAGATGGCGAAGCGGCTGTCCTGCGCGCCGTCGCGAAGGGTCGTGTCGGTGATGAGCTTCGGCAGGCCGTCCTGCATCGAAGGCGGCGCGACCGGCTCGGGCTCGAGGGTCACCGGCGGCAGCTGGCCGCCGTAGTTGTAGTACACGCGTTCGGTGTTGACCCTGGTTGCCATGACCATGCTGGTGTTTCCTTCCCAGATTCATTCTGAGGCGTGGCCTCTATAACTTGAATCGTTATAGCCTATATCGGCGTCCCCGCATAGGCTTTAGGGGAGGCGGCGCACGTCGTTCATCAAGTCGTAACAGAACGCCGCTATGGTAACGTTGGCACGAGGTAGCTGTACAGGATGTCACGCTTCTTCGAACGCCGCCTGATCATCCGCACCGCCGCCAGTCTGACGCTGCTCGGCGTCCTCATCTGGCGCATTGATCTGGGCCAAGCCGCCTCGGCGTTGCGAGAAGCGGACTACTTCTTCGTCATACCTGCGCTGGCCTTATTCGGCCTCGCAAAGCTGCTGGTGGCGCAGCGCTGGCGCCTGATGATGTCGCGATTCGCGGATATCCCGCTGAAGCCGCTGTTCGGCATCCTGCTCATCTCCAACCTGGCGAACAACGTCGTCCCGGCGCGCATCGGCGATGTCATTCGCGTGCAGGTGCCTGCGCAGCGGTACGACATCAGCCGCGCCCGTCTGGCGTCGACCGTCTTCGCCACCGAGTCGCTGCTTGACGGCCTCGCGTTCGCCGTGCTGGGGCTGATCGGGCTTGCGCTGATTGACCTGCACGGCTTTCCCACCAGCGTCTTCTGGGGTGTGCTCGGTCTCGTTTCCGGCGGCCTCATCGCCGTAATCCCGCTCTCGCATCTGAAGTTGAACGATGGCTGGCAGTGCCGCGGCTTGATCGCTCGCCTGCCGGAGCGCGCGCAACACGCGCTCGAGACCTCCGTGCCGCATTTCATCGACGGGCTTGCGGTGTTCCGCGAGGCGAAACTCGGCGCTCAGGCGATCGGCCTCTCGTTCTGCATCTGGCTGCTGGAAGTGGCAATGTTCGCTCTGTTCGGACTGGCGTTTGGCATCCATCTCTCGATGCCGGCATGGATGTTGATCATGGTCGCCGCGAACATGGTGAGCTCAATCCCTATCACGCCGTCGAACATCGGCACCTATGAACTAGCAGTGGCGGAACTCGTGAAGGCGCTCGGCGTGCCCGCGGGCGACGCCGTGGCGCTGGCGATCGCTACCCACATCTTCAACATTGTCTGGGTTACGGGAGCCGGCTTCGTCGCTATGTGGGCGCTCGGTCTGAGTATCGACGATGTGTTCTCGCTCGGCGGCGCGAAAGCCGGCGCTGATAAGAGAGAGGCTGTGCCCGAAGAAGCTGTCCGCGCGGCGACCGCCCCTCCGTAATCGGTGCGGGTGACAGGCGTCCCGAGGGAAGCCCCTACGTCGCTTCGCCACGCAGACGGGCACTACGCCTGCATGCCCGACGCGAGCAGCACGCCGTTGTGGATGAGGAAGCTGCGCGCGGTGTTGCCCCATTTGCCCTTACGGATGCGCGACCCCTCTTGCGTCGCTTGCCACTCGTCGATGAGCGCGGCGTAACGCTCACGGCCCTTGGTGCGGATGCGCTTCTCGCCGTCCTTGATCATCGTCGTCTCTTTGATGATCTGATCGGGGTCGCGATTCGCGTAGCGGCAGAACGCCTCGAGCATTGGCAGCCGTTCCGGATCATCGGCCACCGGATCGCCGCCCCAGTGCTGCCGCAGTCCGTCCAGCCACACCCGCACGGAGTCGTACTCCAACATCGGCCGCAAATCAACCGGCGCCTCAGTTCCGCGCGGAGCATCGCTCACGATCGACTGCCGTCAACTGTGAACTGTGAACTGTGAACTGTGAACTCACACCTCACATCGGCAGCCCGTACTTCTCCGCGAGCTTCCGTATCTCCTCGATGCGCTTCGGATTGTTCGGCGTCGCCGGCGCCTGGATCATCTTGTCGCGCTTCAGCTCCTCGACGACCGCCGGGTCGCGCGGGAACGGCTTGCCGAACTCACCTTCGAAGTACAGCTCTTCGAATGGAGGCCGTGGCCGCTGCCCGCCGGCATCCCACGACTCCGCCGGATACCCGACGAGGATCGTCGACAGCGGGATCCAGTCGTCCGGCGGCTTGAAGACTTCCTTCAGGACCGCCCCGTTCAGCGTCACCAGGCCCACGCCCAGGCCTTCGTCCACGCCGGTAAGCAACGCCTGGCACATCGCCACGCCGACGTCCATCGTCGACCCGATCGGATAGCCGGGGGTCTGCGTCCACGGCTTGAGGATCTGCGGGTACACGAAGTCGTCGACGAACTTGTGGCTCCAGCCGTGCGTCGGCGCAAACGCGCCCGCATCTACCAGCTCCTTCAGTCGCGAGCCCTGCATGCGGTTCACCACGCCCAGGTCGTTGAACCAGTGGATGTGCACGGGTGCCAGCTCCGTGTTGAGTCCCGCCACCGGCGTCTTCAGCCGGTTCAGCTGGTCTTCGGTCAGGTCGTCGCGGAAGCCGACGATCGCCCGCGCCCAGTGCGCGTTGACCGCGCACGATGCCAGCCGCGCGGCTTCGAGCATCTTCTGGATCTTCTCGCGCTCGACGGGCCGGTCCGGGTCGAAGAAACGGATGGAGCGGCGGCGGCCGATGACCTCTTTGAATTCCATGCTGGCGCCTCCTGGGTGCGGGCGTGTGAGGGGAATTGTGTGCGCCGCCGGGGCTTCGGTCAACGAGTCCGCCGAGCATGGTCAGTGAAAGAACGGCCCGATGGGCAGTTGCCGCCTCACAGCGACGCTATCGCCGCGTGTCGGCTGATTCCCCGCGCCCACGCGCGGCGCCGATGAGCTCGTGCACGTTATCGATGCGCTGCTCGCGCATAAACGACTCGATGCCCTCGAGCACCTGGATTGGGGCCATGGGGTCTCGGAACGTCGCCGTGCCGACCTGCACCGCCGTTGCCCCCGCCATCAGGAACTCGACGGCGTCGATGCCGGTCATGATGCCGCCAGAGCCGATGACGGGGACATCGACGGCTTCCGCCACCTGCCAGACCATGCGCAGCGCCACCGGCTTCATGGCGGGGCCGGAGAGGCCGGCGAACGTGCGGGCGATCGCCGGCCTGCGGGCACGGACGTCGATGGCCATCGCTTGCAGGGTATTGATGACACACAGCGCGTCCGCGCCGGCATCGACGACGGCGCGCGCGATCGCGACGATGCTGGTGACGTTCGGCGTGAGCTTGACGATGATGGGCATCTGGGTCGCCCGGACGCAGGCGGCAGTGACCGCGGCGGCGACGGCGGCGTCCTGCCCGAACTCCATGCCGCCCTGCTGCGCATTCGGGCTGCTGATGTTCAGCTCCAGTCCGGCGATGCCGGTTACGCCGTCGAGGGCATCGGCGCAGGCGCCGTACTCGTCCACGCTGGCGCCGAGGATGCTGACGATGACTGGCACGCGCCAGCGCTCCCAGACCGGCGCAAGGTCACGGATCAGCTTATCGATGCCCACGTTCTGCAGGCCGATGGAGTTCAGCATGCCCGCGGGCGTCTCTTCGATGCGCTGCGTGGGGCTGCCCGCGCGCGGGCGCAGCGTGGTGGTCTTGCAGACGATGGCGCCCAGCCGCTGGATATCGAAGACCTTGGCGTAATCGACGCCGTAGCTGAAGGTGCCCGAGGCGACCATCACGGGGTTGGCCAGCGACAGGGCGCGCTTGCCGGCGGCGATATCGACGCTCAGGTCCATGGGGGAGCTGCTCCTAGGGTCGGTGGAGTATAGCGACCGTCCGACCCGAGCATTCGCGACATGCAGCCTATGCCATACTGACGGTGAGTTTCCTTCCCGCGTATCACGACCATTGAAGTAAGGAGCGCCGGTCATGGGTCGCAAAGAGATCGAGGCGCTGATCGCCGTGCTGCAGCAGCAACTGAAGCTGAAGCCGCAGGACAGCGTGGTCACCGGCGCCTGGCAGATCGTCTTCAGCCGCGACCACGGGGCGTTTCTGTTCGAGAAGTGCGAGATGGGCGGCTACTGCGAGGAGCGCCCCAGCGTCATCTCCTTAGCCGGCAAAGTGCTCGACCGCGGCGGCCCGCTGCTGGGCGAGCGCACGTAGGCGCTTGGTCGCTGTTACAGGCAGAATCCCTTCTTGTTCCAGTACTGCAGCTTGGTGGCGACGCTCTTCTCGAGCGTCTGTGCGGCGCCGGCCGGCTTGGTGTTGTAGCCGTACTGGCTCAGCAAAGCCTCTGCCTGCGTGACGACGGCCGCGATGCACGCCGGGTCGCCGTGCGGATAGAAGGCCGACCCGCTCGCGAGGTTGAGCTTCGTCGCGAGGAGCTGGCAGGTCATCTTCACCGATGAGTCACCGCTGCCGCAGCCTTCGAGAATGTTGTGCGCTTCCACGTCGCGATCCACCGAGATCTTCCGCGGCGGCAGGCACTTCGTGCTCTTCGTCGCCACATCGCAGTCCGAGCCGATAATGCCCAGCGTGATCGGCAGGAGGGTGACCGCGAGCGACCTTCCGCCTCCGCCCTTCCAGAAGCTGGCCTCGCACGGCCGCCCGTCGTCGTCGTCGAAGTTGGTTTCGGTGGCGCCGTCGAGGTCGCAGGTGCCCGAGTGGTGGTACGGCGTCGCGATTGGTGTCGGCGTGTTCGTGGCCCCGGTCGCACCGGTGAAGTGCAGCGTGGCCGGGAAGCAGGGGCCGCTCACGATGCCTTCCGGGCTCGCCGGTGGCGGCGCATCCGCGTCACAACTGATCGTCTCGAGAAAGACGTTGTCGGCGGCCGCCGCCACGTTGCTGAGCGTTAGGACGATCGTCGTGGGGCCGGTGACGCTGTCCGAGAAGCTCTCGCCCGAAAGCCGCACCGAAGCCCCGGCGGGTAAGTCGAGCGGGGTGCCTGGAAATCCGAAAATGCACTCCAGGTACGTCGTGGAAGTGCCCGTTATACCGACACCGGTGTCAGCTAGAGCGCGGAAGGCGCAATCGTAGTCCTCGACCGGGAAATTCGTCACGTCCCGCACCGGAATACTCGGCCCGATGCCGCCCGCCGGGTTGAGCGTGTCGCCTTGGACGCAACCGACCATGCACTGGTCGTTGTACAGGTCGTAGCCGAACGCGTCGATCTGCGAGTTTTCGCCGCTTTTGTTGGTGACGACCACGTCTATTGGGATCGGAGCCGTGCTGGCGGTGTCGATGGTGCAGGCGTCCTGTACGCCGGGAGTGCCGGTGTCACAGTCGATTGCCATCTGAATCATGCGGGCGTAGGCGCACGACGAGTGAGCGGGTGTGGCGCACGGAGTGAGAGTGGCCGTCGGCGTCAGCGTGTTCGCCGGCGTCGGCGTGATCGTCCGCGTCGGCGTGATCGTCGGTGTCAGTGTTGGCGTGTTGGTAGCCCCGGTCGCGCCCGTGAAGTGCAGCGTCGCCGGGAAGCACGGGCCGCTCACATTGCCTTCCGGGCTCGCCGGCGGAAACGCGGCCGGGTCACAACTGATCGTCGTAATGTAGTTGTCGTCGGCCGCCGAGACGAAGCTGAGTGTCAGCACGATCGTCGTGGGGCCGGTGACGCTGTCCGAAAAGTCCTCGCCCGAAAGCCGCAGCGAAGCCCCATCGGGGAAGTCGACCGGGGGGCCGACAAAGGCCAACGCGCACGACAGAAATGACGTGGACGTGCCGGTCACACCGGAACCCCGGTCAGCCAAAGGTCGCGGTGCGTTGCAACCGTAGTCTGCGAGAGGGAAATTCGTCACGTCGCGCACCGGGACACTTGGCCCGATGCCGCCGGCAGGGTTCAGCGTGTCGCCGTTGACGCAACCGACCATGCATTGGTCGTTGTACAGGTCATAACCGAACGCGTCGACCTGCGACCCGACGCCACTGTTGTTGGTGATGATCACGTCGATCGGGATCGGGGCGGTGCTGGCCGTGTCGATGGTGCAGGTTTCCTGGACATCGTCCGTGCTGGTGTCACAGTCGACCGCCATCTGCACCACGCCGGTGTTCGGGTTGGCGGCGCCCGCGTTATGCGCACCCAGGAGCGCCGGTACCGTCATCGCGGCAGCGGCCACGACGCCTGCGGCGAGGGCGCTCATCAAGAATTGTTGGCGCTTCACGGGCCACCTCCGTGTTTCGGGGCCGCGGACTCACCGCATCGGGGCGGGGCGCTTAGTATAATCGGTGCCGGGCGGGAGTGGTGTGAAAGACTCTCGGGTGCGTACGAGCGTCTTTCGCTCGCATGGTGCCCCAGAGGACGATGGTTCGCACCCTGGGGCGGCTTACGTCTCGATCGTTTCGCCGGCCTTGCGCCAGGCGTCGGTGCCGCCGTCGAGCGTGTAGAGGTGGTCCGCGGGGAGGCCGGCCGCGGCCGCCATCTCGGCGGCGAGCGCGCTGCGCTGCCCGACGGCGCAGACGAAGACGATCTTCTTGTCTTTCGGCAGCTCTTCGCGGCGGGCGAAGACGCTGTTCACGGGGATCAGCGTGGCATCGGGGAGATGGCCCGCCTGGTACTCGTGCGGCTCGCGGACATCGATGACGACGACGCCGTCGTCTTCGAGCATGCCCTTCGCTTCGGCGACATCGACGCGATAGAACGGCTCGCGCTCATCTTTTCTGGCCATCGTTCGGTCCCTCCCTGCGATCAGTCTGGCAGCTTCGCCCGCGGCGGGCCAATGCGACGGAATGCTCGCCAGTGCGCGAACGGCTTGCGGGCGAGCGCTGCCACCTCAGCTTCCTTCGTCCGCCCGGCTGTCCATGCGTGTTTGATCGCCTATAGAGCGTCCGTTAGATTGAGGCCACGCCAGATTGAGCCGCATGCGCGGCGTTCCGCAGGTGCCCGATGGACTACCCGATCATCACGAAACCGCCCGTCGAAGCGTTCGCTGTGCGGCCGAACCTCGACGATTATGAGCGCATTCGCTCGGGCTTCGTGTACGGCGATGTGATCCGGGAGCTGGACGGGTTGCCGGGCGGTGCGCTCAACATCGCGCACGAGGCGATCGACCGCCACGTGCAGCACGGCAACGGCGAGCGCACGTGCTGGATCTGGGAGGGCAAGGACGGGCGCGTCGAGCGCTACAGCTACGCCGACGCCAGCCGCATGTCGAACCAGTTCGCCAACGTGCTCGGCAAGCTCGGCATCGTCAAGGGCGACCGGGTGTTCTGCTTCATGGACCGCGTGCCGGAACTCTACGCCGCGGTCTTCGGCACACTGAAAGCGGGCTGCGTGACAGGGCCGCTGTTCTCAGCGTTCGGGCCGGACGCGGCGGGCGACCGGCTCGCCGACGCGGGGGCAAAGGTGCTGGTGACATCGCCGGACCAGCGCGCCAAGGTAGCGCAGATGCGGCCGCATCTGCCGGAGCTGCGGCACATCATCATGGCGGAGCACGGCAACGACGTGGCCATCGAGCCCGGCGAGCTGTCGTGGGACGAGCTGATCAAAGACGCATCGGACGCGTACGAGATCGTGCACACCGATCCTGAGGACCCGGCGGTCATGCACTACACCTCCGGCACGACGGGAAAGTCGAAGGGCGCGGTGCACGTGCACCAGGCGGTGCTCGGACACTACGCCACGGGCAAGTACGTGCTGGACTTGCATCCGGACGACATCTACTGGTGCACCGCGGATCCCGGATGGGTGACCGGCACGTCGTACGGGATGTTCGCGCCGCACACGAACGGCGTGGCGTCCGTGATCTACGAGGGCGGGTTCTCGGCGAACAAGTGGTACGACATCATCCAGCGCCACAAGGTGTCGGTCTGGTACAGCGCGCCGACGGCGATCCGGCTGCTGATGAAAGCGGGCGACGAGCTGCCGAAGAAGTACGACCTGTCGAGCCTGCGCTACACGATGTCGGTCGGCGAGCCGCTGAACCCCGAGGCAGTCGTCTGGTCGAAGCGCGCGCTGGGGCTGCCGTTTCATGACAATTGGTGGCAGACGGAGACCGGCTCGATCATGATCGCGAACTATCCGATCCTGCCGATCAAGCCGGGCAGCATGGGCAAGCCGATGCCGGGCATCACCGCCGAAGTCGTCGACGACAAGGGCAACGTGCAGCCGGCGGGCGAAGAGGGCGACCTCGCGCTGCGACCCGGCTGGCCCTCGATGTTCCGCACGTACTGGAACAACGAGGCGATGTACCGCTCGAAATTCGCCAACGGCTGGTACATCACCGGCGACCGCGGGCGAATGGACGAAGACGGATACTTCTGGTTCATCGGGCGTTCGGACGACGTGATCAATACGGCCGGTCACCTGGTCGGTCCGTTCGAGGTCGAGAGTGTGCTGATCGAGCATCCGGCGGTGGCGGAAGCGGGGGTAATCGGGAAGCCGGACGCGGTGGCGATGGAGATCGTCAAGGCGTTCGTGACGCTGAAAGACGGTTACGAGCCGTCGGCCAAGCTGCGCGGCGAGCTGCTGCAGTTCTGCCGCAAGAAGCTGGGTCCGGGCGTGGCGCCGCGCGAGATCGACTTCATCGCGACGCTGCCGAAGACCCGGTCAGGTAAGATCATGCGCCGCCTGCTGAAGGCGCGCGAGCTTGGTCTGCCGGAGGGCGACACGAGCACGCTGGAAGACTGATTCTTCGCCCGGAATCGAAACGAAGGACCTGTGAACGCGTTGGGGTTGAGGCGCACGGCGTAGGGCGCGGCAGGACACGCGGATGGGAGCAGGTTGTCCAAGAACACGAAGAAAGAGGAAATCGCGGAGCCGTTCAGGCTCACGCCGATGTACGTCCTGTTCGGCGTGCTGATCTTGGCCGGGTTCGCCGCCGCCGGTTTCGTCAGCTACACCTACTTCGCAGGCACCTCCGCCGGGACGAGCGCGCCGCGGATCGCGGTGCCGCAGCCCAGCGGGGCGGAGCAACCGGCTGAGCGCAGCGCAGCTGCTGATTTGCTCGGCAGCAAATCGTTCGCCGACATGACGCCGGAGGAGAGCGAATTCGTCAAGACGGAGGTGACGCGTGCCTTCGCCAACGCGGAGTTTCGCACGACGAGCGGGCTGCTTCCGCTGGGCATCGACATCTTCCGCATCGACGGCGTGACGCGCGTCTCTCGCCAGTACGAGGCGGTCCCGTCGGCCGGCGGCCAGCCGGAACTCAAGGAAACGTTGTCGTTTTACTGCGACGACATCTCAGGGAACACCAACTGGTTTCGATACGTCACGACCGCCGGTGGTGCGGGCTCCGCTGCCAAACAAATCGGCAAGGATCAGACGCCGTTTAGCAATACTCTTACCTCGTTGGACTGGTCGACGCGGGAAGATCTCGGCTACCAGACCATCGAAGGACACCGCACGCACGGCGTCGCCATGCAGTTTGCGACGCCGGGAGGCCGCAGCATTCGCGCTGAGAATTGGTTCGATGTCGAGAGCGCGCGTCTTATGGCGCGAAAGTCGTCCAACTCGGCGGACGACAGCCAAAATTTGCTGCGCACCCTCGACTGGCGACAGCCGCAGGTCGTCGTGATCCCCGCCGGCCAGCCTGTCCCGCAGTGCGCGGAGGCGTTCTACAATCTCGCTCCGCGGGCGCGGCCTTCGCCGACGGCGACATCGGATGCGGCCGGCAGCGCAACCGCGGTCCCGACGCGATAGCCGTGGCGGACGGTCGATCCCTTGTGATGCGCACAGGCGCGGTGTTAGGCTGCGTCGAAGGCACTGACCAGGACGAGTCGCCGTTCAGTCCGACTCAAGAGAGGGCGCGGCCGGTGCGAGCGCCCGTCGGCGATCAGCGAACACCACCTGCGAGCCGCATGCCGATGCCGCCACCATACGGCCCAGGCGATGCCGGTTGGCCCCGTTAGCGGCTGAATGGAGAGCTTGCCAGCAGGTGAGCTGAACCAGGGTGGAACCACGGAGCGCGTCTCCCGTCCCTGCACGGACGGAGCCGCGTTTTTTTTGTTGCCACGGGAGGAAGCCGATGATCGACCAGCTGCCACACGAAGACCGGCTGTATCGCAAGCGGCATTCGGCCGCGCACATCATGGCCGAGGCTGTGCTCGAAATGTTTCCGGACGCGAAGTTCGCTATCGGGCCGCCGATCGAAAACGGCTTCTACTACGACTTCGAGCTGCCGCGCGCATTGACGCCTGACGATCTGCCGCAGATCGAAGACCGCATGCGAAAGCGCATGAAGTCCGACGTGGCGTTCGAACACAGCGAGATGACTAAATCCGAAGCGCTCAAGGAATTCGCGGCGCAGCCGTTCAAGATCGAGCTGATCGAGGGCATCGCCGACGAGAAGGTCTCGCTCTACCGGCAGGGCGCGTTCATCGATCTGTGCGAGGGGCCGCACGTCGAGCGCACGGGGCAGGTGCCACCGTTCAAGCTGACATCCGTTGCGGGCGCGTACTGGCGCGGCGATGAGAAGCGCCCGATGCTCCAGCGCATCTACGGCGCCATGTTCGAAACGCAGGCCGAGCTCGATGACTACCTCGCCCGCGTCGAAGACGCCGCGCGCCGCGACCACCGCAAGCTCGGCCGGGAACTCGAGCTGTTCATGTCGAGCGAGCTTGTCGGGTCCGGACTCCCATCACTGCTGCCCAAGGGCGCCACGATCCGCCGCCTGCTCGAGGAATACATCCTCAAGCAGGAGCGCGATGCCGGCTACCAGCACGTCTACACGCCTGACCTCGGCAAGGTAGAACTCTACAAGACCTCCGGCCACTGGGAGCACTACCGCGACAGCATGTTCCCGCCCATGCACCTCGAGCACGAGGACCTGGTACTGCGGCCGATGAACTGCCCGCACCACATCCTCATCTACCAGAACGGCCTGCACAGCTACCGCGAGCTGCCCGTCCGCATCGCCGAGATGGGCACGATGTACCGGTACGAGAAGTCGGGCGTCGTCGGCGGCCTCAGCCGCGTCCGTGCGATCAACCTCAACGATGCCCACATCTTCTGCACGCCCGACCAGATCAAGCCGGAGTTCGCGGGCGTCATGCGGCTGGTCGAGCGCGCGTACGCCACGCTCGGCATCACCGACTACTCGTATCGCCTCTCACTGCGCGACCCCGCCGACAAAGAGAAGTACGTGCAGAACGACGAGATGTGGGAGCTGGGCGAGCGCGTCCTGCGGGAAGCGATGGTCGAGCTGGGGTTGCCGTTCTACGAGGCGCGGGGCGAGGCCGCGTTCTACGGCCCGAAGCTCGACATCCAGATCCGCGACGTGCTGGGCCGCGAGGAGTCGATGTCGACGATCCAGGTGGACTTTCATCTGCCCAACCAGTTCGACCTGCACTACATCGGAGAGGACGGCGCGCATCACCGGCCGGTTATCGTGCACCGCGGCGTGATCGGCGCCACGGAGCGCATGATGGCGTATCTCATCGAGCTGTACGCCGGCGCATTTCCGACATGGCTCGCGCCGGTGCAGGCGAAGATCATCCCGATCGCCGACCGCCACGTCGATTACGCGCACGCCGTCTTTACGCAGCTCCGCAGCGAAGGCTTCCGTGCCGAGGTGGACGCGCGGAGCGAGCGGATGAACGCGAAGATCCGCGATGCCCAGCTCCAGAAGATCCCTTACATGCTCGTCGTCGGCGACCGCGAGGCGGAGGCGCAGGCGGTGTCCGTCCGCACGCGCGCGGGCGAGGACCTGAAGTCGATGCCGCTGTTCCAGTTCATCGACCGGCTGAAGGACGAAGTGCTGACCTCCATGGATCCCGAGCAGGCCGGCCCCGATGTCCAGCCGCCGGCGCCAAAGGCGTAGCGATGGCAAAGCGGCGCAAGGCAGTCAGCGGCGGACGCATCGCGCGTTCCCTCCGGCCCGCGCGGCTAGCAGGACGCGCCGCCGCGCGTTGGGCTCGCACATACGCGTCGTGGGGCGACGGCCGCACGCGCCAGCGCGAGCAATTCGTCATGCGCACGGCCGAAGATGTCACTCGCACTATGGGCGACATGAAGGGCGCCGTCATGAAGTTCGGCCAGGTCCTGTCGCTCATGAGCGGCATGGTCCCGGACGAGATGGCCGCGCAGCTTGCGACGCTGCAGGCCAGCGCGCCGCCGATGGCCTACGGCCTCGTCGAGGAAGTGTTCGACCGCGAGTACGGCAAGCCGCCGCACAACGTCTTCCGCCGCTTCGAGCGTGAGCCCTTCGCCGCCGCATCGATCGGCCAGGTGCACCGCGCGCAGCTGCAAGATGGTACGGCCGTCGCCGTGAAGGTGCAGTACCCGGGCGTGCGCGAGGCCATCGAGCACGATCTCGCGAACGTCGGCATGATGGTCGGGTTCGCCGGCGTGATGTCGCGCGGGCTGGAGGCGGGACCGATCATCGCCGACCTCAAGGAAGGGATCCTCGCCGAGCTGGATTACCTCCGCGAGGCGGCGTCGCAGCAGCGCTTCTTCGACGAATTCGAGGGCCACGCATTCATTCGCGTGCCGCGCGTCTACCACGAGCTGACGACATCGCATGTGCTCGTGCAGGAGCTGATGCAGGGGAAGCCGTTCGCCGCCGCGCTGCAGCTGCCCCAGGCGGAGCGCGACCACATCGGCGAGATCATCTTCCGTTACGCCTTCGGGTCGATCTACCGGCACCATCTGTTCAACGGCGACCCGCATCCCGGCAACTACATCCTGCTGCCCGATGGCGCGATCGCCTTCGTCGACTACGGCTGCGTCGCCGAGTTCTCGGAGCAGTCCGTCGCCGGTCTGGCGCGGATCCTCCGCGCGCTCATGGTCAATGATTGGGAAGAATGGCGGGCGGCGATCGAAGCAGCGGGCATCCTCAAGGCCGGCGCGCCGTTCACGACGGAAGAGCTGTACGAGCACATGCACTGGTACTGGGAGCTGATCTTCGAAGAGGAGACGACGTTCACGCCGGAGCTGGCGGCCGAGATGGTGCGGCACAACACGCAGACCACCGGCCAGGGTGGTCGCATCAACCAGTGGTGCAACGTCCCCGAGGGCATGGTCTTCCTCACCCGCATCAACTTCGGGCTGTGCGGCCTTCTTGGCCAGCTCCGCGCCCGCGGCCCCTGGCGCGCCATCATCGCCGAGTACACTAGCAACGCCGCGCCCGCCACAGACCTGGGCCGCCAGTCAGCCGCCACATCGTGCGGGCGGGCGGTGTGAGGTCGTGCCGTAAGCTTGCGCCGTGTCCGGACTAAACTGTCGAGGTCTAAGCCGTCGTGACCGTCTCGTCGACTGGGTTGGCGCCACGAATCGTGGGAGAAGCCCCGCGCGTTAGGAGCGACTCAAATGATCGAATGAGGAGGGATATGCCGGTAGTCTATGTCAGCAGAGCTGGGCAGAACACGGACGGGTTTAGTAAAGACATCCAAGCCCATGTGGAGCAGATCGAGCGGCTTGGTGGTGCGGTAATAGCAGTCACACCCAACGGGGGCTTAAGCGAAACCGTTGGAGTGTGGATATTTTGGAGGAAACCTGTTGACTGATAGCCCGCACGCGGCTGGTCCGCCCCTGCGTCATCGAGCACTGCCGGTGGCGAGCGACAATGTCCGATCTCTCAACTGACGCCGATCTCACTGCCGGATTCGATGCATTCGCCAGCCAGCTTGCCGCGCAACTGGCGTGCGGCGTTACACCGTCGCACGAGCACGACATCCACTTTTGCCTCGCGTTGGGGCTACAGGCCGAGTACGCCTTGCCGCTTGGTTCGATAATCTTCGAGCACAACCGGACCGATCTGTGGCTCGTTCCGAGGAAGGCATCGTTCGAGGTAAAGTACTCACGCAAGCTCAATGCAGGCCCGGGAACGCTCGCAACTATCCTTCAAGACATGCGAAAGCTGGCACGTTCGACCGACTCCGACGAACGGTTCTTCGTATTAGTATCAGGAACGTTTATGGACTACCTGCGACGACATCAACCAACGCTAATGCCATTGACTGAAGGCGCGACGACGACCATCACAGCGACTCGCCTTGGCCGCCTCACGAAGGGCGTTAGAGACAAGGCCATGCCCGGATGGACGGACGTCAACATGAGGCTTCTCTGGACTCGTAGAGTTGAGCCGTGGCGGATCGACGTCTGGCGCGTGACGCTCGCCGCTGCGACTGCCGATCAACCCCCACAGACGCCGATCACGGTTACGGGCGACCACCCATGACACTCTACCCTTTGCACGAACCGTGGGAACGGCTACCAGCGGCGTGGTCATCAACAAGCCCAGAACCACAACTGTCCCAACTCGTTCAACTTCACGCGGAGATCGCCGAACGCTGGCTTGCCGAGTCTCTCCCTGCAGTCGATCAAGTCGAAAGGGACCTCGCGTACGCCGACGACCGTGCGAACATTCAGGGGGTCGAGACTGACAAAGCGCGCAAGGCGATGACGAGTAGCTACCGGCTTCTTTCCCTCACGATCGCGCAGCGTGTGGGTCATCTTTCGCCGATCCTCAGCGCGCTCTTTCTGAGGCACGCGCTCGTATCGCCGACACCATTTCTGAGCGGTGTCGCAACTGAAGGAGCGGTTCACCGTGAGGCCATGCTTGCTTGCATGCTTGCCCAAGAGATGCACCGTCTCGGGTTCGAGCATGACCCTGAATTCTTTGCACCAATCACTGAGTACCTCATGCCCATCATTCGGTTCGGTGTACACACGGCGCGTGCTGAGCTGGGCGAGGAATTAGCGACTACCGCCAATGCGGGCACCGAGACGACGCCTGCCGTTGGGGCGAATGAGCTGACGTCTGCAATACGGGGAGTCGCGGGTGGAACCAAGACCGTCTCGGACTACCTGACGGAGTTGTTGCTGCTTGATCGGAGGGCCCTACCATCGTTTCTAGAATTGGTGGCGGATAACGACGTTCCTGGCTTCGATTTCTCCACGCTGACGCCTGGGCGGGTCATAGCACTGCGCTTTCATGCCGACGCCCTTTACCAGAGTCTCGTCGGTGACTGGCAGCGCTGCCTAACGTCCGCCGACGACGGCATCGGAGCGTTGCTAGAGGAATGTGAATCGACCAAGAAGGAACTGGATAATTGGGATCGAGTTCACCTGCTTAGGCTCTTCGGCGCACGTACTGAAGCACGCGCCGCATTGGGAATCGAACCGGTGCTCGATGATCTCGTCATAGCGCTCATGGGGAAGTACTCGACATCGCTCGTACCCAACTGGCTCGACTTCACCAAGGACGAGACGTGGTGGAGCGACTGGGATGCGAACTTCTCCACGCACGCCATCATTCGAATCTTGGCCGTGGCGTCCGGCGCGATCACAACCCCTACCGCGGGATCCGAAGTGTCCATAGATGGCTTCAACCGTTTACTTACCGCGCTTGAAACGCTACCGCCGCTTGCTTCGCGGCTCGACCTCCTCGAGGTGCTGAATGAACGCCTCGACCACGTCGTGGACATTGCGCTCGACATCAAGAGCGGACAGCAGACGATCGCGGAAATCCTCATCGCCGCCGGTGAGAAGCGCATTGCTGGCGTGAAACAACTGATGAGCGATGTCGCCCCCGACTGGGATGCGCTTCAGGAAGAGTCCAAGCGTGAGTTGGTCGCTGCTGAACTGGAGTACCGTGCATTCCTGGCGGGTGAACGGGAGGATGTCCATCCTGCGGCCATAGCCAATTTGTTTTACCGGCCAATTGAGCGAGAGCTGAACCGCATCGCAGGGTTGTTTGACCCGCCAAACTGGAAGATGTTTAGGAGCGAACGCCACTACGCCGACCACGCTGACGAATTCGGGTCAATCGACATTACGCGAATGCGCGCGTACCTCTTCGGTATGTACCGCGGCAAGGACAGCCTTCTCGCTAGCGTCGCCCGAACAGCAAAGCGCCGCGCGACGCACAAATGAGTTGCGTCGCTACCGCGAGTCGCGTTCTTCCGCCAGCCGCCGCACATTCTCCATCGACCGCGAGAACACCCGCAGCAGGTGCGGCCGCACCGCCAGCGAGAACGCCGCTTCGCCCAGCGCACCGAGCGGCGGCCGGAAGTCTTCGGTCCACGTGAACAGCGTGCCGCCATCCACGGGTGCCAGCAGGAACTGTCCGGTGCCGTGAAACTGCCCGCGATGCTCCACATCCATCCGATGCGGCGGTTCCCATGCCGTGATCAGCATCACATCCTTCACCACCGGCAGCCGGAACAGCTCGCTCGTCACGTGCAAGAGCGTGCCCTCGCCCTGCTTCTGCGGCGACACGATGTCGAGCTCCCGCACATCGACCATCCACGCCTTCTGGTGCTCGAGATCGGCGATCACGTCCCACACTGCCTGGGGCGGCGCCGCGATCTGCTTTTGGATCTCTAGATGCGCCATGGTTAGAAGCTGGATGCTGGAAACTGGAAGCTGGATGGGTTTACTACTGGGAGGGTGATGGATTCGCATCGGTCAGGAATTGCGTGACGTGATCGACTACCACCTCGGGGCAGCTCCAGATCATCCCATGCCCCGCGCCTTCGATCACTTCGAGCCGGCTGCCGGCGATCTCGCTTGCGAGCAGCGATGAGAAGCGCATGGGCGTGAGGATGTCTTCCGCCCCCGCGAGGATCAGCGTCGGCGCCACGATCTCCCCCAGCCGTCCCTCCGTGTTCGCCGATGTGACCGCGCGCACGTGGCGCTCGTACGCCTCCTGGGGCTGCCAGAGGTCGTTGCCCGCCGTGCGGCGCACCATCTCGTCGATGAACCCATCGCGCCGGTAGTCCTGGTGGCTGTACGCCGACCAGAACGTCGCCCGGCAGTACTCCTCGCGCCCCAGCGTGCGACGCAGCATCGCCTGCGATTCGAAGATCGCGCTGCCTCGCGGGTCCCCGCTGGTGTACGTCGTGACGAGCACGAGCTTGCGCACGCGTTCCGGATGCCAGATGGCGATCTCCTGCGCGATCACGCCCCCCATCGATGCCCCAACGACGTCCGCCTCCCCGATGTCGAGCGCATCCAGCAGCCCCAGCGCGTCCGCTGCCATATCCAGCACGTCGTATTCCGCATCGACCTTCGACGAGCGGCCGACGTCGCGGTTGTCGAAGCTCACGCAGCGAAAGCGCTGCGACAACGGCCGCGTGACGCCCGCCCACCCCCGGTGGTCGACGCCAAGCCCCTGGATGAAGAGCACGGGCTGCCCCGCTCCGTCATCGCGGTAGAAGATGTCGATGTTGTTGGCGCTAACCGATGGCATTCCGGATCAGATGTTACCGGAGAAGGTGTCGCAGTTGTCCGGATTGCCGCCGTCGAACCCGCGCTTGAACCACGACGAGCGCTGCGCCGCGGAGCCATGCGTCCACGTCTCCGGGTCGATTCGCCCCGTCGTGGCCTTCTGGATCCGGTCGTCGCCCACCGACGCCGCCGCGGCCAGCCCCTCGTCGACGTCGCCCGGCTCCAGCAGCCCGCGCTGCGCCGCTGTGTAGCCCCAGACGCCTGCCAGGCAATCGGCCTGCAGCTCGACGCGCACGGACAGCGCGTTCGTCTGGTCCGGGTGCGACCGTACCTGCTTGTCCACCTGCGCGCTGATGCCCGTGAGCTGCTGCACGTGGTGGCCGAGTTCGTGCGCGATGACGTACGCCTGCGCGAAGTCGCCCGGCGCGCCGAAGCGCTGCGACAGCTCGTCGAAGAAGGCGATGTCGAGATAGACGTTCCCGTCGGCCGGGCAATAGAAGGGTCCGGTCGCCGCCGACGCCTGTCCGCACCCGGAGGCGATGGCGTCGGTGAAGAGGATCAGATGCGCCGGCTCGTAGGACTGCCCGCTGGCCTGGAACTCTTGCGCCCACGACGCCTGGACATCATCGAGCACGACGGACACGAAGTCGACAGTGGCGGCGTTCGGATCGATTTCTCTCGGGATCGGCTGTTCTGGCAGTTGGTCCGCGCTCGGGAACTGCTGGAACGGCTGGTCGACGCCGTATCCGCTCCCGCCGCCGCCGAGGGGATTGCCACCGAACACCAGCGTGAGGACGATGGCGATGATGATGCCCGGGATACCGAGCCCGGCGCCGACACCGATCGGCAGCCCCATGCCGCCGCCCGACGCGCCGCTCGCGCCGCGATAGTCCTTCAGCTCCGTGCTGCGCCGTCCCGGGAACGAGAGCCTCATACTGCTGTCCTCGATGTTCGCATGACGGAGTGATCCACTATACCGGCGATCACCGTGTGTCTATGCAGCGTGGTCGTTACGATGCCGCGTAGATGCAGCGTATACTCACGCGGTGATCGAGCGATGGCACCGCCTGGGCGCGCGCATACAGCGCATCTTTCGGCTCGTCGTGCTGTTCTGCGTCCTGCGATTCATCGTCGGCTTCGCCGCCATCGCCATCTTCGACCGCGACGCCATCGCCTGGGGCCCGGAGCTGACATTAGTGATCATCGCGATGATCGCGGTGTACCTCGGCGTCGCGCTGATCGTCCGCCACGTATCACGCCCTACCTCCGGCCTCTAATCCAACATCTAACATCTAACATCCAACATCCAGATCAACTCACCGTCCCCTCACGCGACTCCGGCTCGACCGGCGGGAGCATGCCCGATGCCGGCGTCGCGAGCGGCTCGTCAGATCCCGGCGGGTTGGCCCCGCCGTCGGCCGGCGCTCCGACGCGCACCCGCGGCCGCGCGCCATCGCCGCCACCGTTGCGGTCCGCGCTCGCACGCAGGTTCGTCGTCAGCAGGTTGATCAGGTCCACCGGTACCGGGAAGACGATCGTGCTGTTCTTCTCGGTCGCCACTTCCGACAGGGTCTGCAGGAAGCGCAGCTGGAGCGTCGCCGGGTTCTCCGACATGATCCGCCCCGCTTCCGCCAGCCGCTCCGACGCCTGCAGCTCGCCGTCGGCGTTGATCACCTTCGCGCGGCGCTCGCGTTCGGCTTCCGCCTGCCGCGCCATCGCCCGCTGCATCGTCTGCGGCAGCTCGACATCCTTCACTTCGACCGTCGAGACCTTCACGCCCCACGGCTCCGTCTGCTCGTCGATGATCGTCTGCAGGCGGGTGTTGATCTTTTCGCGCTCCGAAAGCAGGTCGTCGAGCAGCGACTGGCCAAGCACGCTGCGCAGCGTCGTCTGGGCGATCTGCGACGTCGCGCGGAAGTGGTCGATGACCTTCGTGACGGCGTCTTCCGGATTGACGACGCGGAAGTAGATGACGGCGTTCACCTTCACCGTCACGTTGTCGCGCGTGATGCACTCCTGGCTCGGCACGTCCATCGTCACCGTCCGCAGGTCCATCTTCACCATGCGGTCGACGATCGGCATGATCACGAACAGTCCCGGCCCGCGCGCCCCCACCAGTCGCCCGAGGCGGAAGATCACCCCTCGCTCGTACTCGGAGACGATCTTGACGGAGTAGAACCAGACGAGGAAGCCCCATGGTGGCAGCAGCAGGATGAATGCGAACACCGTCAGCAGCCAGCGGACGACGGCGGCGAGCCCGCCCTCGTCTGCGACGCGCTCCGGTCGTGCGGGTGGGATCTGGTTTGCCATGGCGTCGGCTCCTTTCGCGCAATGAGCAGTAGCTCGGCATCTATTGTACGCCCGGCCCCTACTCGATGGTTGCGATGGGCCTGGGCGGCGTCGAAGGACTACACTGGCGGCACCACCAGACGAGACAAGGAGGCAAGACATGCTGGAGCACGTCGACCGAGTACAGCTGGCCGTCACCGACCGCGCCGCCGCCGCGCAGACCTTCGTCGACATCTTCGACGGCGAGGTCGTGCGTGACGACGAAGTGCGCGTGCTGGCGGCGAAGCGCCGCGTCGTGCACGCCGGCGCCAGCGAGTTCGAGCTGCTCGAGCCGAGCGGCGTCGGCCCCGTTCAGGCGTACCTCAACCAGTGGGGCGAGGGCTTGTTCGCCGCCGGCTTCTCGACGAAGGACATCGCCGGCCTCGCGTCGCGGCTGCAGTCCAAGGGCGTCGCCTTCACCGACGAGCGCGGCCAGCTCTTCATCGCGCCCGACCAGACGCCCGGCCTGCGCATGGTGATCTCCCCCGAAGTCGACCGCCCGATGCGCGGCCTCATCCGCTACCTGTACGAGGCCACCAACCTCATCGACGATGCCGATGCCTCAGCCGAGTTCTACGCCGACCGCTTCGGGCTCGACGCATCGAAGTTCGTGCCGATCAAGAGCAAGGAGTACGGCTACAAGGGCCACCTCACCATGTTCAACCCGCCCGAGCGCCTCGACCGCATCGAGCTCTCGCAGATCACCGACGCCACGCGCCCGATGGGGCGCTTCATGACCCGCCGCGGCGGCGAGACCCTCTACATGTGCTACATCGAGGCCGAAGAGATCGCCCCAATCGTCCGCAAGCTCGACGCAAGGGGCATGCGATACGCCGGCCGCGACCCCCAGAGCCCCAACCCCGAAGGCATCTTCCTCCACCCCAGCACCCTGCACGGCATGCTAATGGGCTGCAGCCGCACCAACCTCGCGTGGACCTGGTCCGGCCGCCCCGAGCTAGCCGGCGCAACCGCCGCGCGGGAGCACTAGGGTGCCCTGGCCATCCTTCAGAGTGCCGCGACTGGCCGACAGATGACTCCTTCTTAGGCTTGCCGCACGATAAGGCCAGCATTGTCCGGCCGATTGAAGCATGGTGTCGTATGGCGAAGGGTGGGAGATCGAGTAGAATAGCCCTACCCCGCCATTGTCGCGAATTTGCTTGTGGGCTGTTCGATCCATTGTCGGATGAACGGTACATCTGCGGATGATCGCTAGCGGAAGATGGCGCAGAATGCGGCGAGCGTCGGCGGCACGAATCGCATTCCCACCCGGCGTTGTGATGCTCGCCCTCTTAAGCGCATTGCTTGTGGTGGGCACGGCGCGAGCGGTTTCGTTCTCTCCGAAGACTGACTTCGCGACCGGAGTCAGTCCTCAGTCCGTTGCCATCGGCGACTTCAACGGGGACGGGAAGTCCGACCTCGCGGTCGCCAATAGGGACGACAGTACCGTGTCCATCCTTTTGGGCACCGGCACGGGCAGCTTCGGCCCGAAGACCGACTTCGCGACCGGCACCATTCCTTTTGTCGGTGGCCATCGGCGACTTCAACGGGGACGGAAAGCCGGACCTTGCTACCGTCAATAGGAACGGCGATTCCGTGTCGATCCTACTAGGCACCGGCACAGGCAACTTCGGCGCAAAGACCGACTTCGCGACCGGGATCGAGCCTTTTTCGGTGGCGATCGGCGACCTGAATGGGGACGGGAGGCCCGACCTCGCAGTCGCCAATCTCAGCGACAACACAGTGTCGATCCTGCTGGGCACCGGGACGGGCAGCTTCGGTGCGAAGACCGACTTCGCCACCGGCGCCCTTCCTTACTCCGTGGCAATAGGTGACTTCAACGGGGACGGGAAGCCCGACGTCGCGGTCTCTAATTACGGCGGCGGCAGCGTCTCAATCCTGCTGGGCACGGGGACGGGTAGCTTAGGCGTGAAGACGGACTTCGCCACGGGGGTGAGTCCGATCTCTGTGGCCATCGCCGACTTCAACGGCGACGCGAAGACCGACCTCGCAGTCGGCAATTTCAACGACAATACAGTTTCGATCCTGGTAGGCACGGGCACGGGCAGCTTCGGCGCGAAGACCGACTTCGCGACCGGCGCCGGCCCTGTCTCTGTGGCCATCGCCGACTTCAGCGGCGACGCGAAGACCGACCTCGCAGTCGGCAATTTCAACGGCAATACAGTTTCGATCCTGTTAGGCACGGGCACAGGCAGCTTCGGCGCAAAGACCGACTTCGCGACCGGCGCCGGCCCTGTCTCCGTGGCTATCCACGACTTCAACGGGGACGCAAAGCCTGACCTCGCGGTCGCCAATCGTGGTGCCAGCACTGTGTCGATCCTGCTGGATACAGCCACATTCCCCGTGACTTCGACCGCCACGGCCACGCTCACGCCAACAGCCACGCCGACGCCGACGATTACCGCGACGCCGACGATTACCCCGACGCCGACGCCGTTCCACCACCCTGGCACTTGCGATCTGGACGGTGCAACCGAGACCCACTTCGACGCCGACGACGGGCGGCCATGCGAAAACGGCTTCTGGAAGGGTGGAGGCGCACAGGCGTTGAGGGACAGCCTCCTGCCGATTCACCTCGGTCTCTTCGGTGCGGACTGCGATGTGAAGAAGGGCGACACAAAGTGCCTGCCGCCGATCCAAATCACCGTGGACCGAGACATCGAGGCTAAGAACATTCTCGGGCAGTGCGGCAGCGGTGACCCGTCCAAGCGGATGACCTGTGAGCTGCTCACGGCGAAGCTCAACCTCGTGAGCGGCTCTGCCTACTACCCGAACGGCGACCCAAACTGCATCCAGTCGGCCGTCATGCAGGCGGACGGCCTGTTGAGCCAGTACGGCTATGGCACCAAGCCGACAGGGGCGGCAAGGATGCAAGAACTGGACGTGGCCAACCGGCTGCACTACTGGAACCATGGCCAAGACCGGAACCACCCGTTCTGTTTGTGACGGGGATCCCGGTTCGTAGCAGCGGCCGAAAAAGTAATCAGGTCCGAGAGGAAGCTCGTGGCGATCGGCTGTGTTCTAATTCGGGTTGAACTCGCTGGCTTGCCCGCACGCTCGGCCAAGTCCTTCTGCGCTTTCACTTCGCGACGCTAGACGGCAGCGAAGGTTCCGTGTGGACGAGGCACGGCGAATCGGGCCGACACCATGGTCCGATGGTATCCGCTCCCACCTCATCGACTGTTTCGTGGTGGGCGTGATCTTGATGTGCCCGAGCTCGACGGCGTAGCCGCCGTGCGCCCAGGGAAGCGGCCGTCGAAGACTCGCCGAGGCGGGTTAGCTGACGCCGCCCCCTAGGACTTCACCCCCGCCCGGCAGTACCCTCGCCCCATGCGCTCCCCAGACCGCCGCCACCCGTCCCCGCCGCACACCAGCGCGCTTCGCGCAATCATCGGCGTCCCCGACCGCGCGCCCAGCGGCTGCAGCCCAAACGACGGTCAATCAAAGAACAGCCCCTCACAGGCCGTCCGCCAGCTTCGGAGGGCGGAGCCGCCGAGGCAAAACCTCAAGAAACAACGGTCAATCGAACGCCGGGATCCGATGCCAAACCGGGCAATCTCGGTCCACCGCCCGGAGTCTTCTGTGCAATCTGTGAAATCTGTGGATTCCCCCGGCCAGGAAGGTACCGGCGCACGCGAGGACCGGGCTAGCCCGATCGCGTCGCCGCTACTTGCGTCCGGCGGCCGCGCGGATCGCGTCGAGCATGCCAGATGCCGCGCCTTCGCTCGCGGCGCGCAGGGCGTTCTTGACGGCCCGCGCATCGGACGCCCCGTGGGCGATCATGACCACGCCGTTGACGCCGAGCAGCGGGACGCCGCCATACGTGCCCGGGTCCATGCGGTCGCGCATCTCGAGCAGGGCAGGCCGCAACACCATGCCGGCGAGCTTGTATCGGAGCTTTGCCGTGAGGGCGCTGCGCAGCTCGCGGAAGATGAAGTCGGCGACGCCCTCGGTCACTTTCATCGCGACGTTGCCGGTAAATCCATCGGTGACGATGACGTCGGCCTTGCCCCGATGCACCTCGCCTCCCTCGATATTGCCCACGAAGTTGATGCCGACTTTCTCGAGCCGGCCGTACACGTCCTGCGCCAGCTCGCTGCCCTTCGACTCTTCGCTGCCGATGTTCAAGAGGGCGACGCGGGGATTCCGCACGCCCATGACGCGCTCGCAGTAGATCGCGCCCATCTGGGCGAACTGCACCATGTACGCCGGCTTTACGTCCGCATTCGCGCCTACGTCGAGCACCAGGACCCCTCGCTCCGTGAACGGCGCGATCGTGCCGATGGCGGGGCGCTCGATGCCGTGGATGCGGCCCAGCGTCATGAGCGCCGAAGCCATCACGGCGCCGGTGTTGCCGGCGGAGACGAACGCCGCCGCCACGCCGGTCTTCACGAGTCCCATGGCCACGTTAATCGACGCGTCCTTCTTGGCCCGCACCGCCTGCGCCGGGTGCTCGTCCATGCCGATCGCCTCGACGGCGTGGGTGATCTGCATCGTGCTCGCGGTCTCGCCGTGGCGGACCAGCTCCGCTTCGAGCAGATCTTTCGGGCCGACAAGCACGATCTCGATGCCAAGCTCGCGGCGGGCAAGAAGAGCACCGGCCACGATCTCGGCCGGCGCGTGGTCGCCACCCATAGCGTCAAGCGCGATGAGCAAACTCAGTCTCCCTCCAGCTCCGCAACGACGATCATCGTATCGCTGTCATCGTCGAAGGGCGAGAGATCGCAGTCGCCATAGAGTGTGGACAGGCGGAGCCCCGCCTGGCGCAGCAGTAGTTCCATCTCGAACCGGCCCGTCAGGCGCAGCATCACTTCGAGCATGCGCCTGTGTACCGTGCCGTCGCCCGCCGTGCGGTCGAAGATGATGGTGTTGGTGATCAACTGACGGGCGGGAGCAACGCTGGTCGACGACGTCTTCGCAACCATGTCGCCGCTAGCCGGGTGCGGACGCAGCCACTGCAGCTGTAGCGGCGAACGCGGCTCTGTCCACTCGATCGAGGTGAGCGCACGAATCTGGAACACGAATACGCCGCCCCGCGCCAGGTGGGCGGCGACACATCGGAGTGCGGCAAACTGGTCTTCGCTGCTCAGCAGATGCTCGAACGTGTTGAGGGCGCAGTAGATCAGCTCGAAGTGCTCGCCGAGGACGATGCTGCGCATGTCCGTTTCGACGAGCCGCACGCGCGGCTCCAACTCGCCATCGAGAGATGCGGCGAGCCGGCGCAGCATCGCGGGCGATGAATCGATGCCTACGACGCGATGACCGTGCGCAGCGAGGTACCGGGCGACGCGGCCGCTGCCGACGCCCAGCTCGAGCACGGGCGTGGCGGCGCGTCGGGCGAACTGCTCGTACAACGCGAGGTCATCGTCGTAGCCGGCGTGATCGAGATCGTACAGCTCCGCGAGCTCATCATCGGCATATGGATCGAGCGCGCTCACGATCGGGTCTGGTCTGGTGTCACGAGCGAAGATTACAGGAGCGATGGGCGGGGTGGCAGGAGGCCGCCGCTATTGCGCCGCGAGGCATTCACACTCCTAACTCGCGGCCGACCTTGCTCACCGAGTCCACGCACCAGGCGTACAGCTTGGGGTCGTCGTCCCGGTATGGCGAGAACCGGATCGCGTACCATCCGCGGTAGGTCGTGATCGCGTCTAATATCTCTATCCCTACTCGCGCAACCAGCCGCCGGCTGACGAACTCCGTGTCGGCTGGTGTATACCCGGGCCGCGTTACCTCCAGGAACATCACCGAGCTCGCGAGGTCCAGCCACGGGTCCCCGATGACCGTCAGCGGCCCGAAGTCGATCACGCCCGCCACCGTCAGGTCGTCCGACATCAGCACGTTGCCGGGAAAGTAGTCGCCGTGTACGAGCGCCTTCCCCACCGGCGTCAGCGCCGCGATGCGCTTCGTGAGCTCGGCGACGACCGCGTCGAGCGCCGGCACATCACCGCCTAACCATGGTGACGCCTGCAGCGAGCGACGCATCCGCGCGAGCAGATACTCGCTCCACGTCGCCGCACGGATGGAGTCATCGTCGCGCATGAACTCGCCGAATTCATCCCGCACCAGGGGCAGCGATGCGATCTCGAACGCGGCGTCCGTGTACGACGCCAGCGCCTGCGCTCGCTCGTCTCGAGCAAGCTGTGGCATGAGTTCATGCAGGGGCCGGCCGGGAATGAGCCGGTCGATGCTGTAGAAGACACCCTCGTCCTCCCCCTGTTCGAGGATCTGCGGCAGTGCGAAGGGCGTCTTCTCGTGCGAGATCGCGCGGTAGAACGCGGCGATCTCTTTCGACCCGTGCGGCTTGCCGTGATATATGCGAAGGGCACGGCCATCCGTCAACTCGTAGACGGTCGCCTCGCCTCCGTGCCCGATGCGGCGGACGATGTCCGCGAGAAATCGGTCCGGAATGCGTTCGCTCATGCGCGCAGGAACCTCTCGCATCGCCGCCGCCAGGGCGCATAGCGTGACAGCTAACCTCGGCTTGTCGATCCTTCGGACTTTGTTTGGGGAAGGTGGTCGGGGTGGGCAGATTTGAACTGCCGACCTCTCGGTCCCGAACCGAGCACTCTAGCCTGGCTGAGCTACACCCCGGCGGCCCAGCATGCTACCAAACGCGCTTCAACCCGGCCAACGCGCGGCGGACTGGCGGGTTATCCCTCGGCCCGGCGGCGCTTTGCGCTGGACTTTGGCGGCAGCCGCTTTTCGAAGCCGACTTGCAACGGCTCGTACCCCACGGCGCGACAAAAGGCGTGCGCACCTTCGTTCGTGTGCCACGCATTCACGTGGACGTACGTACACCCCCGACCGCGCGCGGTGTGCTCTGCCTCCGCCATCAGCAGCCGGCCAATACCGGTGCGCTGGTGCTCTGGCATCACGTATAGCTCCGTCACCTCGGCATACGGCGCGTCCTGCGAGAGATAGGCCACGATCCGCAGGCTGAGCAACCCGGCGGGCGCTGCGTCGACGAATGCGAGCAGAACGTGCTCGCTCGCTGCCATGGCCTGCAGGCGCGCTCGCGCCTGATCGGCGCTCACGAGCACCTGGTCTTCGCCTGGCGGTCCGCCGACCGCCTTGTTCAGCGCGGTCATGAGCTCGGCGACGGCTGCGGCATCGTCCGCTGTGGCAACGTGAAGCGTCAACATGCGTCTAGCCGGCCGGCCCAGCATCGCGGCCGAGCGCTGTGCCTTCTAGCGCGAGATCCTCTTCGAGGTTCGTTCCTTGTCTGGCGAGGCGGTGCGTGAGGACGGCGAACATCGCCAGCCCGAGCAGCACACCGAACCACAGCGTGGCGATACGGACGATGAGCGTACCGGCAGTCGCCGCGCCTTTGCCCATATCGAGCAGTTCCTGCGAGAGCGACGTGATCCCCGTCTCGGCGACGCCGAGCCCGCCCGGTGTCAGCAGCACGGCCGCGGCAAGCGTGGCGATCGGGAGAATGAACGCCGCCTTGAAGAGCGTGTCCGGGCCGCCGCTGACGCCGAGGCCGATGAGGGTGAGATAGAACGCGAGCACCTCAAAGAACCACGAGCCGACGCTGAGCAGCGTCATGAGCAGCACACCCGCGGGGTTCATGAGGATGTAGGTGCTGTCGTACAGCTCCTCAAAGTGAGGCACGAAGCGGCGAGCCACAGGCATGCGCCCGACGACTCTCAGCAGCGCATGAGACGATGGACGGTGCCGCGAGACGCCAATCATCACTACCGATCCCGCCGTGATCACGAGCACGATCGGCCATGTACGGTGGCCGAAGACGATGACTCCTGTGCCGGCGATGATCAGCAGCCCGAGGGCATCGGTCAGCCGCTCGGCGAGCAGGATGGGCGCGGACTTGGTGACGGGCGTCCCATGCACCTCCTTCAGCAGGAAGCTCTTAAGCCACTCGCCGATCTTTCCCGGTGTCACGGTCATGCCGAGCCCGGAGAAATAGATGAGGAAGCTATCGACACGTTTGAGGCCGACGACGCCGATCTGACGCAGGTAGTACTCCCACTTGAAGAAGCGCAGGAGATAGTTGCCACACGTCACGAGCAGGATGAGAGGCATCAGCTCCCACCGGAAGTCCTTGAGGTCGCTGCCGACCTTGCGGAAATCGCCGTACGCCAGCAGTCCGGCGAACACGACGATGCCCAGGAGCATCGAAAGCAGCAGCCGGCTGCGGATCTTCTCCAGATTCATGCAGTTGGCAGCTTAGCCGACGCGTTCCGGCGCGGCTACGCCGCGTCGGCGGATGCCGGGTCGCGCGGTCAAACGTTCTGGTGCGTTGCGGAGTCGCGTGTTACCAATTGACGTAACTCAGCGGCTCGTAGCGCACGACGCCATCAGGAGTCACTCATGGTCCCCCAGCGTCTCGACTTCGGCATTTTCATGGCTCCGTTCCACCGGATTCCCGAAAATCCGACACTGGCGCTGCGCCGGGATCTCGACCTGATCTCGCTGCTCGACCGGCTTGGTTACAACGAGGCCTGGGTTGGCGAACACCACTCCGGGGGCTGGGAGACCATCGCTTCGCCGGAGGTGTTCCTGGCGGCGGCCGGTGAGCGCACGACGAGTATTCGCCTCGGCACCGGCGTCGTCAGCATCCCGTATCACCACCCGCTGAACGTCGCCGACCGTATCGTCCTGCTCGACCACCTTACGCAAGGACGGGCGATGCTCGGCGTCGGGCCGGGTCAGCTGCCGACCGACGCGCATATGCTGGGCATCGACCCAAACACGCAGCGTGCGCGGATGGACGAAGGCCTGGGCGTCATCATCCGCCTGCTGACCGAAGACGAGCCGATCACGTACAAGTGCGACTGGTTTGAGTTGAACGAGGCGCAACTACAACTCAAACCCTTGCAGCGGCCGACCATGCCGATCGCCGTCGCGTCTACGATCAGCCCCTCTGGCATGACGACAGCCGGCAAGCACCGTGCCGGTGTGCTATCGGTCGCCTCGTACTCCGAGGCCGGCCTCAACGCCCTGACGACGCAGTGGAACTACGCCGTGACGGCCGCGCGAGAGCACGGCCAGCCTGAGCCCAACCGTACGCATTGGCGCGTCGTTATGCCGTTCCATCTCGCCGAAACGCGAGACAAGGCGATCGACGAAGTGGAGCATGGGCTCCTCGCGTGGCAGAACGACTACTTCGCCAAGACGTTCGGCGTGTACAACAATGTAGAGGTTGAGTCTGGCCGCAAGCTTGCCGAGCAGCTCAACGGCGTCGGCTTCATCATCGGCACGCCTGACGATGCGATCGAACGGATAACGAAGCTACAGGAGCTCTCCGGCGGATTCGGCTGCTTCCTGGGGTTGGCGCACGAGTGGGCGAGCACTGAGGCCACTCATCACAGTTTCGAGTTGATGGCGCGTTACGTGATGCCCGAGTTTCAAGATTCGAACACGTGGATACGGCGATCCAACCTCTGGACGAAAGAGCACAAGGAAGACCTCATTGGTGGCGCGCGCAGCGCGATCCAAAAGGCGATCAAGGATCATTACACAACGCATCCCACGGGTGACGCCGCGCAGGCGCCGCCCCACGGGTAGGCGGACAGTTCCGGGCCGTGCTCGTGATTCGTTGGAGACGATGGAGACTCGTCCACCGGCACACGGCGCAATGCAGGCGGGGCGCGTCGCCGGCCCATATGTTACAAAGAGGCATCCCCCAGGGTAGCCAAGTGGTTAAGGCAACGGTCTGTAAAACCGTGTATCGCAGGTTCGAATCCCGCCCCTGGGACCACTTTGCAGCATCGAAATCGGTGCCCTAGCGCGCCGATCGTTCGTGTTCGCGGGCCGCTGACAGCAACCGTGACAGCAACGCGTGACGAGTGCGCACAATCGGTGCGTTCGTCGCGCATTACGCCCCTAAAGTGCGCTGTTAGTGGCCCAAAATGGCGTCAAACGCGTCCGCAGCTTGCTGCTGCATCGTCATCGACACGTGCGAGTAGAGGTCGAGCGTCGTGCTGATCCGCGTGTGGCCGAGCATCTCTGAAACGATCTTCGGGTGCACGCCGCGCCCCAGGAGCAGCGTCGCCGAGGTATGGCGCAGATCGTGGAAGCGCATGCGCGGCAGGCCGGCAAGCGTCAAGAGCGGCTCGAAGGACCGGCGGAGGCCGCTCGCCGTGATCGGACGACCGGCCGGAGTGGTGAACACCAGCTCGCCGTTCTCCCACGCAGCTCCCATGCGGAGACGCTCATCGGCTTGCGACACGCGATGCCGGCGGAGTGCGTCGATCGGTTGCCTGGAGAGCGCGACGCGGCGCCGCGAGCCCGCCGTCTTCGGCTCCATGATGCGGAGGCCTTCCGGCGTCGCCTGCATCGACCCGCGGACCTGCAGCGTACCGGCGTCGACGTCGACATCACGCCAGCGCAGACCGAGCAACTCGCCTTGACGCATGCCGGTGGTGACCGCGAGGACGTACAGGGCTTCCAGCCGGTGGCCAGCGGCGGCATCGAGGAACGCGCGGGCCTGCTCGGGAGAGAGGGTAGCGATCTCGAAGTGGCGGTTGCGCGGCGGGTCCACGAGGTCGGCGATGTTGCGATGCACCAACCCCCACCGGACCGCGTTGGAAAGTGCCTTGTGGATCAGGGCGTGAACGTGGTTGACCGTCGTCGACGAGAGGCCGGCGTCGAGTCGCGACGTGTAGAGTCGCTGCAGGTGTTGCGGGGTCAGCCGTGCGAGCGACACCGCACCGATCTGCGGGATCACATGGAGGCGGACGAGCTGCTCGTAGCCGACGAACGTCCGCGGACGGAGTGATGGCCGCACGGCATCGAGCCACTGCGTGAAGAACTGCCCCACCGTCTGTCGCGGTCCGCTGACGAGCACGCCCTTGTCGCGCGCGTCGAGTGCACCCGTCAGCTTGCGCGCCACATCGGCGCGCGTCCTGCCGAGGAAGTGCTGGCGGCGGCCGCGTTCGGTGGTCACCGACGCGCACCAGCGCCCGTCGCTCCGTTGGTATACGGACCCTTCACCGTTGGCTCGTTTTCCCATCGCCCTTCCGCCTTTCGTCGTACGCCATACATCGCTCTGCGTGCGGACGAAGTCAACGATTACCGGGCGCGGCCGGCAAAGAGTTATCAATCCGGCCGGACGGTGGGGCAGCGCGGATACTCGCGCGGCGATCGTAGACCGTCGGCGCAGCACGGCGGATCGAAACTTGACGCGAAGAGAGAGACACGTGCCGTTGACTTCGTCGGTGACCAGAGCGATGTATGGCCGCACCAGCAAGACGCCCTCGGGAGAGGGCCAGCGAAAGGAGCGGCCAAGTGCCGATCGAGAACAGGGAGCTAGCGGCGGGGACACGCCTGGTGGCTCGTTACAAGAAGCAGGACCGGACGTGCGAAGTCGTCGAGACCCCAGACGGCGTGCGGTACAGGCTCGACGACGGGACCGAGCACCGCAGTCCGTCTTCGGCGGGGAAGGCGGTGATGGACGGAGTGGCCTGCAACGGCTGGCGCTTCTGGAGCGTCGAGGGTACGGAGAAGCCGAAGCGCGAGCCGAAGGTCAAGGCCGACAAGCCGAAGAAGGAGCGCGCGGCGAAGGAACCCGCGAAGACGAAGGCGGCGCTGAAAAAGGTCAAGAGCGCCAAGAAGCCGAAGGCGCACCGGGCGGCGACAAAGAGCGACGCTTCGTACGGCTGCGGCGTGTGCTCAGAGACGTTCCCGACGATGAAGAAGGCGACGGCGCACGCGATGACGCACACCAGCTAACCAGCGGCGATCCTCGCCACGCACAGCGGGCTCCCTTGCGGAGCCTGCTGTTGTACTGCCCCCGCCAACGGACCGAACACGACGGGGGCTGCCGAATTGCCAGCCGGACCGATCGGTGGATGGTAACTCACTGCGGCCTCGGGACCATGAGCTGCCTAGGGCGCTTGAGAGGAAAGATGCTCGTTGTCGGCAGATTGTGCCATCAGCGGAGCGCTGAGCGCGAACCGACTCGATTCCCGGATGGCGGATGCATGGGACCAGTGTGTATCTTCTCGCCGAGGGTCGAAGCGCTAAGACACGGGTGAGCATCAAGATGACGACGCGAACTCCAACGTTCACGGTCGATACGCACCTGTTTCGAGAACTCGGGGCGTTGCTTGTTGGCCGCGACTCGACCGCCCTGGTGGAGTTAATCAAGAACAGCTATGACGCTGACGCACGTCGTGTCGTCGTTTACGGAGAGAGGCTCGATGATCCCGAGCACGGATTCATTAGGGTTGTCGACGACGGAACAGGCATGTCTGAACGACAATTCATCGACGGCTTCCTGCGGATAGCCGCACGAACGAAGGAAGCCGGGAGTCGGCGCTCCGGGATTTTCAAGCGACGCTTCACGGGTGCTAAGGGTATTGGCCGACTCGCGGCTCACAAGCTCGCACGACTGATCGAGATTGAGTCGGTTCCGGCCGACAGTTCACAGCGCCCGATCTGGGCGAGCATCGACTGGAGCCTAGTTGAAGAGAAGGAGACCTTGGAAGAACTCGCAGGCACGAACGCCGTGCAAGTGCGAGCATTGCCTGCCAACAAGGCTCGGCGGGATCACGGGACGACCATCACACTTAGACGGTTACGCGAGAAATGGACTCAACAGCAACTTAGTAATTTCCTAACGGAGGTGCAGGCTTTCAAACCGCCCGCGCTCCTGATAGAACCACTTCCCCGGAGCATCATCGGCGATCGGCGCCTGCTCTTCGAATCGCCGACAATCAGAGCGAGTTCCAACCGCGATTCGGGTCTGCGTATCGACCTGGAGGGCGCGTTTGAAGCTGGCGAGGAATATTGGACAGCATTTGCGCAATCTGCAACGTGGATCCTCGAAATCGACGCCGAGACAAAGACGCGTGAGGTGCGGTTCGCCTTTGGACCGACGCGCAAGGGCAAAGAATCCTATCCGGATGCGCGTTCGGGATCAGTCACGCGTAGCTACGCAGACGCGCGTGAGGGCCCGTCGTTTCAGTCCCGCATCTTCGTGAGGGAGGGGCGTTGGCAGCTGAAACAAGCCCGCGGATGGGTTCGAAAGGCATCGGGCATTAGGGTCTATGTGGAAGGCTTCCGTGTTCTCCCCTACGGAGAGCCAAGAAACGATTGGCTCTCGCTTGACTACGCGTACACGCGTCGTTCCCCAGGCGCCTGGGAAGAACTCGGTGTTGACGGTGAGGACGGCGATGTTGGGTCGCCACTGACTATTCTCCCCAACCAGAATTTTGTCGGCGGTGTATTCATAGCGCAGTCCGCTGAGGGTCCGCTCAAAACGCTTGTGAACCGTGAGGGCTTCGTTCCGGACCACGCCTATGACGTGATGGTCCAGACGCTTCGCACCGGTGTCAGCTTGGCGCTGCGAGCGCGCGCGGCCGGCACGCAACAAGAGCGTGCAGAACGGCGCGCCGCCCGACGCAAGGAGCATCCAAATGACATCACTCCGAGCCTAGCCCTCAGCTCCGCGGTCGATCGCGCAACGACACTGGTTGGTCAGGCGCGCCGGCTAGCAGCCACAGGCGATCTCAAAGGTGCTGCGGAAGTTATCGAGCGCACCCACACAACTCTGAAAGAGCTGCGCGACACATCTGCCGACGTGATCTCGGAGACAGCACTCATCAGAGTCCTCGCATCGGTCGGCACGCAAATGGCGGCCTTTGTTCATGAGATGAACGCATTGGTGGGGATGACTGAATCGATCGACCATGCGCTCCAGCGGATCCGTGAAGACGTCGCGCTCCCGCCGGCGGATCGTCGAGAGCTTGCCAAGCTGCATAGCGCTATCGTCGATCTGCGGCGAGGACTCGAGCTTCAAGCTGCCTATCTAGTTGATGTTGCTACGGTCGATGCACGACGCCGTCGATCGCGTCAGCGATTCTCGCTGCGATTCGATACTGCGGTGCGGCTCGTCGGGGCGACGGCAGAGCGTCGTAGTATTAGCATCAAGAACGGGATCCCACCAGACCTCCGATCACCGTCGATGTTTCCGGCCGAACTTGCGGTCGTATTCTCAAACTTGTTGAGCAACGCAATCAAGGCTGCAGGGTCGCGGGGTCAAATTGCTGCATCCGGCCGCGCGTACGCCGATGGCACAACGCGAGTCAGAATCCAAAACACTGGACGCCGCGTGAACCCAGTAACGAGCGAACGGTGGTTCCGCCCGTTCGAATCGACGACAACCCAGGTCGACCCCGTCTTGGGACAAGGTATGGGGATGGGTCTACCAATCACGAGAAGCATCCTTGAGGAGTACGGGGCCGAGATCAAGTTCGTGGAGCCACAACCGCAATATGCCACAGCGATCGAAATTGTCTTCCACTAGAGCTGGGAAGAAGACGACCGGCCGATCCGTCTCCCTTCCTATGGTCGTCATCGTTGACGACAAGCCGTCACAGGCGGGGGCGCTGGTGTCGGCGCTACACCGATCGGCAAGAGCTCTCGTGCTCCGACCGAGCGAGATCGAAACTCAGCATCTGCGACAAGCCCATCTCATATTGATCGATCTGAAGCTCGATGACTGGCCTGAGCGAGAACTGGCCGACGGAGTCGGGCTTCGACCAATCTCTGGAGTCGCTCTCGCGGCGGTCTTACGCGAACACTCTGAGCAACTCCGCGCGGCTCCAACTGCATTTGCGTTGTATTCAGGCGAGCTCAAGGACATTTCGCCGAATTTTCCGCCGACAAAACGTGAACACGCGATCGCGCGAGCCAACAACCTTGAGTGGGTATTTCCGAAGAAGGCTGCTAAGGGCGGTGTAGCGCTATCGACCCGAGTTGAGGCGCTCGCGCTGGCGGTAATGCGACTTCCAAGGAGCTGGCCTGAACTCGCTGGGGACAAAGGCAAGACGGCCCGGGAGCTGCTCGGATTCGATCCGAAGGTTGCATGGGCCAGCGACGCGTGGTTTGCAGTGGAAGAGTGCCACCCACCCCTCCATGAACTCTCTCGAGAGTCTCATGGACTTGCCTTCCTCAGATGGTTGGCACAGAGAGTACTCCCGTATCCATGCTTTCTATGGGACGAGCAAAGCTTGGCACTCCGACTCTTCACAACTCCAGCTTCGCTGCGCAAGGCCCTCAACCAGTCCACCAACTTCGTGCGAGCTCTGGATCCATTGTCCTATCGCGGAATACTTAGCTCATTCGATGGAAGACGTTGGTGGAGATCGGGAGTCGAGTCCTTCCTCTGGGACATAACCGCTGGTGCACCGTTTGATCCGGACCTCATACACGCCGTGATCAATAGGCGATACAAGGTTCAGCTTTCGAAGATCCCTTCGCAGGACGCGGTGATCTGTATCGATTCGGACTTTACAACAACGGACGACTTTGCCCCTATATCGGAGGCAGTTCGAGTGCAGCCTGATGACTGGCCTCCTTACGCTGATCAAGCATGGACGAGGACGCGCCTTGCCGCGGAGGAACCATCGCTAGAAACGATCGTCGTTGCGGCAGATCGCAAGAGAGTGCTCGCGTGGAAGAGTGCCCACTCGCCAGGCGCCAAATGATTCGCTTCAAGTTCGCTGATGTGCAGCAGGAACTCATCGCTATCAGATCGTTGTCCAAGGACTATATCGAGGATGCGTCACAACATTTCGTCCTTCGCCAGTTCGAGACGCTGTTGGTAGATATCCAGAAGCGCGGCGGCAAAGGTTGCTGGGAAATACGCGAGAAGCATCCCCTGGTCACTAGACGTAGCGTCGGCGAGTACGAGCCCGGCGGCAAGAAGGGGCTGCACGTATTCGCAACGATCAGTTGCATCTGGGAAATCACCTGTGTCGGAGGGGCGCCGAAGAAGGTGCCGGCGACGCATTTTGAGATAACCGGCAAGGCGTCAACAAAGGTTCGGATCTGGCGGGCGCTGAAAGATGGCGCTACGACGCCGATAGCGATGTGGCGAATGGAGATAGGAGATCGGGCGGCTCCAGGATGTCACTTTCACGTACAAGTCCTCGGCGAAACGGACGATGGGCAGTTCCCAAAGTCCCTGCCCGTGCCGAGGCTTCCCGGTCTACCCGCAACGCCGCTCCTCGTGATCGAATATGTTCTAGCCGAGTTGTTTCAGGATGAATGGCGCCAGACCACTGGCAAGAAGAGTGACGAGCTGACGATGTGGAGAGGCATTCAGAGCGAACGCTTCCAGAGATTCTTCGGGTGGCAGCAAGATGCAGTCAAGGGCCTAAAATCTGGGTCACCGTGGACGGCGCTAAAACTACTCAAGCCCGACGTCGACATGTTTGGCGGAAGTTAGTGCCGCCTCAACTCGCTCCGTCCAGTTGCAACGTGTTTACGCCGGCTCCTGTCGCGGAAGCGATGGCCGCTGCTTTGGGAGACAACTCGAGCGCCCAGTGGCTCGATCCATGCGTCGGGGCGGGCGCTTTTCCGAGCGCCTTGTCATCCATGGGCGTCGGATATGAGCGAATCACGACGCTTGATGTGAACGATATCGATTCGAACCTGGCGTTGGTGCTGGAGAATCACAGCCGCAGTGATTTTGTCCAATGGGCGCGGGTGACCAGTAGGAGGTTTGATCGATTCATCGCAAATCCTCCGTATGTCTCTCTCAACAAACTTCCCCCGACGCTGCGGGCGCCAGCGCTTCGCGTCTCCCAACCTGACGGACGTGCGGTGGGCCTCGGTTCGAACTATTGGTACGTATTCGTGTGCGCCGCGCTTCAACTATTGAATAGAGGAGCCAGTGCCAGCCTCCTACTACCCGCAGCGTTCGACCATGCCGACTACTCGGCACCACTCCGAGATCGATTGTCAGCCCTCTTCGAAACGGTCGACATCTATCGATGTCATCGACCTCTGTTCACTGGAGTTCAGGACGGCTGTGTCGTCGTTGTGGCGACCGGATATGGACACGGCGATGGGCGAGCACCGACGCGGCACGAGTACGAGACATCGGACGCACTGGTCACTGGTCTAACCGAAGGAAGTTCGTCACGGATCCACGTCAGAGATCATGAAGCTTCAGGAGACATCGACGATGTCTGTCGTCTCGGAGATGTCGTGCAATTCCGGATCGGAGGCGTCACCGGCGACTCGAAGTACTTTCTGTTGAGTGAAGAAGAGCGCCTTGCGTGCGGATTGCCAACGCAGGCGTTACGTCCGATCTTGTCGAAGTCACGGCACTTGAGTACGGCGACGATTGGGACGAACGGATGGCGGTCCCTTCGTGATGCTGGCGAAAGGATCTGGTTGTTCGATCCTCCACCGTTCGCCCTTCGGCATCCGGCCGTTCAACGTTACATCGCTAAGCCTGAGCAGGATGGAGGCTGTAGACGTGACCGTTACAAGATTCGAAAGAGAGAGCCTTGGTATCGGACGCCAATGCCGTCCACGTTCGACGGATTCATTAGCGGTATGTCATCGCGCGGGCCTTGGATCGCGCTGAAAGGTTGGTCGCGAATCAATGCGACCAATACTCTCTACACCGTCCGCTTCAGGAGGTCTTTGCCGGAGAGCGAACGATATGCCTGGGCTTTAACGTTGCTGTCATCACGTGCTCGTCGATCTGCAGACGAACTCGGGCGCCGATATCCCGACGGCCTACTCAAGTTCGAGCCGAGCGATCTAGCGAACATTATTGTTCCCGTTCCGCGCCTGCGCCGCGGGTCGAAAGGAATATACAGCCGGGCAGTCTCTGCCCTCCTAGTGGGCGACGCCGTTGGAGCCACCGTCCTTGCTGACGAGTGGCTTAGCCGAGGGGTCGATGAAGACGAAGGCTAGGGAGTCGGGGCGAGCCTGGCTGAAACTCCCCGGCTTCGAAGCAGATGCTCGCCAATTTCGATCCTAAACCGGTCGTGCCGCCCGGCAAACGCGAAAAGCCGGCCGAAGGGCCGCTTAATGCCGTCTGGTAGCAGCGGTTGGAATCGAACCAACGACCTACCGATTATGAGCCGGTTGCTCTAGCCTCTGAGCTCCATCTCCAGCACGCGGTTGGCACGACGCAGGCGCACGATCTCGGCCCGCTCGTCGGTCGTCAGACCCTCGCGCAGGCCTTCGTCGATATTGGTCTGCTTCAGCCAGGCATGCAACGTCGCGTCGGAAATGCCGAGGTCGGTGGCGAGCTGCTTGACCGGCTTCTCACGCACCGCGCTAACTCCACCGCCCGCTGACGGAACTCTGCCGGGTATCTCGTAGCCATCCTGAACTCCTTTCTGGGCGAGCACGTCGCCACAGTCTAGGTGTCCGGAGAAGCGGGGTAGGGTCAGTTGCTCTATTCATGGCATACGTCGGCATGCCCGCCGCCCAGATTGAAGGGATGCGGGAGGCGCCCTTCTGGGGCGGGATGGAGGCCATCGCCCCGACCCTTGCCTATGACCATACAGCCATCATGGGCAAGGACGGTTCCACTCCTACGGAACGGGCTGCCCGTGTTCATGTGCCCACTCTGGTCATGAATGGTGGCAACGGCGCTCCGTTCATGCTCGAGACGGCTAAGTCGCTGAGTAAGGCGATCCCAGGCGCCATGCTGAGGACGCTGGATGGCCAGACGAACGACGTTCACCCAGAGGCGCTCGCACCGGTTCTGGTGGAGTTCTTCGCTGCTTGACCGACTTACACGTGACTGCGCTCAACAGATGGACACGGTCGCGTGATGGCGCACGATGAGACGCTCCTATGTGCAAGGGGCGCTTGAAAAACGACGACCGTGCTGATAGCCTCTCTGTTAGGACAAGGAGAGCGGGCCACGGCCTTCGGGTTGCGGTCCGTTTTTCATCTCGGCGC
>JALYKW010000087.1 GCA_030774575.1 Chloroflexota bacterium | reverse complement strand
GCGCCGAGATGAAAAACGGACCGCAACCCGAAGGCCGTGGCCCGCTCTCCTTGTCCTAACAGAGAGGCTATCAGCACGGTCGTCGTTTTTCAAGCGCCCCTTGCACATAGGAGCGTCTCATCGTGCGGTCGGTCCGCGGAGCAAGGCGAGTCCCTCTCATCAAGCACACGTTCGGCTGCACATGCTCTGACGCGGCGAGTCTACTCAGCACGTTCGTTTGCGAGTCGATTGACAGGTGGGCAGGCCCGATGTATCGTACGCGGGAGTCCCGTGGTTCCCCGCGAAGGTTCGATGATGCGCCCGGTTGGTTGTGCGTTGGCTGTCGCCGGCGTAGCAGTCGCGCTGTTTTCTGCCTTGATGTTCTGGACGCCCACGCCCAGCTATGCCACGCCGCCCGCCCCCGCATCGACGCCGGTGCCGTCCGCCGTACCTTCAATATGCGGAGGAGCGAACGGCGCCTTCTTCGCGCCGCTGTTCGATGGCGCTGTCACGAGATTGCTCTTTGACGATTCATGCCAACAGGTCTTCGGGCTCAACACAAGCAAGAATCGTATCGAGGTGCTCTCTCTCGCTACTCGCACGTATGAATCGCCAATACCGGTCGGCCTCGACCCTAGAGCCTTCGACTTGAGCCCAGATGGTCTCCTGCTATACGTGGCCGACACGGGCTCGAATGACGTTCGGGTCTTTGACACGTTGACCCACGCGGAAGTGAGGCGAATCGATGTCGCGTTTAACGGCATCTGCGGCCTGAGTTCACCGATGTCTCTCGCGACCGCAAGCAATGGTTTAGTTTTTATTGCGGTCGGGCAAGACCAGTGTAGCGCTAGTAATCTAGTGCAGCTCGATCCGTCGACGGGTCTTGTCACTGACCGCACCGATTTCCCGCCCGGCTACCAGGAAGCGCGCCTGGAGCTCGCCCATAGTCGCGATCATTCGGTTCTTGTTGCCGGTTCCCTCACGGTTCTCAGTCGATATACGGTGGCGGGCGACTCGTGGGAGCAGCAGAGCGTAAACGATGCTGGACCGTTCTATATCGTCGACCTAGACGAGACGGGCGAGAACATCTTCGTAAACAACTACTACCACAACCTTTTGTTTGACGGCCGGCTCAACCTAAACGCGACAATGCCCGGCCGATACGGCTGTTGCGATGACGTAGATGCTGGTGCAGCGATCAGTCGATCTGGCACCGCCGGCTACCACGTGACATCCGGCGGACTTGAGATCCTCGATCTAACCAAGTACCTGCCGCAGGCGACGATCGTTCTGAGCGATACCGTTTCTAATAGTGGCTATGGCCTCGGCCTTCCTCGTCGGGTGCGACTCAGCCCAGACGACACGCTCGCGGCCGTCATCACGAATCACGGCATAAATGTTGTCGCCATTCCTACACAGCCGCCTCCGCTATCACCGCCAATTGCTGTCCCGTCTCCAACGCCCGCTGTCACTGGTTGCTCAAGCGCGGTGGCAGGCCATGCCTTCACGGCTGTCCAAGGAGCGCCGTTGAGTGGCGTGGTCATTGACAGATGGTGCGAACGGGCGTATGCGACGAACACCAACATGAACCGAGTCGAGGTGCTGAACCTACGAACAGGAATCCTTGAAGCGCCGATCCAGGTTGGCTCTCTGCCGACAGGCCTCGACCTCTCCGCCGACCCGTCCACGATGTACGTCGCGAGTAGCGGCGGCAATTATGTGTCGGTTGTCGACCTCGGCGGGCGTACCGAATTGCGCCGCGTGTATCTTCCAGCACCGTTCACAAATTCGTTCGACTTAAGTATCCCTTCGTCATTGACCGAGACTGGATCGAGCCTTGTGCTTGTGGGTGGCGCCACCAGAATGATCAGTTGGGACCCCACAACGGATGCAGTCAACGTGCGTAACGATTTTGGTTTCTTCGGCTACACGGACCAACAAATGGCGATGTCCGCCGGCGCGTCGCGTGATGTGATCGGACTGATCAATTCCGTCTACGCCTCATCGTATACCAGCGCGACGGATTCATTCACCCCGCAAACCTATCTCGGGTACTACGCCTCGGCAATTGCTCACGATGACGCCACAAGCGGCTGGCTGCTGACTTCTCAAAATGACCCCACCGAGCTTCGTGATGCTTCGTTCGGCCTCTTGAATTCGACGATGGCCAAAGGAAGCGCAGTCGCAGCATCGCCGGACGGATCACTCGCGTATCTAGCCGGCGGCGATTTGATCGACGTGTTCGATTTGCCATCGCTAACTCCACGCGGCCTGCTACGCGCAGGGGACACGGGCGGCCACGCGCTCGCGATCAGTCTCGATGGCAAAGTGCTCGTTTCGGCGACGGATCATGGGCTGTCTCTGGTACGGAGCGACGCGATTGAGCCCCTTGCCACGGCCACGCCTACGGCGACGGACACACCCACAGCCACACCCACCGCTACTGACACATCTACCGCCACGCCCACGCCAACCGCCACAAATACGCCAACAGTCACCCCAACGCCGAGCGCCCAGGCGATTCGAGTGATCACAGAGATACGCGATCGCATGTGCTCCCGCTTCGGACTGAACTCCATCCCCTGTCGCGCGCTCAACCGCGTCCTCCTGCGCTTCACTGCGCGACTCTAAAACCGGAGCGACGGCCTCGCTGTGCACGGGGCACGACGAATGGGGCCGGCACGATGGTTCGATAGTGGGCCCTCATTGTTCGTCCACAGCGAGTGGCAATTGTGGCGCAAGCCTTGTCGACGAGCGTTGCAAGTCGATCACTGAATCTCGTTGACTTCGGCGCCGACGAGAGCGATGTGTGGCAGTGCCCAACAAGAGGGCGCACTTAAGGAGCGAGGACATGCCGATCGAAGACAGGAGTTTGAAGGCAGGGACCGTGCTCACGGCGCGGCACAAGAAGCAGGATCGGACGTGCGAGGTCGTGGAGACGCCGGACGGCCTGCGCTACCGGCTGGACGACGGGACGGAGCACAAGAGCCCGTCGTCGGCGGGGAAGGTGGCGATGGGCGGGGTGGCGTGCAACGGCTGGCGGTTCTGGTCGATCCAGGGCACCGAGCCGACGCTGCGGGTGAGCAAGCCGAAGGCGGAGAAGCCGGCGAAGACGCCAGCGAAGGCCAAGGCGCCGGCGAAGACCAAGAAGGGCGCAAAGGCCAAGAGCGCCAAGAAGGCGAAGGCCGCCAAGAAGCCGAAGGGCAAGGCGATGCGGGCGAAGGCGACGGACGTCGCTTCGTACGGGTGCGGCGCGTGCGGCGCGACGTTCGGCAGCCAGAAGGCGGCGATCGCCCATGCGTTGACGCACACCAGCTAACCTCGGCACTCCTCGTCAGAGCAGCAGGTCGCGAAATAGAGCGGCCTGCTCTCATTCATGCAGTAGCGTGGCCGGCGATCGTGAAACGGCACGCACACTATCGAACCATGGTGGGCCTTGCGTGCTTCCTCGACCTGCCGGGGCCGTTCGACGGCGTACGCCACGGCATACTGGACTTCGAAGTCGTCGCCGCCGAAGCCGCGCACCTTCTTCGTTTCAATGGCCAGATGATGGAACGAATTGAAGCAGCTGCCTCCCGGCCTGCTTCATTCGCTCTTGCCACGCTTGGCTAGGCCGGCGCGGATGTGGCCGGCATGCTCCGCCAGGTGCTCCACGGGCTTCTCAAGCAGGGCGGCGATCGTCATGGTCTCGCCCATACGCGTAGCGGACAATCGCAGCGTATCGTCGTCAAAGGATTCCAGCACTGCCAGGAGTTTCCGCACGGCGGTGTCAAAATCGGCGAGCACCGCGGCAGGCGTCGCCTTGCGCGACACAACACGAACCCGCCACTCGTTCATCTTGTAGAGGATCGGCCGCAGGAACGCAGGCGGATTGAGCGCCTTTCCGTCCTTCGCCTTCTCTATCTCACCGGCGAGGAACGCAGTGCCCGACGCCAGGTGCCATGCGAGTTGCCCGCAGGTGTACGCGGGAAGCCCGCTCTTCGTCTTCCATCCTCCATCGCCAATCTCTCCCACAAGAGTGGCAAATTCGGGCGCCATCGCCTCGATCCGGCCGCGGATCACGACGCGGTCGGGTGTCACTGTCGCGTCCATGCCGTCACTCCTTGCTATCCGCCTCTGCGCCGGGCGTTCACGAGCAAGCGTAGCGCAACAGTGGGCGATGGCCCTCCCAGTAGCGCGCGGTCGGCGCCGCTGCCTTCAGCTACAACAGCACGAAGGAGGACATCGTGGCAGCGGCCCGAACCGGCCACTCCGTTCAAAAATGGCCAAGTTCAAGTGCGACGCCGCACACGCGCAACTATCAGAAGCGCCACCGCTGCACAGATGCACGCGAAGAACGAGTAGAGTGCGCCGGCAGTGCAGCCCTGCATTCGAGGTAGAGGCCGAGCCCGTCGTGGCGCACTCCCGCGATTCTGACGAGCAATTACCCGCGTTTGCTCTTTTCCGCGTGACAAGGCACGTTCACCTTCGTGCCTGCTGGAGTCTCTTTAACCTCCGTCTGTCGCTGCCCGCAGCTCCCTTCTCCCGCTGGCGCGTGGCTCGGGTTCTTATGCGGGATGCCTCGCACATCTTCGGCTCCTTCTGGAGGCCTCGGGTCGGGCGCGGGACTCGGTTCGAGGGGCGTCACGACAGGTACCCACGGCGCGACGGTGCCGGGTGGCGCGGACAGCGGCGGCGGGTGAGATGCCGGGACGGCCACGCTTCCCGTTCGCGTAACGACCGCACCGGCGGCCGGTTGCCCCACTGGCGGCGGACCGCTCACGACCGCGGCGACCGCCGGCGCAGGCGTGGGCGACCGTGCCGCTGGTGCTGCGACGGAAGGTGGCCCGGCGGGCGGCCCCGTCTCCGCGCCGGCCACGTCTGACAGAGGCTGTGGCACGGTCGCAGAGAGCGCGGGGGTTGCCGGCAGGAACGCCGAGGCGACGGCGATGGCGGCGACGAGGATGCCCTTCAGGCTGCTCCGCCACTCCCGCATCACGTGCGGGACCGACGCCTGGTGCGCCGTGACGCTCGCGCCCTGCACCAGCGAGGCGGCATGCGCCGAGATAGTTTCGGCGACCGCTGCCCTCACCCGCTCCTTGACGAGTAGTGGTAGAGGCAGCAGTGGCACCGCCCGCAACAACGCGGTCGCGGACACCAGACGCTGGCGTTCGGCGCTGCACGTTTCGCATGTTGCGGTGTGCTCTTCTATTGTCTTGCGAAGCGCAGGGGTCAGCTGTGGAGCGCCGTGCTCACGCAGGACCTTGTCCAGCTCGCGGCATTTCCCTCGCGCCTGCCGGGAGATCACGACGGCCGCCACCGCGCTCTCGAACGTTTGCCTCAAGCGGCTCAGCATCGTGTAGGCGTTGCCCTTGCTCACGCCGAGAACATCCGCGATCTCCCCGCTGTCGAGACCTTGTCGGACATGCAGGTCCAGGAGTGAGTATTGCCGCGCATCCAGCGCCTCCGCCGCTTCCCAGACCAGCGCGGACAGCTCGCGTGCTTCTGCCGCCACGTCAGGAGCCTCGACCGCGTTCACGTCGTGATAGCGGCGCGGAACATCTTCGTCGTCCGAAGGCACTAAGGGCACCATGCGCGCGTTGCGTTCCAGCCGCGACACCGCGAGGTTGTGGGCGATCTTGTACAGCCACGTAGAGAACCGTGCCGTGCCGACGCGCGACGGTGAGAGCGCGCCCAGCGCCCGCACGAAGGTCTCCTGCATGAGATCCGCCGCATCGTCCGGGTTGCGCACGATGCGCACCAGATAGTCGTAGAGACGGTTGCTGTAGCGCTCGTACAACTCGCCGAACGCGTCGGTATCGCCCGCCGCGGCCAATCGCTCGAGTTCGCCGTCGGATAACGCGCAGATCTTGTCCGCGTCCATCGCTTGAACTGATGCAATCCGCGGCGCACGGCCGCAGCGTACGAGGTCCGTCCGAAGGAGCCCGTGCGTTCGTCAGTACGCCAATCGTACTCGATCGGGCGGCTCGGTGAACTCACACGAACAGCACTCGCGCACGTCTTTGACATTGTCTCGTACGCGGCCGGCCCACGCCGTTCCATCGTTGCGTCGGCGGCGTCAACCGGCGCGCGGAATCCCGGCCGAGCCGCAGAGAGCATCGTTAGACCGACAGCCCTGCGACGGCGCGACCTGCCCGCGCACCCGCTCTTCCGCGACAATCTGGTGGACTCGCTGACGCGAGATGCGAAAGTGCTCGGCGAGGCGTGTTTGCGAGCCGTGCCCCAGCGTGCCTCGCTCTAGCAGATAGCGCACGGCGATACGGATCTTCTCGGTACGTTCCACATCACGAAGAACCATGTCTCCTCCTCCTTCGATGCGGCCAGTGGAATGGATCGGCAGCTCGAAACGCGGCCAACGGCAGGCGCAACGAGCCGTGCGGAGCGCTCGCGCGCTGGGCTGGCGGAGTCGTCAGCAGGCGTCTTCGGCAGGTGGCGCACGAGATCCCGTCTGTTACACCCGCGACGGCGCAAATCCTTACAGGAGGTGGTTCGATCCGCCGTTTGGTAGAGATGAGACGGTCCAGGCCCGCCGTTATGTGGCGCCTGGTTCAGAGTCCGTTAGATCCCGGGGCTATGCGGTTGGTGCTACTGGGGTCCGTTTGAGGGTGAGGCCGTCCTCAAGGCTGGCGAGGCGACCGTGATTCCGGGCAATCGCCACCGCGACTACGCAGCGGAGATCATGGTACGCAGCAGGACCGGCCTGCGGCTGCCCTGAGCACTGTGAGACCGATTCCGTCAATCCGTATCACACGAGAACAAGCGGCCAAAATGCCGGGACCCCATCTCACCAGAGAGGTCATCGTGGGTGCGGCTCCCCCCTTGACTCTAAGCCGCTCGAAGGTCCACGCGCGATTCGCGACATGACTCTGGTTGAACACCAGATGATGTCGTCGAGGTTCTCTTCAGAGACCGACGCCAGGGTCAGCGGCGCTTCTCCCACCCAATGCGACTCTGTTCAATCGGTCCGTACTTGACAGAGATTCGTTGACATAGAACACATTCACGGCCTAGGCTCGTGTCTGTCGTTCCCCGACTCAACGCACTTCGGTGACGCCGACACCGACCCCTAGGCGAATGGGGCCGGGGATGTTAGAGCCATCAACACGATCGAGAAGAGGAGGCTGTCATGACGAGATTTCTTACCGCGGCGTTTCTTGCGTGCTTGTTCTCAGCGCTGGCCGTAGCCGGCTCAGCTCGCGCCGATTCCAACTTCCACACAGAGCGGATCGATCTTCTGCCAGTAGGCGACGCCGCTCTCAGATCCGGCTTCGTCGTCGACATCCACGCCAACGGACCGAAAGTCTTCGCTCACGAGCGCTACGTCCTGGTAGGGGCGTCTCCTGACAGCACGTATCAGATGAGACTCCAGGTGTTCGCGGACACCGGCTGCCAGACGAATATACTGACGGTTCCCACCGCCTCGTTGCATACCAACGCCGCCGGTAATGCATCTGGCGACTTCTTCTTCCGACCTGCAGACGCGCCACACAACGTGACCGTCGGCATCATCTGGCAGGTGACAAGAGATGGGAGCGTCGTCTATCAAACGGGCTGCATTGCTGTCACTACGGATTAGTGTAAGCACGCTCGACGTCGAGGAGGTCATCGAAAGAGCGATGGCGACCATCGACAGGGCTAGGTCGGCACAAACACCATGAGGACATCGTGCCGATCGCGAATCGCCGAAAGGAACGAGGACGAGCACGAGTCGTGAATTGGGTGTCGGAGTGGCGCTGACTCACAACGGAGGCGGCGCTGCTGCCATCGCAGCGACCGCGTCAGCGCCGCTGTTCGCCCCGTCGTTGGCGAGACCGTGGAGGAGCGCTCGCACAGCGCGCACGTCGGCGACGCGATAGCGCGCGACGCTGGGACGTGGGCCAACATGCACTGTAAGGCTTGTCGGAGGCAATGCGCTGAAGAGATCCTCGTCAGTCACGTCGTCACCGATGGCGAGCACGGTCGTCGCCGGGGACGCATCGGCAAGGATCGACCGCGCGACGTTGCCCTTGTTGACGCCTTGTGGCCGGATCTCGACGACCATGTCGCCTTCGATCACCTCCACCGGCGCATTGCTGAGCAACTCTTCGAGCAAGATCCGCAGCTCCTTTGCTTGCCTCGCTCCGCCGTCCCCTGACATCCGATGATGCCAGGCGATCGATGCGGTTTTCTCCTCGACTAAGGCGCCGGGCGTGATCGATGTGAAGTGCTCCAGGATGGGGCGTACGCGCTCCTTCCATTCGAACGAGACCCCGTCCACAGGCAGCCACCAGTCGTGGTGCGAGGGGCGAGACCAGAAGCCGTGTTCAGCGTAGATGCCGATCGGCAGATCGCCCAGCCAGCGAGCGAGCGAGCTGCGTGTTCGACCGCTGACGATGTGCACCGACGTGCGGGGCCGCTCTGCCAGCGTCTGGAGAAGATGCAGCATCTTGGCGTCTGGCGCGGCGTCTGCCGGCGCGCCATAGAACGGCATCAGCGTGCCGTCATAGTCCAGGATCACCGTCAGATCTTCCGCACCCTTCGCCCGAGCGACCAGCTCCAGGGTCTCTTCGTCGGATGAGTACGCTACGGAGTGCGCGCCCCGATCGGCCGAAGCTCGCTTGAGGCCCGTCACGAACGAGTCCAGCCAATGGTGCACGTCGGCGCGGAATACTCGCTCGCGCATAGCGTGCATGCGTTCGCGGCGATCGGGCTGCGGCATCGTGAGCGCATCGGCGATGCGGCTGGCCACCGCGTCGATGTCATGCGGGTTGACGAGGATCGCTCCGCCCAGTTCCGCGGCGGCGCCGGCGAACTCGCTGAGCACGAGCACGCCATTTTCATCGTCGCGCGTGGCCACGAACTCCTTCGCGACCAGATTCATTCCGTCACGCAACGGTGTCACGAGCATAACGTCGGCCGCCCGATAGAGCGCGGCAACCTCCAACTCGCCCAATGAACGGTAGAGGTGATGGATCGGAACGGAACTCGCAGTCGCGTAGCGGCTGTTGATCCTTCCGACGATCTCGTCGATCTGGCGCCTCAGGCGCGCATAGGCGTCGACCTTCTCTCGAGATGGGACGATCACCTGAATCACGCGAATGCGGTCGTGCAACTCCGGGTTGTTCTCCAGCAGCCTCTCGATCGCCAGGAGGCGAGCGGGAATGCCTTTCGTGTAGTCGAGCCGGTCGATACCCACGAGGATCTTGCGGCCGGATGCCTCGGACAGGATGGTCTCCATTTGCTGCGTGACGGCGTCGCTGGCGGCGAGAGCGGCGAATCGTGCGGCGTCGATCCCCATCGGGAAGACACCCAGTCGGGCTTCGTGGTCTCCGAAGGTGATGCGGTCGACTTGCAGCTCGCCACCGAGAAATCGTGAGACTGACATCGCAAAGTGACGCAGGTACGACGCGGTGTGGAAGCCGATCAGGTCGGCGCCGAGGAGCCCGCGCAGCACCTCGTGGCGCCACGGGAGCGCGCTAAACACCTCCGACGACGGGAATGGGGTGTGCAGGAAGAACCCGATGGACGCGTCGGGCAGGCGCTCGCGCAGCAGCTGCGGCACAAGCGCAAGCTGGAAGTCGTGCACCCAGACGAGATCGCCCGGGCGATACTGCTCGGCGACGACCTCGGCGAACCGCTCGTTGACGCGGACGTACGCCGCCCAATCATCGCTGCGGACCGGCATGCGGTCGGTTACGTAGTGAAACAGTGGCCATAGGACGCCATTGGAGATGCCGTCGTAGAACCCTCGGACATCACGCTGCGATAGCTCGACGGGCACCGTCCGCAACCTTGTCAGCTGCTCGCGCAACTCGCGCGTCTGGGTGGCGTTAAGGCGCGACAGCGGGCCGGGCCATCCGATCCATAGCGACTCGCCGCTGGCGTGCGGACCGCGCAGGCCGGTTGCCAGGCCGCCGGACGACGGCGTCACTTCAATGCGACCATCGTCGTCCAGCGCGGCCGTAACCGGCAGCCGATTCGATACGAGAACCAACCTTCCGACGCTGGTCTCTTTCTTCGGGCTCGATCCGTCTGAGGCGCCGGCCGCGCGTGACACTCCCGAGGTCCTGCTTGCCACGTCGGTCATAATCTCCGCAGCGCTCGCCTAACGCGAGGCTTTGCTCCGGCGGGCCTGAGCGTTGGCCATCTCCTGGAAGTTCTCGCCTGAACAATCGGTGCCGCCGGCTTCACGAGGAATCGTAACACGCGCGTCAACAGCTTCTGTCGGAGGGTGCGATCACCATGAGCGGATCGTGGATTTACCCATCGCGATTAGCGCCCACGCACCATTTGGTCGTAGTGTTCAATTGGACGCCGCAATCTGGCGCCTTCTCGGCTGACCGTTTGGGGGAAGGGCAAGTTACCCCATCATGACGTTCTCGGCCGGCATGACCATCGGCTGGCCCGCGTCGATGCCCAGCTCCGAAAGGATGGGCATCAGCACGCGCCCGAACGCCTCGAAGTTCTCGGGCGAGTCGAACACGTTGATGACGTGCGGCTGCCCGTCGGTCACGTACATGACGTGCGAGAGCTGGCCTGTGGGAGCGCCCGCGCCGGCCTGCTCCAGCCGCCGGAGGGTTTCATAGTACCGCTCGGTGGGGCAGTTCTGGATGTGGTCAAAGAACACGACGATCGCCATACGCACCTCCCTCGCTCCGGAGCCGCCCGGCGGCGGCTCGCGGTCCTTCTTCGATCTGCGAACGGACGGAGATCACCCGCTGGGGCGTCAGCATCTCGGCATACGCCAGCCTTCGCTCTGGCGTCGAGCCTAACATGCAGCCGGATATTGATCGAGCAACTCACGACTCGCACGTCGAGCCCGGCGTAGTCGCCCGCCTGCAACCGAAGCCGCCATCGTGCACCACCACGATCGCCCGATCGTGGGAGACGGCATCAGGCGCAATGGATCGGCTGATAGGATGCCTCCATGTCAGTGCGACCCGACCAGCAGAGCAACGTAATCCGAGAAGGTCGTAGAGCGGAAATCGACCGCATCGCCAAAGTCGAACTGCACTGCCATCTCGACGGCATCGTTGATCCGATGATGCTGCGCGACCTGCGGGCGCGAGGCGCCGCTCTACCCCTGAGTGCCGAAGCGCTTGAGTCGTCCTATCCGGTCAACGACTTCGAGAGCTTCTCACGCTGGTTTGATGTGCAGCAAAGCATGGACGGTAGGCTCGCCGATTACCAGCCAATCCTTGCCGCTCACGTAGCACGCCTTCGTGCTCAGAACGTCGTGTATACGGAGATCATGGTTGCTTCGGGTGCGCTGTTGCGTTGCACGCGGTCCGAAACACTCGAACGATTTGGCTCTTTTCGCGAGTATACCGACGGACTTGAGCAAGGAGACGTGCAGGTTGAGTTCCTCGCGGGCTGGAACCGCCGGCGCCCTCCTGGCAGCGAGGTAGATGAGATAGCCGAGCGAATCCTCATGATGCACGACGCCGGACTCATTGCTGGCGTTTTCCTCGCCGGACCCGAAGAAGGCAATCCCGTCGACCGGTACGCGCGAACGTTCGACCGCTTTCACGATGCAGGGATACCCGTCGAGATCCACGCGGGCGAGTGGTGCGGCGCGGAGTCCGTGTGGGATGCGTTGGAACACGGGCGGCCACGGCGGATCGGCCATGGCGTCGCCATCTTCGCCGACCCGCGGCTGCTTGATCGGGTGCAGACGGAGCGCATTCACACGGAGATGTGCCCGACGAGTAATCTTCGCACGGGCGCGGTGCGGCTGATCGAAGACCATCCGATCGGCCCAGCGCATCGGATGGGGCTGGCCTTCAGCATCAACACAGACGACCCCGGCGCGTTCGAATGTACTTTGACCGATGAGCTCAAGCTTGTCGCCCGAACGTTCAGTCTCACCGCTGCGGACTTGCACAGGATCGCACAGACCTCGTTAGCGGCGCGGTTCCAGCCAACCCTACGCCATCTCAACGCTCGTACGCTCGCTAAAGGTTGAATCGCTCATTGGCACCACGATTGTGCCGTCGTGGGCGTGGCCGGCATGCTCCCTCAGTCGCGCCATCGCGCGGCGTATAACCGCTCCGCGTTCCGCACGCCTTCGCTGGTCGCTTCAGATCAGGACGCGCTGGTTCATGATGTTGCGGACACGGTCGGACGCGCGAGCGTAGGCTGCGCGCCGGATCTCTACGAGCTGCTCATCGTCATGTCAGAGGACGACGCTACTGGTAATAGGTCACGAAATAGGCATCAAAAGGAGTGTACTCGAAGCCTTGGGACACAAAGGCGCCACCCGGGTACGGATTTGACTGCGATCCGCTAATGCACAGGGAGGGGGAAGGCTCGGTCCCGCCACTGTTGAGTGACCTTACTAGGATCGCATACTTTGCACCGGCAGTAAGCGGCACGGGACCACCCGGAATCTCGACATGGGTGACTGATCCACCTCCAGTGCTCACGACGATAGGGCCAGCGATGACCGCCGTACCAGACGACCATTCTTCGACGGTGACGTTGGCTGACACCGGACACCAAAACCAAATATCGAATGCCGAGAGATTGTTCGCGGCTGGCGTGAATGTCAGACCCGCGGGCAGGCGCGCCCCGCCAAACGCGGCGCTCCCGTCCGTCTGTTGTTGATCGATCACCTGCGCCGGCGTTGGGGTCGATGTCGCAGTATCAACCGGCGTCGGTGTGTCCGTCGGCGTCGGTGTATCGGTCGGCGTCTCAGTCGGCGTCGGTGTATCCGTCGCAGTGTTTGTCGGCGACGGCGTGTCAGTCGGGGTATCGGTCGCGATCGGCGTATTGGTCGGCGTGTTGGTCGGTGTTGGCGTCTGCGTCGATGTCGACGTGCTCGTCGCGGCGCTGGTTGGGGTCCTCGTAGCTGTCTTAGCGCACTGCCCGCGAGGCTTGCTGCAAGGGGGCGTCGATGTCGGGCTAGATGTGGCGGTTGTCGTGGCCGGAGTGCGCGTTGCGGTCGCCGTTCGTGTTGCCGTCGCGGTCTTATGTCCTGCTGCTGAAACGGCGTGTGTAAGGCCACCGCCAAGGTACGAGGCACAGACAACTGTGCCGGCCACCAGAAGCGTAAGCGCTGCCAGGAATGCGCCGACAGAACGTCGTCTCACGTCAGCCTCTCCACCGCCAGTGTGGTTGCAATACGGCCCCAGATATCACTTCTAGGTTCGTAATGATGCTACGCGTCCCTAAGCACGCTGTAAAGAGAACGGCCGTCAAGTTCAGAGGTTTCTGACAAGGATCGGCCCCCGTAGGCGACGTGGCGACGGACGGGGCGGCGATTCGCTCACTCTTGGTCGGACGCCTCTTACGACCAGTCGCCGTCAGGCGCGTGGTTCAGACGCTATTGCCTGATGGTGGTCCGCCGGCCAGCGGCGGAGGCATCGCCTACGGGTGCGGCGCGACGTTGGCGTTTGCCTCGTTGGTATCGAGGCCGAGCAACTCTTGGGCGCGCTCCAGGTCCATGTACTGGACCTGAACCTCGAAGGTCGGCATGCCGTACAGCGGGAGCAAGCCGATGCTTTTGACGACGGAACGGATGCCCTGTTCCTCCAGCGTCTCCCGCCAGAGTCCGGCGAGTCCTTCGCCATTAGCCGTGCCGACCGTGACGAGCTCGTCCGGTGCAGGAGGATTGTCGTCAACGGGTCCGAGGAACTGTTTCCAGAGCCATCGCAGCGGATTCATGGCCCGCAGATTATATGATCGCGGACGCGGCGGGCATTCTCGCTGCCGAAGCCATCCACGATTCCGCTCTCTGTCGTGTCTCGTGAGCACGGCCTTGTTGGCGGCGCAGCGCTTGTCTACGCTGCGCAATATCGCTCGATCGAGGTGAACATGGATTGGCGAGCCACGCCGGTCGTCTCAAAGGGTGTGTGGGAGCGGCCATTCTACGTCGCGCGCGGGGAAGAGCAGCTCCCCGGCATTCTCTGGATGCCAGAGGAGCCGGCAGGGGCCGTGCCCCTGGTGCTCATGGGGCATGGCGGTAAGAGCGAGAAGCGCAATCCGGTCGGCCTGGCCATGGCCCGTCGGTTCGTCCGACATCATGGCATCGCGGTTTGCGCCATCGACGCGATTGATCACGGCGAACGCGGTCCGATCCGCGACACAGGGGACGGGCCGCCGCAACAGGAGTACGTCGAGCTTTGGAAGCGACCGGACACGTTCGACCACATGAACGCCGACTGGTCCGCCACGCTGGATGCGTTGCTAACGTCAGACCGGCTTGATCCCACGCGCATCGGCTACTGGGGACTTTCGATGGGGACCGTGCTTGGGCTGCCGTTTGTCGCCTCGGAGCCGCGCATCAGCGCAGCGGTGCTGGGCGCTTGCGGTTTCACCGGGCCGAGCGCGGTCCGCGGACGCTTCGCCGAGCGGCACCGCACGGACGCGCCGAGCGTGACCTGCCCGGTGTTGTTCATGGTGCAGTGGGACGACGAGATCTTTGATCGCGAGGGTGCGCTGGAGCTGTTCGATGCGATCGGCTCACAAGACAAAAGGATGCACGCCCACCCAGGCAAGCACGGCGACTTTCCGGAGGAGGCCGCCGATGCCACTCGCGAGTTCCTGGCGGCGCGGCTGTGCGCTCCAAGCTAGCGAAGTCACACGATCTGGTCTTAGTGTCGGTTTTCCACTCTAGGTCGTTGTGATGGCGTAGACGGTGTGCGCGCCCGACAACCCCTTCAGCTCCACCTCGCGTGGCTCGCTGAACGTGCCTGCACCTACGCTGCTCTCGACCAACTGGCGCAGGAGCGACGACACGAGGATCTCGCCGCCGACAGCCTTGCCGGCGACGCGCGAGGCGAGGATGACGTTCTTGCCATAGAAGTCGTCGCCGTCCTTGATCGCCTCGCCGGCATGAAGTCCGATCCGGACTTTCACGCGCTCGCCGTCCGCCGCGTTGTGGCCGTCGAACGCATGCTGGATGGCGATGGCGCAGTCGAGGCCCTTCTTCGCCGAGCGGAAGGCGACCATGAAGCCGTCGCCCATCGTCTTCACTTCGTAGCCGTCGTACGCGCGGAGTTGCTCGCGAATGAGGGCGTTGTGCTTACGCAGCAGTTCCTGCCACGCCTGGTCGCCGAGGCGCTCCGTCAGTACCGTCGAGTCCTCGATGTCGCTGAACATGATCGTGACCGTGCCGTCGGGCGCGGCGTGCGAGACGATGTCCGGCCGCTCGCGCTGGACGCTATCGGCGACGGCGACGATCGATGTGTAGATGTCGCTGCTTATGGTGCTGATGCCCTGCTCACGCATCTTCAGGCGCATGGCCTCTTCGAGCGCGGGCTGCATCTTCATCGCCTGGAACTCGGCGAGCGCGAAGTTGAGGTGCTCGTTCCCCTCCGCTCGCTCATCCGGGTAGTGCTCGAACAGCGTGCGCGCGATCGCCAGCCGGATCAGCGCCGTCTCCGGGCGATCCCCGACCCGCGCGGCCACAACAAGCGCCGTCGCCAAGTGCTTTCGCGCTGCCGCGGGCTCGTCGAGCAGCAGCGCGGCAAGGCCCAGCAACCGGGCCACGGTCGAGAGCGTCTCCGGCGAGTACAGATCTTCGAAGCCGGAGAGCCGTTGGTACAGCATGCGTAGCACGTCGGTGTCCCGCGTCAGAATCGCGGTGGCGAGCAGGCTCATCAGCGTTGGAGCGCCGGTCCAGTCGTTTTCAGCGCGCGTGCCACTCGCGGTGATCAGGCGCTGGGTCTCGCTTCGTGCTTCATCCATCAGACCCGCCGCCGAGGGGACGTACGCGGCCAATCCCTCGCTCGGCAAGAACGCCCCCCAGTACGGACGGTAGGCAAGCGCCTCCTCGTAGCGGCCCAGTCGGACGAGCGCGGGTGAGGCCGTCACTGCTGCCATGGCCTGTCCGAACGGCTCGGCACCGGCCGCGGTGCCGGTGAATCGCTGAATGGTGTCCAACCCGGCCTCGTATTCGCCCGCGAGCGCGAATCGCACGGCCTCTGCATTCATCTGGTACGTCTGCACGAACGGGTCGCCGACGCGGTGCGAGTAGCCGTCGAGTTCCTGCTGAATCTCATCGGCACGCGTGCGCTGGCCAGCGGCGAGAAACACGTAGTACAGGGCGCAGAAGATGTTACCGAGCGTTGAAGGGCGAATGTTCGTCCGCGGGCGGGCGTAGATCTCTTCAGCCACGCGGAGCCGCTCACCTTGAAACTCTGGTGGGGAGCCTGGGGTGAGGAATGCGAAGAACGCGTACGTGAGTGCGTCCGGATCCCCGACCCGCCGTGCCAGGTCTAGCCCGGCCGCGCTCGATTCCCAGAATTCCTCCAGCCGCCGGAGTGCATAGTGCGTAAATGCCGCATTCACATTCGCCACGACACGGGAGCCGCTGTCAGGCGCGGCGTGGCGCGACAGCCGTTCCGTCCACATGGCCCACTCAGGCGTCGCCATTATCGGTCCTGCGTCCTGCCGAGCCATGCTCTCCTGCACAAGGGCCGCCGCGGCGGCCGCCCGCTCGCTGTCTTCGAGCCGCTCCGCGAGCGCGAACATCTCTGGCGCGATCTCGTCGGACACGCGCTTGGGCTCGCCCGCGGAGAGCAGCGCGTTGCCAAGCGCGTCCAGCAGGCCGTAGCGTTTCGCGCCGTCGTTCGGGTCCAACACGTCCTGCACCTGGAGCGCCTGCTCCAGCAGCCGCGCCGCCTCGCCGTGCGCGTAGACGGCGGCCGCGCGCTGCCCGGCCAGCTCGCCGTAGTGCACCGCCTTGCGCAGGTCTTCTTCGGTCGACGAGTGCGCGAAGTGCTCCGCCAGCTCCGCCGCGTGCTCGTCGAGGCGGCTGGCGTAGTGACGCTCCAGCGCCTTGGCCACTTCGTTGTGCAGCCGCAGCCGCCGCGGCGCGATCATCTCGCCGTACAGCGTCTGACGGAAGTAGGCGTGCGTGAATCGATAGCGCACGTCCCGCGCTTCGGTCCGCTCTTCCAGCAGCGACACGCCGATCGCCTCTTCCAGCGCGCTCAGCAGCTGCTCCTCGGGCACACCGGCGACCTCGCGCAGCACATCGAGCGAGAAGTCGCGGCCCATCACGGCGGCGATGCTGAGGATGCGGTTGCACTCCTCGCTCAGACGCGTGAGCCGCTTGCCGATGACGTCCCGCAGACCTTCCGGAATCTGCGTGAGCAGCGAAGCCGGCGCTACCCATAGGCCGCCTTCGCGACGCGCCAACCCGGACTCAAGGATGTAGCGCGCCACCTCCTGGATGAAGAGCGGGTTGCCCTCGGTCTGGCGGTAGATCGCCTCTGCAAGCACGTATGGCACGTCCTGGCCGGCGATGTTCGAGAGCATCCGTTGTACTTCGTCGGGCGTGAGCCCCCGCAGTGGGATACGCGCGAACGACTCGACGCGCCGCAGGTCGGCGAGCGCGGCGGACAGCGGGTGCCTGCGGTCCACCTCGACGTCGCGGTAGGTGCCGACGACGAGCAGGCGCGCGCCGGACAGGTTGCGCGCCACGTGCACAAGCAGCTCCATCGTGCCCTTGTCGCCGTCCTGCAGGTCTTCGAGCACGATGCACAGCGCCTGTGCGGCCGAGGCGTTGCGCAGGAACGCCGTCACCGCTTGGAAGAGGCGGAACCGCTCTTCCTCCGGGTTACCGGGCGGCGGCAGCTCGACCGCGACGCGATCGCGGATCTCGGAGACGATGCGCGCCACCTCGCCGGCGCCGGTGCCGAGCTCCTCTTGCAACTGGTCGCGCTCGCGCACGAGCGCGTAGGAGCGCATCGCCTCGACGAACGGTAAGTACGGCAGCGCCAGCGAGCCTTCCTCGTAGCAATGCCCGACGAGCGTGCGGCCGCCGCGCATCGCGACGTAGGTCAGTAGCTGCTCCGTGACGGTCGTCTTGCCGATGCCCGGCTCGCCGACGACCATCATCAGCGCGCCCTGCCCGGAGAGCGCGCCGTCGAACGCCGCCTGCAGCTGCTTCAGCTCGGCCTCGCGGCCGACGAAGGTGCGTGCGTAGATGGCGCCGCTCGTCGCCTCGTCCGACGGCGCGACGGCTTCGGTGGGTGCCGACTGCACGTCGACGGAGGCGAGCGCCTGTAGCACCTCGCTGGCGGTGGCCGGGCGCTGCGCCGGGTCCTTGGCGAGGAGGCGCGTGATCAGCGTCTCCAGGCCCGCGGGACACTCGTTCGTGTGCCACGTCGGTGCTACGGGCGGCGTATTGACGTGCTGAGAGATCACCGCGACCACATCGTCGCCGACGAACGGTGGCCTGCCCGTCACCATCTCGTAGATCACGCAACCGAGGGCGTAGAGGTCGCTTGCCGCTGTCGTCGCGCCGCCCATCGCCTGCTCCGGCGGCATGTACGCGGCGGTGCCGACCATCGTGCCGGCCATAGTCATGCGCGTGCGGTCGAGCGAGAGCGCGAGTCCGAAGTCGCCGATCTTTACGACACCGGATTCGGTGAGCCATATGTTGCCCGGCTTGAGGTCGCGGTGGACGATGCCGTGCGCGTGCGCGTGCTCCAGCCCCTGCGCGATCTGCGTCGCGATCCGCACAGCGTCGGCGATCGGGAGGCGTCGCCGCTCCGCGGCGTCGATGAGGTGTGTCAGCTCGCCGCCGGCCATGTACTGGCTGACGATGTACGGCTCGACCACGCGAGCGGCACCGGTCTCCTCGCCAGTGTCGAATACGGTGACGATGTGTGGGTGGTCGCCGAGCCGCCCCATCGCCTGGGCCTCGCGGCGGATGCGCGTGACACCGTCGGCGTCCAGGCCGTCCGTCTTGATCGCGGCGAACGCCACGTCTCGGTCAAGCTTGGTGTCGTGGGCGAGGTAGACTCGCTTCCGCCCGCCTTCACCGAGAAAGCTCCGGACGGCGTAGCGCCCGCTTGCGAACGATGCGGGGAGCGGCGCAGCACTCGGTTCAGCGGGAGTCGCGCTGGCGGCGGACGCCGTTGTCGCAGCAAGCCGAGATCCGCACTCGCGACAGAACTTGAGGCTTGTCGGATTGGTGGTTCCGCATTGCGCGCAAGCGCGCTCGACGACGATCGCACCACCGCACTCCCCGCAGAACTTGGTGCCGGCGGGATTGGCGAAGCCGCATGTTGGACAGTCCATAAGTTCTCTCCGAACGCCGGGAGTTTAGTGTACGGGGAGGCTAGCTTTCAGGCGAGCTACGCGGCCGAGTACCGCGGCTAATGAGATTTGGGCTCCAGCGTCGATTCGAAGCGCGCTGATCATCCGCACGATGTTGTCATGGTGAATGGTCGCGACTCTTCCGAATGCGAAAGTTGACCGCGCGGTCGAAGTACACTCGGTGTCATGAGTGAGCCAGGCAACGAGCAAGAAGCCGCGAACCTCTCTAAAGCGCCTCACCAGGCCATGGGC
>JALYKW010000086.1 GCA_030774575.1 Chloroflexota bacterium | reverse complement strand
CTCGAGCATCGCGACCGGTGGCGCGAGATCGCTGAAGGTATCGAACCACCCGGCGTATTGCGCGACCGCCAGGGCTTGCTGCTCCGCGAGGCCAGCCGCTTTCGCGCCGCGCGCCGCGCGCTCGTAGATGTTCCTCGCCGAGGCGAAGTCGCCCATGGATTCGTGCGCCAGGCCCAGCCGCATGAGCAGGTCGAAGCGCTGCTGGTGGTCGGCGGTGCCGGTAAGGTCCATGGCCTGGAGAGCTCGCTCGTAGTGGCCCGCCGCCTCTTCCCAGGCGTACAGCTCGATCGCCCGGACCCCCGCCCGCGTTGCGTAATCGATGGCCTTCTCGACGTCACCGCCGGGTGCGGCCTGATAGAAGTGGTGGGCCAGCTCCGCGAGATGCGGCTCTATGTTGGCCGCGTACAACTTCTCCAGCGCCTCGCCGATCTGGCGGTGCAGCAGGACGCGGCGCGGCGTGCTCAGCTCTTCGTACAGCGTCTGCCGGATCAGCGCGTGCGTGAAGTCATAGCGGCCGGCGCCCTCCTCCTTCCGCTCCGCGATCAGCTGCGCGGCCAGCGCTTCTTCCAACAAGTCGAGGAGCTGGGCCTCCGGCACGTCAGGGTTGATCGCCTTGAGCGCGTCCCACGAGAACCCGCCAGTCATCGTCGACGCGAGTGTGAGCATGCTGTTGCAGCCGTCGCTGAGGAGCGAGAGGCGGCGGCCGATCACTTCGCGCACGCCTTCCGGGATGCCCAGCTCTGAGACGCTCGTCACTCGAGGGACCCAGCGGCCCGCTTCGTGCACGATCTTTCCGGTCTCTACCAAGTGCGCGAGCGTTTCGCGGATGAAGAAGGGGTTGCCTTCGGTCTCGTGGTACAGCGCTGCCGCCAGCGCCTGCCGTCGAGTCGCCCCCTCTTCGCTCGGATCGATGGCGCTGAGCAGATCGTTGACCGACTCCTGCGGCAGGCCACGCAGCAGCACGCGGCGATAGTTCGGGAGACGGCGCAGCGCGCCCAGCGTCTCGGAGAGCGGGTGCCCGCGGGCCAGCTCGACGTCGCGATAGGCGCCGAGGACCAGCAGGCGGTCGCGCGCGGTGCGCTGCGCCAGATGCTGCAAGAGCAGCAATGAAGGCTTGTCGGCCCAGTGCAGGTCGTCGAGGTGCAGCACGATGGGGCCCGCCGCGGAGGCGTTGCGGAGGAACTCCGTCACGGACTCGAACAGGCGCAGCCGCTCCGCCTCCGGTTCGAGCCTGGGCGCCTCCTGAATGTCGGGGAAGCGCGCGCGGATCTCCGAGACGAGCGTGGCGACCTCGGGCGCGCCCGGGCCGAGTTGCGTGCGCAGCTCGCCGTCCGGGCGCGAGCGCGTGTACTGGCGCAGCGCCTCGACGAACGGCGTGTAGGGCAGCGACGACCCGCCCTCGTAGGCTCGGCCTGAGAGCACATGGGCGCCGCGCAGTCCCGCGTACACGGCGAACTCCTCGGCCAGCCGCGTCTTGCCGATGCCCGGCTCGCCGGCGACGAAGATCAGCGCCGCCTTGCCGGAGAGCGCTCCATCCAGCGCGTCCTTCAGTTGCTCCATCTCCTCGCCCCGGCCGACGAAGCGCCCCCAGTCGAGCCCGCGCAGATCCGTGACCGCCTGCGGCTCCGGCGAGGGAGGCGGCTCGACGGCCGCAAGCTCGTTGATCCGCCGTAGTTCCTGCGCCACCTCCTGCGCGGAGGCCGGGCGCTCATCAGGCGACTTGGCGAGCAGGCGGAGGACCGTGGCTTCGAGGGGCTTCGGCACCGCCGGGTTGTGCCAGGACGGGTCGACGGGCGCGGTATTCATGTGCTGCGAGATGATGGCGAGGGCGTCGCCGCCGGCGAACGGCGCTCGCCCGGTGAGCATCTCGTACAGCACGCACCCCAGCGCGTAGAGGTCACTGCGGGCGTCGGCCGGCTGGCCCATCGCCTGTTCCGGCGCCATGTAAGCCGCGGTGCCGGCGAAGGCGCCTTCGAGCGTGAGGCGCGTGCGTCCGGCGGCGAGGGCGAGGCCGAAGTCACCGAGCTTGGCCGCGCCATCGCTGGTCAGCAAGATGTTCGCCGGTTTCACATCGCGGTGGACGATGCCGTGTTCGTGGGCGTGGCCGAGCGCCCGGCAGACGTCTTCGGCGATGCCGAGCGCGCGCTCCATCGGGAGCGGGCCGCCTGCCTCGCGCAGCGTCCCCCGAAGGTCACCGCCGGTGATGTACTGGCAGACGAAGAAGGGCCGGCCGTCCTCTTCGCTGACTTCGTACACGGCGACGATGTTGGGGTGGTCGAGGCGCGCCATCGCCTGCGCTTCGCGCCGGAAGCGTTCGAGGTCATCGGGTTCGAGCAGCTCCGACTTCACCATCGAGAGCGCGCAGTCGCGGTCGAGCGCCTCGTCATGCACGAGGTACACGGTCTTCTGCCCGCCCTCCGGCAGGACGCGCCGGACGACATAGCGGCCGGAGGCGAACGTCCGCGGTGCCTGGACGTCGCCCTGCATCGTTTGGTCCGCTGGCTCGGGCATGGATGGTGACATCGACCGCCACTCCGTCCTGCTGCTGTAGGGCCACCAGTGTATGCGAGGTTGCCGTCTCACGGGGATCAATCTCGCCGCGGCGAGCTTGATCGCGCACGTGTAGCCGGCAAAGCCGCAGCTGGAACCGGCACGACGTTGTCGTCGTGTTGATCTGGCCGTCCGCATGGTTTCAGGCGCTCGCAGGGGAGCGCCGTGGCGCACGGAGTCCAGTAGTCAACGCCGCCGACGGCCTGAGCATCGCCCCCCACACGATGCAGGCACTGAACCCATACAGTTGGTTGCTTCCAAGAGGTGACAGGACTATGATCCCGTCCGTCGGTGATCGGGCGCCTGTTGACCGATCGGCGGTCTCGCGTTTCGCGGATGCGCTGGTGAAGAGGAACTGGTTATGACAGACACGCCGCGCTTCACAGGATTGAACCTCGTGGCCCAGGACTTCGATGCGACGCTCGCGTTCTACCGCGCACTTGGCATCGACATCAGCGACGAGAAGGTCTGGCGCACCGACAGCGGTCGCCATCACACAGAAGGTGTCGACATCGGTAGTGGTGCGAAGATCGAGTTAGACAGCGCGCAATTGGCTCGCGTCTACAACGCTGGTTACCGCGACGCACGTACGGCACCCGCCACGGTGATCGGTTTCCGCGCACCGAGCCGTGAAGCGGTCGATGCCCTCCACGACAAGCTGACGGCCGCCGGGTACCAGAGCCGTCAACCTCCGTACGACACGTTCTGGGGCGCGCGGTATGCCATCGTGGCGGACCCTGATGGGCGTGACGTCGGCCTCATGAGTCCCAGTGATCCAGCTCGCCGAAGCGCGCCTCCCAACCTCTGACTCTCAGGGTCGACTGGTGCAGCTCATTGTCGCGGCGAAATGGCGATCACAACCGCGACCGCTGCCCTGGAGATGTCAGTACGTCTATGCAGCGTGATAAGCGAGCCTCGTGATAATCCCGTGTATGTGCGCCAGAAAGAAGGTGACCGTTGGCGAATCCATTTGCGGAGTCCAAGACCTTTCACAAGCTCGGCAACATCACCAACACGCCCGTCTTTAAGATGATGCCCACACCGAAGGGGATCGCTCTCGTCACGACGAAGGGCCGGAAGTCCGGCAAGCCGCGAGCGCGGCCAATGCGGGCCGTACGGGACGGAGAGCGGGTCTACGCCGTGTCGATCCTCGGCTTTCGCGCTGACTGGCTGCGGAACGTGAGGGCGGACGCGAACGTCACCGTCAAGCTCGGCCGGAAGACGTATCACGCTACCGCGCGGGAGCTCGTCGATCCGGCCGAACGAGCGCAGGCGGCCGCCCTGTATGGTCCCGTCGCGGGGTGGTACGACTACGTCGACTACGCGAATTTCGTCTGGAGCATTCCGACGCGCGCAAAGCTGCTGCGTGTCCACGACGAATGGTTCGGAAAGGGCATCCCCGTCGTCTTCGAACTCGGGGCTGAGGTCTGACCCTCGCCCACAAGCTTGTCGCCTCCAACATCCAACATCGAACCTCCAACATCGCTCACCCCCGACGCAAAGCTCCCCGAAAGCTTGTCCTCTCCCCAGCCCGCCCGATACTATGCTGATGGGCGGCATCCCCCGGAAGATGCCGCCATTTGCTTTGTGTGGCCAGGCCCCCAGGCCCGCGCAAGGAGAGCATGCCGAAGTACATCTTTGTGACCGGCGGAGTCGTCAGTTCCGTCGGCAAGGGCATCACGACTGCCTCCCTCGGTCGCATCCTCAAGAGCCGCAACATCTCCGTCTCCATCCAGAAGCTCGACCCCTACCTCAACGTCGATCCCGGCACCATGTCCCCGTACCAGCACGGCGAGGTCTTCGTCACCAGCGACGGCGCCGAGACCGACCTCGACCTCGGCCACTACGAGCGCTTCATCGACGAAGAGCTGACGAAGTCCAGCTCCGTCACCACCGGCCAGATTTACCAGGCAGTCATCGCCAAAGAACGCAAGGGCGAGTTCCTCGGCGGCACCATCCAAGCCATCCCCCACGTGACGAACGAGATCAAGGCCCGCGTCCGCCAGATCGGCCGCGAGACCGAGGCGCAGGTCGTGATCGTCGAGGTCGGCGGCACCGTCGGCGACATCGAGGGACAGCCCTTCCTCGAGGCGATCCGCCAGATCCGCCGCGAGGAGCGCCCGGAAGACACGCTCTCGCTCCACGTCACCTTCCTGCCGCACGTCGGCTCCACCAACGAGCTGAAGACCAAGCCGACGCAGCACTCCGTCCGCGAGCTGCGCAGCGCCGGCATCCAGCCCGACGTCATCCTCTGCCGCGCCGACCACGAAGTCACCGCCGACTTGCGCCGCAAGATCGCCCTCTTCTGCGACGTGCAGGAGCGTGGCGTCATCTCGCTGCCGACTGTGGACAGCATCTACAAGGTGCCGCTGGTACTGCAGGACGAGAACCTGGGCGACTACGTGATCGAGCTGTTGAAGCTCGACGCCGGCCCGCGCGACCTCGCCGGCTGGCGCGAGCTCGTCGACCGGCTCGAGCACCCGACGGCGACGGTAACCATCGCCGTCGTCGGCAAGTACGTGGAGCTGCACGACGCCTATCTCTCGATCAAGGAAGCGCTGATCCACGCCGGCATCGCCCACCGCGTCGCCGTCGACATCCGCTGGGTGCACTCCGAGCGGCTCGAGCAGGAGCCCGTCGCCTCGCTGCTCGACGGCGTCGATGGCATCCTCGTCTGCCCGGGCTTCGGAGAGCGCGGCATCGAAGGCAAGCTCGAAGCGGCCCGCTATGCGCGAGAGAACGGCATCCCGTACCTGGGCGTGTGTCTCGGGCTGCAGATCATGGTGATCGAGTTCGCCCGGCACGTGCTGGGACTGATCGGCGCCAACTCCACCGAGTTCAACGCGCAGGCGCCGCACCCGCTCGTCAGCATGCTCAGCGAGCAGCTCGGCATCGAGGACAAGGGCGGCACGATGCGGCTCGGCGGCTACCCCTGCAAGCTCGTGCCGGGCACGAAGGCCGCGGCCGCGTATGGCGTCGATGAGGTCGTCGAGCGGCACCGCCACCGCTACGAGCTCAACAACAAGTACCTCCCGCAGCTCGAGGCTGCCGGCCTGATTCCGAGCGGCACGTCACCGGACGGAAGCCTGGTCGAGATCGCCGAGATCGTCGACCACCCCTTCATGCTCGGTTCGCAGTTCCACCCGGAGTTCCGCTCACGCCCCGACCGCCCGCAGCCGCTCTTCCGCGACTTCATCGGCGCGGCCAAGTCGCGCCATGCGGGCGTCGACGCCGGACTGCTCTCGCCCGAACGCGCGCACACGCCCGAGACACCCGCCCCCGTCGCCGCCGGCGGCGTGTGAGCACCAGCGAGCAGATCCTCGCCGCCCTCCACTTCCTCTCGCTCTTCCTGATGATGGCCGGTCTGGGCGCCGTCATGGTGGCGCTCTGGCGCGGCTGGCGCGAAGACGACATCGACCGTGCCATCGTCGCCTTCGAGGACGCGTCCACCGGGCACAAGGCAGGCCTGCTGCCGGGCGCCATCGCCACCGGAGCGACGGGGGTCTTCCTCGCCGCCGACGAGGGCTACAACTTCTTCACGACTGGCTGGCTGCTCGCGCTCGAGGTCCTCTACCTGCTGGTGCTGTTCGTCTGCATCCCGCTGCTCGGGCACGCCCTCAACCGCGTCGAGATCGAGGCGCTGAAGTCGAAGAAGCGCAACAAGCCCACCGATGCGCTCGTCGAGCTGATCAACGACAACGTGCCCATCGTGCTGTGCCTGGTGATTCTGTTCATGATCCCGTTCATGGTGTGGCTCCCGGAGTTCAAGCCCTTCTGACGGGGAGACGGGAAGCGAGAGACGAGAAGCAGGAACTCGAACGAGTGGGTTCCGGGCGAGACTAGACGCGCACCGAAGGATCTGGCGGACGCGCCGCGTGCGGCTGATACTTCTGCGTGATGATGAAGCTGCCCGACCTCAACGGCATCGAGATCCGCACGATGCGGGCGGAGACGCTCACGGGCGATGACCGCACGCGCGTGTTCGCCCTGTTCGATATCGCCTACCGTCAGGCGAACCACGCGTACCTCGAGAAGTCGCTGCACCAGCTGCGGTTCCTCGCGCTCGCCGATGCGGGCGATGTGCTGGCGGGGTTCTCGCTGGCGGACATGCGCGTGCTCGACCTGCCGCGGCTGCCGCCGACCGTCGTCAGCCTCGCCGGCATGTGCTGCATCGACCCCACGTTCCGGCGCCGCCATCTCTTCGGCGCGCTCGAGGGCGCCGCATCGCAGGCCGCCGGCGTCGCGCCGCAGGGCCGCTACATCCGCTGCGGCCGCATGGCCCACCCCGCGAGCTTCCGGCTGATGACGCAAGATCCATCAGCCGTGCCGAAGCCCGGCGTGCCGATCACGCGCTGGCAACAGGAAGTCGGCGCTACCATCGCCGCCACGTACGGCGTCCACCGATTCGATGCGGAGACCTTCGTCTGCATCGGCAGCGGCGAGCCGATCGGCTATCCTGACATGGAGATGCGGGTGGAGGAGAGCGAGTGGGAGGTGTTCCGCCCCGTCAACCGCGACCGCGGCGACTCGCTGCTGGGCATGGCGTGGTACCCGGACGCGCCAGAGGGTTGGTAACGCCCCGATCGTGAATGCGGATCGGCAACTACTCCACTTTCAAGGGTAACGACGGATCGTCCAAGCTCATGATTTCGACGTAGAGGGCCTTTGCCGCCACAATGAAATCATCCAGATACCGCTCTACCACGAAGAAGAGCCGACCATTTGGCTGGCGCCCAATGCCGCACGGCTCACCGCCGCGGATCATGGCGATGTCAGCTGACTGCTTTACCGTGTACTCATGAACCATCCCACAGCGGAACACGTCATACACGTCGAGCGATTCCCCGAATTCGCGGTAGGCGGGTCCCAGTCGCGCGTACATGGAGTTGAAGTTGTTCCGCGCTCGGCCTCGCCCGTAGGAGCCGGTCGTGAAGCTACCCAGGAACTCGGTATAGGAGAGGAGCCCTAGCGCGGCTAGGAAGTTCCCGCCACCCGGCTTGGCACCGCAGGAATCACATTGTGATTCGAGCTTCGCCAAGTCCACCTCACGGCGCACATCGGTCTCCATGAACGTGAACACGTTCTTCTCAAAGATCCGCTGGATTTGCTCCCTGCTCACGCGGTCTTACCTGCCTCTCGCGATCGCGAGGCATTCGGATCGTTAGCGTACAACGCAATCATAGCGCTGCCTTCGCCGACGGTCACCGCAAGAACCGAAACAACCGCATCCCTCGCTCGAACGGCCGCGGCGCCACTACCAGCCGATGCACCCCAACCCGAAATCGCGCATCATCCGGCGCGTCGAAGGCGACCTCCACGAATCCCGACGCCACGAACCACTCCCGGATCACCAACGCCGCATCTCGCTCACGTTCCCGCCCGCGAGTCCAGATCACCGTCGCGCCGTCCGCGGCGAAGCACGGCAGCCGCTCGATCGTGTGCCGCACATCTTCGTCCGAAATGTTCCCGAACACCCCGCACGCCAGGATGATCTCCGCCGGCACTGCGCCCGCGTAGCTGTCCGTCTCCGCAGCATCCGCCTCTACCACTTCCACTCGCTCCAGACCCGCGGCGGCAACAGCGGCCCGCGCCACCTCCGCGTTCCGAGGATCCAGCTCGACAAGCCGCACGGAGATCTCACCGCGCCGAGGATGATCGCGCAGCACGCCAGCGACGTCCCGACCCTCACCCGCGCACATGCTGATCAGCCGCAGCGCCCCCGGCCGCGCATCGATCGCACCCCGAAGCCGCTCCTGCACGACCGCGAGCCGCCGCGCCAGCGACGACGTCGCATCGTCGTACGCACGGTGCCACTCTGACCAATCCAGTTGTTCGTCCGCCATCTGGTGAGACTCATCTTCCGCCGCGAGTGGTTGCTCGACCTCGTCCGACGATGCATTAGCATGTGCAACATTCGAACGACGTCGGCGTAGGCCAGGGAGCGCATAGCCGGTTCGGGCGACCGCCCTACACCTTCCGCAGGATCACGATCGGGATCGGCCGCGTCGTGCGGGTGGTGTAGACGTCGTAATCCGGGTACACCGCCGTCAGCAGACGGCCACAGGCGCGACTGCTCTTCGGCCGTCGCCTGCTGGGCGCGCACGTTGCGGGTCGTGCGCCGGGTGCGGATCGTCGCTTCAGGATTCGCCTGCAGGTTGCGCCACCAGAGCGGCGCGTCATCCCGCCCGCCGTTCGACGCGACGACCGCCACATTGTCGCCGTCGTCGACGTAGCTCAGCGGCGTCGTGCGCTGCTTGCCTGACTTGCGCCCGGTCGTCGTGAGCAGCAGCACCTGCGCCTTGCCGAACCGGCTGCCGATCGCGCCGCCCGTAAGACGAAAGACCATCGTGTTGAGCCGCGCCGTGCCCTTGATGAACCATGCATTATTCGGCGATGGCATTCTTCCCTCCCTTGCATCGGGCGGCGCGCAATGTCGCTGCCACCGGCAGATAGTAAGGTTCAGGCGCCCTACAACCTACCCACTACAACCCACAACCTAATACTTCCGCCACGCCCTCCCCACCACGTCCCGCCGGCGCACCGGCCCGAACGCGCGCGAGTCGCGGCTCACCCCGGCGTTGTCCCCGAGCACGAAGTAGCGGTCCTTCCCGACGATCGCGCCCTCAGGCGGCGTGGCGATGCGTTTCAGCAGGTGCCGGCCGCGCCGCTCGGGATCGCGCAGCACCACGACATCGCCGGCCGCCGGCGCGCGCCGCACGTACGCGAGCCGGTTCACCAGCACGCGGTCGCCCGCGCAGTACGCGGGCTCCATGCTCGGTCCATCGACGACGTAGCGGCCGAGGGGCAGCCCGATCCGCAGCAGCCGCATGGCGACGAAGACTGCCGCGAGCGCGCCGGCAGCCAGCCGGATCGCGTCGGGACGCCGCGCCGTTCCTTCAGTCATTACTCAACATCTCTCGGACAGAAAGAGGAGAGGCGCTGTGCCTCTCCTCCCGGATCGCGTCTACGGACGGATCGCTATTGCGGCACGACCAGCTCGCCGCCCATCGCCTGGCCGGACGGCACGCGCGCCGTCTTCATGCCCTTCGAGTCCCAGAACATCTCGGCGAACTTCTGCACTGCCGCCAGCAAATCCTGCGCGTTCTGCATGTTCACTTCTTGCTTGCCCTTGCCGGCCAGCTTCATGATGTTCCACACCGTGGCGTGCAGATCCGCGTATTTTTCGGTGTGCTCGGGCTTGAAGTAGTCGCCCCAGATGATCCGCACTTCGCGCTTCACAATCTCGGCGTGCTCTTCCTTGACCACGATGTAGCGGCTGAGCGAGTTGTGGTACTTCGCCTGATCGGCCTTGTTCTTGCCGTCTGCCGGCAGCTCCAGTGCGTCGATGAGCTGGTGCATTCGGACGACGCTCATCGCCGCGATCTGTGCGTAATGCGGGTCGTAGATACCGCACGGGACGTCGCAGTGCGCCTGAGCGACGGCTGGCGCGGAGACCCGGTCGGCGGCGCGAAGCGCCCCTGATACGAGCGAATCGATGTGGAAACGAGGCATGACAGACTCCTTCTTGTGTGCGGTTGCGGCAACGGGGGTTCTGGTAACTCACAGTCTAATCACGCCGCATGCCTCAGGGAATAGACCGCCGTGCTCTGTGAGTCTCCCGCTGGCCACTGAAAGTAAGGGTATTCCCGAATACACGCGCTGCCCGGCCGTACGTACGATGCTCCTGTTATGACCTGGGAGTTCCTTCACCGCTGGTACATGCCGTTCATCTGGATCGCGCTGTCGTCGCTGATCGCGGTCCCGATTGCCATCTACTTCGAGAATGGCATGCCGGTGCACCCCGCCGCCGAGCTGGGACTGGCGTACGGCAATAGCTGGGTGGTCCGTGATGACTTCCTGGCGTCCATCGTGCCGTATTTGCTGAATTTCGGCTGCCTGATCTGGCTCTTCAACGCCGATGGCAGCACGCGATGGGCGGCCTTCTGGGCGCTCATCGTCGCCATCGCGCGGCTCGTCTGCCCGGTCGCCCTGGCCAGCATGACCGATGTCGTGCCGGTCGCAGGCGGCCCGCACTACATCGACTGGCACACGATGCGGATACTGATCTGGGCACAGGACTTCCAGCTGTTCGTCTTCGGCATCATGCTCTGGGCCGCTTTCGGCCACTTCGTCGGACAGAACTCGTCGGCATCATCCCACGGATCCTACGCCGAAGCGCATTAGCCGGCCGTCGGTCGTCGGCTCTGTCGTCTCCCGCTGCCATCCAAATTCACCGCAGAGGGCGCAGAGGTCGCTGGGCGCTTGTCTGGCCGGCGCTTGACCTGACCTTCCGGCGCCGTCACGATCCACTTGTGCCGCCGTTGTCCGGAGGAGAGGGCCCCCATGAGGGACGTCTACCACGAAGGTAATCGCCAACTGCAAGAGCAGTTCGACACGCGCCGCCTGGCGGACCGCATCAGCGAGATCGTCAAAGATCACATCGACGACAACGACCGCGAGTTCATCCAGCGGCGCGATATGTTCTTCATCGCCACGGTCGATGCGGACGGCCACGCCAACTGTTCGTACAAGGGTGGCGAGCCCGGCTTCGTGCGCGTTATCGACGACCGCACCATCGCCTTCCCGAACTACGACGGCAACGGCATGTACCTTTCGATGGGCAACGTGCTGACGACGGGCGAGGTCGGCCTGCTCTTCATCGATTTCGAGCAGCAGCACCGCATGCGGCTCAACGGCGAGGCGACGATCGACGCGAGCGACCCGTTGATGGCGGAGTACCCGGAGGCACAGTTCATCGTCCGTGTGCACGCGCGCGAGGTATTCCCGAACTGCCCGCGCTACATCCACCAGTACAAGCTCGTGCAGCGGTCGAAGTTCGTGCCGAAGAGCGAATGCCGGACGCCGGTGCCATCATGGAAGAAGGGCGGTTGGGTCGATGATGTCCTGCCGGCTGCCGACATTGCGAGAGACGACACGCGCGACGTAGTCGAGCGCTGACGGACCATAGGCCAGACGCCCCAGACGCGACACGGAAACAACCTGCGGGCCCGTGAGCGGCGAAAGGGAGCAAGCGTGGAAGTAGCATCGTTCGCCGAGATCCAGGACGAATTCCTTGCCCGCATCACCCGCACCGTCTGGTGTACGGTCGCCACGGTCGATGCGCAAGGCCGACCCCGCACCCGCATCCTCCATCCGATCTGGGAGGGCAGCACGGGCTGGATCGCCACCGGCCGTGACTCGCACAAGGCGAAGCACCTGGCGCGCAACCCCTTCGTGTCGCTGTCGTACTGGGACCCGCAGCATCAGCAGGTCTACGCCGACTGCCGCGCCGGATGGGAAGACGACCCGGCCGAGAAGCGGCGCATCTGGGACCTTTACAAGAGCACACCGCCACCACTCGGCTATGACCCGGCGATCATCTGGCAGGCCGGCCACGACGATCCCGGGTACGGCGTCCTCAAGCTCACGCCCTGGCGGATCGAGCTCTTCGCGCTGAACGACCTGTTCACCGGCCAGCAGCCCAAGATCTGGCACAGCAAGAGCTGAAGACAGATCGCGCTGTCTGGGGAGTTCGGCGAGGCGGCCTCGCGCAAGCAGTCCATCAACGCGCACCGTACTTTCGCGGGAGTCTGCTCTTGGCGAATATCATATGGAGGACGATAGATGTTCGGGGAAAGCCGATAGAGCTGGCTGAGCAAGCATGGGAGCACATTCTTGAGAAGCGGCCGTTTCTTGCTGGATTCCAAGACATTGCCAGACTTACCGTCGAGGATCCTGATGTCTGCACGCTCGAAACGGACGGTTCGATCAACTACTATCGCAGGGGAGTGATGGGCCGGTTCCCGGCGCTATATCTGCACGTGCTAGCGCGCGACGATCCGCGAGCGGCTGCTCAGGTACTGACCGCCTGGCCGACGGCCGCCGTCGATGACTACGAGGAGATTCTGTGGCTGCGGGGCATGAGAAGTTGACAGAGGAGATCGAGCAAGAGCGACGAGAGGCGCGACAGCGGATGCGCGAAGCGACCGGCCGTTTGGCTGCTCGCCTCGATGAATCCGGAGTTACGTTTGATCTGCGTCGCGCGACCGATCAGCTTGAGGTTACGATAGGGGATCGCCACGGTTTCTTTTACACGCAACGTGGCGCGAATGCACAGCTTCATCTCGACCCGAATACGCATGACATCGTCGGGATCACGATCGACAAGGTGAGTGAGTACGGTTTATCTCACGGTAGTCCGGCGTTTCATGACCTACTCCGGACACTCGAGGCCTATGGGAAGATCCATATTTTCCCTCAGGATCAGGGAGCGGAGAGGCTCTTTCAAGACCTGCGGGAGCTTGTAGCTGCCTGACCGTTGGCCGACTTCGAGCGATGTGATCTGATAGCGACCAACAACTGACGACTGACGACCGCGACTGACAACCTAAGAACTCATGACTAACAACTTCGACTACGACCTCATCGTCGTCGGCGCCGGTTCCGGCGGCAGCGTCGTCGCGGCGCGCATCAGCGAAGACCCCCGCATCCGCGTGATGCTGCTCGAGGCCGGCCCCGACTACCCGAACATCGAAGCGCTCCCCGAAGATCTACGCAACGTCAACCACGGCTCCTTCTTCGACCACGACTGGGGCCTGCAATACACCCCCACCAGCACCAGCCGCACGACGCCGTTCGCGCGCGGCCGCGTCACCGGCGGATCGTCCGCCGTGAACACCGCGATCGCTCTGCGCGGCGTCCCCGCCGACTACGACGAGTGGGCTACGCTGGGCAACCCGCGCTGGAGTTGGGAGAAGGTGCTGCCCGCGTTCATCGAGCTCGAAACCGACCTCGACTTCGATGCTCCTTACCATGGGAAGTCCGGCCCGCTGCCGATCCGCCGCCACACCCGGGACGAACTCGTGCCGTACCAGGCGGCGTTTCTGGACGCCTGCCAGGAGCTGGGGTATCCGGAGTGCCCCGACCACAACGACCCCGCATCCACCGGCTACGGGCCGCACCCCATGAACAAGAAGGGCACGCTGCGCATCAGCACCGCCATCGCTTACCTGGCGCCCGCTCGCGACCGGGCGAACCTGCACATCCGCGCCGACACCGACGTCAACCGCGTGATGTTCCACGACGGCAGTGTCTCCGGTGTCGAAGTCCGCATGGGCGGCGTCACGGCGCGGATCAACGCGCCGCATGTCGTGCTCGCGTGCGGCGCCGTCCACACCCCCGCGGTGCTCGTCCGCTCCGGCATCGGCCCGCGCGATGTGCTCGACCGCCTCGGCGTTGCCGTGCAGCACGAGGCCGCGGGCGTCGGCCAGCACATGCAAGACCATCCCGCGATCGGTCCCACGCTGGTCCCCCGGGACGGCGTCGCCGATTGGGATCAGCCCGTGATCCAGACGACCATGCGTTACACCGCCACCGGCAGCGACGACGTGAACGACATGCAGCTGGAGCCGCTGTCGTTCATGCACATAGCGGGCGGACGCCTGCTCATGGGCCTCGCCGCTTGCGTGTTCAAGTCGTACTCGTTCGGTCACCTGGAGTTCGACAGCGCCGACATCGACGCGAAGCCGCGGCTGCATATGGAGTACCTCAGCGACGAGCGCGACTACATCAAGCTCGTCGACGGCGTCCGCCGCGCCATCGGCCTCTGCGAGACCAGGGCCATCTCGTCCGTCAGCGAAGGCGTCCGCCGCCCCACGAACGCGGAACTGGCGGACCCGGCGCTGCTCGAGCCCTGGATCCGCCGCAACTCCGGCACGGGCGCGCACCCCTCGTGCACCGCCCGCATGGGCCCTGCCGGGGATCCGAGCGCCGTCGTCGATGAGCTCGGCCGCGTGTACGGCGTCCACGGCCTGCGCATCGCCGATGCCTCGATCATGCCGCGCGTGCCGAGCGCCAACACCAACGTCCCGACGATCATGATCGGCGAGCGCATCGCCGATTTCCTTCGCGAAGATCTCACGTGAAAAGGCGGCATGGCGGCGGAAAAATGTTGGCGCGTGCGGGGCACGACCCGATCAAACCGCAACAATGTGAGCGAAAACCATGAGAATCGTGTATCTGATTCCCTAAAACGTCCTGAACCTATTTACAAACTCCCACGATTGCGTCTAGATTTAACACAGGGCATGGAAGCCGAACCGAGGCCCTCGCAAGATTCTCCCCTCTCTTGCGCTGCGACCCTTGCCGATATTAGGACAGGCGGACCGCGCTGTAGGCGCCGGGCTCGTCCACGCATGAGGTGCAATGTCACAGAAGTCGTCCCGTGGAAAACGCCGTGGCCCGGTGAAAGATTCCGTGCGCCCGGCAACGCCGGCCACCCCGGACCGGTACCAGAAGTTCCTGCCTGAGTGGATGCGGGGCGCCGGCGCCGCGGCCGTCCGCCCCGTACGCCCGCGCCGCGCTCGCGCCGCTCGTCCGGCCGGAGGCTACACCCCGGGCAAGATGGCCAGCGGCGACTACCGCTAGTCCGGCTACCCGTGTCCCGATAGCTCAGACACTCAGCAGGTGCTGACCGAAGTCTCTACCCGGGCCGCGCCCGCGCCTGATCGGCGTGTTAGTCTGATCGCATGGAGATCGAACAACTTCCCGACCTCGACCGTCCAAATGTGATCGCCGCTTTCCACGGCTGGAACGATGCGGGTCAGGCGGCAACGACCGCCGTCCGCTACCTCGTCGAGTCGTGGCATGCGCAGCCGTTCGCAAAGATCGACTCCGAGGAGTACTACAGCTACAGCGACACGCGCCCGACGATCCGCATCGTGGACGGCGCGCAGCGCGAGTTGACGTGGCCGAGCAATCAATTCTTCTCGTTCGCCGGCAACGACAACGCCCAGGCCGCGATCCTGATGATCGGTGTCGAGCCTAACCTCCGCTGGAAGTCTTTTTGCGGGGAGATCACGCGCCTCGCGAAGTCGCTCGGCGCCCAGCGTCTGGTCACCATGGGCTCGCTCGTGATGGACACGGCGCACACGCGTCCGGTCCCGCTCAACGGCTTCTCGACCGACCCGCAGATCCAGGCGCGGCTCGCCGCGCGCAACATCACCCGCTCGTCGTATGAAGGCCCCACCGGCATCGTTGGGGTGCTGCACGACGCTTGCCGGCGGGAAGAGCTGCCGACGGCCAGCGTCTGGGCCGCATCGCCGCACTACCTCGGCACGACGCCGAACCCCAAGACGGCGCTCGGTCTGCTCGATGCCCTGGACGACATGCTCGGGCTGCACCTGAACCTCAGCGAGATGCGCACCGTCGCCGATGAGTTCGTCCGGCAGGTCTCACTCGCCGTCGCCCACAACGACGAGGTGCAGGACCGCATCCGCGCGATCGAGGAGCAGCAGGACGCTCTCAGCGGCTCGGGCGAGCAGGCGATGCCGGAGTTCCCGCCGACCGGCGCGATCATCGCCGACCTGGAGTCGTTTCTGCGGGAGCAGCGGGATGAGCGCGGCGCATGAGATCAGTGAGATCCGTCGTGGTGTCGACAAGCGGCCAGGTGACGGTACCAACGGAGATCCGCGAGCTACTCGGAATAGCCCCTGGTGATCGCGTGAGGTTTTTTGTTCAGGGGGACGACGTGTCGATTGTGCGACAGCTCTCCATCGCGGATGTCGCCGGCTCGGTCAAACCGCGCCGTAAAGATTGAAGACTTCGAGAAGATGATTCGCGAGGCGAAGGAAGAGCACTGCGACCGTCGTCATGCGCCGATTGGGCATGGGAAGGAGAGCCCGGGCGCGGCGGTAACAAGCTCCCGGGTCACAGCTCAAGCACGCAGGCGTGCGCGACGACCGCGCGCTGGCGCCGGTTGAGCGTCCGGCCGGCTTCGGCAGCCGCCAGGCGATACAGCTCCAGCGCGGCGGCGCACGTGTCTTCGAACCGCTCGCCCTGCTCGCCGAGCGCGCGCGCCTGGGCGCGGGCCCACGCGTCCGCCATGCGCTCGGCGACGAGATCCCACAGCACATTCTCGCTGCCGTAGAGGATTCGATGATGCACCGACATGATCTTCGCGAGATGAAGCGCGAGTAGCGACCGCTGCACGGCGGCGGCATGCGCGTTCCGCTGGTCCAGCGCCGCGACGAGCTTCTGCACCTCTTCGGCGTAGCCGGCGATCTGCTCCGCCACCCACGCATCCAGCTGACTCTCGATGTCTTCCCACCGCCAGCGCATCGCCGCCCGCTGCAATCTGGCTGCGACGCCCTCCGGATCATCGAGTGCGATCGCATCGCGCCAGCCGGGGACGAATGAGCCGACGAGCTTCGGATCGCGAAATGCGCAGCGGACGGAAGCCTCGGTCTCCCAGGCAATTGTGATCAAGAACGATGCGCGGCGTTGGATTGGAGCTGGCCGGCGGTTGGATGCGGCTCCGCGCGGGAGCAGCACGACGAGATCGATGTCCGACTCACGGTGCGCCTCGCCGCGGGCATGGCTGCCGGTGAGGACGACCGCACGCGCTCCTTCGCGCATGAGGTCGCGCGCCGCCGCTCTCGCGACGCGCATGACCGCCGGATTGACCGATACGGCGGTCATGTCAGGCGATGACTCCGCGCTCGCGGAGGAACGGGATCGCGCCGGAGACGGCTTCGGGCGGCTGCGACTGGTTGATCTCGAACACGCGCAGCGCAGCCGCGGGGATGCCAGCGGCGATGTAGCCCCACTCAACATCGCCGTTGCCGGGGCCGCGGTGGTCGCCGATGCCGTCGACATCGTGCAGGTGCGAGCCGATGCAGCGCGCGCCGTTCGTATCGAGCCAGAGCCGCTTGTCCACGAGCCCCAGCCGCCATTGCACTTCGGCGTGGCCGACATCGTGCCAATAGCCGGCGATCTCCGGCGGATAGCCGGCGAGCAGCGCCGCGCACTCGGCCGGCTGCGGGATCTCGTGGTAGTGCAGCCGGTTCTCGATGCCAAGCGCGACGCCTGCGGCCTCGGCGTGCGCCGCCAGCTCGCGCAGGGTCGTGCGCGCGGCGTCGAGCCACGGCGCCGCCTGCCCGGCGCGGAGGCGATGGCACTGCGCGCGCAGCTCCTGCATCCGCTCGCCCTCGTGCGTGCCGGAGTCGAACAGCCGGCGCATCTCCCGCTCCGGCTCGAAGATCGACGAGCCCACGCCGCCGAGGTGCACGACGACGTAGCGCCCGCCCGCCTGCTTCGTCAGGTCGATGCTGCCCTTCGTGTAGTCGATCGCCGCCCGCCGTTCGTCGTCATCAGTCGAGGCGAGGTTGAGCGAGCCGTTCGATTTGTTTGCGGTATCGCGCACCAGCGGCGCCGGCGCGTGGATCGAAGAGATCGGCACGCCGCCGGGATAGCTCATCAGCCGCTCGAACTGCGCCGTCGCAGTCGAGTGGCTGACCTCGATCGCGTCGTAGCCGAGCGCCAGCGTCTCACGCACGAACAGATGCATGTCCGCGACAAACCGGTCCTGCTGCGCCCACATGGTGCTGAGAGAGAGTGTCATGGCTAGAGGTTAGATGCTGGCGGCGGGAAGCGGGAGGCGCGGTGTGAAAAGCGGGAATCGGCGAGCGACCGGCGGGACCACGTTTCGCGTCTATCTCCGTTCGCGCGATCGTGGGTTGCCCAACCCAGGCCGAGCCGAACTCTTGTCACATCGACCGGGTGCTCACGCGTCATTACTATGACGGAACGTGACCAGGAGTTGTGACCGGTGAACGAGCGAGACTGGTTGGCGGAGCGCTTTGAAGAGGTCCGCCCCCGCCTGAACGCGGTGGCGTACCGGGTGCTTTGCTCGCGAAGCGAGGCGGATGACGCCGTCCAAGAGGCGTGGCTCCGGTTGAGCCGCTCCGACACAGCCCGCGTCGCCAATTTGGGCGGATGGCTGACGACCATCGTCGCCCGCATCTCGTTCGACATGTTGCGCTCACGGAGGTCGCGGCGCGAAGAGCCGCTTAGCGCGGGTGACTCCGAACAGGTCGCCAATGGTTCCCGCACCGTCGATCCCGAAGAGGAAGCGGTCATGGCGGACTCGGTTGGTGTCGCGCTGCTGGCAGTACTCGAAACGTTAAATCCCGCCGAACGCATTGCATACGTACTTCACGACTTGTTCGACATGCCCTTTGCCGAGATCTCGTCGATTCTAGGGCGGTCACCCGTGGCTGCGCGACAGCTCGCGAGCCGGGGCCGGCGGCGCATCAAGTCGGCGGACCTTGATCTCGACGCAGATCTGAATAAGCACCGGGCCGTGGTGGACGCGTTTCTCGCTGCCTCACGGGAAGGTGATTTTGCGACGCTGATCGCGTTGCTTGCCCCCGACGTCGTCCTCAGTGCCGACGAAGCGCTCGTGCAGGCGGGCGGAGTGTCGGTAGTGTTCGGCGCAGCGGCCGTTGCCAGAAGCTTCGTCAGCCGCGCTCCAACTCCCACCTACGCGATGATCGACGCAGCGCCGGGAGCCGTCGTGCATTCCGGTCACGGGCGACGCGTGGAGTTCTGCTTTACCGTCCGTGGTGGAAAGATCGCAAGAATCGACCAGACAGCGATATCCCCACCGTATGGCGAGGAGAACGACGTTCACGCCCACCATGACCGAGAGCGAGGACGATCGCGGGGAATAGCGAGGTCACTACACAAGGAGGCCGAAATGGGTGTACTCAGCGACGATATGAAACGTGTGGTAAGGGAGCAACGGCTCGGCTTCGTGGCGACCGTCTGCCCCGACGGGACACCAAACCTTTCGCCCAAGGGCTCAACTGCGGTCTGGGACGATAACCACCTGATGTTTGTTGACATGCGCTCCCCGGGCACCATCGCGAATTTGCGAGAGAATCCCGCCATCGAGGTCAACGTGGTCGATCAATTGTCCCGCAAGGGCTATCGCTTCAAGGGTACAGCCGAGGTGCGCGTATCAGGAGGGGAGTTCGATCAGGTTCGCGAATCACGGCATGCGCGCGGGGCCGGGGTTCCCATGCGGTCACTGGTGCTGATAAAGGTGGAGCGCGCGCTCCCTATCACCTCGCCGGGTTATGACGTAGGCGTCAGCGAGGAGGAACTGCGCGCGTACTTCCGCAGGTACTTCGAGAAGCTTTGGAGCAGAAGCGACGAACCAGCCGAGACGCCGGCGCTAGAGTAGAGATCTTCCAGCGCCGCGGGCAAGAGACGCCAGAAGAACTCGCGTAGGATCCCGCGAAGGGGGCAGTGAGCCATGGCAGATGCGTTCTACACCTTTGGCCCGCGTGAAGGGGAGCGTCATGAGGCGAGGGGCAGCGTCATGCTCTTCAAGGCGATGGCGCGGACCACCAACGGCCGTCTCTCCCTCATGGAGCGCACGCTCCCGCCGGGTGTACGGATGTCTCCACCGCACGCTCACGTCGGAATGGAGGAAGGCTTCTTCGTCCTCGAAGGCCAGGTGACGTTTTTATTGAATGGCGCAGAGCAGACCCGTGGTCCGTAGAGCTTCGTGCTCGTCCCCGCCGGAACCGGGCACACCTTCGGCAACCTTTCGGCGGCGCCGAGCCGCCGTCTCGTGATGCATCTGCCCGCCCTCGATGCCTACTTCGTCGAATTAGAGGCGCTTTGGGGTGGCTCGAAGGCTCCTTCGGTGGAGGAGGAACGTGCTCTGCAGAGTCGTCATGGAATGCAGCCGGCGTGAGAGTCCACGTCCGACATTAGGAAGGCCGAACCTACGATAACTACGCGCCTTCTCATTCAGATGGTCGAATCTGGCGCACAGCGCTGGCGAGCGGTTGTTGCGCCCACATGGTGCTGAGAGAGAGTGTCATGGGTAGAGGTTAGATGCGGGAGACCGGAAGGGGGGAGTGCTTGGGTGGATTATGCGCCTTCCGGCTCGGGGGTGATCCCGCGGTGCTCGATCTCGGCGATGAGCGCGTCAAGGTCGGTTTCGATCACCAGCCAGACCCTGTCCAGATCCACGCGCATGTAGTCGTGTACCAGGCGGTGGCGCATGCCCACGATGTCCTTCCATGGAAGGACCGGCAGCGTCGAGCGAGCGCCCTCCGAGAGCCGGCTGGCCGCTTCCCCGATGTTCTCGACCAGCTTTTGTAGCGCGAGGAAGAGCACGCGGTCTTCTGCCAGACTTTCTCGCGTCGATCCCGCCGCGAGCGCTCGCGCCTCGCGCGCCGCGAGCAGCATGTCGAGGAGCAGCGCGCGATCGTCAGGCTGACGCATACACGGGTCTGGCGGTCTCGAGTATGGCGCGGCGCCGGATCCAGTTAGGACTCTGCTCCAGCAAGGGACGCTCGACGAGATCGACGTTACGATGAAACATCGCCTTGAGGGCGTCCTCGATATCGAGGAGATCGGCGAACCGCCACCTGGGTTCCTGCGCGAACGTCACAAGGACATCGACGTCGCTCTGGTCGTCGAAGTCGTCGCGCAGCGCCGAGCCGAAGAGCTCGAAGCGCACGATCTGCCACTTCTGGCAGAACGCGGCGATCTGCTCGTCGGTGATGTGCAGCCGGGCGGAGATGATCTCGTCCATGCGGAGAACTATATCGGTTGCACGATCGGCGCCTCGCCGGGGGTGTGGAGTTGATTCCATGCCCGGGTGGGTTCGGCTTCCGCCAGCGCGCGGTCCGTCGCCAGTCCACGCGGAGAAGGACAGAGACGGCGCCATGTCCCCACCCCTGTAATCCGAACGTTAGTGTCGTATTGACACCATCTCCGGTCGGTGGTAGGCTGGGCTTAGTGTCATAGAGACACTAAGTGCGGAGGCCGCTCCCCTATGACGATGCTCCTGACGCCCGATACGAAGAAGAAACCCGCCCAGGGCATCGCCTGCGAAAGCGACTCGATCGAGACGGTGCCGCTGGTCGAAGAGCAGTCGTTCGCGTACTGGCAGCAGGACATCCCGCAGTCGTACTGGTCTCTTTCCGCCGATGACATCACGGACCGCATCGCCGCCGCGCGAGCGAAGCTCGGCACGCGCCTGGTGGTGCTGGGGCATCACTACCAGCGCGAAGACATCATTCGGTTTGCGGACGTCCGCGGCGATTCGTTCAAGCTCGCGCAGTGGGCGGCCGAGCGGCCCGAGGCGGAGTACATCGTCTTCTGCGGCGTGCACTTCATGGCCGAGGCCGCCGACATCCTCAGCGCGCCGCACCAGAAGGTGATGCTGCCGAACATGGCCGCCGGTTGCAGCATGTCCGACATGGCCGACCCGGACGACGTCTACAACGCCTGGGCGGAGCTGGAAGAGCTGGGCATCGCGCAGGACACGCTGCCGGTGACGTACATGAACTCCGCGGCAGCGCTCAAGGCCTTCGTCGGCGCGCACGGCGGGGCGGTGTGCACGTCGAGCAACGCCAAGAAGGTGCTCGAGTGGGCGTTCGCGCAGAAGAAGCGCGTGCTGTTCTTCCCGGACCAGCACCTCGGCCGCAACACCGGCTTCGCCATGGGCGTGCCGCTGGAGCAGATGGTGCTCTGGGGCTGGGCGCGCCCGTACGGCTCGATGGGCGGGCAGACGCTGCAGTCGCTTCAGGATAGCCGCATCATCCTGTGGGCGGGACACTGCTCCGTGCACCAGCGGTTCACGCCGAAGCAGATCGCCGATGCGCGCGCGCGTCACCCCGGCGTCACCGTCATCGTGCATCCGGAGTGCAGGCTGGAGACGGTGCAGGCATCCGACCTCAACGGCTCGACCGAATTCATCGCGAAGACGATCGCCGAAGCGCCCGCCGGCTCCGCCTTCGCCGTTGGCACCGAGATCAACCTCGTCAGCCGCCTCGCGAAGGAGAATCCGGAGAAGACCGTCTTCTGCCTCGACCCCGTCGTCTGCCCCTGCTCGACGATGTACCGCGTCCACCCGGCGTACCTGGCGTGGACCATGGAGTCGCTGGTCGAAGGCCGCGTGGTGAACCAGATCAGCGTGCCGACTGCCGTCGCCGCCGATGCGAAGCTGGCCCTCGACCGCATGCTGGCGATCCGCTGATTCGGCGAATCGCAAAAAGGGGTACGCGGCCGCATAAGGCGCTTTCGCAGTTACTCGTACGACGCCGTCGGCCCTCACCAAGGTCCTCCCGCCGACGTCGCTTTACGTTGGGGCTATTGCCGGACTTCGTCATAAGTGGCGCGAAAACCGAACTCGCGATCGTGCCCGCCGCATGTTTGCAATGACGCAGTGCACCCGCGAGCTGCCCAGGGTCAGCTTCAGCACCATCTTCCCGCCGCATCTGCTTGTTATCCCGACAGGACCGGCCGATACTCCGATGGATGCAAGACATCGAGAGAGCCCGCGGGCATGAAGACGACACGGTCGAGGAGAAGGAGGCCGCCGTCGTGGCCCGTCTGCGCGGCCTCGATCCTAGTGCTTGGACGGAGCTCTACGACGGGCATCACCTGCAGATTTGGCGCTACGCGTACGGGCGGACCAGCAGCCGTGACGCGGCCGATGACGTGGCTGCCCAAGTCTTCGCGGAGGCACTCGCATCTATCCACCGCTACCGCTACAAGGGGCGGCCAATTCTGGCCTGGCTCTATGCCATCGCCCGCCATCTGGCTTCCAAACACGTGCGGCGTACACGGAAGGATGCTCCCGAGGGCGAAGTTGAACCGAGCGGTGGCTCGCTCGAAGAGCGGCTCGATTCGCTGGTGCTGGCCGATGCCCTGAAACTCCTGACGACCGAGCAGCGTGAAGTCATCATACTCCGCTTCTACAGCGGCTACTCGACGCGCGAGATAGCGGCAGCGGTGGGTAAGCGCGAGGCGGCGGTTTACTCCCTCGAGGTGCGGGCGATCGGCGCGCTACGCCGTCAACTCGCACAAAACGGGCAAAATTTCCCGGCTGAGGCCGACAAGAACAGCCCTCGTCCGGGTATAGACAAGGTGAGATGAACAAGAAACTCTTCGGGCGGGACGGCCGTCAGGCACAGCTTGCGGATCTATATCGCAAGGCGGAGCAGGGTGGAGACCTTCGGGACGCTGACCCTGAACTCCAGCAGGAATTCGCCGCGGATCAGCAGCTCATGCAGCAGCTTGGCCGTTTCGCCAGCGGGAGCGCACCCACCAACCCGGCATTCGGGCGGGCCGCGTTCCTGGCGGCGGTAGCCCGTCAGAGGAGCGAATTGCCGGAGGAGGGACGAAGAACCATGATCGGACAACTATTAGGTGCGCGCGGACTCGCCCTGTTAGCAGTGGCGGGGATCTTTGTCGGAGGCGCCGCAACCGTCGGCGCCTCGGGTGGGGTTTCGGGGGCAGCGGGTAACGCGAACAACGTCCTCTCCACTTTCCATATCACGCACAAGACACACGGCCAGGCGCACGAAAATCCAGCCGCCGACGCAACGCCGCACAACGCCGCCACGCCGGCAGCAAAAGGTACGCCGCGCGCGATCGTGGGTATCCCGACGGCTAACCCGCAACACCACCCGACGGACGCGAACGGCGTCTGCGACAAGGGCGAGACGGCGGTGAAGACGACGCCGAGCGGCGTCACGGTGAACGTACCTTGTCAGGCCGTTGAGGGCGGTAAGGGCGCGGGGCACGACAAGACGCCCCATGCGAACCGAACACCCGACGGCGCCGATCTAACTGCGGACGAGACGCCTGACGCCAGCGAGACACCTGACGTCGACGAGACACCTGACGCCAGCGAGACACCTGAAGCCAGCGAAACGCCTGAAGCCAGCGAAACGCCGGAGGCCAACGAGACGCCGGGAGTCCACGGCAATGGCGACGACGGGCAAGGTGGCACGCACGACCATGGCGACAAGACGCCTGAACCGGAAGAGACGGAGCAAGCCGACTAGCCCGAGTAGCCCTCGGACGGCAAGTCAACGAAATCGACAGAGACGCCCCGCGTGCGAG
>JALYKW010000085.1 GCA_030774575.1 Chloroflexota bacterium | reverse complement strand
CGTCGTGCTGGTGCGGCAGCTCGACCTCTCGCCTCCGGCGTCCCGCATCGGCGTCTCCAGGGACGGCCGGTGGGTGGCGGTGGCGGCCGCATCGCGGAGAGCGGGCAACCTCTCCCTGTACGACCTGACGGACGGATCCGTCGTCTGGCGCGCGACGCTCGATGCGTCGTCGGCGCGCGTCTTCGCTCTTGACGACGGTGGCTGCATCGCCATCACGCAGAGCGGCCGCGTCGGTGCCGGCAACACGGACCTGCACTTCCTCGATGCTCGGGGCCAGCTGCGGGCAACAGCGCGCCTGGACGACAAGCTCACGGAGGCCCAGGTCGTCGACGGCGCCGTGATCGTCGGCTGCCGGGATGGGCACCTGTACACCTACGATCTCCGGGGCGCCCCCGCGTGGCAGTACCGGGTGCCGCCTGACGCGGGCCTCGAGCTCGATCAGGACGATCCTTACTACCGCCCGTGCCCCTACTTCATCCGGGCGCCGTTCGCGGGAGACCGCATCCTCTTCAGCAGTTGGGACCGCCTCTTCATGCTCGACCGGTCGGGCGTGTGTCGCTGGACGTGGCGGACAAAGACGGAGCCGCGGACGCTCCGCTTTGCGGTCCTATCGCAGCCGCCGATCGCCACCAGCGCCCAGTATCGGCTGCTCGGCGTCGCGCGCACGGCGAGCGCGGACGACGTAAGACGCGCCTTCCGCAAGAAGGCGTTCGAGACGCATCCCGATCGGAACGGCGACGATCCACGAGCGGGGGAGAAGTTCAAGGAAGCGATGCGCGCCTACGAGGCGATCAAGACTGCCGAACGTACGGGTTCGGGCGGGCCACGGTTCTCGATCGGGATCCACATCGCATCAGGTCCAAACGCGATCTCCGGGCTCGCCGTCGGAGATGATGGAAGCGCGATCGCGACCTCGCGCGACGGGTTGACGTTGATCGACGCTGCCGGTCGGGTGACGCAGCGTCTCACTGCCGGCATCGGCGCCAGCGCCGTTCATGCCTCAGCAGACCTCCGCCACATCGTCTACGCACACTGGCAGGGCTTGAGCTTCTATACCCCGGACGGACTGGTCAAGCTCTATCCGACCGATCGGCTCTACCAAGTCGCTGTCCGCTGCGACGGCGAACACGTCATCGCCTGGCATGGTCGGCAGGTGCTCGCCTTCGATGGAGCGGGCCATCTGCTCGCTGAACTGGAGTTTGCGAAGCAGGTAGGCGGCGTCGCGTTCCTCGCGGACGACCAGCTGCTGATCAGCGCTGGGAAGCTCAGCTGGATCGAGTTTGCGTCTCGCACTCGGCCTGGCGCCGGTTGAGGACGTCCCGCGCCCGACGGTTCTCCGCTTCTTCGTGCGGGCGCGGCTTCCGCTTTGACTTGGTTCACCCACCTCCCGAGCGTCGTCGCCGGCTCGAACCCCAGGCGCGGCGCACATGCTTGGTGCAGCATTTGTTTCCCAAGCAAAGGGTCGCCGGTTCGAGTCCGGTCTCCCGCTCCAAACCTTCCCTTCCATACTAATGCTGCCTGGATCGCGCCGATTCGGGGGTCCGCGTTTGGCCGAATTCGGCGACCATTTGCTTACTGAGCAAAGGGTTCGCGGTCAAAACGTGGTGGGCCGGCTAGGAGCTCGGTCGCCGCGAGCGGTACGCTCCGCGTGGTGGCGTTCCGTCACGTCCCGCGACAGAATGATGCTGAGACAGCAAGTGATCTAAGTGTGGAGGTGTTTGCCGTTGGCAACGGATCTTGATCTTTCGCAGGGGAAGGTGACGGCCGTTGCCCGCATCCCGTTCTGGTGGCATACCATCGATCTTGGCAATGGGGTAACGACACCAGGGCACAGTAGCGCGCGAAGCCAGAAGGTGCGGACCGACGCTATCCCACGGCTGTTGGCGGGGAAGACGGTCCTAGACGTCGGCTGCTGGGACGGGTTCTTCTCTTTCTGGTGTGAACGTCGTGGCGCCGCTGTGACGCCGATTGATGACTTCCAGCACCGGGACTTTGTCCGACACAAATATGGAGTAGAACTCGATGGGGGAGAGGGCTTTCGCGTGGCCGCTCGACTCCTGGGTTCACGGTTGAAGCTTAAGAAGTGCGACTTTGCGACTCTCCAAGGGCCCTTCGACATCGTGCTCTTCCTAGGTGTGCTTTATCATGAACGCCACCCTCTCCTCGCCCTCGAGCATCTTGCCCGACTCACTCGAGAGTGTGCCCTGGTCGAAACACACTACAGCAAGTCGAGCCGCCAGCCGTTGTTGCACTTCTACCCCGGAAGCTCCCTGAACAACGACCCAACCAACTTCTGGGGGCCGACGATCAGCTGCGTCGACCTGATGCTGCGGGAAGTTGGCTTTCGTGAAGTGTCGCTCGTGAAGACGTATCGCGACAACGACGACCGTGCCATCTTTCTTGCGCGGAAATAGAAACTTCCACGCGGGAGGAGGCGCGATGTGTCGCAGATCGAGGGTCCGGAGCGCCAACTTAGCAGGCGCCTCACAGCCTATGCTTTCTGAGCGAGGGGGCGCGGCAAAGAGGCGTCACCGCAGGAAGTCCGCGCCGCGCCATGCAGCGAAGCGGCTGTTCGTCCGACACCATCGAACCATCGTGGTGGGCGTATCGATCGGTACCGCGCGAACCTCACAACAACTCGGACAACGCCAGCATCGGAACATCGCCATCGGCTACCATCTCAGCGTGTCGAAGCTAGACGACTTCATCGGCCGAACCCTCATGGCTGCTGTTGCACGGCTCTCCGACCGCGGCGTCGTAGCGCTCGCGTTCGGCCTGTACGCGGGCGGCGGATTGGCGCTTCCGTTGGCGCTTCGCTGGTCTGTACTGGGACTGGTCATAGCCAACTTCCTCTCGACCTCGCTGGCGGGCATGGTCCTCCTCCTCTGGCTCGCCGCCCAAGTGCAGGCAAGCCATCGGCGGCTCCTTGTCGAATGGACTACGGATCTCCGGCTCCTAACCGCGGAAGAGTTCGAGTGGCTCGTGGGAGAGATGCTCCGGCGGGAGGGATGGCAAGTCCGAGAGACCGGTCGTAAGGACGGTCCAGACGGCAACATCGATCTTGAACTGACGCGCGACGGCCAGCGCGCCATCGCGCAATGCAAGCGCTGGGTCTCTTGGCCTGTCGGCATTGACGAGATCCGCAAGTTCGCCGGTACGCTGATGAGCGAGGGCCTTCCCGGAAGCGCGGGCATCTTCGTGACACTCTCCGACTTCACCGGGCAGGCACGAGTCGAGGCGCAGAGGAACAAAATGGCGCTGGTCGACAATCACGACCTCTACGCGCGCGTGGAGAAGGTGCGCCGCGCGGAACCCTGCCGCATCTGTTCGACACCGATGGTGCTGAATCGCTCCACACGCGGCTGGTGGTTGCGTTGCGTCGCGCCGGGATGTCAGGGGAAGCGCGATCTCGGATCTGAGCCTGGCCGCGCGGTCGATCTGCTCACGCGAACGACGTGAACTGCACACGCGCGCGATGGTGGGACCCCGGTGTGCTGCTCGGACGGACCCCGCCTCCCGGCCTGCTTCATTCGCTCCTGCCACGCTTGGCTAGGCCGGCGCGGATGTGGCCGGCATGCTCCGCCAGGTGCTCCACGGGCTTCTGAAACATGACGGCGATCGTCATGGTCTCGCCCATCCGCGTAGCGGACAATCGCAACGTATCGTCGTCAAAGGATTCCAGCACTGCCAGGAGTTTCCGCACGGCGGTATCAAAATCGGCGAGCACCGCGGCACGCGTCGCCTTGCGACACAACACGAACCCGCCACTCGTTCATCTTGTAGAGGATCGGCCGCAGGAACGCAGGCGGATTGAGCGCCTTTCCGTTCTTCGCCTTCTCTATCTCGCCGGCGAGGAACGCAGTGCCCGACGCCAGGTGCCATGCGAGTTGCCCGCAGGTGTACGCGGGAAGCCCGCTCTTCGTCTTCCACCCTCCATCGCCAATCTCTCCCACGAGAGTGGCAAATTCGGGCGCCATCGCCTCGATCCGGCCGCGGATTACGACGCGGTCTGGTGTTACTGTCGCGTCCATGCCGTCACTCCTGCTATCCGCCTCTGCGCCGGGCGTTCACGAGCAAGCGTAGCGCAACAGTGGGCGATGGCCCTCCCAGTAGCGCGAGGTCGGCGCCGCCGCCTTCAGCTACACCAGCACAGAGAGGACATCGTGCGGCGATCCTAGGGGGTCGCAGAGCCATCTGCGGCCGGCGTCGCTCCCTCCGGCGCCGACGCGTTCGGCCGAAGCACCCAGGCGACGAGGCGCTCGCTAGCGAATAGCCACAGCGCATCGCCGCAATCGCTCTCGAGCCCGATGATGCGACCGTCCTTCACGTGCAGCGCGACCGCAGAGTTCTTACCGTTCTCGTGCTCGCCCGTCGCGATGACCGCGATGTACTGGGCGCCGTACTGGTCGATCGCGGCCGCGGGTTGGTAGACCGCAGCCAGCTTCGGATCTTTCCCTTCTAACGCCGCAG
>JALYKW010000084.1 GCA_030774575.1 Chloroflexota bacterium | reverse complement strand
ACGGCGGCGGTTCGATCCGGATACCAGCGGCGTACTGCGGGCTCGTCGGCATGAAGGGCACCTTCGGCCGCGTGCCGCGCGGGCCGCGCGCGCGCAACGGGCCACTGACGAGCCTTTGGGGCACGGTCACGCGCAGCGTGCGCGACGCCGCTCGTTGGTACGACGTGACTTCGGGCTATCACCCGCGCGACCCGTTCAGCCTGCCGCGCATCGACGGCTGGGAGCGGGACCTGGGCACTCGGGAACTGCGCGCGCTGCGCGTGGCGGTGGCGCCGGGCCTCGGCGCGGCGACGCTGCATCCGGAGGTCGAGCGCATCGTAGTTGAGGCGGCGGAGGCGCTGGTCGATGCCACCGGCATGAAACGCACGCAGGTCGATGTGCGAATACCGGAAAAGGCGGGAGCGTGGGCGAATGCGGGCGCGCCGGGGCTCTTCAACGACCTCAAGGCCTTCTGGCCCGGCTGCCGTGACGACCTCACGTACGAGATCCGCGCCAGCATGGACTTCATGGAGCGCTACCGCGTGTGGCACGGGGCGTCGGCCGACAACTTTCGCGTGGCGATGAACGAGGCAATGGCGGACGTGTTCGAGCAGGTGGACATCATCCTCTGCGCGACGAGCCCGATTGAGCCGTTCGCGGCCGAGGGGCCCATGCCGAGCAGGGTCGGCGAGCTGCGTGTAGGCCGCAACAACAACGGCGCGCTGACGATTCCGGGCAACATCTCCGGGTACCCGGCGATCTCGATACCGGCGGGCGTCAGCGAGAGCGGCTTACCGATCGGCCTGCAGGCGTACGCGCGACGGCACGAGGATGCCCTCCTGCTGGATCTCGCGCTCGTCGCGGAGCGCACGCGTCCGTGGCCGTTGACGGCGCCCGGTGCCCCCATCTAAGACTGCGACGCTCGAATACCGGCACGTCGTGACACACCACGACTGGCCCATTCACGCCTGTTACGATAACGCCATGTTCTCTCTTAGCGTCAGCATTGAGATCGGCGCGCCGCCCTCGCGCGTCTGGCGCGCGCTCTGCGATCCGGCCGAAGTCGTTGTCTGGGATACCGGCATCGACCGCGCCCTCGACGCGCCAGCAGACTATCCGCGGCCCGGCCAGCACGTGAGATGGCGATACTCCAATGGCCCATTCCGGTTGCTGCACGACCGGCCACAGGAAGTGGTCCCGGAGCGGACGCTCCGCTCATTGATCCGCAACGGCCCGCTGCGCATCGATGAGACGTACCAGCTCGAGCCGAACCGCGGTGATACGCGCCTGACCGCGACGGTCTTGCTGCGTGTCCCCTGGCCCATCGTCGGCGGGATGGCGGAACGGACGGTCTTCGGCCCGGTCACGCGGAAGACCGTTACAGAGTCGTTGAGAGCGATCAAGCATCACTGTGAGACTGGCTGACGATGCCCTGACGGTGCCGCTGGCACGGCGGATGACACGACGGAACTCGGTGTGCTTTCGACGGCCTAGCAGGGTGCCTGAAGTGGGGCGGACAGGTCTAAAGACCTGTCCCTACACCTACGTCTTGATGCTAGCAGGGTGCCTGAAGAACACGTACCGCCGGACCTGAAATGCTGCCGCGACGGCGCAGACATTACGAGCTGAGGTTCGAGATTCGTGGGGCGGACAGGTCTAAAGACCTGTCCCTACGTCTTGATGCCGACTGACCTGACTTTTTCAGCACTTGCTAGCGCTCGGCCGGGACGCCGGCGAGCACCGGCTCGGGTGCCTCGATGCTGACGTTGGGGATCAGGCGGTCGAGCCACGGCGGCAGCCACCAGTTCCGGTCCCCCAGCAGCTCCATCGTCGACGGCACGAGCACGAGGCGGACGATCGTGGCATCGACGAAGATCGCCGTGGCGAGGCCCATGCCGAACTCCTTGATCACGCGCTCGCTGCCAAAGACGAACGTGATGAAGACGGCGACCATAATCGCCGCCGCGGCCGTGATGACACGCGCCGTCGCGGCCAGTCCGTGGCTCACCGCGGTCGCGTTGTCGCCGCTGCGGAGGTATTCCTCGCGGACGCGGCTGATCAGGAAGACCTCGTAGTCCATCGATAGGCCGAAGAGGATGGCGAACATCATCATCGGGATGAAGGTCTCGATCGGTCCCTTCTCGATGCCGATCGCGCTCGAGAACCAGCCCCACTGGAAGATCGCCACGAGCACGCCGTAGCTGGCGCCGATCGAGAGAAGGTTCATGATCGCCGCCTTCGCGGCGACCACGACAGAACGGAAGACGACGGTGAGCAGCAGGAAGCTCAGGCCGATGACGCCGGCGAACAGCGCCGGCATCCGCGAGCTGATGCGGTCCTGCGCATCGATGAAGCCGGCGAGACCGCCGGCGACGTACACCTTCGCGCCACTGCCGGCGATGGCGTTCGGGACGACGTCATTCCGCAACTGATGCACAAGATTCTTGGTCTGCTCGTCCTGGGGCGAGGTGCCCGGGATCAGCGTGATCACGGCCGTGTCGCGAGCGGGATTGAGGATCGGCGGCGAGACTTCGGCCACATCTGGAGCATGGCGCAGCGCGGCGGCGATCGCATCGAGGCGGTCGGCGCCGCCGTTCGAGACATCAGCGACGACGATTAGAGAGCCGTTGAACCCGGGTCCGAACCCCTTGGTCAGCAGGTCGTAGGCGCGGCGCGAGTGCTGCGTCGTCGGATTGTTGCCGGCATCGGTAAAGCCGAGTCGCATCGAGAGAGCGGGAGACGCCAGCACCAGGAGAAGTACCGCTGCGCCAAGGAAGCACGGGAGCGGGCGGCGCTGTATGGCCGCGCTGAGCCGGTACCAGCTGCTCTTCGGATCGACACCCTCGGTGGAGTGCAGGAACGGAATGCGCCAGCGGTCGACGCTGCGGCCCGCCAGCGAGAGCGCGGCCGGCATCAGCGTTGTCGCGACAAGCACGGCGAACACGACAATCAGCGCACCGGCAGTGCCGAGCGCGGCGACGAACGGAAGCCCCATGAGAAAGAGTCCGAGGAATGCGACGGAGACGACCATTCCGGCGAAAATCACCGCTCGCCCGGACGTCGTCAGAGCGAGCACGATCGACTCCTCGACATCCTTGCCTGAGTGGAGCCCCTCGCAGAAGCGTGTGACGATGAGCAGGCTGTAGTCGATACCGACGCCCAACCCGATCATCGCGGCGAATGATGGGCTGAACGACGGGAAATTGGCGAAGTTGGTCGCGAGGCCGATGGCTGAGAAGCCGGCGCCGAGGCCGAAGGCAGCGGCCACGAGCGGCAGGCCCATCGCGATCACCGAGCCGAACGCGATGAGCAGGATCAGCACAGCGGCGAGCAGCCCGAGCATCTCCGAGCCGAAGGCGGGTTGCTCGTTCTGGGCGACGACACGGCCGCCCGCTTCCACGCGCACTCCATCGCCGCTCGACGAGTCGGCAATCTTCAGGAATTGGTGCAGGCTGCTGCCGGATACTTTCGTCGCCCGCGTCGACCACTGCACTTCGGCGCGGGCGATCGTGCCGTCCTTCGAGACCAGCCGCGGCTGGTCGAAGGGAGAGTCGATCGATACCACGCCGGGCACCTTCACGACCTGGTCGAGGATACTCTGGATACGGGCCCGCGCCGTGTCGCCCGTAACGCCGGCGGGCGCCTCGAACACCAGCTCAGCGGAATCGCCCGAGCGGGCGGGGAAGCGCGACTGGAGGAGGTCCTGCGCGGCCTGCGCCTCCGAGCCCGGCACCCGGAATTCCGAGACGAAGGTGCCGCCGAAGAAGAAGTTGCCGGCGACGATCGCAGCGAGGAGCACAATCCAGGCTCCGATGACCTTCCAGTGATGTCGGTGTGAAAAACGCGCCCAGCGTTCGAGCACTCCCTGGCGTTCGGGCGCGCGCGTCCGGTCTGCGATCATATGGCCTCCGGGTACAAAAGCGCGAGGCGTGCCTCAGCGCCGACGCTGTCGTTTAACGCTGTAGATCTTAGCGTGCCTCGATCAACGATCCCAGAGCGGACGGCTACCTACGGGAAGCCGAAGCCCGGATGTGCGCAACTCTTAACATTCGCCGCCCGATTCGCCTGCGCTATCTTCAGTCGTGGAGCTGTTTCACTTCAGCGAAGAGCCGGACATCGCGCGTTTCGAGCCGAGGGCACCGCTCGCGCGGCCGGAGGTAGAGCCGCTCGTGTGGGCGATCGACGCGTGGCACGCGTCGATGTACTACTTCCCGCGCGAGTGTCCGCGCGCCTGCTTCTGGCCGGGCGACAAGACTACCGACGAGGACCGCGAGCGCTGGTTCGGCGGCATCGACGCGCGCATGGTGATCGCCGTCGAGTCCGGATGGCTGCCACTCATCCGCCAGACGATGCTGTATCGCTATGCCCTTCCCGCCTCCGGCTTCGCGCAGAACGACGACACGGCCGGGCACTTCGTGAGCCGGAATGCGGTCACCCCGCTCGCGGTCGAGCCGGTCGGCGACCTGCTGGACGCCTTGGTGGCGGCGCGCGTGGAGCTGCGAATTACACCGTCGCTGTTGGAACTGTGGCGCCGCGTCATCGCATCGACGATGGAGTTCTCCGGCACGCGGCTGAGGAACACGCACGACTGGAGTGACTGGGATCCTTAGTCGCTGGTCGCTGGTCGCTAGTCGCTAGTCGCTAGTCGGTAGTCGCTGATCGCTGGGCTAGTCAAACACCACGGTCTTGTTGCCGTAGACGACGATGCGGTTGCGCAGATGAAAATCGACCGCCCGGGCGAGCACCGTCTTCTCCAGATCGCTGCCCTTGCGGACGAGGTCGTCGACGGAATCACGATGGCTAACGCGCGCGACATCCTGGTCGATGATCGGTCCCTGATCGAGCTCGGGCGTGGCGTAGTGCGCGGTGGCGCCGATGATCTTCACGCCTCGCTCGTGCGCCTGGTGGTACGGACGCGCGCCGGCAAACGCCGGCAGGAACGAGTGGTGGATGTTGATGATGCGCTGCGGATACCGGCGTACCACGTCGTCACTGAGCACCTGCATGTAGCGCGCGAGGATCACCAGATCGATGCGCTGCGCTTCGAGAAGAGTGATCAGCTGCGCTTCCTGCGCTGCCTTCGTGTCGGAGGTGACGGGCAGATGATGGAATTCGGCGTCGAACTCGCCGGCGATCGCGGCGGCGTCGGGATGATTGCTGATGATCAGCGGGATATCGGCGTTCAGCTCGCCCAGGCGCCAGCGCGCCATCAGGTCGTACAAGCAGTGATGCAGCTTCGAGACGAGGACGGCGACACGCGGCACTTCGTCGGAGAAGCGCAGGCTCCACGTCATCTCGAAGCGCTCGGCGATCGGACGAAAGGCCGCTGCGATCGCGTCGCGAGCGATGGCGAAGCCGGCGAGCTGCCACTCGACGCGCTGGAGGAAGATGTCTTCCTCGCGGTCGGTGTGTTGGTCAGCGTGGACAATGTTGCCGTCGTGGCGGTAGAGGAAGTCGGAGACAGCGGCGACGAGCCCCTTCTGGTCGCGGCAGGAAAGCAGCAGGACGGCGGTCGTGGTGTCAGTCATCGGTTGTGACGATAGCATCGGCCGAACCGATGAACCACGTTAGGCCCGGCGGCCCACTCTAGAATGCAGGAGTCGCGAATCCGGCCGCATCCAACAGCTCGACGGCGCGCATCATCTTCGATTCGCCATCGAACCGGCTGCGCGCGTACAGCCCTTCTACCGCCCGCATGGCATCTACGGTCGAGGAGTTCGTGCGGACGACGGCGACATCTTCGTTGGCCACGCGGTCGAGCAGGAATGGGCTTGGCGCGCCGCCTCCAGTCAGCACCAGGCACTGGAGGTCCGTCAGCAGGGCAGCGAGCTGGATATCGGTCTTGTCGAAGCGCGTGATGACGCAGGTGCGCCGCCGCTCCCCGAAGTACGGCGAGGCCGCATCCGACGCGACAGTACCGATCATCACTCGGTCGATGGCGTAGCTCCGCTCCGCGCCCGCCAGCCATTCCGCGTCGAGAGCCGCGACAATGTCGGCTACCGAGGGCGCGGCGAGAACGTAATCTTCGGGCAGGACGACGACGGCGCCTCTTGCCGACGCCACATCCGTGATGCTCCCTTGCGGCGCGTGCGTGACGACGCGGCCCGCGAGCGAGTCTGCCGACGCATCGATGGCGGGCGAACCCGGCGCACCGACGGCCAGTACGCGCGCCGAAAGCGCGGCGGCGATCGCGCGCACGCTGCCGGGCGGCGCTTCGAGGACGACATCGCCGGTGAGGGCAGCCGCTTCGTCTGCAGTTAACGGCGTTGCCGGTGCGTTGACGCACTCGAGCGCGGCGAAGGTCGCGGCATCGGGCGCTGCGCTGTGATCGCCCGCGAGTCGCGCGAGCGTGACGGGCCGCCCGTCCCGCCCGAGGCGGTATGCAGTCGCCGCAGCGATGAGGCTGCGACCGGCGCGCGGCTCTGCGGAAGCGACGACGAGGACGGGCATGAATGTGACCTTCGATCCGCGAATGCGCGCGCAGTATAACCGCGGTCAGCGTTACGATCCCGCCGTGCCGACGTTTGCGGCGCGGAAGGGCCACGGCTACAATTCCGGCTCAGGCCGAGGTAGCTCAGTTGGTAGAGCACGCGACTGAAAATCGCGGTGTCGGCAGTTCAATTCTGCCCCTCGGCACCATCTCGCCCTCCTTCCCGTGATCGCCTCGTTGATCCCGAGCGGACCGACCGCTCTCATGGTTCAGACGACCCCCATGCCCTACTTCGCGACGTCGTTCCAGCGGTTGAAGCCGTAGGGGGCGTAGGCGCCGAGCAGCAGAAACTCGAAGATGCCGTGTCCGGTGCCCAGGTCGCCGAGGCCGTCGACCTTGTAGTCGCACACGGTCTCCGTCTGGCCGCCAATGCGCTGCAGTAGTGTTGCATCGCCGAGATCCCAGGTCTCCCCCTCCACCGCGAGCGGTGCGTGGTACTGGCCGTGACGCCAACCTCCCGTGTACGCGTAGCCTGCGCCCGCCATGTACAGCGTCGACTTCGGCGTCATCTCTACCTTTGCCAGGCTGCCGTCGCGTCGGGCGACTGTAAAGCTCCCGCGCTCGAAGGTGCGCGTCCCCGGCGCCATCTTGATGTCGTGCGAGACGACGGTCAGCGGCTCCGGGGCAAGCTTCTTGCCGTAGGGATGCAGCAATTCGGCCGCGGCGTGCCAGCGGGCGCCATCGGGGTCCTCGCTGCAGGTAAACATCATGCTCGCGCCCTCGAACTGGACCGGCGTCCAGAGCCAGAAGAAGCCACCGGGGCCGCTCGAGTCCGGTGGCGGCGCAGACGGCTGTTCGCCGCCGCCGACCGGCCGGATGCCCCAGGAGTGATCTCGCGCCCCCCACCACGACTGCGGCTCGACGACGAACTGGCGGCCGCCCGCGGTCATCGTGCCGGACCAGCGGCCGGTCTGCGTCAGCCGCGTGTAGTCCATCACCATCCGGTTGCCGGCGCGCCGGTAGAAATGCGGCTCCTCGTACGGGAACGTTACGCCTTCAAACGTCAGGTCTAAGCTCAGATCGTATTCCGTCGCTTCGGTGTAGATACGCATCTTGCGCAGCCCCTCGATCACCTCGACGCCGATGGGACCGACCTTCGTGTCCATGCGGTCGTTCCCGAGCGCGCGAGACCCCCGTACGATGTACTGGGTCTTGTTATCGATCACCGCTGTCGCAAAAGCGTCGATGACGCCGATGTTCGGGTAGATGCCCATCGCCAGCACAAGGAAGGCGTCGCCTTCGAGGGTGTGTGCGTTGAAGTAGTAGCGGTCGTAGAAGTTGCGGTCGCTAGTAGCGACGCGGTCGACCGTTTCGGGAGTCTGATGGACCAGGTAGTCGTCGAGGGGCGTGAGCATGGGATTTGTTCTCCAGTGTTGTCGAGAGCGGCGACGCATTGTATGAGGCTGCGCGGCGGGCGCGGAAGCCGACGAGGCGAACCAAGGGCAGCCATCCTGCTCACGTTGACATCAGCGCTCCGCTGCGCGATGCTCGCTGCGGAGGCGAGGCATGCAGGCGATCACCGGCTACACACAGCGTGAGTTCGACGCGCGAGGCATTTGCTTCCGCTATCTCGAATGGGGCGATGCCTCTTCGCCGCCCATGGTGCTCTTGCACGGTCTGACGGGCCATGCGCACACCTGGGACCACATGGCACCGGCACTCGCGGAGCGGTTCCACGTCGTCGCGCTGGACCAGCGCGGCCACGGCGACAGCGAGCACGCTGCCACGTACGGCACCGGAGATTTCGTCGAGGATGTCGAGGCGTTCGCCGAACATCTCGGTCTGCGGCGCTTCGTCCTGATGGGCCTGTCGATGGGCGGGCACAACGCGATGGCCTACGCCGCGGCATATCCGCAGCGCGTATCGCGGCTGATCATCATCGATATCCCTCCGAAGATGGACCGCGAGTACACACCGAACTGGCCGGTGATCTCGAAGTTGGCGGAGACCGGGCACGCCGGCTTCGACAGCTTCGAACAGGCGCTCGAGGCAGCGCGCGCCGGCAACCCCACGGCGCCGGAGGAGAACCTGCGCTACCGGACGGAGTGGAATCTGACGAAGACCGCCAATGGCAAGCTGTTGCTCAAATGGGACGCGAAGGCGCCGGCGGCGTGGGCGCCGGCCGATCTCTGGCCGCTTCTCCCCTCGATCAGCGTTCCCACGCTGCTCGTGCGCGGCGGCAAGACGCTCGTGCTGCCGCGCGAGACCGCGCAGCGGATGATCGCGTCACTTCCCGATGCGGAGCTGATCGAGGTACCGGATTCGGGCCATTCAGTCCCGACAGACCGGCCCGAAGAGTTGCAGCAGATCGTGCTCGACTGGCTCGCGAAGCGCAGCGCCTAGCGCGCAGTGGCGCCAGCCCACGAGACGATCGCCGAGCGCGCCGAACCTAGTTCCGGACCGAGCCGGCCACCCGGCCACGACACGAGGCGCTCCTCGAGGAGGCGGTGCAGCTTTGCGTTTGCCGCGGCGTCATCTTCCGCCAGGCAGAGGCTGTTCCGCACCTGCTGCTGCGCTTCGTCGAGGTCGGCGAACGTCCACGTGAATCGATGCTCGACGACTTCGACATCGGCGAAGATGCCGGCGTGGGCGAGCACGTTGATCAGGTCCATATGCACAGGCTGACGCTGTAGCGGGATGCCATAGAACTCCTTCCACAGCCCCAGATCCGTTGGCAGCGGGTCGGTCCGCAGATAGACGAAGACCCGCTCGCGGGCTGAGGCTTCCAGTTTTCGCACGAACGGCATCACGTCCGCGATCGGGTACAGGACGTGCGAGCAGATCGCGACGTCCGCCGGTTCGACATCGGCGGCGAGCCATTCCGCATGCATCACGTCGACGTTCCGCAGCCCTTGCGCCTCGACGTCTTCGGCGAGCAGCCCCAGCATTGCGGGAGATGGGTCGATGGCAACCACGCGACTGACGTGCGGTGCGAGTGCGAGCGTATGGCGTCCCGTTCCCGCACCGACATCGAGCACGGTGCTGCGACGGCTCGTCGCCGCCCTTACTCGCTGGAGGAACGGGTCTTCGTCGACGCGCTCGTGCAGCGCCTGGCGGTACGTCTTCGCGCGCTTACCCCAGTAGTCCGCGTTCACGATGCCGGCCGCGGCGTACGCGGTGTCCATCTGCACCCGGCGGCGCTCGACGATCTGCGCCCATCGGGCGGCATAGTCGATCTCCGGCACGTCGGCAGGCAGGCGCCTGCCGCTATCCGGCGGCATCGCCGCTTTGGCTCTCGGCGGCCGCGGGTACGATAGCGTCGGTCACGTCAAACTCCATCTTGCCCATGCCAGTGACGACGAAACCGATGCCGATCTTGTGCTTGCCCTCGCCGAGTGTCCGGCCGCGGACGCCGAGCGTTACCACGCGGTTCATCGCGAGGGTCATCGGGCGCTCGCTCGATACGTCCGCGAACTTCATCGACTCGCCGTCCAGGATGAAGTGCGCGTCGACGACGGGCATCTCTTCGCCGTCGACCGTCAGGGGCAACACCTGCTCGGCATAGCCGGAGCCAAGCGAATTCTTCAAGTCGAACTCGAAGCCGCCGTTCGCGTTCCTAAGGCTGCCCTTCACATACATCCGCCGCAGCAAGAATGCCGGTACCTGCATCTATCTCTCCTTAAACCCCTTCATCATCCGGTACACGGCCTGCTCGGCCGACACAACTTCCGGTGGCAACTCACGCGCGCCGCCGACGGACTCACTCAGTATGCGGATCTTAGCCACGCGCTCCACGAGTTCCACCACCGCCACTGCTTCTTCCAGATCGCTGCCGATGCCGAGCACGCCATGGTTGCGCAGCAGCACCGCCGCTCGGTCTCCGAGCGCGCTGACCGCGTTCGCCGCCAATGCCTCGCTCGCGGACGCGCCATACTCGGCCACCGAGATGCCGCCTCCGAGCATCACGACCTGCTCGTCCAAGATTGCGGGAATTGGCTTCCCCGCGACCGCGAAGGCGCTGGCGTAGACCGAGTGCGTATGGATGACTGCGCCGGCATCCGGTCGGGCGGCGTACACCGCCATGTGAGCCAGCGACTCGCTCGATGGAATGCCGTCGCCAAAGACGGGTTCGATCTCGTCGTCAACGATCAGTACGTCGTCGATGCCGAAGCGATGATACGGCACGCGGCTCGCCGTGATGGCGTACAGGTCGCCGCCCGGGCGGCGGATCCTCCTGCTGATGTTGCCGCTCGCGATCGCGACGAGCCCCGCGCTGACGATGCGCCGAAGCGCGTCGAGCACCTCTTGTCGCTCGGCGGCGAAGTCTTCCGCCATCAAAACTGCGCTCCAAGCGAAGCGATGGCGTCGGTGAGGGCACACCAGCGGGCGTAGCCATCCTCGTACTCAACGGACGCCGTCAACTCCGGCACGAGGGTACGCCGGGGCGCGGCCATCTCCGCCGTGGCGGACTCGATCGATGGGTGCAGACCGACGGCAATAGACGCCAGGATCGCCGCCCCCGCCGCCGAAGTGTGGGGTGACCGAGCGAGCGAGACGGGGCGATCGATAACGTCGGCGATCATCTGCGGGAACATGGTTGTCCGAGACATGCCGCCGCCGACGTGCAGGCGCTCGACGCGAACGCCGGATACCACCTCGAGTTGCTCCAGGTTCGCCCGAACGGCGTAGGCAGCGGCTTCGAGCACCGAGCGCAGCACGTCGCCGCGGTCCGGCGCGGACATCACGAGCGGCAGCGGCAGCGTCAGCGCTCCCACGCCGGCAGTCATTTCGGATGCCCGCATCGCGCGGGCGCCGAGAACTGCCATGGCATCATGAGAGCCCGGCGGCGCCGTCGCCGCGAGCGCCATTGCTTCCTCCGGACTCAGCGCCATTATCGAACAGATCCATTCCCAGGCGCGGCCCGCTTCGCCTGCGTTCGACTCGAGTATCGGCCGTGCCGACACGACGTGCACGCTCGTCCAGGTGCGCCGCTCGCAGTCGAATACCGGACCATCCGTCACCATCTGCAGCGGCGCGCTCCACCCCGCTGCAAGACCAACGGCCGGCGGATCGATAGCGCCCATACCGACGAGCGCGCACTGCGTATCCGCTCCGGCGAGCACGACCGGAAGCCCGGCTATCCCGCCATCCTTCACTTCACCGGCGGTCGAGCCATCGGGAACGATCTTGGCGATGAGCGCCGACGGCACATCGAGCCGGATAAGGAAGTCGGAAGCGCCTTCGCCCGATCTGACGTCGAGGAGCCCGTTCTCGGCGGCCAGGCTGCGGCTGATGGCCGGTCCGCTGCCGAGGAGCGTCGCGATCCAGTCGACGAGCGGCAGGACGTGCCGCACCCGCTCCGCGATCGCCGGGCGATGCTGGCGGAGCCACGCCAGCTTTGCCGGCACCTGCATCAACGACGGCAGATGCCCCGTGACGGCGTACACCTCGTCAGCATGCTCGGCGTCGATGGCGATGCCTTCGGCGGATGCGCGCGCATCGATGTTCGGCGACGCGAACAGCGCTTCCCCGCTCTCGTCGAGCAACGCGATGCCCTCTCGCTGCCCGGTGACGGCAATCCCGGCGATGCGATCGCGTTTGGTCTCAGCAGCCGCGAGCAGCGTCCCGAGCGTCGATGCAACATCAGCGGGATGGAACTCCCGCCCAAACGGGGCCGCGTCCTCTGGGACGAGCATGCGCCACGGCACGCTGGCGACCACTTCCACCTCGCCGGTCGCGGTGACGGCGACGGCCCGCATGCCGCTCGTGCCGGCGTCGATGACCAGGATCGTGTCAGCGCGCACGGGCAAGCAAATAGTCGGGGTTGACGACGTGTTGCAGCGGCTCGCCCGCGAGCAGGCGCTCAATCTCCTCCGTCATCATCAGCGAGTGGCGCTCGATGGTCTCCGCTGTCGCGCCACCGATATGCGGAGTCAGGATCACATTGGGTGCGCTGGCCAGCGAGCTCGATGCCGGCAGCGGATGGCCGTCGAACACGTCGAGCGCAGCGCCCGCCAGCCGGCGCGATGCAAGCGCGGTCGCCAGCGCCTGCGCGTCGACGCTGGCGCCGGCCCCTGTGTTGATGAGGTAGGCCTCAGGTTTCATCCGCTGCAGGAATGAGGCATCGATGAGCCGGTAGGTCGCCTCCTCCTCCGGCACGTGCAGCGTCAGGAAATCTGAGAGGGCGGCGATATCAGCGAGCGGCACCGGTTCCGCGCCGAACGCGCGGATATCGCGCTCGGCAACGTAGGGGTCGTGCGCCAGCACATGTGCGTCCAGAGCGATGCACTTTCTGGCGACCTCGCGGCCGATCTGGCCGAAGCCGACGACGCCAACCGTTGCACCCGCGATCTCACGCCCGCGGAAGAGCCGGTACCCGACCGATGGCTCGCGCCAGCCTGCCCCGGCGACAAGCGTCGCCGCCTGTAGGATGCCGCGCGCGAGCGACAGCATCAGGCCGAGTGTCATCTCCGCGACGGCGTTGGTATTGCGCCCCGGCGCATGGCTGACGGCCACGCCGTGAGCTGTGGCGCTGAGGATGTCCACCTGGTTGAGCGCGTTCCGGCAAACGCCGACCAGCCGCAACCCGGGTGCCGCATCGAACACTTCTTCGAACACAAAGTCGGCTTCGACGATCAGGACGGCGATGTCTTCGACGGCGAGCCGCCGGCCAAGTTCCTCGGGGTCCTGCAGCGTGTTGGTATCCAGCCAGCTTTCGTACACGACGTCGACCTGGCGGCGAAGCTGCTCCAGATACGCCGTGGAAAAAGGGGCGAGGATGAGCGCGCGCATGTCTGTCCGATCCACAAGCTACGTCCCGTGCCGTGCATCGCAACATATCACGCGGCCGTGATCGGTTGGGTAATTAGCCGAGGGCGCTGCGGCGCACGGTCGCTCCCGCAGCGACTTCGAGCGGCGCGACGAGGGAATCGGCCAGATCCGCCGCAGTCATCGCCCGGCTGCCTCGCGATCCGATGGCCACCTGTACCGCATAACCGTCGTGGGCTGCCAGCGCAACGGACGCCGCGTCCTCGGGCGATGTGAGGCGGAGGCTGCCGGCTAGACTTGCGCTCTCGAAGGCAGCGGCGATGCTCTTCCGCCAGCCGCCATACGCCTGGGTCAGCCGCTTGCTGACCTCCGGATTGCGGATGGCCTGCGCCCAGAATTCCAGCAGGACACCCGGCCACTGCGGGGCCGCGTCATACGAAAAGAAGGACTCAAGAAGGTGACGCAACGACTCACCCGACGCGGCGCCGTCGCTGCTCTGCGCCGCCAGAGTTGTCGTCCGGTCCTCTGTCCAGATGCGGAGCAACTCAAACAGCACATCGTCTTTCGTCGAGAAATGGAAGTAGTACGCGCCCTTCGAGTAGCCGGCTGCGGCCGAGATGTCATCGACGGTGGCGTGGTCATATCCGCTCGTCGAAAAGAGCTTTCGGGCGGCTTCGACGAGTTTGGCCCGCGTAGCCTTGCGCTGTTCGAACCGGTCGGTGGTTGGTCGCGGCATGCTTCCCCCAAATATGTATCGACCCGTCTGGCCGTCCAACTACCGAGTATGCACCACTTTTGGCGTTTCCGCCACCTATTATCGCCCGCCATGACAAGAAAGCGCGACTCATGCCGAAAAAGGCTGGACACGGGCTGTAACAAAACGACACATCGCTCGTTAGAGATGATGAGTGTGCCGAAAGGATGCGGTCCGAGCTAGCGGCCAGGAGGGCGAAATGCACACGCGCAGAGGAAACGAACGGGCAAACTCGCCGAAAGGTGAGGACGCAAAGCCACGGGTCCGCCAGGACGGCGGATAGCCGGGCCGCCGAAAGCCTCGGACCCCGCCAAGGTCTGACGTTTCGAGCGAATGCCGCCCGTTCTCCCTCTGGACCGGGCGGCTGTTGTTGTATTCGCAAGACAGGGGGAAACCGTGGCACGGACCGAGGTTCAGCAGGCGATGATCATGAGGCACATGCCGCTCGTGGCGTTTGTCGTCGGCCGAATGTCCACCGACAACCAGAAGACCCTGGGCCTGGACCGGGAGGACGCCATGGCGTACGGCATCGAGGGTTTGATCCAGTCCGTCGACGCCTTCGATGAGAGCAGGGGCACGAGCTTCGCCAGCTTCGCCGTGCGCCGGATCCGTGGCTCGATCCTCGACGCGATCCGAAAGATGGACCCGCTGCCCCGGTCGCTACGCAAGAGCACGCGAGAGGTAGAGCAAGCTTCGCAAGAGCTCTCCGCTGTGCTCGGTCGCTGGCCGACGCCGAAAGAAGTCGCCGTACGCATGGGCATGCCCGTCGTTCAGCTCGAGGGGATCCAAAAGCACGCCGGTTCCAAGTTCATCTCGCTCGAACACGCGTTGCAGGATCGCGCCGGCGAAAACGCGCCCTCTTTAGACCCCGTCGACGACGACGAAAGTAGCGACCCGGCGAAGGCCGCTGACCACAATGCCTCGCTTGAGATGCTTGACCTCGCGATGCACCGCCTGGCGCCTCGAGACCGCGCCATCCTGAAACTCCGCTATACGTACGCCAAGCCGTTTCACGAGATCGGCCAAATGATGGGCCTGTCGGAATCGCGCGTGTGCCAGCTTCACAAGCGGATCCTCTCGCTTCTGCGTCGAGAGATGGCCGCCCAGCTGGAGGATGCCGCCTGAGGCCGCTACGGCGCCCTCTCGAGTCCGCCGATATTATCGTAGACCTCTCTGGTCAGGGGCGACCGTGAACTTCTGGCGGGTATGCATGCTGAGCGAGCCCATCGAACAGCGATCACTGCAGGCGGAAGCTGATCCGGCCACGAAGATCATTCGCTTCCCGTCCGCCGCGGCGGGCCAGGAAGCCGCCGGCCGGTTGCCGAGAAGGGCGCTGATTTACGCCCTGAGCGTCTTCGGCCTGGGGATCGCCTGCATTGGATTCTTCGGTCCACAGTTGGACCGCACCGACCTGGTAGGTCTCACGGTCTTCGCCGTGCTCGCGATCGCTTTTGGCCGCACCAGCATCCCCATTTACGGAGATACGACGGTCTCGATCGGGATGGTCAGCGACTTCGCCGTCGCGTTTCTCTGGGGGCCAGCTGGGGCAGTCATCGTCAGTCCGTTCGCCGCGATGGCGACCGATCTGCTGGGCGGCGGGGCGTGGTACAAACGGGTCTTCAACATCGGCTCGGTGGTCCTGGTGAACCTGGCGGCGGCATCGGTGATTCAAGCGGCCATGTCACCGATTGGCCCTGGGCTTCCGCGCAGCGGCTGGCTGATCCCGATCGGCGTCGCCGGCATTGTGGTCTACTACCTGACCAACATCAGTCTCGTCACGGTCGCCGTGAGTCTCGCGACGCGGAGGTCGATTCTGGCCGTCTGGCGCGAGAAGTTCGAGTGGCTGCTGCCGCATTATGTCGTATTCGGCATGCTCGGTCTGGCGCTCGCTGTTGGCTACGATGGCCTCGGTTATGTCGGATTGCTGGCGTTTGTCGCGCCGCCCCTGATGATGCGCTATTCAATCAAGCAGTACATCGATAAGACGGCCGAAAACGTCGAGGAGCTGAACGAGCGAAATCGCGCCCTGGAGAGCGCGAACCGCGACATTCTCGGCATGGCGAACACCTTGCGGGAAACCTACGACGGCACGCTCGAAGCGCTGGTGTCGGCGCTCGACGCACGCGACCGCGAAACGCGCGGACACTCCGTGCGCGTGGCGAAATACATGATGGAGATCGCCTACCACATGGGGGTCGAGCCGGGAAGCGAAGCGTGGGTCGATATGCAACGGGGCGGGCTACTTCACGACATAGGCAAGATCGGCGTGTCCGACAGCATCCTGCACAAGCCGGGATCACTCACGGAGGCGGAATGGGGCGACATGAAGCGCCATCCGAAGATCGGCCACGACATGATCCGAGACATCGGCTTCCTGTCGGGTGCCTCGGCGATCGTTATGGCGCACCACGAGCGCTTCGATGGGAAGGGGTATCCGAAGGGCCTGACGGCGGATGAGATTCCGATTGGCGCCCGCATCTTCGCTCTCGCAGACGCGTTCGATGCGATGACCTCCGACCGGCCCTACCGCGCGGCGCTTTCCGTAGATGCGGCGCGAGAGGAGATCATCCGCTGCAGCGGCACCCAGTTCGATCCGCCGTGCGTACAAGCCTTCTTGCTGGCCTGGGACGAGATCGTCGAGATTCGCTACTCAGACCACGAGGAAGAGAGCGAGCACCACGCGGCTGCGGCACCACGCAGAGCCGCCGCCTAAGGGCAGGTACACGGAAATGGCTCCCGAGTGGGAGCCATTTCTGCCTTTCGGCCGGGTGGCTTACCACTGAACGCGGAACATTCTCTTCCTCCTTTGCGGTGCTCCCACCGGGAGTGCTCCAGCCGCAGATTGATTCCAGCCGGTAGGTACCGACTCGTCGGTATTGTTATACGCCTGGAGTGGCGGCGCTGTCAACCCCACCAGAAAAAGAAATCTGTCAAGTGGCGGCTCCCAGCGATGACCGAGCGGGATGGCTGCGGACGCCTGTGGCCAGCGCCGATAGTTGCTCTAGGAGCTCATCGGACTTGACTGGAACTCGCCAGGCAGCGCGCTCAGAAGCCGCACGAGAGCAGATCGTGCAGGCTGCTCTGACGGTGTTCGCCCTCAAGGGCTATGCCATCGCGTCGATGGACGATCTGTGCCTGGCGGCCGGCATGTCGAAGGGTGGGCTCTATCACCACTTCCCGACCAAACGCTCCGTGCTTTCTGGGGTCGTAGAGAAGCTGATACGAGATCAGGCGCTGCTTCCGCCGGTCCGCTTTGACGAAGGCGAGCTTGCGCTGCGGGCACCGGCGTTGGGGCGCGTCCTCATCGAGGTCTGGGCGGAGGCGTCGCGTGACAATGCGCTGCGCGAGCGGCTTCAGACAGCGTACGCCGCTTACGTTGACGGAAGTCTGCAAACGGCCGGCGTGTGGGCGTTAGCGGATGTCCTGCGCGTGGGGACGCTGATTGAGCTTCTGACGCGCGGCGAGGTCACCGACGCGGAGGCGGCCGCTGGCCGGCTTGGCATCCAACAGGCGGCTTAGCCGAGCGCACGGTGTCTCGATGCGGCTCGCCGGGCCTATGCCGAGAGCCAGAGCCGCCGGCGTCGCTCCCGTTCCTGCTTCGCCTGGTTGAGGCTGGCCATCGCCGCCTCAAGCACCTGCTCGGGCCGGAACATGGCCGGATCGGTGACGGCGCTACCCGAACAGACGCCGGCCCACAGCGAGATGCTGCGCCCCGCGACCTCGGCCACGGCGGAGTCCCGGGCAAGAGAGTCATCAAGACGTTGGATGAATGCGTGGACGCCCTCATCTGCCGTGGAGAGGAGCAGCACGCCGAATTCGTCGTCCCCGAGGCGCGCTGCCACGTCGTTGAAGCGGCGGGTAGCGTCGATAACTTTGGCGACGTGCCGCAGCACTTCGTCACCGGCCCTGACCCCGTACTCCTTGTTGACGGCGGTGAGGTTATTGACGTCGATGAGCACGACTGCCATCGACAGGCCGATACGGCGGACGCGCGAGAACTCATCGTCCAGGCGCCGCATGAAGTGGTTGAGGGTCGGAAGGTCCGTGAGGAGATCGCGGGGGTCGTCCTCGACCTGGTCGGGCCGCCGCTGGCGCGGATCCGCGGGCTGCTCGTCCGCACCCCTCGTCAGTAAGAAGGCGGCGAGCACGAGGACAGCCGTCATTCCCATCGCCAGCACGAAGGGGAGATGCGTGGCCAGGCCGAACTCATCCAGCAGGGCAACGGAGACGGCTCCACCCCAGGCCAGACCCAGGAGGCGCAGGACAACGTAGGTCCAGTTCGTCGGCCGCCGCTCGTCCTTTGGCCTGCCGCTGAACGTGATCAGGTTCTGGCCGGCGTCGGACACTAACTGAACCGGCCGCGTCGGACGGATCTTGGCCACCCAAACCCCCTTTTGCCATGAGTATTATCGGCCAGCCGCACGGCTCCCGTACCGGCTTCGTTCCCTATCCGCACGCCGCTGTGGATTTGTTGTACCCGGAGCCTGCCTTGGGATAAGATGGATTTGCGATACTCGCGGAGGGTGGGCTATGCAGATCGACTGGGACAAGACGATCGATGACATCTTCGCCGACAAGATCTCCTGCCTCCGTTGTGGCAGCCTAAGCCCGACGCTCGTCGCCGGCTATACGCGCTCCCCTGCCGCAGCGGAGTACTCTCCCAGGGCCCACAACTGCAAGAACAAGGAAGAGTGCGATGCGCGGCGGCTGGTCGTCGTCTGCGAGAACTGCGCCAACGAATTGCGGCTCCGCGCGAATCCGGTCGATCAGGAAGCGATGATGACGCTGCTGATCAACGATTGCCGCAAGGATCTCGAAGACTGCCTCGACTACCTGGCGGACTACTGGCAGGAGGATCTGGACGTGGACCCGGCCGAGATGGACGCGCGGCTAGAGGATGTCGAGCCAGGGATCTTCGCCGAAGAGGACACGGCACGCCGCAAGCTTGAGGAAGAGTATCTGAACTACCACCGCTGGTTCCGCGAGCACCAGATCCGCTTGCCAAATCCCGGCTGGCGCAGCGAGTACATCGAGGAGATTGTCTCGCTCGGGTATACGACCATCCTGGGCGACTAGACCATCCGATCCCGCCGCCGCGCACGGGCGACTGATGCGATCTGTCTCTTCTGGTCCCGGCGCTCCCGTACGCCGGTCGCTACTCGACGCAGGGCGTGCTCATGTATGCCGTGCCCCAACGCTCCAGCTCGAGCAGCGCGGCGCCGAGTTGCTCGCCCTTTGAGGTGAGTTCGTACTCCACCCAGGGCGGCATAACGGCAACTATGTGGCGGCTGACGACATCGAGCGACTCAAGGTTTTTCAGCCGATCGCGCAGCGTCCGCGAATTGCAGCCGCCGACGTTGTGCGCCAACTCATTGAACCGTCGCTTGCCGCCCATGAGCTCGTGGATGATGTGGGGCACCCACTTCTGCCCCAAGAGCGCCAGCGTCGCACGCACCGGGCAGTAGATGTCGTTGTCGTCGAGGACGAGTTTCCGTTCGAGCACCATCGTGTCTGTTCTACTCCAAAGAGATGGTGGGTGTAAAGCAGAAGCTCGCCCCGCTTCTACGGCCGCCGGTCATGGTCAGCAGCGAACCCAACAACCCCCATCGGCATATGTTCCGCATGACAGATTTGGGCTGGCAGCAGCACGCTTGCCGCCTCACAATACGGCGTACAGCAGACGATGGAGGCGGATGACGTGAGCTGGATGGCAGGCACCGATCGCCAGGGCCGGCGAGGCGTCGATCCCCGGTCCCAACTGCGGATTGTCGAACGTTCAACTCCGACGACGCCGACGGTATGACTACCTGTTCACAGGGATTCGCTTCAGGGAACCGCGCCACATCGATCACGCTCTCGCTGCCGGAGGCGCGCCGGCTCGCCGTCGCTTCACAAGGATTTGGTCCGAAACCGCCGACGCCGTCCGTCGGGCACCTCCGCAAGCTAGCGTCGCGGCTGCACGCCTTCCAGATCGATTCGGTGAACGTGCTCGCACGCGCCCATTACGTCCCCGCGTTCGCGCGGCTCGGCCCCTATCCGGTGGACGCACTTGACTCGCTGGCCTACCGCAAGCGCGAGCTCTTCGAATACTGGGGACACGCCGCGTGTTTGTTGCCGATCGCGCTGTATCCGCTTGTGCGGTATCGCATGCATTCCGAGGAAACGCGGGAGTACATGCGGTCCGAGCGCGGCGCCTACATGGCGAAAGTCTACGCCGAGGTCGCCGAGCGCGGACCCATCGCTGCCGCCGGGCTGTCCAATCCAGGCAGGCGGTCGGGGAACTGGTGGGGCTGGGGCGAGGGGAAAGCGACGCTGGAGCACCTGTACAACTCGGGGCTCGTCGCGATTGCCGGACGCCGCGGCTTCGAGCGGCTGTATGACATCGCCGAGCGCGTCATCCCACGGGCCGCGCTCGATGCGCCGGCGCCGCCCCGCGAGGAGGCGATGAAGCAGCTGATCTGTCTGGGTGCGAAGGCCTGCGGCGTCGGGACGGCCGGCGACATCACCGGCTACCTCTACATCGATGGGTGGCGCGATCGGATGCTGCCGGGACCACGGTGGGAGCGCCCGAAGGGGGCCGGCAGTCAGCGCACCAAGTCGATTGGCAAGCGTCTCGTGTCGGAACTGGTCGAGGAGGGGCGGCTGCTGCCCGCGCAGGTGGAAGGATGGAGCGAGCCGGCGTACATCCCGCCGGGCGTCCGCGTACCCCGCGCCGTCGATGCCCGCGCGCTCGTAACGCCGTTCGACTCGCTCGTGTGGGAGCGCAGCCGCATGGAGCGGCTCTTCGGAATGAAGTACACGATCGAGATCTACACACCGGAGCCCAAACGGGTGTACGGGTACTACGTGTTCCCGTTCCTGCTCGGCGACACGCTCGTCGCGCGCTGCGACCTCAAGGCCGAGCGCGGGCGCAAGGTCCTGATGGTGCAAAGCGCGCACCTGGAGCCGGGGCAGGACGCACGCGAGGTGGTGCCGGAGTTGGCCAGCGAGCTCCGGCAAATGCAGGCTTGGCTCGAACTCGACGGGATCGAGGTGGCCGACCGCGGCGACCTCGCCGCGAAGCTGCGACGGAGCGTGAGGCACGGCCGCCCTCGGGTAGGCCGGACAGATCGCTCCGGGGCCGCGCCAAATGCGATCCCGGACACCTGCAAGAGGCACAACACAAACCGAGGCCCAAGAAGGAAACTCATGCTTTGAAAAGGGATTGCGCTCCAGGTCGCCGGTACGCGTGTCATGCGTAGCCAGACGCCCACACAAGACACGGTCGTTGTCGACAGAGCATGGGATCTTCTCATCGTACAGTCATGGGATACTGAACAACGGAGGCATTCATGACCAAACCCCTCGGCATCGGCTTCGTCGGCGCCGGCTTCATGAATCGATTCCATGTCGCCAGCCTCGTCGGCGTGCGTGACTGTGAGGTCGCCGGCGTCTTCAGCCCGACGCGCTCGAATGCCGAACTGCTCGCGGCAACCGCTCGCGACCTCAGCGTCGGTAGCCCTGCGATTCATGCGTCGATAACGGACCTCATCGCCGATCCCGATGTCGATGCGCTCTGGATAGCGTCCACGAACGACACGCGCGTCGCGGTTGTTGAGGAGATCGTAGATGCGGTGAAGACCGGCAGGGGCGACCTCATCGGCGTCGCCTGCGAGAAGCCGCTCGCGCGTAACCTCGCAGAAGCACGGCGCATGATCGAACTCATCGAGTCGACGCCGCTGCTCCATGGTTATCTCGAGAATCAGGTGTTCCAGCCGGCGGTCGTGCGCGGCAAGGAGATCATCTGGCGGCGCGCCGTACCGCTCTCGGGCCGGCCCTATCTCGCGCGCGCTGCCGAGGAGCACTCAGGGCCGCACATGCCGTGGTTCTGGAGCGGCGAGCGGCAGGGCGGCGGCGTGTTGAGCGACATGCTGTGCCATAGCTACGAGGTTGCCCGGCACCTGCTCGCCGCGCCGGGTCAGCCGCGTGCTGACCTGCAGGTCGAAGAGGTGAACGCGCAAATCGCATCGCTCAAGTGGACACGCCCTGAGTACGTCGCAATGCTGAAGGCATCGTCCGGCGGCGTCATCGACTACGCCACCGCCCCGGCGGAAGATTTCGCTCGCGCCGCCGTCTCACTCCGCGCACCGACAGGCGAGCGCATGCTCGTCGAGGCGACGACGTCCTGGAGCTATGTCGGTCCGGCGCTGCGCCTGCGCGCCGAGCTGCTCGGGCCGGAGTATTCCATGCAGGTCGACACGCTCTCGACGGACCTCACCGTGTTCCTCAGCCGGCGGCTACAGCAGACCGCGGGCGAGGATCTCGTCGAGAAACAAAACGCGGAATCGGGGCTGATGCCGGTCATCGCCGACGAGCCCGCCGCCTACGGTTACACCGCCGAGAACCGGCACATGGTGCGGTCGTTCCTGGCGCGCCGCATGCCGGACGAAAACTGGCACGACGGACTCGCCGTAACGGAAGTGCTTATGGCGTGCTACCGCTCGGCCGAAGAGCGCCGCGCCGTTACGTTCCCAGTTGATCTCGACACCTTCGTACCCGCGGTTGCGCGCGGCGCGTGGGATCCCAGCGGGCGCTGATGGAGGCGCATTTTCACGCAGGCGAGTCCGGCTGCTCAGGAGCTTGAAGCATGGCAAGAAAGCGCGGCGTTACCTACGAGCAGTTCTGTGCGATGGCACTAAAGTTGCCGGGCGTGGCGGACGGCAGCAGCTACGGCACGCCGGCGCTTCGCGTCAAGAAGAAGTTCATGGCACGCTTGCGTGAGCCCGACGTGCTCGTGCTAAAACCCGTGGACGACATGGAAAAGCAGTTTTTGATGGAAACACAACCGCGGACGTTCTTTCTCGCCGACCACTATCGCGGCTCCGACGCGATCCTGGTGCGGCTGTCTATGGCAGACCCCACCGAGCTTCGGGATCTCGTCGAACGCGCGTGGCGCGCGCGCCGGCAAGGCTCCGCGCCGCATATGATGCCGCGATACGGTGATGTAAACTGCATCCGATCGGGCGGTTGGCTCAGCTGGTAGAGCGCTTCCTTCACACGGAAGAGGTCACAGGTTCAAGTCCTGTACCGCCCACCATCTCCATCTTCGTTTGGTCAGGTCCGGGGCAAGGCTTCGCTTGTAGGCGATCTGGCGCCTTGATACAATCCCGAAGCTCGCAAGGGCCTGCGCCGGGGTGGCGGAACGGCAGACGCGCTACGTTCAGGGCGTAGTGTCCGCAAGGGCGTGCGGGTTCAAATCCCGCCCTCGGCACCATATGCACGGGCCCGCGCGGTGCTTCGTGCGCTTGTAGCTCAGTGGATAGAGCGCTACCCTGCGGAGGTAGAGGTCGTGGGTTCGAGTCCCGCCAAGCGCGCCATTCTCCCCCTCATTTCAGTCGGCTAAAATAGGTCTGCCGGGAGCCAGCGTTGACTTCCTTCGATACCGTCCGCGCGAATGGCAGCGTAGCTCAGGGGTTAGAGCAATCGGCTCATAATCGATAGGTCGTTGGTTCGAATCCAACCGCTGCTACCAAACGAAAAAGAGCGACCGTGGCCGGTCGCTCTTGCTGTTGGCGGCTAACGCTGTCTCGCGTTGCTCAGACCGAAGCCTTCGCCGGGGTCCGGCCCGCTGACGAGCCGTTGGCACGGGACGCACCGGCCGGAGGGCGCTTCGTGCGCGCGGGCTTCGGGCGCGCGCGCGTCCGCTTCATCTCTTCCGGCGCCACGGCCAAGAGCGCGGCCTCGACCCGCGCCACGGTGTCCTCTATCGCCCGCATCCGCTCGCCCAGCGCAACCAGGTCGTTGTGCGTCGGGATGTTGAAGGTGGTGTAGTAGCGTTCCAGGTTGTCCGCAATCATGCGCTGCACCGTCAACGACGCTTCCATCATCGTATTCATCGCGCTCGAGGCGGTGTCCGATCCGAGGACGTCCTTGAAGAATGAGTTCCACTGGCGCTCTGAGTCGGTGATGAACTGGCGCCAGAGGTCTAGCGGATTCTCCGTCTGCGTCGTGCTGTCTGGCATGTCCCGCTCCTTGTAGCTGGCCGGGCTGACCTTATGATCCCCGCGCCATGCGTCGCTTCGGCTCGTCCTCGCCGACGCCGTTCTGGTCGAAGCCCTCGATTGTCTTCTGGAGGACGGCCTGGTACTTGCCCAGGACGTCGATCCAGCTCGACAGGAAAAGGTCGCCCGCCTTCGTCAACGAATACATGCGGCGCGCCGGGCCGGACTCCGACGTGTCCCAGAACGACGACACCAGGCCGGTGCGCTCCAATTGCCGCAGACTGCGGTACACCGTACCTGAGTCGAACGCCGGCAACCCGGCATCCGCGAGCTGCTGCGCCAGCTGGTAGCCGTAGGCGTTCCAGTTGCGCAGAAATGCCAGCAGCGTCGTCGTGAGTAGATCGCCGTGCATCCGGAACGGCTGATCTTGCGGCTGGGTGTCTCTGCTCTTTGCCATGCTATCACTTCCCCGGGCGCCTGAATATCGCCCCGGCCTGCTCCGTGACAGGCCTTAGATTCGTGTCCGACTTTACGTTTTTCTGCTCCCAACCTGAGAATCGCACTTGACAGCAGTTTGCTACTAGGTGTAGATTACATCTATCAACGAAGTAATGCAAGCCCCGAGGGGGACCTTCATTCACCACAGGAGGACCGAAACCATGGCCAGAAGCACCGCAGTCGAGAAGTACTTTGAGGCGCTGAGCGAGAGTTACGACGCCATCATCGAGGCCGCCAAGGCCGGAAACGAGCGCGGGTTCCGCGCCTCGAACAACCTCCTCGCGGAGGCCCAGCGAGGCCAGCGCGAGTCGGTTGAGCTCGGCAAGAAGTTCGCCGATGACCCCACCGACCTCGCCGGCTTCTACCGGTCGGTCATGGAGTCGAGCACGAAGGCCCAGGGCCGCGCGCTGGAACTGACGCGCCAGATGTTCGATGAGCTGTCCGAGTCGCGCAACGAGACCCGCGAGGTCATCGAGAAGATCGTCAAGGCCAACCGCGCCGCCGGCGAAGCGGCTGTTGAAGCGGTGCGCGATGTCGCGACCGTCACCGCGGATCGCGTACGGACCGGCGTCGAGCGCGTCACGAACCGCGCCGCCGGCGCTGTAGAAGACGCCTCGCAGGCGACCCAAGAAGCGGCAGGCCGAGCGTCCAGGGCAACAGCGGCGGCCGTGAACTCCACGGCGACCGCGGTCAGCGAGTAAACTACAGCCAACAGGCGCCCGCAAGACGGCGGCGGTCAATGAC
>JALYKW010000083.1 GCA_030774575.1 Chloroflexota bacterium | reverse complement strand
CTATCGCGCAGGGTGGCCGAAGCCGGCCCCGCCGCTACACTTGCGCCATGGTTACCCTAGAGACGATGCGGCGCGTCCTACAAGAGCACGTCGATGCCGAGAACGCGCACGACCGCGAGCGCGTCCTGGCGACGTATGTCCCTGAAGGCCCGCAGTTCGACGACGTCCCGACGGGTCGCCGCTTCACCGGCCTTGACGAGATCATCGAGAACTACCGCAATCTCTGGGACGGTTTTCCGGGACTTGTCCGGCGGATCGACCGCTGGACCTTCGGCGAGGACGCCTGCGTGATCGAGTTGACGCTATCGGGCACGCACGACGGGCCGTACCGGAACATCCCTGCGACCGGCCGCACGTTGGAGTTGCGCATCTCCGCCCACTTCGCCTTCGACGAACGCGGGCTGATCAAGCGCGAGACGGCGTATTACGACTCACTCACGTTCATGCGCCAGTTGGGGCTGACGAAGTAGGCCTATCAGCCGATGGACAAAGGCCCCGCTAAAGCGGGGCCCCGTCACCGGCAGAGGAAGGAGGTAGCCGGATGACCGTCCCTGCACGACGGTCCGCCGCTATCTCATTCATCGGCAAACGAAAACAGATCTGTCCCCCGCCTGCTTGAACATGAACTTGCAAAATTCTCGCCAAACCGGCGAAGCGGTATGGCGACGGTGTCGTCTCGCGTTTGGAGTTCGCCTACTTCACCTTAGTCTCAACGTGTCCGCCTTCCGGTCGTAGCTCATCAATTCGCCCTTGTCGTCGATCATCACATTGTTTCACGTGAAACATTTCGTACTCGATGCGCCGTTACTGCGTCGTGCATCGCGACACACCTGCCCAACACAAGACTGCCGAGCAATGGTCCCGCCGCACATACAGGACCGCCGTTCAATCTCCCGGAACCCAAAACTGCCGAACAATCTCCGACAAAACACGAAAGTGGCCGAACAATTCGACGCCTCGGACTCAAGCAAAGCCCAGCGATGGTCGCGCCGCAAGCGCCGTCTTATACTGGCCGTTGTGAAGAAGGATCTCCGCCGCCGCATCATGGCGCTCCCTGTGCGCTCGAAACTGCGGTTCGCTTGGCGTCTTTTCCGCGACCCGGACACCCCCGGGCTCGTGAAAGGGATCATGCCCGCCGTGATGCTCTATCTGGCAAGCCCGATCGATATCATCCCGGACTTCATACCGGTGCTCGGTCAGCTCGATGACCTGCTCGTGCTCGCCGCCGGCCTCGGCCTCGTCCTCTGGCTGACGCCGAGCCACGTCATCGAAGAGCATCTCGGCGAGCTCGAATGACGGAGATCCTCGCCGGCGCGTCGAGCGTCTCTATCGCGCCCCGGCCCGGAGACCTGCGCGATGGCGTATTCCTCGGCGGTTTCGGCACGTATCGCCAGCGACGCGCCACCGGTGTGCATGATGAGCCGTGCTGCCGCGCGCTCGCCCTCAGCGACGGTACAACGACCTTCGTGCTCGCCGTCCTCGACCTCGTCGGCGCATCCGGTCCGCTGCTCGATGCCATCCGCGCCGAGGCCGCGCGCCTAACGCATCTGCCCGCCGGCAGTATCCTCGTCGCGTGTACCCACAGCCACGCCAGTCCGGACATGCAGGGTCTGTGGGGCGGCACAGGACGAGCCTACGCGGCGTATCTCGTCGATCGCGCGGCAATCGCCATCGGCCGGGCGTACCAGGCGCTGGCGCCCGCCACCGGCATCGTAGCCACGAGCTCGCTCATCGGCGGCGTGCGCAACCGCCGCGGCTGGCCCGATACCGATGAGACCCTGACGGCGCTGCGCTTTACATCGCCCGAAGGCCGCATCGTCGCCACCCTCATCAATTACGCCTGCCACCCGACGGCAAGCGGGCCCGCGAATACCGAAGTCTCACGCGACTGGTGCGGCTACACGGTCGACGCCGTCGAGCGCGAGTCCGGCGGCGTGGCGGTCTACGTCAACGGCGCGATTGGCGACGTCAATCCCGCCGCGGATGGCGGCTTCGATGCGGCACGCGCTCTCGGCGAGACCGTCGCGAGCGCCGCTATGGCATCCCTGTCGGCACCAGAGCCGATCTCCGGGCCGATATCACTCCGCACCGAGCCTTGCTGCTCCCGATGAATTTCGAGCGCCTGTCCCAGCGCGTGCAAGATGCAGTCGCTCGCGCCGGACCGGCATTGTCCGTGCTCGGCAAGGCGGGCGGGCTGCGAGCGGCATCAGTGGCGCTGTACTCGACTGGCCGCCCGGATCTTGCGCAGATCGTCGCCGCGCTCGAAGGCACAGCGGAGCGCAAGCTTGAGCGCAAAGACGGCAAGACCTACTTGCCGACGCACTGCGGCCACCTCGCCATCGGCCGCAGCGTTGAGGGGTTCGCCGCTCCCGGAGAGGTGCTGACGCGGCTGGCGCTGCCGCTGCGGGCATCGATGGGCGCGCGGCACCGGCTCTTCCTCGGACTCACGCACGATTCGCTTGGCTACTTCGTGCCGGAGGACGAGTGGATGACGGGCCGCAACAACAACTACGAGGAGTCCGTCTCCTTCGGCAAGCATGCCGGCAGCGTGCTCGCCGATGCGTTGCTGCAGCTTGTCCCGCAATCTCAGGCGGCGGAATGAGGCGCCCGCTCGTCACGTCGCACGCCGCCTGCAAGGGGCATGCGCCCGAGAACACGCTCGCCGGCATCGAGCGCGCGATCGCTCTGGGCGCGGACGCGATCGAGATTGATGTGCACTGCACGTCCGACGGCGTGCCGGTGCTGCTGCACGATGACACTGTCGACCGCACGACCGACGGCACCGGTAACGTGCACGAGATGACGCTCGACGCTGTGCGGCGGCTCGACGCGGGCGCGCGGCAGTTCGTGCCGCGGTTCTCTGGCGCACGGATCCCGACGCTCGCCGAGGTGCTGGACCTGACGAAGGGCAAGGTGCTGCTGCAGATCGAGATCAAGCAGGCCGACATCGAGGGTCAAGTCGCAGCCGCGGTCCGCGACGCAGGGGCGCTGACGTATTGCGAATCACACTCGTTCTCTCACCAGATCGTGCAGCGCATGCGCGTGACGGAGCCGCGGATGGCAGCGGCGCTGCTCACGGACGGGCGGCGCGTGGTGGACTGGGACGACTTCTTCGGCTTCGCGCTCTCGCTCGGCGCGCAGGGCGTCAGCGTGTACCACTCATGGGCGACGCCGGAGCGCGTGCGCCAGGGGCAGCTGCGCTCGCTGACGTTCATGGTGTGGACGGTCGACGACGACTCCGACATCGAGAAGATGATCGCCGCCGGCGCGGACAGCATATGCAGCAATTTTCCGGACGCGGTGCGGCGGCTGGTGGATGCGATGTAGCGCCGGGCTCGTCAGCACGTCAGCACTTCAGCCGGTCAGCACCTCAGCCGGTCAGCACGTCAGCCGTTCAGCACGTCAGGCGTCGCAAGGCTGCCGGCGATCGGATATCGCGACGACTTGCACGTGACCAGCGCGCCGCCGCCGGTGGCCGGCGACGGATCGCGATGTCCTATACTGCGCGTGCGCAGGAGTGTAGCTCAGTTGGGAGAGCAGCGGTCTCCAAAACCGCCGGTCGGGGGTTCGAGTCCCTCCACTCCTGCCAACTATTGAATCTAGGAGGCGAGGCATGGTGGCTCGCCTCCGCGCTTCTCCCGCGGCTTTTGCTACCGTCGATGCAACGATACGATCGGTATGCAGCGGCGCTTCAAGATCAACCCGCTACGGAGGATTTCATGCTTAGCGCCGAGCGACGACCGGCGCCGCCGGCCCCGCGTCCGCCAGATCCGCGGCCGCCGAGTATTCCGTCCCGTAAGGGCGGAGAGAATCCCCCTGCGCCGGTGCCGAGGCCGCCGCCGCCACCTCGGCCGACACCAGCTAGGGAGTAGAAACCCACCTTGTTCGCCGGCTTCGGCCCAGACCTACAAAACCTTGCGTCAGCTATTACGCTGCTACTGCCTGGCTTCGTTGCGGTCTCGGTGTTTGGCTTTTCGAACCCAGCACTATCACGTGATCGACAGCCGCTCCAATGGGTGATGTGGTCACTCGCGTACAGCGTGTTGCTATACGCCGCTATGCACGCGCTATATGCGTGGGCGACCTGGCCCCACGATCCACTTGATCCGCAATTTTACGGCGGCCTCATCGGCGCTGCTCTCCTGAGTGGTTATCTCGCCGGTCGCGCGGCGGGGAGCCAACGCGGGCGCGAGATTACCCGTTCGCTAGGAATCCTCTTGCCACCATGGGTCTGGGTGGAGGTGCTTGCGCAGCGCTCTTGGCTTGTTATTCACCTTACCGATGGAACGACCCTCTACGGCTATCCCCGCCGTTTTACCGACGACCCTCGTGAGTCGGTGCGAGAGATCTATCTGGAGCAACCGCAGATTGAGGTCGATCGCGAGGGCGCCAAGCAATTTGTGCCTTTGCCTGAAACTGCCGGCGTGCTCGTCGACTCTACGCAGATTCGGATGATCGAAGTGATGCTGCCGCCGCCCGCGGCCTGCTCCACACCTAACGGGGCTTCGTAACAAGCCAGAGCAGCGGTCTCCAAGACCGCCGCTCGAAGGTTCGGATCCCTCCACTCGTGCCAAACCCTTCGAATCTAGTAACCAGCGAACTGCGGGCCGCTTGTGCATGTTCTGTGGGAGTTGACGGCAACCGTGACAACCCCGCGCGTCTGATGCTGGGCTCAGAGGGCATGGGTCAGACGCCGAGAAACTCGTTGAGCCTCTGCACAATCAGTGCGCGGCGTTGTTGAAGGAACGCCTTGTACCCATCAACGCCAAGAAGCGCTGCATCCGTCGGAATACACTGCGCTTTGAACGGGCCCAACCCAGATTTTTCTATCGCTGGGAAATACTGCTCCGGCGACTTGTCGCTAATCTGCCGATTGGTCTTGCCGGCGATGAAAGCAAGATTCGCGATGTCATCAGCCTCGCGGCCGGTGTAATGCGCCTTGAGGACCGCCTTCGGAAAGATGTGATGGAACTGTAGGCGGTGTTGGACTCCGCTGTGATCCAGCGCTATCGCGACCTGGGAGCGCCAGTCCTTCGCTTCGGCCGCTCGAAACGCGAGGAACATGGTCTTGAACAGCGCGCTGCGCTGGTTGCGACCTTCTAGCTCGTCGGGGGCAATATCTAGCCGGCCAACCTGTTGCCGAAGCCGATCGATGAGTTCCTGCGCGCCACCGCCATCTCTCAGCGAGGCAAGATCCTGGTCGAGAATCGTCTCACTAGATCCGCGCGAGTAGCGTCCCTTGGCGTTGGCGACCAAGATCCAATAACGCAGACGCTCTGACTCCTCGGGAGACAGCGCATAGTCGCGCTTATGTCCGTGATACGCCAACGTAATCAGCATGAAGGGTGATGAAAGCAACGCCGGACTGTCGATGCCCGCGTTGTTTTTGAGGAAATTCAGCGCGAACTCCATCCCTCGGCAACTCTCCTCCCACCCCGCCTGCAGCGCATCAAGTCGCAATCCCGCAACGGTAAGGAACCGCGACTGTCCGGTGGCGAAGGCTACGAGATTCTTAAGGTGCAGGCCGAGATCGAGATCGAATCCGGTCTTGACGCACTGTTGCTGAAACGCTTCGAAGATCTTTAGCGAGTTACGCCATTTCGCGGTGATTTGCGCCAGCGCCAAGTCCGAACTGCGCAATTTCGCTCCGAGCGAGTTCACGCGCACGAAAATCTCGGTTACCTCATCGTAGGAGAGGCGTCGCTCCAGCACATCCATCCGGTAGACGTACTTCCGTATGGTGCGCAAGGCGGCGAGTCGATGGCTATATCGTTCGTAGTTCGGATCCTCAAACCCACTCACGCCAGCTCGCTTGAGGAACGTGGCATCGCTGTCCGTCTTGAATACGTCTGTCACCTTCACCCACTGCGGCATCTGGGCTAATTTTCGCGTCGCGACGACAAAAGTCATCCGGTCGAAGCGCTTCTGCAAATCGTCCTCGCTCGAATCCGCCTCGTCGTCAATTAAAACGTCGTCGTCATCATCGTCGTCGGCACCATCCTCCTCGACTTCTGACACGAAGGCGAGGTGATCCGGATGTTCAAGGTTCAAGAGCAATTCGATTGGTTTCTTGCGGCCACGTACGTTCACCAACCCGCCACGAATCACGGCCGAGAGGGAAGTCAGGCGCTGCTGACCATCGAGCAGCAACCGCGTACTTTGGTAAGGATTCGCTTGTTGCGAGATGGCAAACTCTTGCAACGGAACATCTTCGTCAGTGTCCCAGAGGAGGATCGCGCCAGAGGGGTAGCCGCGATAGAGAGAGTCAACGAGGTCGCGAACACGAGTCGAACGCCACACGTAGCGGCGCTGCATTTCGGGCAGACGCAAGTCGCCGCGCTCGATCATGCCGACAAGTTCCTCGACGGATGCTTCAGCTTTCGCCATGCGCTGCACCTTCTTTGCTAACGGGTGGTTTACCCGATTGGCGAAGATGCCACCAGAGTGGTCATGGTTACGATGCTAAAGAATGGTGATCTGCCTGTTGCTAGTGTGGTAGCGGGCGACATCCCATTTGTGTCAGCTGCCGCTCACTGACAGCGCGAGACGAAGTCGGCGAAGAGGCGGCGCATGAGGGGGGCGAACTCCGGGCGCTGCTCCTCCGGACGTTCGGGGTGCCACTGCACACTGACGCACCAGCGGTGCTGCTGGCTCTCGGCCGCTTCGACGAGTTCGCCGCCATGGTCATCGGCGAAACCTGCGGCCCGCAAACCGGGGCCGAGCGCCGCGGTCCGCACGCCCTGGTGGTGGCGTGAGTTGGTCTCGAACGCCGTCTCGCCTCCAAACGCGGCGGCGACGCGAGTGCCGGCCAGCACGCGCACATCGTGCCAGCGCGACGGATAGCCTTCCGTCCGGAAGTCGGCCCGGTGGTTGCCGCTCTCGATGTGCTGCACCAGCGTGCCGCCAAAGCCGACGTTCATCAGCTGGTGGCCGCGGCAGATCGCCAGCACGGGGATGTCGCGCTCAAGGGCTGCGTCGAGGTAGCTCAACTCCATCAGGTCGCGGTCGCGCGCGGTCTCCTTCACCTTCGCGTGCGGCTCAGCGCCGTAGCAGGCGGGGTCGACATCGATGCCGCCCGTGAGCATCAGCCCGTCGAGCGCGGGCGAGAGTTCGGCAACCCGGCCAGCGGCGCTCTCGTCGAGGTCGACGACGATGCCACCGGCCTCGCGTACGCGCGCCCAGTAGCGGTCGCGCGCCTCCGGCGGCACATCGGCCCAGCGGGTGACGCCGATACGCGGTCCGGTAGTCATCGATCCGGCCGTGGCGAGGGCTGAAGTTCAAGCGGGAGGGGCATCGCTGATCCTACCGCCTCATCGGCGCTATTGCCGGACGGGGCGGGCGCGAGCGAGCAGACCGGGGACGCCGCGACGAGCCTTATTCCTCGAATTCGGGCTCGTCCGCTTCCTCCTCGCGCGCGACGTCGAAGACGTTGACCTCCCTGGGCTCAGCATCGGCTTCGGCCTCGTCCCAGTCCTCGGCGTCATCAGCGGCATCATCGTCGTCGTCGAGGTCGGTTCGCACCATGGTCTCTTTGGTGTACGGGCGGACAACATCGCCAGCCTTGCCAGCGGGGAAGGAGAGGCGCCCGGCCTGACTCGGATCCTGAAACGTCTCCTTGATGATCACGCGCACGGTGTCATCGCTCAGACCGGCGACGGCGGCAGCGTACTTGTTGCCGCCGGTCATGAGCTTTGTGAGCCGCATCGACAGCTTGGGTTCGACGTCGCTGATGTACTCGCCCGCCATGGTCTCGACCGTCAGCCGCGAGCCGACCGTCTTGAGCGCCACCTCATCGCCCGCCGACAGGGTGGCGAACATCTTCATGTTCGCAGGCTTCAGCGTGCTCACGCCCGTCTTGCCCATCTCTTCGATGAAGAGGCTCGTATCGACCTGCTGCGCCTTGTCGGGCTCGGACTTGGCCTTGGCCGTGGCGAGCCGCTCGAGGTTCTTGCGGGCGATCTGATTCGACGGCTCGAGCACAAGCGCCTGTTGGTACGCCTCGCGGGCCTCCTTCATCTTGCCGATCTCGCTGAGCGCCTTGCCGAGCCGGTTGTATGCGTCCGGCTCCGCGGGAAAGGCGGCGATGATCGCCCGGTTCGCGGCGATGGCGTCGTCCCAGCGGCTCTGCATGGCGAATTGGATTGCCTGATCGGTCCGGACACGCTTGGCGCGCGTCTTGTCTACTGCTTGATTCATGGGTCCTCTGGAAAGCCGTGTGGCGGGAGTCGAAATGTCGCGTGATTGTAGGGTGTTGACCATGGCAACACAAGCGAAGAACGGCCGCAAACAGCGTTCCGGACGCGCTGTTACAAGCTCGTAATCGGAACGCGCCCCGTTGGAGAGCAGAACGAATGTCTGCGCGCACTCACGCTCTCGATCCTCGCTTCTCACGGCGCCAGTCCGTATATTCCAGCGATGGCCGAAAGCGACCCTTCTGTCAACGAAATCATCGTCCACGGCATCGTTGTCGGCGCGTTTCAAGAGAACTGCTGGGTCATCGGCAACCGGCGGACGGGCGAAGGAATCTGCGTCGACCCCGGCGACGAGCCGGAGGAAGTGCTGGCGATGGCGCGCGATATGGGCGTGAGGATCCAGTACATCGCCAACAGCCACGCGCACATCGACCACATCCTCGCCGTTGGCGCCGTCCGTGCGGCCACCGGCGCGAAGTTTCTTTTGCACCCGGGCGACCTGGACCTCGCCCGAGGCATCGCCGCGTCGGCGAAGAGATCGTTTGGGATCGATATCCCCAATCCGCCCGAGCCGGACGGATTTCTGGCAGACGCCGACGAGATCGACGTCGACGGCGTGAAGCTGCATGTGCTGCACACGCCCGGCCACACGCCGGGCAGCGTCAGCTTCTACGCCAACGGCGTGCTGTTTGCCGGGGACACGCTGTTCCAGGGCTCGATCGGCCGTACTGACACGTCGGGCGGGGACGAAGCTCAAGAGATGGCGAGCATCGTCGACCGGCTGCTAGTCCTGCCCGACGATACGATTGTGCTGCCGGGGCACATGGGACAGACCACCATCGGGGAAGAGCGGCGACGCAATCCTTATGTCCGGATGGAACTGGCCCGCCGCGCCGGCGGCTGAGGTCAATGACCGGCGCCATACTAGCCGCGGGGCCCATCGGCGCCATCTTCACCAGCAATCGACTCGACGCCTTCAACCTCCGCCTTGAGGTTCGCGAGCCCCTGCACGAGCGCGAGGGCGAACGCGTGGTCACGGAGCCCGAGCGTCATGATCTTGAACAGCGTGTACTTTGCGCCGAATGGCGTCAGCGTGGCGGTAATCTCGGTTTCGCTGTCGCTCGACGGTTTCAACTCGTACGTCAGCCAGCACGAGACGCCACCCATTGATACGCGTAGCTCGAGCGCGCGGCCCGGGTCGCGGCGCAGGACTTCGAAGCTTTGATCACCTTCCCGCTCGGCGCTCGCGAGATCGCGCTGAAGAGCAGCATAGATTTCGTGCGGGCCCGCCTTGATCGCGAACACTTTCTGGATAGGCATACGCACCCCGACATCGCTCGTTGGCGTCGGCCGACCGCCTGCGCACATAATACGCGCGCGTCATCTGCCGTCCGCTGATGAGGATCTATGCCCCGAACCGTCCTCTGCCTGTTGACCGCGGCAGCGCTGTGTGTGCTCGGCTGCCGGACCGCCTCGAAGACACAGACTCTGCGGCCGACTGAATCGCCAACACCGGCAAGCACGATCGCATTGAATCGAGGCGAGCCGATCATCATCGGTGTCTCGGCTGCTCTTGGTGGCGATCAATCCAATTTAGGGAACGACATCGCCGACGCCGCAGAGCTCGCGGTCATCGATCGCGGCGGATCGCTGCGCGGCCATCCGCTCGAGATCCGGCGGATGGATGACGGCTGTACCGATGCGGAGAAGGCAGTCGCTGTTGCGCGCTCGTTCGCGAAGCTGTCCGGTCTCGCAGGGATCATCGGACCCATGTGCACGACGGGCGCGCAGGCCGCCGATGGTGCCTACGAGGGCGCTCACGTCGTACACATCTTGCCGGCGGCAACACGGAGCGACCTTTCGCAGCAGGGCGAGCGGTATCTGTTCCGCACGGCGTGGCGGGATGACGCCCAGGCCGCCGTGCAAGCGGGATACGGGATCAACGATCTTGGCGCCAAGAGTGTCGTTCTGATCGATGACGGCGATCCGTATGGCAAGACACTGGCCGATGCGTTTTCGGGCTTCTTCCAGGCCGCCGGGGGCCGCGTCCTCTCGCGCGAGCGCGTGCAGCGAGGAACGACCGATTTTTCAGGGATCGCTCGTCAGGTGAAGAGCGCCGACCCGCCACTGGTCGTGTTCGAAGGCCTCAATCCAGAAGGGGCGCTCACCCTGAAGGCCCTGCGCGCATCCGGATTCACCGGCAAGTTCATTGCGCCCGACGGCGTGCTCAATGCGCAAGTGCTGGCGGCTGCCGGCGCCTCCGGTGCCGACGGGGCGATCCTGACGGGCGGCGCGATGCCTGATCCCGCATTCGTCGGGCGATTTCACGACCGCTTCGGGCGCAACCCCAGCACCCCGTTCGTCTTGCAATCGCACGACGCGGTCTCCATGCTGATCGATGCGATCGACGCCGAGGCGACGGAACACAGCGATGGCACGCTCGTCATCGATCGCGAGCAGCTCGCGGCGAAACTCCGCAGCGAGAGATTCACAGGAGTCACCGGTACGATCCAATTCGACGAACACGGCGACCGCCATGGCAGCGCCGCCGCGGAACTCGGTCTCACCATCTACCGGGTAATGAATGGCCGCTTCGAGGTGGTTCGATGAACCTCAGCGGTGTGTCCCACCGCCGACATGTCTCGGCGGCGTTGAGGCGTGGGTTTCACGCCGCCTCATCCAGCTTCAGCTCATCAAGAGCAAGGGAGAGCGCTTCGTTAAGAAGCCGGATGGTCTCGTCACGTTCGTCTATTGCCGCTTGAAGCTCTACGAGTCGCGCGTTTATCGCCTGGTCGTAGTCGGCATCTGGCATCTGCGTGCTGTCTGATTCATTCATGCGCCGATTGTGCATCGCGACGCCGCGCGCAGCCATAAGCGAACGCCCGATATTCACGCCAGCGGCGTGGGAGCGCCCGAATTGGGCTATGCGAGCCGCAGTCCGACCTGGGCCAACGCGGCCGGATCGACCGGCGTCGGCGCACCGGTCATCAGGTCCGCCGCACTCTTCGTCTTCGGGAAGGCGATCAATTCGCGGATGTCGAGTTCCTGCGCGAAGAGCGCGGCGGTGCGATCCATGCCGGGCGCAAAGCCGCCGTGAGGGGGCGCGCCGTACTCGAACGCGTCCAGCATGTGGCCGAACTTGACCCGCTGATCCTCGGGTCCGATGCCCAGCAGCTTGAAGATGCGCTCCTGCAGACCACGCTGGTGGATCCGAATGCTGCCGCTACCGATCTCCCAACCGTTACAGGTGATGTCGTACGCATCGCTTCGGACAGATCCAGGATCGTTTTCCATGAGCGAGAGATCCTCCGCGAGCGGTGAGGTAAACGGGTGGTGCACGGCGTCCCATCGCTCTTCGTCGTCGTTCCACTCGACGAGCGGGAAGTCGACGATGAAGGCGAAACCCAGCGTGTTTGGGTCGGCGAGAGCGAGCTTCGCGGCAACGTTTCGCCGCAACGCGTCGAGCGCGGGCTTCACACGGCCCGCCGAGCCGGGTTCTTTGGACCGCACACCGCCCTGCCCGGCGACGATCAGGACCAGGTCGCCTTCACCGGCATCAGCCAGCTTGCCAATCGCCCGCACCATTTCGAGGCCGAGGTGCTTGAGTACTGGCGACCGCACCTGGTCTTCGTGAACGCTTGCGGGCGCGGCGAGATAGGCGATCGATACGAGGCCCTTCGCGCCGAGCTGCTTCACGGCCTCGGTGAGAGAGTCGATCTCCTTACGGCTGAAGGACGCACCACCCGGCACACAGATACCTTCGACGGAGCCGCCGCTATCGACCGCGCTCTTGAACACTGCGAAGTCTGTGCCGCGCACCGCGTTCGTGAAGTCCACCAGTTCCAACCCGTAGCGCAGATCGGGCTTATCGGTGCCGAAGCGGCGCATCGACTCGGCGTAGGTCATGCGCGGAAACGGCGCCGGCACATTGAGGTCGGGACGAACCGCGTTCGCGATGCCGAGGTAGAGATCTTCGATAAGATCCAGCACGTCATCGCGCTCGACGAAGCTGATCTCCAGGTCGAGCTGCGTGAACTCGGGCTGGCGGTCGGCACGCAGGTCTTCGTCGCGATAGCAGCGGGCGATCTGGAAATAGCGCTCGAATCCGGCGACCATCAGCAGCTGCTTGAACTGCTGCGGCGATTGCGGGAGGGCATAGAAGCTGCCGGGATGCACGCGGCTCGGCACGAGATAGTCGCGCGCCCCCTCCGGCGTCGGGTTCGCCAGCACCGGCGTCTCGATCTCGATGAATCCGCGCTCCGACAGGAATTTCCGGATGTTGGCGATGATCCGATGACGCATCACGATGTTGTTATGCATGCGTTCGCGCCTGAGATCGAGGTAGCGGTACTTCAGGCGCAGTGATTCGTCCACGTCCGCTTCTTCGTTGATGTAGAAGGGCGGCGTCTTGGCGGTGTTGAGAATGGTGGCCTCACTTGCCGCCACCTCAATCTCGCCCGTGGGCATCTTGTCGTTTTCGGTGCCGGCGCGGCGCCGCTGAATTCGCCCCCGCACCTGTACGACATACTCGCCGCGGGCTTCCGAGGCGGCCGCGTGTGCCTCCGGTTGGTCCGGCGCGAAGACCACCTGCACGACCCCACGGCTATCTCGGAGATCGATGAAGATGAGGCCGCCGTGGTCACGCCGGCGGTGCACCCAGCCGGCCAGGACGACGTCCTTGCTCTCGTCGCTCGCGCGAAGGTCTCCGCAGTAGTCAGTCTTGAGCACTCAGCCTCCAGCCGGATGTGACACGCCAGTTGTCCGAGTGTACCGATGCCGCTTCCGTGCTGGTAGCAAAGATGCGGCCTGCCTATCGGAACAATTCAAGGGGCCTGGGCGTCATACTAAGAGGCGGAGCGATGTGAATGCGTCTCGGTGTTGCGACCTGGCTCTCGATCGTACTGCTGCTCGTGGCTTGCGGTGCGGACAATAGCGTGCGCTACAAAGCGACACCGGCGGACCCTACGGCCAGCGCCGTGAACACCGCAACGGGAGCGATCACCAGTGCGGTCGCCGGCACGGTTATCGTACCGGGCCCGACTGTTATCACGGGAGAACGCACGTTGCCGCCAGCCACATCGGTAGCGACCGCGACCGCCGCACTTCCTACCGCCACATCGACTCCCGGTCCGCCGGGTCAAACCGGTATCGCCGGATTGGTGACGATCGGGCCTACGTGCCCGGTGCAGCGGATCGACAGTCCCTGCCCAGATCGCCCGTACGAGGCGGCGATCACCGTCTGGCAGGGCGGCGCGAAAGTGGCCGAGGCCCGTTCGGCGGCGGGCGGACGATACCTGGTCGAGCTCCCGCCGGGGAGCTATCGAGTGGTGGGCGAATCGCCGGGCACGCTTCCGAGAGGCACGGAGCAGGAGGCTGTTGTCGAAGCGGGACGCATCACGACGGTGGATTTGCGGTACGACAGCGGCATTCGCTGACAGTAGGGCGCGGACGCCGGACGCTCGCGTAGCGCCCCTTTCACTGGACGAAAACAAAGAGCCCGGAGTATGTTCTCCGGGCTCTTTGGTCTTGCTCGCGCTTGACGCCTTAGCTGGCGAGTCGCACGTTGAGCGCGCGGCTCTTGCGCGGGTCGCGGTCGTCGGCGCCCTTCTCGAACTCGACCATCTGCCCCTCCTGGAGAGAGTCGAAGTCGCCGCCTTGGACGGCCGACGTGTGGAAGAAGATGTCCTCCGACTCGCCGTCCGGCCGGATGAAGCCGAAACCGCGGTCTCGCGCGAGCCGCTTGATCTGTCCCTTTGCCATGATGGATGTACCTCCTCTTCGCCGAAGACTCGATTTGGCCGCCAGCAACTCGCTGGCGGGTGTCCACGACGTTCTGCACATGCTCAGTCTGCCCACCGAGTGGGCTGGCCTCTACACCGTGGAGTCGTCGTGGCTGCGGATGAACCGAGGCGGCGGAGACTTGCGGCGAGGACTTACAACCCCAGTATACCAGAAATGCCCGACAGGATGGAACTCGCTGAACTTTTTCACGAGAACGAGGGCGTTTTGTTGGTGTTCCAAGATTCGGTCACCAGCAGCTGTACTATGACTTTGTCCTCTCATGAACGACATCATCATGAAGCCGGAGGACCAACAACGGGCGCGCGGTTGCCAGGCGAGCAACCGGCTCGGACCCTCGACCGCCGCCGTCGCCCGATGATCCTCGCTGATCAGCTGTGCTATCGTCACTCCGGGCTGTAACTTGCCTTCTGATCCGTAGTACCCTGTAGGCCGAGGTGATGATATGCGCAAAGACCTGATGGAGATTCTCGCCTGCCCGATGTGCAAGGGCGAATTGACATTGACGATCGACGAGGAGAAGGACGACGAGGTGGTCCGCGGGTCACTGTTCTGCGCAAAATGCAATGAGCGCTATCCCATCGAGGACAGCATCCCGAACCTGCTGCCACCCGATCTGCGGAAGGCCACGAGCGGCGCCTGATCTCTGGAGGAAACCATGGGACGGTCACGGCAACTCGGCACGATCTTAATGGCGGCGGCCGGCCTGAACGCACTGCTCATGGTGATCGGCACCATGCGGCGAAGCTATTTGGCGGTGGCTGTGCCGGTGTTGGCGGCCACCAGCCTGATCAGCGCGCTGGCGTTCTGGGTCGGTTGGACCATGATGAACACTGAGCCGGATCTCGCCGAGCTTGAAGAGCGGGAGTTTGTTCCCACGGCGGTTTAGCACGGTGCTTCGAATCACCACCCGCCGGCCCATACGTTCTCTTTGAGGTGCACCGGCACGCCCGGCCCGCGGTCTCTGGGCGAGTGAAATACGTTTCTGCGTCCGCGCGGTCTAGAGGCGGAGCTTGCCGTGCGAGGGCTGCCGCCGCCGCTGCCGCGGGTGGCCTTCTTCTTCGTCAAGCAGTTCAATGGGGGGCGTCGAGACGGCTTCGTGAACATAACCGCAGCAGAGGCAGGTGCTGTAGGCCCCGTACCAATCGCGTTCTACGATCATGGAACCTCGACAGCGGGGGCACGTTCGGGGAAGCGCGGTGTTCACAGGGGCAGTCCTTCCAGGCCCGTTCAGGGCCAGTTCCCCCCGCGGCCGGGCGGGAGACGTCAGAAAAGCCAGCGCAACGAATCACGGCCTTCCGGATGCCTACGGGGTTAGCTGTCGGGTTCGGACTGAAAGGCCTGTCCTACGCGTCGGCGCGCCGTTGCCGGGTCACCGCGCGATTCACCCCGTCCGCTGCGGAGCGGATCCTGGTTCCCCCGTCCTCGAACACCCACCAGGCGGCGCTCGAAGCTCGGCTTTCGGCCCAAAAAGCTCGGGCCAAGGACCTCGCACACCAGTGATAGCGAAGCCGTTTGTGATTTCCGGTACATGTTACGCCTGTAACATCGGATCTGTCAATACTTGATCACCGATTCTGTTGAGAATGGCAACGGATGGCCGTCGCGTTGCTGCATTCGGAGCCTGCGCGGCGTGGATCTGCGCAAGCGACATCTCAACTGTCTTGCACGGGACGGAGGCTTGGACGCTCAAGGAGCAGGACATAACGCGTACCTCACGGGAGCATGTAGCCTGCATGCCCAGTGACGTCGCCACCGAATACCCGGCGCAGCGGCACATCCGTACCGGCGACAGACTTTGTCGCGACGTGGGCGTACCATACGCCCATGCCCGAGATTGATGCCCTATTGGAGACGATCGCGCGCGGCCGCGCTGATGATCCGCTGGCGCCCTTCACGGTGGTGGTTCCCTCACATGTTGCGGCGCTCCAACTGAGGCGGCGGCTGGCCGAGCGCACCGCGTTCGCCGCTGTGCGATTCGAGCCGCTGGCGCGAATCGCGGAATTGCTCGGAGCGGGTGACCTTGCGGCATCAGGCCGGGCCCCTCTCGCGCGCCCGATCGCCGATTACCTCGCCGAAGAGGTCGCCGTCGAATCGCGAGGCGCGCTCGCTCAGGTGGGTGGCTTGCCTGGCTACGCGCGGGTGTTGCGGCAGCTCTTCCGCCGCCTGCGCCGAGGTGGCATTAGCACCTCCGCCGATGTCATCGATCCGGCCGCCGAAGGGCATCTGCCCGAGGTGCTCCGGCTGTACGACCGTTTTCGCCAGGAAACGGCAGCGTTTTATGACGAAGATGATCTCTTTGACGCAGCGGCTGCCGCCGTGCGCGAAGGACGCACTGGCGTGATGCCAGACCTCGGCCGGATCTACACCTTGCCTTTGCCCGCGCCGTCCGCTTCGGCAGTGGGTCTGCTCGAAGCGCTACGGCAGGAGGCCCCCGGCTATGCAGAGGTCGCTGAGACGCGGGTTGAGCCGGCGGCCCGATTCGTCATCGCGCCCGACCCAGCCAGCGAAGTCCGCGAAGCCGTGCGCGAAGTGCTTTCGGCGCTGGCGTCGGGCGTCGGCTTGCACGACATCGCGATCCTGCACGGCAGTTCATCGCGATATGCGGCAATGCTGCGTGACGCGCTGGCGGCGGCGGCCATACCGGCTTTGATCATGCCCGGCACGCCGCTCGTCCAGACGCCCGCAGGGCGTGCGGTGCTGGGCCTCGCGCTACTTCCCGAGCGCGATTATGCGCGTACGTCGGTGATGGACTTCCTCGCGATCGCACCACTGCGCGATTACGTGCCAGGCGCCGACGGCAGCTTGCGCGCGATGACGACCGCGTGGGAGCGGCTTTCACGCGATGCGGGGATCACGCACGGTCTCGCTCGATGGAGGTCGGCGTTATCGGCGTACGTGTCACGACACGACGAAGACCTGGCGCGTTTCGAAGGGGATGATTCCCAGATGCGACGTGTGCAATTCGAGCGCGACGGAGGCGTGAGCCTGGGTGCCGTCATCGGACAGCTGGCGGCGCGCCTGGAGCCGCTCCGCGCGCCGCAGCCGGCAGCCGACTTTGTCGCTACGTTCACCTCGATCGTCCAGGAATACTTGAAGCCGGACGCCGAGTTCGTCGAGGGAGTGCTGGAGGAAATCACGCAACTCGGCACGATCGCCGCTGTTGGCGGCAGTTTCTCGCTCGCAAGCTTCGCCCGGGCGTTGCGTGCCAACCTGGAGAGCGCCGTCACGGCGCGGTCCCAGAAGTTCGGCGAAGGCGTGTTTGTGGCGGGGTACCGGTTAGCGGCGGGACTGCGCTTCTCGCGGGTGATCCTTTGCGGCGCGCACGAGGGCGGCTTTCCGGCGGGGCCAGGCGCCGATGCGCTGGTCGAAGACGCCGCATGGGCACGCCTGCGGCGAAAGCATCCTTACATCGAGGATGCGGCGCTCCGGATTGAGCGGTCCGCTGCGGCCGCACGGGGCGCGATCGAATGCGCGTCTGGCGGTGAACTCGTCTGGTGCGCTCCGCTCTACGAACCAGGCGGCACGCGCGAGTTCTACCCGGCGCCGTTGATGGTTGAAGCAGCGAGCCGGCAAGACGCGTCGATTGCGACAGGTTCGGCGTTGCGGCGCGCCGGAAGACGTCCGTGGCTTCGCCGCGGCGCATCGCCGCTGGCGATGCAGCTCGCCGGGCCCGTAGTGGATGCCGGCGAGCTGCACCTGCGCGAGGCGATCGCGCTGCGCAAGAACCATCGCGGTGTCGCGCCCGGGCATCGGCTGTGGCGCGCGAGCGAGATGGTGGTGGCGCGGCGCAGCGATCGCTTCACGGAATGGGAAGGGAACCTTTCGGCGCTCTCGGATGACGGATGGCTCGAGCTGCAGAAGGCCGTCTCGCCGACCTCGCTGGAAAAATACGGCGCCTGCGGGTTTCGCTATCTCTGTAGTTCACTGCTGCATCTCAATACGGTGGAGGAGCCCGAAGCGCGCGAGATGATGGACGCAGCTGAGCGCGGGACGCTGATCCATGATGTGCTGGAGACCTTCTTCGAGGATCAGCATTCGCGTGGCCGCCCACAAGCCGGCGAAGCGTGGACGCCCGCCGACCTCGAACGACTGCTGGTTATCGCCGACGAGAAGCTGGCGGATGCCGCGAACCGGGGTCTTCGCGGGTTGGAGATCTTCGCGGGGTTCGAGCGGCGCACCATTCGTGCCGACCTGGCCGCATTCCTGACAGAAGACACCGCCTTCCGCCGCCAGACCGGAGCGGTTCCTTCGGCGTTCGAGGCCGCGATACCGGAAGTTACCATAGCGGGCGTACGTCTGCGCGGGTATGTAGACCGCATCGACCGCACGCCAGACGGGCGGTGCGCGTGGGTGATCGATTACAAGACCGGGAGTGTGCGGGACTACGAAGGCATTGTGCCCGCAGATCCGTTCGACGGCGGGAAGAAGCTACAGCTGCCGACTTATCTCGCCGCCGCCGGCGACGCATCTGAGAGGCACGCGCTGTACTGGTTCATCACGCAGAAGGGCGGCTTCAAGCAGGTCCCGTACGATCCGTCGGCAGACTCGCAGCTGGCGTTTGAGCGGACGCTCGAGGCGATCGTCAGTGGCGTGCGTGCCGGCGCATTCCCGGCGGTGTCCGGCGATATGAACGACTACTTCAGCAAGTTCGAGAACTGCCAGTATTGCGACTTCACGCGCATCTGTGCGCGACGGCGCGACCACGCTTTCGACGAAAAACAGGGCGATCAAGCGATGTCGCCCTGGCTCGCCGTGGCAAAGGCGGCCGCGCTGGCTCCGGAGCCGTCGCCGTGACCACCGACGCGCTCGAAGCACGGGCGCGAGACCAACAGACACGCGAACAGATGCGCAGGTCGACGCGCACGACTCTGTTCGTCGAAGCTGGCGCCGGCACCGGGAAGACCCGGGCGCTCGTCGACCAGATCGTTGCTCTCATCCTCGGTGGCACTGCTATCGACCGCATGGTCGCCATTACGTTCACCGAGAAGGCCGCGGGCGAGCTGAGAGACCGCGTGCGCAGCCGTTTGGAGGAGGCGCGCGACGAGCACGCCGCCGAGGCGGGCTTGATCGACGGCGCACTGCGCTCTCTCGACCGCGCGCAGATCTCGACGATCCATGCGTTCGGGCTAACGCTCTTGCGAAACTTCGCCGCGGAGTGCGGCATCGACCCGGCGTTCGAGGTACAGGACGAAGTGCTGGCGGAGCGGCGGCTGCAGGAGCGCTGGCGCGGATATCTGGAGGCGCTCTCCGACCCCGACGCCGCTGAGGCCGTCGACCGCGCGCTCGGGCTTGGGTTGACGACGCGGCACCTCTGGACGCTGGCACAGGAGCTCGCACGGCGGCCCGGGCTCGCGGCGCGACTGGCCGCCCGCCCGCTCGTTGCCCCCACGCCGATGTGGCCGAACGTCGAGCGTTACAGCGCCCAGCTCCACGACCTGCGCCTTGACCGCGCACCCGACAGCGATCCACTCCGCAGGCGCGTGGAAGAGCTCGCGGCAGTGGTTGACCGCATTCTGCACGCTGGAGACGGCCGAGAATCCGTGCTCGCCGCCGGCGCACCCAAATTTGCGGCGAAATTCAAGGTCAGCAACGCCGCCGCCTGGGGCACGACCGCAGAGAAGGAATCGGTGCAGGAGACCGGACAGTCAGTCGCGGCAGCGCTTGCGGGACTGCTCGCGAACTGCCGGGCTTCAGCCCTCGCTGACATTCTGCCGCTGGTCGTCCGCTTCGTCCTTGACGACGCGGCGGTGCGGGCGCGTGACGGTACCCTGACCTTCGACGACCTGATCCTTCGGCCTCATGATCTACTGGCGGAAGACCCAGAGGCCGCGCGCGTATTGCGCGCACGCTACGACGTCATGCTCATCGACGAATTCCAGGACACCGACCCGCTCCAGGTGGAGATGGCGCTCGCCTTCGCCACGGATCCCGACACGGGCGAGTTGGAGCCGGGGCGCCTGTTTCTGGTGGGCGATCCCAAGCAGTCGATCTATCGTTTCCGGCGCGCGGACATGGCGATTTACGCCGCGACCGGCGCGCGAGTAAGAGATCACGGCGGCGCCTTTCCTGCCTTGCAGCTGAACCGGCGCTCGCGTTCCGTGATCGTCGAATGGGTGAACATGGTCTTTGCCAACATCATCGGCGCTGGCGACCGGCCGGAGATCCAACCGCCCTACCGGCAGATCGAAGCGGACCGCGCCGACAAGCTGGCGGGCCCGGGCGTCGCTGTCATCGGCGGCCCGTCGGCGGAGCGGGCGGCTGAAGTGAAGCAGCGCGAGGCGGGTGCTATCGCGTCGTACTGCAGCGCGGCGGTGAGCCAGGAATGGCAAGTCGCCGAGCGCGACGGCACGGTGCGGCCCGCGTCCTATCGCGACATCGCGATCCTCATCCCGACGAGAAATATCCTCATCCCGCTGCAGCGTTCGCTGGAACGGGCTGGCATCCCGTATCGGATCGAGGGCGGCAGTCTCATCTATCAAACGCAGGAAGTACGCGATCTGCTGAACTGCCTCACCGCCATCGATGATCCCGCTGACGAGGTTGCGGTCGTTGGCGCGCTGCGAAGCACCGCGTTCGCATGCAGCGACGTCGACCTGGCGAGGCATCGCGCCGGTGGCGGGCGCTTCGATTACCTCCACGTCCTCGAAGATCGCAGGGGCGTCGTTGCGGATGCATTGCGTGAGTTGGACCGCTACCACGAGCTTCGTCACAGAGGTTCTATCGCCGAGCTTGTCGAGCGCTTTGTCTCCGAGCGAGGGCTGGAGGAGATCGGCGTACTCGTCGACGCGAGCCGCGACAGCTTCCGCCGCATGCGATTTGTGATCGAGCAGGCACGGTCGTTTGAAGCGGCGGGGCCGGAGAGCCTCCGTTCGTTCGTGGCGTGGCTGGAGCAACGTGCGGGAAAGGACATGCTGGACAACGAAGGCACGGCACTGGACGACGACGAAGATGCGGTGCGCGTGCTGACGGTACACGGCTCGAAGGGCCTGGAGTTCCCGATCGTTTTCGTCGGGGGACTCTCGGCGGCACCGAACACACGGGCGCCTGTATACGCGCTGGAGGCGGTCAGCGAGCGCGTCGCGGTGTCCGTGGGCGCCAAAACTCAGAACGCGGTGTTCGAACTGGGCGACACCGATGCCCTACATCAAGACGAGCGAGATCACGCCGAGGCGGAATTCGACCGATTGTTATATGTCGCGGCCACGCGCGCGCGCGATCATCTCGTATTGTCGCTCTATCACAGCAGCAAGGGCGCAAAGGGGCAGTGCGGGGCGGCAAGGATCATGGCGGGACTTGGCGGCTTGGGCGTGACCGCGCTGCCTGAATTGGCGGCGCCGCTGCAGCAGCCGCGAGCGCCATTCGCCGACCTCGAAGTCGAGCTCCCCCCCGGCCTTTCGGACGGCACCTTCGACGTCGAGCGCGCGGCCCTGATCCTTGGAGCGCGCACGCATCGCTATACCAGTGCGACGGCGCTTGGTCCGGATCAGATGCAGAAGCCAGAGGCAAGCGACGAGACGGAGCCGTGGGCACGCGGCCGCGGCGGCACGCACCTCGGCCGCGCTGTGCACGCGACGATACAGAGCGTGCCGCTCGACGCCTCGGCGGCGCAGATTGCGGCATTCTCCCGCGCGCAGTCCGTCGCCGAAGCGATCCCGGGCCGCGACGCTGAGGTCGCCGCCCTCGTTCAATCGGCCCTCGCATCCAAAGCCTTCGGCCGGGCGCGAGCGGCATCACGCGCGATGCGCGAGGTGCCGTTCGTCGTGCAATACGGCGCGACCGTGCTGGAGGGGTTCATCGACATGGTGATCGAAGGGGAGGACGGCGGTATCGAGATCGTCGATTGGAAAACGGACCATGTGGCTGGCGCGGATGTCCCGCAACGGCTCAAGCAGTACGAGTCGCAGGCGGGCCTGTACGTGCTCGGGCTGGAAGCCGCCACGGGCCGAACGGTGACGCGGGTCACCTACGTCTTCGCCTCATCGGGCGTGGAGGAGTCGCCGGGCGAACCGGCGATCCTGGCGGAAGCCGCCAGAGCGCTGCTTTAGAGGCCGCAGTCCGGCGGAGGCGAGCGCTCACATCAAGTGCCACGTCCACGTCGCTCCGGTATAACGGCAGGCGAACCAAGACCCCGGCCGTGAACGCGAGACGAGGAGCAGTCTCGTATCTCCGCGAACGGAACAACTGGGGCCGCTGGGGCGACGGCAATCAGCGCGGCGCCATCAATCTCATCACGCCCGAGAAGCGGGTGCGCGCAGCCGGCCTCGTCCGCAGTGGCCGCTCGATTTCGCTCAGCCGCGACGTGCCGGTGCTGCCAGGACGCACCAACCCGATGCCCGCGCAACACTTCGTCCGCACGCATGACAATGCTGTCACCGACTACTACGGCATCTCGTACCACGGCTACGTCACGACGCATGTCGATGCGCTGTGCCATGTCTGGGACGAGGGCGGCATGTGGAACGGCCGCGATCCGTCGAAGGAGATCACGAGCACCGGCGCGAGCTTCGGCAGCATCGACCACTGGCGGGACGGCATCACGACGCGCGGCGTGCTCCTCGACGTGCCTCGCTATCGCGGAGAGCCGTGCGTCACGATCGAACGGCCGGTGCACGGCTGGGAGCTCGAGGCGATTGCGAAGGCTCAGGGAGTTGAGCCAGAGCCCGGCGACGCGGTTGTGGTCTACAGCGGGCGTGAGGCGTGGCAGGCGGCGAATCCGTCCTGGAGCGGATACCGGCCGCCGAGCCCGGGCCTGCACGCATCGTGCCTGCCATTCCTGCGCGACAGCGATGCAGCAGTGCTTGCGTGGGACCTCATGGATGCTGCGCCGAATGAGTACGGACTACCGTGGACGGTACACGCGGCGATTTTCGCTTTCGGCGTGGCGCTCGTGGACAACGCGTTGCTGCAGCCGCTTGCGGAGGCGTGTGCCGACGAAGGCCGCTACGAATTCATGCTCACGCTCGCGCCGCTGCCGTGGGTCGGCGGCACCGGCTCGCCCGTCAACCCGATCGCCATCCTGTAACGGTTGAGGGTTGCCGGCCACTTTCCCTCTCCCGAAGGGCGAACTAGACAGGCCCTTGACGCACCCGCTCGACGTGCTCGTCCGCGGGGCGTACGCTCCGTGCATGAGGATTACCGTCGCGATGATGCCGCGCTTGCTGCGCGATCCGCAGCGGCACGCCGTCGCCGTCGTCGACGTCCTCCGCGCCACCACATCGTTGGTGACGATGTTCGACGGCGGGTTGATCAGGGCGATGATCAGCGACAATCTCAAGCAGGCTCGGCAACTTGCTTCGAGCAACTTTTCGCTTCTCTGCGGCGAGGTGGACGGCGTGCCGCCAGACGGATTCGACTACGGGAACTCGCCCGCCGAGTTCGCCGGGCTATCGTTCAGGGGCAAGTCCGCGGTGTTATGCACGACGAACGGCACTTCGGCACTCGCGGCGGCGGCTGCGGCGCCGTTTGTGGTGGCGAGTTCGCTGCTCAACCGTTGCGCCACCGCCGAGCGTTTGATTTCCGAGGCGGCCACGCGCAAGCTCGACATCGCCGTCATGTGCGCGGGCGTTGCCGGCGGCACCGCCTTCAGCCTCGAAGACACAGCCGCCGCCGGAGCTATCGTCGAGGCAGCCTGCGAGATCGATACCGCAGTCGTGATGTCCGACGAAGCCTACGCGGCGTTGCATCTCTGGCATTGGTATCGCGGCGACGCGATGCGGATGTTCCGCGAATCCGTGCACGGCCGCGGGCTGCGCAGTCTCGGCTTCGAGAAAGACCTGAGATATGCGTCACAGCTGGACGTCACGGCGGCCGTCCCTGTGCTGTACGACGATCACGGAGTCAAGGTGCTGCGTGTGCACCCGCCCCGATGGCGGCGCGGCGGATGATGCCTGCTGCTAGCGGGGCAAGCCGGCCGCTGTTCGATCGTTACTCCAAGAGTCGCTGCTCGGCCATCCCCCTCGCTCTGTTCGCTGCGTCCGAAACTTGAGGTGATGGCTTCTCTCGGATGCCGTACCGCCTGATGGTCGACGCCCAGGAACCCTAGTCCGGCCCCCGGCCATGCGCTAGGATCGACGGGGTCGCGATCGATCTGATGTGTGGAGGTTCTGGATGCCGCGTCCGCGACGCTTTCTTCCCATCATTCCGATCGCCGTCCTCCTCGCCTTCGGGTCGGGCGTGTTCTCGCCGGGGCTGGCGCTCCGTCCTGCCGCGACCGCCGAGGCTGCGGACTGCAACAAGATCGCCTTCCCTAGCACCCTGCAATCGCTCATCGATGCTTCTCGGACGGGTGATGTGATCTGCATGGCGCCCGGGGTTTATCGCGGGCCAGTCGTGCTCCAGGGAGTGCACGGCGTCACGTTCCGAGGCGGTGGTCCGCGCGTCTCGATCGTCGCAGGAGGCGACAAAGATTCGATGCTGGTGCTCAACAGCACGGATCTTACCTTCGAAGACTTCACGCTCTTCTACGGCCACCCCTCTGACGCGTACGTCTCGAACAGCCAGAATGTCGTCTTTCAACGGGTCGATGCCGGCGGAGGCGGCCTGGGCATCCATTACGATCTCGGGAGCAGCGGGCGCATCTCGGACTCGTTCATCTACGCGATGGAGGGCGATGGCCTGCTGATCCGGCGCCGTTCGAACGTCACCGTCGAACGCAACTGGGTCTTCGTGAACGGAGGCGTCGGCGTGTCCACAGTCGGCGAGACGGCGACGACGACGGTCACACGAAACATCATCTCCGACAACAAGGGCCCCGGTGTGTTTGCCGGCCAGACGCCGTGCGCGCTGTTGCCGCCCGGCTTCGTCGAAGTGCCCCAGTGCTATCTCACGGACCTGCAGGCATACGTTGGCGATGCGAACATCATCCTCGACTCGAACGTCATCCAGTCAAGCGGCAGCACCGGTATCGTGATGTTCCCGGGCACGCGGGGGACGTTCCGGCAGAATCGCATTTGGCGCAACCAGCTCACGGGCCTCTTTGTCTGGGGCGCATCGATCTCGTCAGAGGCCGATGAGTTCAACGCGAACGAAGAGCACGCAATCGAGTTTCGCGCATACCCCGACCCGCTGAAGTACGGCAAGGTGGGCAATGTCTTCCCTGTGCGCGCTGTCGGACGCATCAACAATGCCGACATCCACGACACTGTCGTCCTGCCGCAGACCCGCACGTTAGGCGGCGGTGTGCTCGGTCAGGGCGCAAATCTTGATGTGTCGAACTCCCGCATCTACCGCAATCGCGGCATCGGCGTTTCGTACGTGAACACGTCGCTCGGGACGATCGATGACAACTACATCCACGACAACCGCGGCTCCGCCATCTGCATCTTCAGGGCGGGCGACGTACAGACGGCTGCCAACAACATCGGCGGTAACGCCGTCGACACCGTCGGTGTCTGCGACGAAACAACGCCCTGAGTTGGATGTTGGATGTTGGACGTTGGACGTTGGATGTGGGGTAACGGGTTCGTCGTTACACTCGCCGACGACCGACGACCCACGCCCGACCCTTATCCCGCAAACCGCATGCCCGGCTGGGGATCGAGATCCCAGCCAGCGCGCAGCGCGTCGAAGCGATAGTGCGCGCACGCGGCGATCATGGCGCCGTTGTCGGTACAGAGCACCGGCGGCGGCACGTGCACCGGTAGCGGCGAACGCTCGGTGAGCATGTCTCGAAGCGCGCCGTTCGCCGCCACGCCGCCCGACAGCAGTATGCTCCGCGCTCCCTCGCGCAAGGCCGCATCGACCGCCTTCTTGGTCAGTACGTCGACAATCGACAGCTGGAATGACGCCGCGATCTCAGGCACGGGCGGCGCCTCGTCGCCCCGGACGACGTGAAGCACCGCCGTCTTCAGCCCGCTGAAACTAAAGTCGTCGCTCCCTTTGAGCCAAGCGCGCGGGAAGCGCAGCGCCTGCTTCGCCGGGGCTTCCCTGGCGACGCGCTCGATCGCCGGCCCTCCCGGGAAGCCCAGCCCCAGTAACCGGCCGACCTTGTCGAACGCCTCTCCGGCAGCGTCATCGCGCGTGCGTCCCAGCCGCCGGTATTCGCCGTGGTCGCGCATCAGGATGAGGTCCGTGTGTCCGCCCGAGACGATCAGCCCCAGCGCCGGCAGCTCCGGTGGTCGATACTCAGCATTGCCGGCTGCGATCCAGTTCGCGTAGAGGTGCGCCTCCAGGTGGTTGACGCCGAGCAGCGGTACGTCGTGTGCGTACGCAAGCGCCTTCGCCGTGTTGACGCCCACCAGCAGCGCACCGGCGAGCCCCGGGCCCGCGGTTACCGCGACCGCATCGAGATTCTGCCAGACGGCGCCGGCCTCCGCGAGCGCGGCATCGACGACGGGCAGGATTACCTCGAGGTGATGCCGCGCCGCGACCTCGGGCACAACACCGCCGTACTCGGCGTGCAAATGAAACTGCGAGGCGATGACGTTCGAGCGCAGATGGCGTCCGTCTTCGACCACCGCAGCCGCAGTCTCGTCGCACGACGTCTCGATGCCCAGGATCAGCCGATGAAGCGCCACCACGGCCCAATGGTACCGGCACGCGAGCGTCTAGTTGGGTGCGCCGGGTAGCCGCGTGCACCCGTGCCGACTGAGAGCCGACTACTACGTACTACCCACTACCAACTAACGACTCTCGCGGCATCCGTTTCATCGTCCAGCACCGCGGGCCGCCCTTCGGCAGCACCTCATCGACGATGACTTCGAAGCCGTGCTTCTGATAGAAGGGCACGTTGCGCTCCTTCTGCGTTTCGAGGTAACACGGCAGCCGTGTCTGATCGGCGCGGGCCAATATGGGCTCGATCAGCGCGCCGCCAACCCCCTGTCCCTGACGCGGCGGGTCGACGCCCAACACCATCAAATACCAGTGTGGTTGTGGCATGTCGCGGTCGTGCAGATGCTCAAAATGGTTCATCACGCCCAGGAACCGGCCGAAGGCGCCCATCCCGAACTGGAAGGGCGCTGCCACCATCCCGTGCCGGATCATCCGCGGCATCGTCACCTTTACATCCCCCGGCGGTAGCCAGATCGCGTTGCCCTCGACCTCGCCCGGTGTCGTGTACACCTCGCCGTGTGCATTGCCGTAGCGAGCCGCCGCCGTCATGAACCAGCGTAGGGCGCCGGGGCGTTTCGCCTCATCTTGGAGGATGTACATCATGAGCGGATCATCGAGAAATGCGCGCGCGAGTGCGGCCCCGGAATCGGCAATCTGCGCCTTCTGCATTGGTACTGCCTGTGTCGCCGTTGTCATCGAGCGCCTCCAGTCCTTAGAACTCATCCTACTCCGAATCGGCGTGCAGTCAATACGCCCGGTAGGAGGGTCCTCGGCTCTTCAGTGTGGATACAGGTGAGGAGAGTGAACAGAAAGCACCTGGGGTTCCTGTAGCCTTCGGCTGAAAGAAAACGTCAGCCACGGGGAGGAGGCCAGGTGCTGTCGGATGCTATCACGGTCCGCTTGGGGCTGGGAGGATTGGTGGTGTTGGGGACACACGAAGACGATTACGCGATCGAGGTCGTCGCGCACGACGCGGCTCAGGAGGCGTCGTGTCCGCGCTGCGACCGGACGACACGGCAGGTGCATCAGTGGCACCGGCAACGCAAGCAGGAGGCGTCGCTCTGGGCGAAGCCCGTGTCGATCGTGCTGCTCAAACGGCGGTTCCGCTGCCGGCCGTGCCGGTACGTGTTCACGGAAGCGGACCCGGTCTGCGGGCAGCGGCGGCGTACGACCTGCCGGCTGCGGGGCACGGTCGCGCGCCAGGCGGAGGAGGCCACGGTGCAGGCGGTGTCGCGCGTGAAGTGCTCAAACGGAGGGCATACGGCTACCGGAACGACCGGACCTTCAGCTTAGGATCCTCAACCTAATCCACACTGATTGACGGAGAGCCCGTGGCCGCCAACGGACGCCGGCCAGCGTCTATCGGGTACTTTGTGAATTGACTTACAAGTGACTCGCTGTTACGATCGAATTGAACTCGGGCACCTTCGATCACGCGATATCGCAATTCCGGCGCGTGACCCGACTATGCCGTCCGGGCGGGAGAGGATCGCTTGCCGTTCCATGCTCTGCTCGACAACTATCTCGCCGTCTTCCTGGCGGCAATCATCGGGTTCATTCTCGTCTCTACTGCACTGATCGCCGCCCGTGTGCTCGCGCCGTACTCGAAGGAGGCCGGCAAGTCGATCTCGTATGAATGCGGGATGCTCCCGATCGGGCGAGTGCGGACGCAATTCCAGGTGCGATATTACCTATTTGCCATCCTGTTCCTGATCTTCGATGTCGAGGCGGTGTTCCTGTTCCCGTGGGCGGCGACCATCGGCGTCGCAGGGAAAGCTGCCTTCTGGGAGATGGTGATCTTCATCGCGATCCTGGCCGCTGGGCTAGGGTACGCCTGGAAGAAGGGGGTCCTGCAGTGGAACAAGTGAAGGACGCCGCTGTCGCCGAGATATCGACTGCCAGGCCGGAGGTGCCCGGCAAGACCATCGAGGGCGCCCCGGTTGTCGTGCCGGAGCGCCAGCAGACTGGCATCGAGCGGGAAGCTGAGCGATTGACGCCCGTGCCGTATGAGCCGGGCACGGCGCTCTACAGGCAGATCCTGCCCGGCATCTTGCAGGTACCGGCGGACGCGGTGCTGGCGGTGTCGCGCAAGTCATCGCTCTGGCCGATGACCTTCGGCCTGGCGTGCTGCGCCATCGAAATGATCGCTACCTTCATGTCGCACCACGACCTCGACCGTTATGGCATCGTGCCGTGGCCGTCGCCGCGGCAGTCGGACGTCATGATCGTCTCGGGCACCGTGACGAAGAAGATGGCGCCCGCAGTCAAGCTGCTCTACCAGCAGATGCCGAATCCGAAGTGGGTGATTTCGATGGGTGCCTGCGCAACCAACGGCGGGCCGTATACGCGGTACGACCGCGTCCTTCAGGGCGTGGACAAGATCATTCCGGTCGATGTCTACGTGCCGGGCTGCCCGCCGCGGCCGGAAGCCCTCATGGACGGCATGATCGCGCTGCAACACAAGATCATGGAAGAGCGCAGCAAGTAATGACGAATGCTGGCGGTCCGGAAGAAGGATCGGCCTCACAGCGCCCGCCGGACGAACAGACGACCGCCGATGCGGCAGCGACTCCGGGCGATCCGGGCGTGAAGCGAGAGCAATCGACCGGCGAAATACCGGACGCCGCCACCGTCCCTTCGATCGATCCCGCGGCAGCGGATGCACCCCAGGTCGTCAAGCCGTCGGACGAAAAGGTTGCCGCCGACGCGCCGCCGTCTCAGACCGGCACGCCGCCGGCGGAGCAGTCAGCTGATGCGCCCGCCGCCGAGGGTACGAGTCCAGCACCGGGGCCGGCTGCTGACCGCCCGGCACGGCCAGCCCGTGAAGCCGAGCCCAAAGAGGCGCCCCGTGTTGCGCCCCCCGCCGGCAGTCTTAATGAAGTGCTCGCCAGTGCGGCACCCGGGATCGAGATGAAGGCGTATATGGTGCCGTCGGTGGTGGGACAGTCGGTGGCCGTCGAGGTGAGCCGGGACGACCTTCCCGCGGTGATGGCGGCAGCGCGGGACGACGAGCGCCTCGACATGAAGTACATGCGCTGCCTATCGGGGGTCGACTGGCAAGAGCAACTGGAGGTGGTCTATCACCTCTGGTCGTTCACCAAGCGGCACGCACTAACGGTGAAGACCCGGGTGTCGTACGACGATGCGAGTGTCCCAAGCATCACCTCGCTTTATCCCTCGGCGGACTGGCATGAGCGCGAGGCCCGCGACATGTTCGGGATCAACTTCGAGGGGCATCCGAATCTCGTGCCGCTGCTGCTCCCTGAGGATATGACTGACCACTTCCCACTCCGCAAAGACAATCCCCTGCAAGAGATCGAGGAGTGGCAGGGCGAGAACCTCCGCGACGGCGCCGGCGAAGGTGACGAGTAGCTATGGTTCTTGATCCCGAGCTCGAGCTCATCGACATGCCCATCAACATGGGGCCGCAGCACCCGAGCACGCACGGCGTGTTCCGCATGGTGCTGCTGGTCGATGGCGAGAAGATCGTCGACGTGACGCCGCACATCGGCTACATGCACCGCGGCGGCGAGAAGCTAATGGAGGCGATGGACTTCCGCCAGGGCATTGGCTACGCGGACCGCACGGAGTACCTCGCGCAGTTCAGCGCCGAGCTCTGCTACTGCATGGCCGTCGAGCGGCTGATGGAGATCGAGGTGCCGGAGCGCGCCGAGTACATCCGCGTGATCCTGACTGAACTGAACCGGCTCAGCAGCCACTTCATGTTCATGGGCGCGTTCGGCATCGACTCCGGCCTCTTCGGTACGAGCTTCACGTACGCCTTCCGCGAGCGCGAGTACCTGCAGGACATCTTCGAGGAAGTGTCCGGAGACCGGCTGATGTACGCCTACTTCCGCGTCGGCGGGCTGGCGTGGGAAGTGCCAGACAACTTTGTGTCACGCGTCAACGAAGTCCTGGTCAAGACGCAGAACGGCATCAAGGATCTGGACGACCTGCTGACGACAAACGAGATTTTCATGGCGCGCTGCCAGAACATCGGTAACTTCACGGCGGAGCAGGCAGTCGCGTACGGGGTGAGCGGGCCGATCCTGCGGGCGTGTGGCGTCAACTGGGATCTGCGGCGCGACGAGCCGTATTCAATCTACCCGCGGTTCAAGTTTCAGATTCCGGTCGGCAACTACGGCGATGTCTACGACCGCTACCTCGTGCGGCTCGAAGAGATGCGCCAGTCGGTGAGCATTGTCGAGCAAGCGATCGAAGCCATGCCGCCGGACGGTCCGATCGTCCCGGAGAAGATGCCGCGCCGCTTGCGCACGCCGCCAGGCGAGATCTACGCCAAGGTCGAATCGCCGCGCGGCGAGTGGGGCGCGTACCTGGTCTCGAAGGGCGGCGACAAGCCGTACCGGATGAAGATGCGCTCGCCCTCGTTCTGCAACCTGTCGGCGCTGCGGGAGATGACGATCGGCCAATACCTGGCGGACGCCGTGATGATCCTGGGCTCGATGGACATCGTGCTCTGCGACGTGGACAGGTAGGAGCGCATGCTGCTTTCGGCGCCCGGCATCGACATCCATCCGTTCTTCAGCGCGCTGATCGGGCTGTTTGTCATCACGCTGCTGATGACGGTGGCCGTTGCCTACGCCACCTGGTACGAGCGCAAGTTCGTCGCGAAAGCACAGCAGCGGCTCGGCCCGACGAGGACCGGCCCGTTCGGCCTCTTGCAGCCCATTGCCGATATGGTGAAGCTGCTGGTGAAGGAAGACCTGCGCCCCGCTTCCGCCGACGCCGTCACGTTCGAGTTGGCGGTGTTCGCGATCTTCGTGCCGGCGTTCCTGGCGTTCGTGGCGGTGCCTTTCACCGCTGATTGGGTGATCAGCCCGCTGCCGTTGAGCCTCCTCTACTTGCTGGCGGTGTCCGGCCTGTCGTTCATCGGCTTCCTGATGGCGGGCTGGGGCTCCGACAACAAATACGCGCTCCTCGGTGGCATGCGCGCCGCGGCGCAGCTGATCTCGTACGAGATTCCGCTGATCCTGGCGATGATCGGCGTCGTCATGGTGGCGAGGTCGGTGAATGTGTACGACATCATCCTCTTCCAGCACAGGGTGCCACTCATCGTCTTGCAGCCGCTCGGCTTCTTCATCTTCCTCACGGCGTCGATCGCCGAGCTGGAGCGGCAGCCGTTCGACATCCCGACGGGCGAGTCAGAGGTCGCCGGCGGTGTGTTTATCGAGTACTCGGGTATCCGCTGGTCGATGTTCCAACTCACCTCATACGTCAACATGTACGTCTTCAGTCTCTTGGGCGCATTCGTGTTCCTGGGGGGATGGGAATGGCCGTTCGGCCGCGACCTCGGCTGGGGTTATCAGCTGCTGCTGACGGTCGTGAAGATGGCGCTGTTCATCGTGTTCTATCTGTGGGTGCGCGTGTCGTTCCCCCGAATGCGCGTCGACCAGCTGATGTCGTTTGCGTGGAAGGTGCTGATTCCCTTCGCGCTGGTGCAGATCTTCCTCAACGGCTTCATCATTGTTTATGATCTGCCGGCGAGAGACGTCTGGCTGGCGCTCACGTCCGGCGCAGCCACGGCCGCGCTGGTGCTCGTCATCTATCGAGTAGTGCGGGTGGAGCCGCGAAAGGCGCTGCAGCTCTACAGCAACGCGCCGGGCGGGCAGGCAATGCCGGCGAGGAGTGTGGTCTGATGCTGGGCATCTTGAAGAGCATGGGCATGACGGCGCGCGCGGTCTTCCGTAAGCCCGTGACGATCCAATACCCCGAAGTGCACCGGCAGATCGCCAATCGCGACCGCGCGTTTCCGATCCTGATCTGGGACGAAGAGCATGTCGAGCCGTTCTGCACCGGCTGCCACGCCTGCGAGCGCGCGTGCCCCGTCGAGTGTATGACCGTCGTGATGAAGGACAACCCCAAGCACGCGTCCGGCGAGAGCAAGCGCCGCAAGATCATCGACGAGTTCTGGATCGACTACGGGCGCTGCATGCGCTGTAACATCTGCGTCGAGGTGTGCAACTTCGAGGCGATCGGGATGAACAACACGTGGGCCGGCCACGAACTCTCGACGTACGACCGGTCCGGGCTGGTGCTGGACCTTGACCAGTTGCTGGCGCAATCGAAGGCCGGGAAAGTGGAGCCCGGACTCATAGCATGACCCAGATCTTCTTCGACCTGATGGCAGCGATCGTCATTGCCGGCGCGCTGGGCACGGTGCTGGTCCGCAACATCGTCTACGCCGCGCTGTTCCTGATCATGTCGCTGATGGGCGTGGCCGGCGTGTACATCCTGCTCTCCGTCGAGTTCCTGGCGTTGGTGCAGGTGCTGATCTACGGGGGAGCCGTGACGGTGCTGATCCTCTTCGCACTCATGCTGACGCGAGTGAGGGATCTGCAAGAGACCCCCGACGGCGACCAGAGACCACTGGCCGCCGTCGCTGCGCTAGCGCTGCTCGGCGCGTTCTTCGCGATGATCAGCCAGACAACGTGGCCGCGCGACGTGGATCAGCTGACCGTCGTGCCGTTCAACACGATCGGCACCGCGCTCTTCAACCGCTGGGCGGTGCCGTTCGAGGTCGCGTCGGGCGTGCTGCTGGTATCGCTCGTCGGCGCCATCGTGCTGTCGATGCAAGAGCAGGGAGAGCGCTAGTGGAGGTCGTGAGCAACGGCGTCCCGCTGCAGCACTACATCGTGCTCAGCACGATCCTGTTTTCGATTGGCGTTTACGGCGTGCTCGCGCGGCGCAACGCCGTGATGATCCTGATGTCGGTGGAACTGATGCTGAACGCTGTGAGCATCAACTTCGTGGCGTTTGCCGTGTACACTGCGCCGTCGCTCTTTGTGGGGATCATTTTCGCGATCTTTGTCATAACGGTCGCCGCTGCCGAGGTCGGATTGGCGCTGGCGATCGTGCTGAGGGTGTTCCGCAACCGCGGCACCGCGAACGTCGACGAGATCAGCTCGCTGAAGTGGTGATCGCAGCGTAGGCGCGCGATTCGTCGTGCGAAATACCGGACGGGCACGGTGCCCAGAACGCGCCGGAGACGGTGCGCAGGACAGGGGAGCGGCCATCTTCGGATTCGGCATGGGTGACGTGTGGGTGCTACCGGCGCTGCCGGTGGCGGCATTCGTCATCCTTCTTCTTGTCAGCCCGTGGTTACCCCGCAAGGGCGACTGGCTCGCCATCGGGCTGATGGCCGCCGCGTTCGTGCTGGTGCTGATCACCGGCAAGAATATTGCGGACGCGATCGGGAATCAGCGCCTGCTCTTGTCCTGCACTGAACTTCGCCGCGGCGGCTGTGGCGAATTCGTGGGCGTCTCTCGCAGCTGGGAGTGGTTCAACGTCCCGGGTTACATCACCATCCGCATGGGCACGTTCGTCGACCAGATTACAGTTGTCATGCTCTTTGTCGTCACGTTCATCTCGCTGCTGGTGATGATCTACTCGACCGGCTACATGAAGGGCGACCGCCGCTACGGCTGGTTCTACGCCATCATCTCGCTCTTCGTCGCATCCATGCTGACGCTGGTGCTGGCGGACAACCTGCTGCTGCTCTACTTCGCGTGGGAACTGGTGGGCCTGTGCTCGATGCTGCTCATCGGCTACTACAGCGAGCGGCAGTCGGCGGCAGAGGCGGCGAAGAAGGCCTTCATCACGACCCGCATCGGCGACGTCGGGCTGCTGATCGGCATCATCATCCTCTTTACGCAGACGCACACCTTTAACATCCAGCAGATTCGGCACATGGCCGAGGCCGGCGAGATCCATCGCGAGTGGTTGACGGCGGCTGCCGTCTGCGTCTTCGCTGGCGCCTGCGGGAAGTCGGCGCAGTTCCCGCTGCACGTCTGGCTCCCCGACGCGATGGAGGGGCCGACGCCGGTATCCGCGCTGATCCACGCCGCCACCATGGTGGTCGCCGGCGTGTATCTCGTCGCGCGCATGTTGCCGCTGTTCGAAGTGGTGCGTGGCATGCCGGAGCTCATCACCGGCATCGGACTGATCACGACGGTGCTGGCGGCGCTGATCGGTCTGGCGCAGCGCGACATCAAGCGGGTGGTGGCGTACTCGACGCTGAACAGCCTGGGGCTGATGTTCGTGGCGCTCGGCTCCGGGGCAGTGGCCGCGGCGATGCTGTATCTCTTCACGCACGCGTTCTTCAAGGCGCTGCTGTTCCTCAGCGCCGGTTCGGTGATCCACGCGACGGAGGAACAGGAGGTCGATAAGCTCGGTGGTCTGTGGGGAAAGCTGCCGATCACAGCGCCGGTGTTCATCATCGGCGCGCTGGCGATGGCGGGGCTGATCCCGCTCAGCGGATTCTGGGCGAAGGACGAGATCCTCGTCGGAATCCGCAACGGGCACATGAACACGTTCGTGCTCATCGTAACCTTCATCACACTGCCAATTACGGCGCTGTACATGATGCGGGTCGTGTTGCTGACATTCTTCGGGCAGCCGAAGGATCACCACGCCTACGACCACGCGCACGAATCGCCGCCCAGCATGACGGCGCCGATGATCCTGCTCGCCGTGCTCGCCGTCGTCAGCGGCTTCGTCGTGTTCGAGGGTGTGGGCAATGCGCTCGGCTTCCATAGCGGCTGGCTCGGCTTCGTCTACAACCTCGCGGAAGGGCCGGAGAAGTACAGCGCCGACTGGGGAATCTCGATCCTGTCGGTGGTGCTGGTGAGCCTCGGGCTCGCGGCCGGCATCGCAATCTGGAGCGAGGAGGCGGAGCCGTCGAAGCGCGCGGCTGCGTTCTCCCCGCTCACATACCGGCTGTTGTTAAACCGCTTTTACATCGACGAGGCGTACCAGCTCGTCATCGACAAGGTAGTGCTCGCCTCCGGGCAATTGGTGGCGGTGTTCGACCGCGCCATCGTCAACGACACCGGCGTCCAGGGCGCCGGCGAAGCGACGTCGTTCCTGGGCTGGCTGGGCAAGTTCCTGCAGACGGGCAAGACACCGAACTACGCCGCGGCGATCGTCGTCGGCATTGTCGTCATTGCGGCGGTCGCGTTCGGGTACAGGGGATAGGAGCGCTATGCACTCGGGCTACTGGCTCGTCGCCCTCGTCTTCCTGCCGCTGCTAGCCGCGGCGGTGCTGGTGTTCATCCCGGACGACCGAAGAGACATCGTGCGCTGGCTCAGCGCGTTCGTAGGGGCGGCGCTGTTCGCGATCTCGGTCTACGTCTTCTTCGCGTACGAGGTCGACCGCGGCGGCGGCTTCCAGTTCTTCAAACGGTATGACTGGCTGGAGAACGTGGCCTTTCTCGGGCCGCACGGGATCTCGCTGGCGTTAGGCATCGACGGCATCGCCGCGCCGATGGTGCTGCTGAGTGGCATCGTCGCCTTTGGCGGAGCGCTGGTCTCGTGGAAGATCGAGGAGCACAACAAAGACTTCTTTGTGCTCTTCTGGGTGCTGGTGTCGGGCGTCTACGGGACGTTCGTGGCGCTCGACCTCTTCATGTTCTTCTTCTTCTACGAAGTCGCCGTGCTGCCGATGTACTTGCTGATCGCCGTCTGGGGATCGAGCAGCGTATTCGAGACGTTCTCGCGCACGAAGGAGTACAGCGCGATGAAACTGATGATGATGCTGGTCGCGGCTTCGATCCTGATCTTCCTCGGCATCTTCGCGGTGTTCAAGGAGGCGGGCGCGGGCACGTTCGACCTCCAGACGCTGTACGCGGTGCAGTTCGACGAGCGGTTCCAGAAGCTGGTGTTCCCGCTCTTCGTTATCGGCTGCGGCGTGCTGGCGGGCCTCTGGCCCTTCCACACGTGGTCGCCCGACGGCCACGTCTCGGCGCCCACCGCCGTCTCGATGCTACACGCCGGCGTGCTGATGAAGCTCGGCGCCTTTGGCATCATCCGGCTGGGCATTCAGCTACTGCCCGCGGGCGCGACGTTCTGGATGCCAGGCCTGATGATCCTCGCGACGTGCAACGTGGTTTACGGCGCCTTCGCGGCGACGGCGCAGCGCGACTGGAAGTACATGATCGGCTACTCGTCGGTGAGTCACATGGGGCTCGTCCTGATGGGACTCGCGACGATGAACGTAATTGGCATCGACGGCGCGGTGCTGCAGATGTTCGCGCACGGCGTCATGACGGCTACCTTCTTCGCCATGGTGGGAACGGTGTACGACCAGACGCACACGCGCGACATTCGGCTCTATAGCGGGCTGGTCAACCGGATGCCCCTCTTCGTCTTCTTCATGGGTGTGGCGGGGCTCGCGTCGCTCGGATTGCCGGGCCTGGCCGGCTTCATCGCCGAATTCAACATTTTCGTCGGCACGTTCCAGACGTACCCCTGGGCCGCGGCGCTCGGCATCTTCGCGGCCATGCTGACGGCGGTGTACATCCTCCGCATGATGTCGATGGCGTTCTTCGGCCCGGTCGATGATCGCTGGTCGGGCTTGCACGAGATGACCTACCTGGAGCGCGGTACGGCCGTCCTGCTCCTCGGCGGGATGCTCTTCATGGGCCTCTACCCGGCGCCGTTCATCGACCGCATCCAGGAGAGCGTGCGCTTGTTGCCGGGTGTGTCATGACGGCCGGACTGAACCTCGACTACACGCTCTTCATCCCGGAGTACCTGCTGATCGGGCTCGTGGTGCTCGTGGTTGTGGCCGACCTCTACGTGCCGCAGGTGAAGAAGGCCTGGCTGTCGTATATCGCCGCCGCGGGGCTGGCGGCGGTGGCGCTCGTGTCGCTGGCCTGGGTGAACAAGGAGACAAACTTCGCGGGCATCGTCTCCATAGACAACTACACGACGTACTTCCGCGTGTTCTTCATGGCGACGGCCGCGGTCGTCTGCCTGGCGTCCGGCAAGCTCGTCGAAGACAAGTTCCGGCACCCCGGCGAGTACTACGCGCTGATTATCCTCTCGACGGTTGGCGCTGTCGGCATGGCGGCGTCGCGCGAGCTGATGACGGCGTATCTCTCGCTCGAGCTGCTGAGCTTCAGCCTGTACATCCTCGTCTCGTTCGAGAAGTTCGATGCCCGGTCGAACGAAGCGGGGCTGAAGTACCTGCTGCTGGGCGCGTTCTCGTCGGCGATGTTCCTCTACGGGATGAGTCTCATCTACGGAATCACGGGCAGCACCTACTACGGCGGCATCGCCGGCAGCCTGAGCGGCGGCACGAGCGACTACAGCTACGCGCTGCTGATGGCGCTGGTGCTGATGATCGCCGGCCTCGGCTTCAAAGTGGCGGCCGTGCCCTTCCACATGTGGACGCCCGACGCGTATGAGGGCGCTCCCATCGCCATCACTGCGTATTTATCGACGACCTCGAAGGCGGCAGGGTTCGCGCTCTTGCTGCGGCTGTTCAGCGGCGCATTCCAAGGTGTCCACGACGACTGGAGCTGGATGATCGCCGGCATCGCCGCGGCGACGATGATCCTCGGTAACCTGGTCGCGCTGCAGCAGCACAACCTCAAGCGGCTGATGGCGTACTCGTCGATCGGGCAGGTCGGCTACATGCTGATGGGCATCGCGGGACTCTCGCACGACACCGCGTCGGCGCTCGTGCTGCACATGACCGGCTACATGGTCTCGAACATGGCGATCTTCGTCGTGCTGATTGCCTGGTACAACCTTACCGGCACCGACGAGATCGAAGACCTGCGCGGCATGCGGGATCGCGCTCCGTTGCTGGCGGGAGTGCTCGCCGGGGCGCTGTTCTCGCTCGCCGGACTGCCGCTGTTCGCGGGCTTCATCACGAAGTTCATCCTCTTCCAGGCGGTGACCGACGCCGGCTACTTCTGGCTCGCGGCGATCGCCATCGTGACGAGCGTGATCTCGCTCTACTACTATCTCGTCGTCATGAAGCAGGCCTTCGTCATCAAGCCGGCCGAGGGCGAAGGCGCCCTGAACGTGCCGCTGCTGATGAACGGGCTCGCGGCGGCGCTGATGCTCGGCGTCTTCTACGTGGGCCTGTATCCCCAGCAGCTCTTCGACGCCGTCGATAACGCCACCGCGTTCTTGTTCGTGTAATGCTTTCCGTGTGGACCTCTTGTCACTCCGGCGGCTTGATCACATCGAGCTGGACCGGAATCGAGACAGGCGAGAAGTCGTTCCACCTATCGACGATTCGACCTCCCGTAATCGTGTGAATCTCGACCAGGGACTGGCTGAACGGCTTGGCCGTCGGTTCGATCCCGAAGAGCGGACCGGTATGCGTTCCCGTCCAGGTGCTGCGCGTCATCACGCGGTCGCCTTCCGCGATCTGCTCGTCGACGGTGACGGCGAGGTCGGGGAAGGCCGCGTGGAACGCCTCGATCTGCGCGACAATCGACGCATCCTCCAACCAGGTGCCTGTGGCAAGCTCTTGCATAGCCCGTGCATCGCCTTGGCCGTAGCCGTCGTGGAACCACCGGCGCGAAACAGCTTTGTTCTGCTCGATTGACATAGACACCTCGCTCCTCCTCCATTTCGTCTCGGAACAGTCTAGCCCCCCGGCGATGGTGAGTTCATCGCGGTTCTGCGCTTCTCGCAAGCGTGGCGCAATTTCGCGGCCGTCTGTTACGCTCGCCGCATGACTCGAGACGCCACACCTGCTGACACCGGCACGATTGCGAAGCTCATACGCGGGCTCGCGGAGTATGAGCGGCTTGCGGATGCGGCGGTGTTCGATGAGCGCGACCTGCACGAACATCTCTTCGGCGAGCGTCGCTATGCCGAGGTCATCCTCGCCGAGGACGCGGGCGAGGCTGTTGGCTTCGCGCTGTTTTTCCACAACTATTCGACCTTTCTCGGCAAGCCGGGCATATACCTCGAGGACCTGTTCGTGCTGCCAGGGCATCGAGGCCGCGGGTAGGGGAAGGCGCTGCTGGCGCGGCTCGCGCAGATCGCCGTCGAGCGCGGCTGCGCGCGGCTGGAGTGGGCGGTGCTCGACTGGAACGAGCCGTCGATCGCCTTCTATCGCTCTCTCGGCGCAATAGCGATGGATGAGTGGACGGGATACCGTCTGTCCGGCGATGCGTTGTCCGCGCTCGCGGCACCGAATGGCCCCACCGGCGCGGCGAAGTGAACATCGATGCGATCGACGTCCGCACCTATCGCCTGCCGCTGGACCCTGCGTTTCACGCGTCATGGGATCCGCAGCCGCGGACGGTGCTCGCCAGCACCATCGTGCGCATCCGAGCCGGCGACTTCGAGGGCGTCGGACCCGGCGATTCCATGCCCGGGTTCGCCGGCCACGAAGACCTCTTCCTCGGCCGCGATGTTTTCGATATCGAGCGCCACGTGCGTGTCCTCGACAACCTGCAGTTCCACTATGGACGCATGTGGCCGGTCGAGATCGCGCTCTGGGACCTCGCCGGCAAGATCAAGGGCGAGCCGCTCTGGCGCATGCTTGGCGGCACGTCGCCGCGCGTCCGCGTGTACGCGTCGACCGGCCAGCGGCTGGAAGCAGCAGCTCGCGTCGACGCCGCGGTCCGCCTGCGCGGCGCCGGCTTCCCGGCGATCAAGCTGCGCTTCTGGCACGAACGCCCGGAGGACGACATCGCCATCGTGCGCGCCGTGCGCGAAGCCCTCGGGCCCGATATCGAGCTGCTCGCCGACGCGAATCAGGCCTGGCGTATGCCGTGGGACACGTCACCCTCGTGGGATCTCGACACTGCCGCGCGCGTCGCCGGCGCGCTCGCGGATTTGAAGGCGTACTGGCTCGAAGAGCCGCTGCACCGTCATGCGTACGACGATCTGGCTGCGCTCCGGAAGCGCTCGCGTGTGCGCATCGCCGGTGGCGAGGGCAATCGCGAGTACGGTGACTTCGAGCACTACCTCGCACACGGCTCACTCGACGTCTACCAGCCGGACGTCGCATGGAGCACCGGCATCCTGCGCGGACGCAGCTCGCCGCCCGCGTACGCGACGCCGGCGCCATGTACTCGCCCCACACCTGGGGCGATGGCCTCGTCCTGCTGGCCAACCTGCACGTCGCGGCCGCCGTCTCGAATGCGCCCTTCGTCGAGTTCGCCTACGACCCGCCGCAATGGACGCCTGAGCGCCGCGACTTCATCCTCCCTCAGCCGATCGTCGCCGACACGCAAGGCTACGTCACGCTCTCCGACGCGCCGGGGCTGGGCGTAGAGATCGATTGGAGTGCGCTGGAGCCTTTGCTCTCCAGTCGGTAGTCGGCCGTCATCATGCAATCTCAAAGGGCAATCAGCTGTCCAGCATCTTATGGGTCCATGTATACAAGAGGTAGCCATACCCCAAGGGCGCGAGAATGATCGCGGGCAGGAGACTGACAACCGAGCCCGTCAATCCGAGGTCTCGAGCGTCAACGACAGTCGAAGCGACAACGAAAACGACGAAACCCGTGAGGAGAACGAAAGAGCGCTGGAGGCCGCGGCGCGAGACGATACGAGCGCGTCGCGCTGACCTGAGACGCACGATTAGAACTACGGTCCCGACGACCAGGAGTGCTAACGAACCCAAGATGTGCGCTTTCCGAAACGACGACTTCGTGATGATAGCAATGACAGGGCGGATTAGCGGGCGGAACCCGAAGAAGCTGGGTCTTCCCCGGCGACCAGCTGCGGAGTTCCGACTCCGAACTACCGACTAACTACTACGAACTCAGAGAACCGCCAGATACCGGTCCATCTCGAAGTCGCTGACGTGGCGGCGGTAGGCGTCGTACTCGATGGTCTTGTTCTGCAACAGGCTCTCGAACACGTGGTCGCCCAGCGCGCGCCGCGCGAAGTCGCTGTGCGCGAAGGCCTCGATCGCTTCTTTGAGGCTGCCCGGAAGCGCTTCGATGCCGCGCTTCGCCCGCTCCTCGGCGCCGATCTCGAACACGTTCTCTTCCGTCGGCGGGCCGAGCGGGTACTCGCGCTCGATGCCCTCGAGGCCGGCGGCGAGCATGACGGCGAATGTCAGATACGGATTGCAGGCGGCGTCGGGCGCCCGGTACTCGATGCGCGTCGATACTTCCTTGCCGGGCTTGTACTGCGGCACGCGGATCAGGTCCGAGCGGTTGCGGCGCGCCCAGGTGCGGTACACCGGCGCTTCGAAGCCGGGTACGAGACGCTTGTAGCTGTTCACCCACTGGTTCGTCACGAGCGTAATGTCGCCCGCGTGGCGAAGCATGCCGGCCACATATGACTTGGCGATCGGCGACAGGTGATACTCGTCGCCGCCATCGAAGAACGCATTCTGGTCGCCCTTGAAGAGCGACTGGTGCGTGTGCATGCCGGAGCCGTTCTCGCCGGCCAGCGGCTTCGGCATGAAGGTGGCGTAGACGCCGTTCGCCAGCGCCACTTCCTTGACCACGAGCCGGTACGTCATGGCGTTGTCGGCCATCGTCAGCGCATCGGTGTAGCGCAGGCCGATCTCGTGCTGGCTGGGCGCTGCTTCGTGATGGCTGTATTCGACGCCGATGCCCATGTCCTCGAGCGTGAGCACAGTCTGGCGGCGCACGTCGCTGGCTATGTCCAGCGGAGTGAGGTCTAGGTAGCCGCCCTTGTCCAGCGTCTCGGGCGCGTCGGACGACTTGAAGTAGAAGAACTCCAGCTCGGGGCCGACGTAGAAGGTGTACCCGAGGTCGGCCGCCCGTTTGAGCTGTCGCTTGAGCACGAAGCGCGGATCACCATCGAACGGCGTCCCGTCCGGGTACTGGATGTCGCAGAACATGCGGGCGACGCCGCGCTCTCGCGGCCGCCACGGCAGGATGGCGAACGTCGAGGGGTCGGGCATGGCGACCATGTCCGACTCGTCGACGCGCGCGAAGCCTTCGATGCTGGCGCCGTCGAAGCTCTTGCCCTCGTCGAGCGCCTCTTCGAGCTCCTCGACGGTGATCGCGAAGCTCTTGAGCGAGCCGAGGATGTCGGTGAACCACAGCCGGATGAACTTGATGTCGTGGTCGCTGCACGTCGTGAGGACGTACGCCTTCTGGTCGTCTTGCATCATCTGCCTCTCCGTCGCAGCACGCCCTCATTGTATCGATGCGGCGGCTCGCGAGAGGCTCCGGCGAATGCAGGGGCAGCGGGTGTAACACGAACTTAACCGTGCGCCCGACGGCCGCGCACGTGACGGTAGATCCTGGCTGTTAATCGCTAGCCCCTGGTCCCATCCCCTAGCCCCTACAACCTACGCCCTACAACCTACAACCTGCGCAGCCACTCGCCCATGCGCTCGCCGATCATGATCGACGTGAGGTGAATGTTCGCGCGCGGGCACTTCGGCATGACGGACGCGTCCGCGACGAAGAGGTTGTCGAAGCCGCGCACGTGCAGGTACTGATCGACGACACCCATTGGATCATCGGGAGGCGCCATCTTCGCCGTGCAGCTCGGGTGGAAGCCGCTGCTCGCGACCTTGGCGCACCACGCGCCCAGCGTCGCATCGTCCTGCGTGATCTCGGCCCCGGGCGAAACGAGGCCGTCGTGCAAGTGCGCGAAGCCTTCGTGCTCTCCAACCTCGAGACCCATGCGGACACCCTCGACGAGTCTGCAGATGTCGTCCTCGTACTCGCAGAATCGGCTCTCAATACGTGGTGCGTCCCGCGCGTCCGCCGACGTGAGTGACACGCGGCCGCGCGAGCGCTGCCGCTCGATGACGCTCGCTATCGTATACAGGAGACGGCCGTCGGCGACAGCGACCGGCGCGGCAGGCATCAGCTGCATATCGTTGCGCTCCTCGCCGCCGGTTGACGTGTAGCGATACGTCACCTGCACGAGCGGGTCATCGGGCTGCAGCGTGCCGTCCTTTGCCGTGTACGTGACGCCGAGGATCGGATGGTCATCGAGGTTCTCGCCGACGCCGGACAGGTCGCGGACGACATCGATGCCGTGCTCGCGGAGGTGCGCCTCGGGGCCAATGCCAGAGCGCATGAGGACGGCCGGCGAGCCAATCGCGCCCGAAGCGAGCACGATACGATCGCCCTCGACGATCTGGATCGCGCCGCCGGACTCCACTTCCACGGCGGTCGCGCGCGCTCCGTCGGTGATGACGCGGCGTGTGAGGCAGTCGCCTCGAATCGTCAGGTTCAGGCGGTGGCGCGCGGGCTCGAGGTAGCAGATCGCAACGCTCATCCGGAGGCGGCCCTGCTTGTTCATCGGGTGCGGCGCGATGCCGGTGGACTGCGGGTCGTTGTTGTCCCTCGCCTCGGGATAGCCGAGTGCGCGCATCGTCCGCATGAATGCCGCGTGCACCGGCGCCAGCTCGTCCTCGCGGTAGCGCCGGATCGGCACCGGACCGCTGCGGCCGTGGAAGTCGTCATCGAAATCGAGGTCGTTCTCGAGGCGGCGGAAATAGGGGAGCACTTTCTCCCACGACCACTCGTCATTACCGAGTTGTGCCCACTCATCGTAGTCCTCGGGTACGCCGCGCAGAGCGATAGCGGTGTTGACCGCAGACGATCCGCCCACGACACGGCCGCGCGGAAACGCCGCCGTCCGGCCGCGGCGATTCGTCTCGGCGAAGAAGCCCCAGTCATGGGCGGTGTAGGAGTTGGTGTTGCCGTTGAGCAGATCGTCGGGCATCTGCTCGGTCGTCGGATAGTATGGCCCCGCTTCGAGCAGCAGTACCGTGCGTACCGGGTCCTCGGAAACGCGCGCGGCGATCGCGGCGCCGGCGGCACCCGCGCCGATGACGATGACGTCGTACTTCATGCGCCTCCCCTCGCCGCCTCATGGTAGCCGCGGCCGCCAGGTGGGGCACGGTCGCCGGTATCGCACCCGCGATGTATGGTGTGCGGACTTGAAGGCGTGCTGAACAGCCCAGGAGTTCCCATGACGGAGATCAAGAGCGAATCGATCGAATACCCCGCGAACGGTACGGCGGGAATGGGATATCTGGCGCAGCCCGATGATGCCGGCACGCACCCCGGCGTGATCGTGATTCAGGAGTGGTGGGGGCTCGATGACCACATCAAGAGCATCGCCGACCGCTTCGCGCGGGAGGGCTTCGTGGCGCTGGCGCCCGACTTGTACCACGGCAGCTTCGCGGCGGAGCCGGACGAGGCGCGGAAACTGGTGATGAACATGAACCGCGAGCAGGCGATCAAAGACCTTACGGGCGCCGTGAAGCGCCTGCAGGGCATGCGCGAGGTCGTGCCGAAGAAAGTCGGCTGCATCGGTTTCTGCATGGGCGGGGCAATGACGCTCGCGCTCGCCGCCGCGTCGCCCGATGTCGCGGCAGCGGCGCCGTTCTACGCCGGAGCTCAGCCGCCGGCCGCGGACATAGCGAAGATCGAAGCGGAGATGTTCTGCGCGTTCGGCGCCGACGACGCGAGCATTCCGATCGAGAGTGTGCGGAAGTTCGAGGAGACGCTCAAGAACACCAGCCGCAATGCCGTCGTCAAGGTGTACGAGGACGCGCCGCATTCGTTCTTCAACGACAGCCGAGACAGCTATCGCCCGGAAGCGGCGAAGGACGCGTGGGAGCGCTCGCTGGCGCTCTTCCGGCGCGTGCTTGTGTAACGCCAACGTGTCAAACGAGTGGGATGAACCAGACGAGGAAGAGGAGGAAATCGGGCCGGATGATCCGGATTACGATCTCTCCGAAGCGCGCGGGTACGGCTGGGAGCCGCCGCAACGGCCGTGGTGGCGACTGCCGCCTTGGTTGATCGTCACCGTCTCGCTTGTGCTCGTCCTGGCGTTACTGCTACCGGCGCTGGTAATTATCGCGCTGCGCTGAGCGCTACTTCATTCGCGACGGGGCCTTCGTTCGTTGGAGAATTCGTGGAGAGGTCCGGTGGCTGATCCGCGCGGAAGTCCTCCGGTATGACCGGCCGTTCGAGACGCGTGCGGCGCTCAGCGAGATACTGGGACACGACAGCGGCATTGCGCTCGTAGAGCCAGGCGATCTGCGGCGCGGTGATGATGGCAAGCCAACCGGCTATGCCGGCGCCGAGCATCTGCGCGGCGTATTGCTGGCCGATCGGCTCGAGTAGCCGACCCCATTCGTTCTCGAAGTAGTGCGACCACAGTGCTGCGTTAGCGGCCGTTGCATCCTGCACTGGCATGGCATCCTCCTGGGCGAGCAAAAGGGCCACAGTTTTGTGTGTGCTCCCGGCTTCATGCACAAGAGCTTGTGTGGGGAGCCTAGTATACCCGCAATCCGCCGAGTTGTGTGCGGATGCAGAGCGAATCTTTCCACCGGATCCGGGCGACGCCTGGCGACCCCTTACGTCTGGTAACCATAACGTCGATAAAAGTTCGCGCCGACCTCTAACGTGGCCCCCGGGCATCGCCAAGGGCATGAAGTGCGGTGCGCAGATCGATGCGGCCGTCGTAGAGCGCCGTTCCGATGATGGCGCCTTCGAGCGGTAGTTCGTTAAGGCCGATCACATCGTCAAGAGAGGTGACGCCCCCGGAATAGATCAGGCTCGCCTCGGGAGCGGCTTCGTCAAGCAAGGCAAGCATCCGTCTTGGCGCGTCGAAGTCGAGGTGCTGCAACATGCCATCGCGGCTGATGTCGGTGTAGATGAAGTGCCTCGCGCCCAACGCCGCCATCTCGCGTACGATCTCTTCGGCAGTGGCGTTGCTGGTTTCGAGCCAGCCCTTCGTCGCCGCCTTTCCGCCACGCACATCGACGGCGATCGCGATCTTGTCGCCGTGCTCGCGCACCGCTTGAGCGATCATCTCCGGTTGCTCGATGGCGAGCGTGCCGATTACGATGCGTGAGGCGCCCGTCGAGGCCCACTGCCTGACTGTCGCGATGTCTCCCATCCCGCCGGAGACCTGGACGGGCACTCCGGCCTCGTCGATGATCCGCCGGATGATCGCGTCGTTCACTGGACGTCGTTCCTTCGCGCCGTCAAGGTCCACGACGTGCAGCCGCCTGGCGCCCTGCTCCACCCAGCGCCGGGCCATCCCGACCGGATCGTCGCCGAAGATCGTCTCGCGCGCGTAGTCGCCCTGGACGAGCTGGACGCAGCGTCCGCCGCGGATGTCGATAGCTGGAATGATGTCCATGATCGTTGTCAGCCTCCGGAACGGCGCCGGCACTAACCGCGCAGCGCGGCTCCGAGGAAGTTCTCGTACATCCGCAGACCCATGTCGCCGGACTTCTCGGGGTGGAACTGCGTCGCGACGATGTTATCGCGCGCGAGCACGGAAGCGAATCTTACGCCGTAGTCCGTCTCGCCAATGACGACGGATGCGTCGGCGGGCTCCGGATAATAGCTGTGGACGAAGTAGAAGTAGCTGTTGTCCGGAATCCCTTCGAAGATGAAGTGAGCGGTCTTCTGCATGACCTGGTTCCAGCCCATGTGAGGGACCTTCTGCCCCGACGGCAGCTTCTTCACGCGACCCTCGATGATGCCGAGACATGGGTGCTCGCCGCCCTCTTCGCTCAGCGAAAGAAGCGCCTGCTGGCCCATGCAGACGCCGAAAAACGGCCGCCCGGAAGCGATGTACTCGCGCACGGGCTCGACCATCTTGTGCTCGCGCAGGTTGCGCATGGTGTCGGCGGCAGCGCCGACGCCGGGGAGGATCACGGCATCAGCCACGTCGACGTCGTGCGGGTCGGCCGTGACGCTCGGCTCGTAGCCGGCGTGCGCCACCGCGCGGGACACGCTCCGCAGGTTGCCCGCGCCGTAGTCGACGATGGCGATCTTCATGCGCCAAGGATAACAGGTGACTGAGCGCGCGGTATGGCCGGCACGTCGACAGCTGCGTACGATCCGCTATCGGCTGAGCGCGTCCGCGATCTCGCGGTAGGCGGCCTGGTTGAAGGCGAGACCGCTGTGCGTGCCCGTCACCTCGACGTTGCGCGCGCCCGCGATGTGGCAGGCGCTGGCGGGGACGATGGGGTCGTCGCGGCTGTAGATCGAAATGACACGGGTGCGCGGCGCAAGCGGGCGCGTCAGGTCGGCCGGAAACGGGCAGCCGCACTCGGGCACGTTGCAATCGGGGTCAAGCGCGCGGCGGACGCGGTTGCCGGCCTCTGCGACGGCGGGCGCTGCCACCGAGCCCGCGTCACCTGCCGTGGGCCAAGAGCGCATCCGCGACACCGCGCCGACCGGAGAGCCCAGCAGAATCAGGTGCGAGGCGTCGCCCTCCAGGCGTGGCGCGATGGCTCGGGCGAGGATGCCTCCACGGCTGTGGCCGATGAGGGCGACCGGGCCGGGACGTCGCTGCATTTGCCGGCTCAGTTCTGTTTCGATCTGCTCGCAGAGCCGTTGCGGGCAGCCGACGTTCATCGACAGGGTTGAGCGCACCGGTGTGTAGCCGATGCGCGCGAGCCAGCGGCGCATCGCTTGCAGGTAAAAGTCATTGGCGAACATGCCGGGCAGCACCAGCACCAGGCGACCATCGCCACGTGGCGCCGCGACGCCACGATAGATGGGCGACATCATCAGCGAAGCCCACTCGCCCACTGCCCCAGCTTCGGATTCGAGCGCTCGTCTCTGCTGCTGCGCCACGTTGCACCTCGGCTCCGATTATACGCGCCCGGCCACGCGCGACCTCCTGGCCCCGGCCCTCGGTGCCCCCGCCCGTCCGTATAATTGCACGGTGAGCACCGCTACTCAACGGGAGACCCGCGATTTCCAGCAGGCGAAGCTCCGCGTGGAGGAACTGCGCTCCCAGATCGCCTACCACGAGCACCGCTATTTCGTCCTCGATTCACCGGAGATCAGTGACGCCGCCTTCGATGCGCTGATGCGCGAACTGCGCGACATCGAGGCAAGTCATCCGGAGCTGATTGTGCCGGACTCGCCGACGCAGCGGGTAGGAGGGGCGCCGGTCGAGGCGCTGGGCATCGTGCAGCACCGGCTGCCGATGCTGTCACTGGCCAACGCCTTCAGCGAGGACGACCTGCGTGCATGGCACAAACGGGCGAGCAATGTCGTCGACCGTTCGAGCTTCGACATGGTGTGCGAGCCGAAGATCGACGGACTCGCGTGCGCGCTCGTCTATGAGAACGGACAGCTCTTAACCGCGGCGACGCGCGGCGACGGCACGCGCGGCGAGAACATCACGCAGAACGTGCGCACGATCCGCTCGATCCCGCAGCGGCTGCGCGGCGACGCACCCGAGCGCTTCGAAGTGCGCGGCGAGATCTACATGACGAAATCCGGCTTTGAGAAGCTGAATTTCGAGCGTGGTGAAGCGGGGTTGCCGCTGTTCGCCAGCCCCCGCAACTCCGCCGCCGGCTCAGTCCGTCAGCTCGACGCCAAGATCACGGCGAGCCGGCCGCTCGATGCTTTTTGGTACCAGCTTGGCTGGCAGGATGGCGGACCGCCGCACGAAAGCCATTGGAACGTGCTCCAGTCGCTCGGCGCCCTGGGGTTCCGCGTCAATCCCGCCATCGCGAGGTTCTCCGCGCTCGAAGAAGTCGTGGCGTTTTGTGAGTCCTGGGTAGAGAAGCGCGAGTCGCTCGATTACGAGATCGACGGCATCGTTATCAAGGTCGACTCGCTCAGCACGCAGCGGCAGCTCGGCGCCGTGGGGCGCGAGCCGAGATGGGCAATCGCCTACAAGTTCCCGCCGACGCAGGCTACGACGAAGCTCCTGCGCATCGACGTGAACGTCGGACGCACCGGGGCGCTGAACCCGTTTGCGGTGCTGGAGCCCGTACAGATCGCTGGCGTCACCGTGAAGCTGGCCACGCTCCACAACGAGGATGACATCCGCCGCAAGGACATCCGCGTCGGCGATACGGTGATCGTGCAGCGCGCGGGCGATGTGATTCCGCAAGTCGTAGGGCCCGTGCTGAGCAAACGCCGTCGCGGAACGAAAGTGTTCTCGATGCCCGGCACGTGCCCGCAGTGCGGCACACCGGCGGTGCGCGATCCAGGCGCGGCGGCGTACTACTGCCCGAATCGCGACTGCCCGGCGCAGCGCTTCCGGTTGCTGGAGCACTTCGTCGGGAGAGGTGCGATGGACATCGACGGCATCGGCGAGCAGCTGGCGTACTTGTTGATGGAACGCGGCTTGGTGCGGGACGGCGCCGACCTGTACCGGCTGCAGGAGCGCCGCGAGGAACTGTTGCAGATAGCGCGCCTCGGCGCGAAAAGCGTCGACCACCTGCTCGCATCGATCAAGGCGAGCAAGGATCGGCCGCTCGATCGGGTGATCGTGGCGCTTGGCATCCGGCACGTGGGCGGCGAAGTAGCGTCGGTGCTGGCGAACTACTTCGGAAGCATCGACGCGCTGATGGCGGCGACCGTCGACGATATCGACGCCATTCCAGGCATTGGATCGAAGATTGCGGACAGCATTCGTGAATTCTTCTCGCGGACGGAGAATCGGGCGGCCATCGAGAAGCTCCGTGCGGCCGGTGTCAGCCTGCGCGGAGAAGGCGCCGGGGCACGCGAGGGACCGCTCAGCGGGCTGACCTTCGTGGTCACCGGTCGCCTCGAGCGCTTCTCTCGCGACGTGGCGGAGTCGCTGATCAAGCGGAACGGCGGCGCCGCGGTGAGCAGCGTGACGAAGAAGACAGATTTTCTCGTTGTAGGTGCTGAAGCCGGGTCTAAACTCGAAAAAGCGCAAAAACTGGGGACGCAACTGCTGGACGAAGATGCCTTCGTGTCGCTGCTGGAGGCGCGCGGTGTGGCGCTGCCAGACTAGCAGGGCCGTTCCAGCACGTGACGGCCGGATGGTGAGTGGCGTCCTTGGATGCCGGCCGTTCAGGCGGCGTGGTCAGCGGGGTCGTCAGTTGCTTCGGTGTCGGCCGCCTCTTCGGCGAACCGCGGCGGCGGCCGGTTTCGCAGATCAGGCCGTAGCGCCAGCAGCTCCTCGAATTTCGCCGCGACTTCAGGATCGAACTGCGTGCCGACGTTCTCGGCAATCTCCGCCATGGCGCCATCATGGGCCATCGCGTCCCGGTAAGGGCGATCCGAGGTCATGGCATCGTAGGCGTCTACGATCGAGAACATGCGCGCCTCGAGCGGGATCTTGTCGGCGGTGAGACCGAACGGATAGCCCTTGCCGTCATAACGCTCGTGGTGGTAGAGCAAGATTGGCATAGCGTTCTCGAGGAAGCCGATCTTCGACACCATCAGGCTCGCCAACAGGGGGTGCTTCCGCACTGCTTCCCACTCCCCGTCATTCAGCGCGTAGGGCTTCTTGAGGATAGCGTCGGGTATGCCGATCGTTCCGACATCATGAAGCAAGGCCCCCCGTTCCAGATCGATGAGTTGCTCTTGGGGGACGTCCATGTGTTTTGCAAGTTGGACGGTTAGCCGGGCCAGGCGTTCGCCATGGCCCTCTGTCGCGCTGTCTTTGGCTTCCAGGGCGGCCATCAGCGCCTTGAGCGTTGCGTCGTAACTCAGCTCCATCTCGGCGGCATGACCGCGGACCTTCGCAAACAGCTGTGCCTGCTCGATCGCGATGACAGCTTGGCCCGCAAGCTCCTGCACCTGAGAGGTGTCCGTCGCGCCAAAAGCGCTGGTCTTCGATCTTACAATGCGGAGCACGGAAATGACGCCAACAACCCGGTTTCGCTGCGAAACGGGAACGCATAGCAGGTGGACGTAACCGTCAAGCGAGCCGTCGTCGCCGACGAACTGGCGGTAGCCCGCGCCGGACTCGAGAGTGACGACCGTCGTGTTCGTGGCGACGCACCGGCGCATGAACCACTCATCAATCGCGCGCTTATGATGGCGGACGGAGTCTGTTGCCCGGCCGAAGGCGGCGTGCAGCGTGAGCTCGCCGCTGGCGTCGTCGAAGAGGGCAACCAGCGCGTAATCCGCGCTCGCCAGCCGGGCGGCGTCGCGCCCGAGCTGCGTGATGACTTCATCCAGATCGAGCGAAGAACGTATCTCATCGCCAGTCGTGTAGAGGTGCGAGAGGCGCCGGTAGCGAGCGATCAGCCCGGCGATGCACCGCCGGAAGCTGACCTGCAAGAGGCCGAAACTGACAAGCGCCATCACCGCTGTGAGGACGAGGATCGTCTGCTGGTCATGCGCTATCGAAGAGTCAAGGGCGCTGGAAGTCTGATCGACCTCTACCGTATACGAGCCGGCGCGAGCGTAGGTAACGAAGAGCCGGCGGCCGTCAGGAGCAGTTGCCCGGCGCCATGCGAGGTCACCGCTCGCCGGGCGAACTGCCGGCTGCGTGTCCGCGCCCGCGGTGAATAGCAACGTTCCCCTGGATGACCAAACGCGCACCGCGGCGAGCGGCGATGAGAGCAGCGGCTGGACGGTTGCGGCTGCTCGCTCGATGACATCCTGCGGGGGCGCGGCGTCCGCTGGCAGCGGCTCAAAGATCCGGCCGAGCGGAGTGGCGACGGTGTTAGCAGCGCTGCGCGCGGCCGCCTGTTGCTGCGAGGAGCGATCGACTTTCGTCGCCCCATAGGCGACCGTCGCCGCTCCCAGAGCGATCGCGGCAAAGCTGAACGCAGCGAAGCGTAAGTACATACCGCGGTCCTGCTCGGTGCCCATCCGCCCTCTTTCGGCTGATGCCCGTTCACTTCTGTATCGGCCGCAAAGGGAGTCGCCAATATGGCGCTCGCCATGCTCGAAGCAGATATTCGGTCACGGCTAAGCGTTCAGGATGGACGGTTGCTATAGTTTGAACCGTGGAATCGAAGCTGGTAACTCTGGAGCGGCTCCTGCGAGAGATGCAGTCCGCGATTGTCGCCTTCTCAGCTGGCGTGGACAGCACCTTCGTGGCGTCATTGGCGGCCGAAGCGCTGGGCGAGCGGGCCGTGGCTGTGACGGGCGTTTCCCCCTCTATTCCCGGCTCCGAGGTGGAAGAGGCTCGCGCCCTGGCGAAGCAGATCGGCATCCGTCACGTGCTTCTGGACACTTCCGAGATGGATCGGCCGGGTTACGTGGAAAACTCGCCCCAGCGCTGCTATCACTGCAAGACGGAGCTGTACTCCCTGTTGGAGGATATGGCCGCGCGCGATGGGATCGCGTATGTGCTCGACGGCTGCAACATGGACGATATCGGCGACCACCGGCCGGGGCGCGTTGCGGCGGCTGAGCACCGGGTGCGGAGCCCGCTCATCGAGGCGGGACTCACCAAGGCGGAGATCCGGGAGCTTTCCAGGCGGCGCGGGCTGCCGACGTGGGACAAGCCGGCGATGGCGTGTCTGTCGTCACGCATTCCCTACGGAACGCCGGTCACGGTCGAGGCACTGGACCAGGTGGGGGCCGCCGAGGCGTTCTTGCGTGGCCTCGGCTTCAGGCAACTGCGCGTGCGCCATCACGGCGACGTCGCGCGGATCGAGGTCGAGCAGGGAGAGCTTGGCGCCGCTCTCGAGCATCGCGAACGCATCGTGACGCGGCTCAAGAACCTCGGCTACAAATACGTGGCGCTCGACCTCGCCGGCTTCCGGAGCGGCAGCATGAACGAGGTGCTCGCAAGTGGCATCACGCTGCAAGCCGTGGCCAAACCAGCGCCGCGGCGCTAACGCGCGTCCACCCACACACGTTCCACGTCGAACTGGAACGAGTTCACGAACAGTGCCTCTACAAACAGCCTGCGGGCGACAAGCCGCACGCGCACGGGCTGGCCCACGAGCCGCCTGACGTATTCGGGCGTGATGATGTTGGCGCACGGTGTCTCGGCGTAGATAACCGCCTTCGTTGTTGAGACGATAAGCAGGTCGCCCGCGCACTGGCTATCGCGGAAGAAGTAGATGGCGTCGCTCACGTCGCCGAGGACGACGTCGTTGTCCACCATCTGAGCCGAGCTTGGCACGCCAGACGGTCGAGGCACCTCAGTGGGAGACGGAGTAGCTGTCTGCTCTCGGGCGGGCGCTGCAGAGCGCTCGGGACCGCCGCGGTCACCCCAGGCGGTCAGCGAAAACGTGGCGACGACGATGATGACGACCGCCGACCAGAAGAGAATGAGCACCGCCATCACGGCGAACTGAAGCCGGCGAAGCGGCGCCATCGCAGCGGGCCACGCGGCGCCGGCGTTCGCGGCATTGTGCTTCAGGTCGTCTGCGTCGCGCGAGTTCATAGCGGCTCCGTTGCGCATTGCGCCTGCCGCTATTGTCGCGGTTCGCCGGAGGGATCGCGCTCAGCAAATGCGATCAAGCCCGCCGAACGAAACGCCTAAGGGAATCGACGAAGATTCGAGAAATCCCGAGTTCGATTACAACCAGTCACCAGTCACCAATTACCCCAATAGATCGGGTTCGTCATCGCGTGCACGACTTCCCCTCGTTCGGGGCGCCCGCGGAAGCCGCGCACCTCCACCCGCACGAAGTCGTCGCCCTCAAGCCGCAGCTCGAATTCGTCGTCGAACTCCTCCACGGGAGCCGTGACTTCCCTTACGAGGCCCTGTTTCGAGAAGAAGCGGACGTGCTTGCCGTCTGGCCCGCGGTACTTCACGTGAAAGCGCACAGCGGCACCCGCGGGCACGTCGATGCGGTCGCCCTGCAGCACCTCGAACACACCGTCGCCGTCGGCGTCGGCCCGAAGCTCGATAAAGGGGCCGTTCGGCGCCTCGGAGATGAAGACGTTGCCGCGCGCCACCGCATCGAGTACAGCACGCTCGGTCAGAGCGCCTTCGATGTAGACCCAGGTGCAGGGCTCGCCGGGTCCGTTCGGCTGCGTCATCTTCGCCGGCGGGATGCAATGCGAATCGCTGCCGCCCACCGCGATCATGCGCTCGCCGCGCTTGAGGTGGTCCTCCCATCGCAGCAAGGCCGGCTCGTTAAAATAGCGCCAGGGCGCGTTCCAGACTTCGACCGCCTGATAGCCGCGGACGGAGGGATGCTTCCAGGGGATCGGCGAGTCGGGGTGGTTGATCGAGAACATCGACCCGCGCCGGTTCGCGTCTTCGAGAAGCTGCTGCACCTTTGACGAGTCGCTGCCGCGGAAGTCGATCCAGCCGTCGAGGCCCCAGACGTTCGCATGGCCTCCGTACATCGTGATCTCTTCGCCCGCGATGAGCAGTGGCGCGCCGTCGTTGAGCCGCGCCAGCTCGTCCCAGTGGCTGATCGTGTTGTGGTCGGTGAGGGCGAAGTAGTCGAGGCCGATGTTGCGGGTGTACCGGACGATCTCCTCGACGGTGTTCCAGCCATCGCTGTGCTCGCTGTGGGCGTGCAGGTCGCCGCGGTACCAGCGGCCGCCGGCTGCGAGTGCCGCTGAGGCGCCGTGATGTGCGGCGGGGCGGTCGGGGGTACGGGGCTCGCCGACGGGTTCGTCGACAGCCGTCGGGTCGATATCCAGGTCGATGTTCACGCGAAATCGGACGGCAGGGTCGTCGATCTTCGAACAGCCGAAGATGATCGTCCATTCGCCGGGCTGGAGGGGGCCGCGCAGATAGCCGGGCGTCGCCGCCTGCGACTCGATGTAGAAGTTGCTGCGGGCGCCGCCGCTCCAGCCGCGGAAGCCGCCGGTAAGGAAGTCGGCGCCCCGAGTGTCGAAGACGCCGATGTCCACGTTGTTACCAGAGCTCGTCTCCTGCGCGCCGTTCACCTGGTCGTCGTAGTAATAGCTCACCTCCATGCGCCTCGCGCCCGGCGGCACGACGAACGGATTGTAGTGGTACTGGAGGCGCATGTTTTCGGGCGTGAGCACGCCTTCGATCCGGATCTTCTCGCGCATGGGTGTTCACTCCGAAGCCGCTTCGGGGATGGCTGCGGAGAGTATGTGCAGATCGGCGGTCGAGGCGCACCCGTCGGTCGTCGGGCCTTTGTCGGTCGCCCCCGGTACCGAACGTCACTTAGACTGCGAGCGTGGAGCTGACGCCGGCTGAGATGGATGCGTTCCTGGCCGAACCGCACACGCTCGTGATTGCTACGCTGCGGCGCGACGGCATAGCGCACCTGGCCACGGTGTGGTACCGCTGGGACGGCGCGGTGTTCTGGATCAGTACCAATCGGACGACCGCCAAATACCGGAACATGGTGCGCGACCCGCGTGTCACCGTGCTCGTCGATGCGCCGCCGCGCGAGACATCGGTGACAGCGTATGGGCGCGCCGAGGTCGTCGCATCGGGCGATGAGGCGTATGAGGGGGCGCTAGCCATCGTGTCGCGCTACGAGGCCGATCCGGTCGCGTATCTGGATGCGCGCAAGGGCGAGCCGCGCGTGCTCATTCGCATCATTCAGCACAAACTCGTATCGTGGAAGCCGTGACGCCCCAACCACCGCCGGCGGACCGCCAAAGACCATCACTTCATGACTGACAGCGAAGAGCTACTGCGGGCGGCGCTGCTGAAGGTGCCGGCAGGGCTCGCCGAGCACGTGATGCGCGTCGTCGATGAGTCGGCGCGGCTGGCGGAGATCCATGGCATCAACAAGGACGCTGTACGTATCGCGGCGCTCGGCCACGACCTCCTGCGCGCGCACAGCGGTGATCGGCTGCTCGGCATAGCTGTCGAGCAGGGGTACCAGTGCGACGCCGTTGACGGCGCCGAGCCGGTCCTGCTGCATGGGCCGCTTGCGGTGCCGATCCTGCGCGAGCAATACAACGTGCTCGACGGCGACGTGCTGGGTGCGGTCGCGTACCACACGACCGCGCACGCCGGCATGACGACGCTGCAGAAGCTGATCTTCATCGCCGACAAGATCGAGCCGGAGAAGCGACAGCGGAGCGCGCAAATCGGGCGGGCAGCCGAGCTGGCGACCACGGACCTCGACGCGGCGATGCTGGTATACCTGAACCACTACCTCAGCGAGGCGATCGAGCACGGCTGGCAGATGCACCCTAACACGATTGCCGCTCGTAACGAGCTGATCGCGGCGCGCCGGCCCGACCAGGCGAGCTAGCGACTGTCGGCGAGCCAGCGGGCGGCTTCTTTGGCGTGGTAGGTGATGATGATGTCGGCGCCGGCGCGTTTGATTGATGTGAGGATTTCCATCGTCGCGCGGGGGCCGTCAATCCAGCCGGCGGCGGCGGCAGCCTTCACCATCGCGTATTCGCCGCTGACGTTGTAAGCCGCCAACGGCGCATCGAACTCCTGGCGCGCCTTCGCGATGACATCGAGGTAGGGCAGAGCCGGCTTCACCATGACGATGTCGGCCCCCTCGTTGATGTCGTCTTCGATTTCGAGCAGCGCTTCGCGGACGTTCGGCGGATCCATCTGGTAGCCGCGGCGGTCACCGAACTGCGGCGCGCTGTCGGCGGCTACGCGGAAGGGACCGTAGAACGCCGACGCGTACTTCGCGCTGTACGCCATGATCGGCGTCTGCAGGTAGCCGGCTTCGTCCAGCGTCTCCCGGATCGCGGCGACACGCCCGTCCATCATGTCGGATGGGGCGACGATGTCCGCCCCCGCGCGCGCGTGCGAGAGCGCGGCGCGCGCGATGAGATCGACCGAGCGGTCGTTGTCGACCTCGCCGTCGATGATGACGCCGCAGTGACCGTGGCTGGTGTACTCACACAGGCAAACGTCGGTGATGACGAGCAAGTCCGGCGCGGCGTCCTTGAAGGCGCGCACGGCGTCCTGCACGATGCCGTCGTCGGCGTATGCTTCCGTCCCCTGCTCATCCTTCGACGCGGGCAGGCCGAAGAGCAGCACCGCAGGGATGCCGAGCTCGAGCAGCTCTCCGGCCTCACGGCCGATCTGATCGAGCGAGATGTGGTACTGGCCGGGCATCGACTCGATCTCGCTACGGATGCCATGCCCGTGCGTGACGAACAGCGGGTAGACGAAGCCGGACGCAGACAGCCGCGTCTCGGCGACGAGGCGGCGCATCGCCGGGGACGCACGCAGGCGCCGGTGCCGCGCAAACTCGCCGGCTGTGTCGAGGTCCAGCATAGGTTCAGTGTACTCCTGCAGTGCGATCTCCAAGCGCTTGCGTCACAAGCCGGTAGACCAGGCCTTCGACGGTGTATTGGTCCGCCGTTACCGCGACGTTGAGGCCGGCGTCGCGGACGGCCTGCGCGGTGACGGGGCCGATGGCGGCGATGGCGGCTTTCTTGAGCGGGCTGAGGTCGCCATCGAGCATAGCGATCAGGTTCCGCACCGATGACGAGCTGGCGAACGTGACGATGTCGACCTCGCCGGCACGCAGTCGGCGCAGCGGGTCGTCGTCGCGGCGCTGCGGCACCTCGGCGCGATACAGCTTCAACTCCTGGACCTGCGCGCCCATGGCCGAGAGGCCGTCGACCAGCAATTCCCTGGCACCGTGAGCACGCGGCAACAGCACACGCTGACCGCGCATGACGCGCGAGCCCAATGCGTCGAGCAGGCTCTCGGCGACGTAACGCTCGGGGACCAGATCGGCACGTAGGCCGTGCGCGGCGAGCGCATCGGCCGTGCCGGGGCCGATGGCGGCGAGCTGCGCGCGACCGAAGGCGCGCGTGTCGAGGCCCGCTTGGCGCAGATGCCCCACGAACAGCCGCACGGCGTTCGCGCTGGTGAACACCACCCACCCATAAGCAGATGTGTGCATGCCGTCGATGGCATCGGCAAGCTCGCGCTCGTCGTACGATGGGACGATCTCGATCGTCGCGAGCTCGACCGGTTCCGCGCCCTGGGCCGCCAGCAAGCGCGACAGCTCGCTCGCCTGCTCGCGCGTGCGGGTGACGAGGACGCGCTTGCCGAAGAGGGGGCGAGTATCGAACCAGCGCAGCTCTTCGCGCAACGCCGCCACCTGACCGACGACGGTGACGGCGGGCGGCTCGATGTTGGCGTCGCGCACGGCAGCGGCGATCGTGTTGAGCGTGCCGCTGACGGTGCGCTGGCGTGGCAGCGTGCCCCACTCGATGACGGCCACCGGCGTATCGCCCGCGCGTCCGAGCCGCATGAGCTGGTGCGCGATCTCATCGAGCCGTGCGGCGCCCATGAGGAAGATCAGCGTGTCCACCCCTGTCGCCAGGTGCGGCCAGTCGATGCTGCTGGCGTCCTTCGCCGGATCCTCGTGGCCGGTGACGACCGCGAACGACGACGCGAGCGCGCGGTGCGTGACCGGAATGCCGGCGTAGGCGGGCGCGGCGATCGCCGACGTGACGCCCGGCAGCACCTCGAACGGTACGCCCGCGGCGATGAGGGCTTCCGCCTCCTCGCCGCCGCGGCCGAAGACGAACGGGTCGCCGCCCTTCAGTCGCACGACGCGCAAACCAGCGCGCCCCTTCTCGACGAGCAGCGCGTTGATCTCGTCCTGCGTCAGCGTGTGGCGGTCGGGCAGCTTGCCGGCGTAGATCAGCTCCGCATCGGCGCGAGCGTGGGCCAGTAGCGCGGGGTTGGCGAGCCGGTCGTACACGATGCAGTCGGCCTCGGCGATGCGGGCGGCGCCGCCGACGGTGATGAGCTGGGGATCGCCCGGCCCGGCCCCGACGAGAGAGACCATCGCGGGAGGCGGGAGGCGGGAGGCGGGAGACGGGATCGCAGGGTCTTTGGAGGTGGGGCGTGGGACGCGGGGATCGCTGCTCATGACGTTTTGGCCAGTATCGCGTCGGCGACGCTGCTGCCGAGAGCGCGTGCGTCGTCGAGCGGCGCGTCCGCGGTCCAGGGGATCTGTTCGCTCATGCGCCGGATGCTGCCGGATTCGCGGGCCAGCATGGCCTCGAGGTGGAGGACGGTCTCGGTTGCGACGGCGTACGCGCCGACCGGCATGCGGCAGCCGGCGCCGAGTCGGTCGAGGAACGCGCGCTCCGCCTCGACGGCCGCGCGGGTCGAGGCGTGGTCGATGCGGCTGACGAGCGCGAGCGTGTCGGCGTCGTCCGCGCGCACCTCGACCGCAAGCGCGCCCTGACCGACGGCGGGGAGCATCTCGTCGAGCGTGAAGATGCGCGTGGCCTTCGCCTCGAGGCCGAGGCGCTCGAGCCCTGCTAGCGCGAGCACCGCTCCGTCGAACTCCCCCGCTTCGACTTTGCGGATGCGGGTATCGACGTTGCCGCGGATCTCCACCGGCAGCAGATCGCTCCGCAGTGCCCGCAGCTGCACCGCCCGCCGCTCGCTGCCGGTGCCGATGCGCGCGCCCTGCGGCAGTTCTGCGATCGGCCGGCTGTCGCGGGTGACGAGCACGTCGCGCGCGTCGCCCCGTTCCGGTACGGCACCGATGGTGAGGCCGTCTGCGAGCTGCGGCGGCAGGTCCTTCAGGCTGTGCACCGCGATGTCGATCTCGCGTGATAGCAGCGCATCCTCAATCGCCTTCGTGAAGACGCCGAGGCCGCCGATTTCCGACAGCGGCGCGGCGGAGCGATCGCCCTCGGTGCGGATCTCGCGCACGTCGAGCTGGGTGCCGGGCGCAGCCGCCAGCAGTAGCTCGCGCGCCAGCTCCACCTGGCGCAGCGAGAGCCGGCTGCCGCGGGCGCCGATGGTGTAGTGCCTGGTGATTGGTGATTGGTGACTGGTCATTCGTGATTGGTCGTCAGTCGTCGCCGGTCATCGGTCGCGCCGGGACATCGCTGGCTGCCGGCACGCTTGGCGGTCGCTGCTCGTCAAACCGGTTCGTCGTCGAGGCCAAAGAGGGCGCGCGCAGGTTCGACGTAGCGCTCGCCTTCGCCGGCGGTCTTGAGGCGAGCGATCGGCTGGTGCAGCAGCTTCTTGACGATGGCGGAGGTCATCGCTTCGACGCGCTTGCGGTCGGCGGCGCTCATCTTCGTCTTCGCGAGCGTGCGCTCGAGCTCGCCGATGCGCACAACCTCGGCGCGCGCGCGGAGCGAGGCGACAGTCGGGACCACTTCGAGCGAATGGAGCCAGACGCCGAACTTCGTGACTTCGTCGTCGACGATAGCCTCGGCCTGAGCGAGTTCATTGCGCCGCAGGTGCATGTTCTCGCTGGCGATCGCCTGCAGGCCGTCGATGTCGTGCAGATGCACTCCGGCCACTTCTCGCACATTCGGGTCGACGTCGCGCGGGACCGCGATGTCGATGAGCAGCAATGGGCGCTCCATGCGTTCGCGCATAGCCCGCTCGATCATCGGGCGGTCGAAGAGGAAGTGCGGCGCAGCGGTGGAGGTGATGACGATGTCGGCATCGGCGACGGCGGATGCGAGCTTCGCGTACGGGATCGCGGCGCCATCGAGCTCGACCGCCAGTTCGGTGGCCCGCTCGGCGTTGCGGCTGGTGACGAGCATGCGGGCAACGCCACTGCCGGCGAGCGCGCGAGCCGTGAGCTTGCCCGCATCGCCGGCGCTGACGACGAGCGCGGTCTTGCCGGAGAGATCGCCGAGCGTCTTGCGGGCGAGCGAGACAGCGGTCGAGCTGACCGACATGGTGCCTCGTCCGATGTGCGTTTGCGCGCGCGCCTTGCGTCCGACCCGGATGCCTGTGTGGAAGAGCCGCGAGAGGGCGGGCGAGTGCGTGCCGGCGGCGGTCGCGGCGGTGAAGGCGCCTCGCACCTGGCCGAGCACTTCCGACTCGCCGATGACCATCGATTCGATGCCGGCGGCTACGCGGAAGAGGTGGCGTGCCGCTTCTTTGCCGCTGAGGGCGAAGAAGGGCGCGCCCTCCATCGACAGGTCGCCCTTGATCTCGCTGAGCAGCGCGACCACGGGGCGGGGGTCGCCGATGCCGCGCGGGCTGGCGAGGTAGACCTCGGTACGGTTGCAGGTCGAGAGCACCGCGGCACCGGCGTATCGCTCGCCGAGGCGAGAGAGCACTTCGGGCAGCTCGTCGGACGAGAACGCGAAGTGCTCGCGCACGGCGACCGGCGCTGTCTTGTGCGAGATGCCGACGAGCGAGATCTGCATCGGCTAGGCCTCCGCCTTTCGTTGCCCGTTATCAGCGCCGGCGGGAGCCAGCTCGATGCCGAGGCTCGAGACGAGACGCTGGCGTGCTTCGTCGTAGCGGCGCTGGGCGAGGAGCACCCGCAGCGGCACGTCAATCGCCTGCTGCCAGGTGTCGTTTTCGATCTTGATGCCGCGGGCGAGCACTTCCTGCCGCACCTCGGCGAGCAGGTCGGCGAGGGCGGGCATGTCGTCCGTGAGATAAGCATCGAGCTCTTCGCGCAGCCGCCGCGCGAGGGCGGGGCTGGCGCCGGACGTCGATGCGGCGAGCGTGATCTTCCCCTTGCGGACGACCGCCGGGAGGATGAAGTCGCAGTTCTTCGGGTCGTCGGCGGCGTTCACCCAGATGCCGCGGCGCTTGCCGGCGGCGGCGACCTCGGCGTTGATGGCGCCGTCATCGGTGGCGACCATGATGAACTCGTAGCCGCCGTCAAGGTCGGACTCCTGGTACTCGCGGGCGATGTGGCGGATGCGGCCGGCGTCGGCATGCTCCTGCAGCTCGGGGAGCAGCGACGGGGCGACGACCGTGATGTCGGCTTCGCCATTGAGGAGACCGCGCACCTTCTCGGCGCCGACGTTTCCGCCGCCGATGACGATGACGCGGCGTCCGCTTGTCTCGACGAAGATGGGATAGAGCGCCATCAGGCTGCCGCCTTCCTGGGAAGCGGGAGGCGGGAGGCGGGAAGCGGGAAGCTGGCGAGCGGAAGCTGGAGGCCCGTGGCTGGAAGCCGGAAGTCGAGAAGCTGAGGCATCGTGGTGCCGTTCATCGTCAGCCTCTGGTGCGCATGTGGCGGCGGGCGCGTTCTCGCTGCACGGCTTGCGACTGCTCGTACTCGTTGATGTAGGAGTCCGGCAATTCCTCGACGGGGTCGATGTCCGGCGACGGCGCGTCTGGCGGGCCGTACTGCGGGAGCGCGGCCGACATGCCGAACATCGACGCACGCATCGGCATGGTGGCGCGCGCGATATCGAGGAGTCGCCACGGGCCGATGAGGCCGCGCTTGCGTCCGCGCTCGTCGTTCATGCGCTGTGGCCTTGCGCATCATGGCGGAGTCCGGCGGTGAGGACGCGCGCGAGATTCTCCGTCGAGACGCCGCGGCGGCGCGCTTCGCCGAGCAAGACGCCGGCGACTTCGGCCCAACCGATGCCGAACCGGGTGCGCAGGAGCTTGTTGTGTCGCTGCAGCAGCCGTATCGCTACGCCGAGGTCGAGCTGCCAGTCGGCGACCGCGGTCAGCCGGCGCGTCCGCCGGAGGTCGAGCGGATCCTGCCCCTTCGCTTCGGCGGGCATGACGAAGGGCCCCGGCTCGCGCGGAACAGTGAGCGCGGTGAGCGCCAATCTCTGCTTACCCTGCCGCCGGTGGAGTGCGCGCCGCCATTCACGGATGGGATCGCGTTCCATCCTCACACCCTTTCCGCTTGCTGCTCGTAGGCGCCGGCGATGCCCAGGAGAACCTCGTCGGCGAGCGCCATGATCTGCTCGCACATGTCGATGGAGTCGGTCTGCGAAGTGCCGGACTTCGTCAGCGCCTGCTTCGCCGACTGGTCGAGGCTGCGGCGGAAGAAGGTGAACGCGTGCATGGCCTGCGAGAGCGACATGCCCGCGCCCGCCAGCTCGGTGCCGTACTGGGTGCCGGTGGTGCGTGCCTCGACGAGCAGCGATGTCTTGCGGCCGCGCTTGGCGACGTAGTCGGCCACGAGCGCCATCAGGCGGCGGCCGAGCGGGCGGAGCTTCTCGCGCTGCGCCTCATCGACGCGCGAGTACCAGTCGGCGTTGCTGCCGCTGTGGATCTCGCGGCGGATGCGGCGCGTGGCGAGGTCGCCCACTTCGGTGACGGGCTTGTGGCCGCGGCCGTCGAGGATGGCATGCACATCGCCCTCGGCGAAGCGCCGGTGGCCGCCGGGCGTGCGGAAGGTGCGCACCTGGCCGGCGTCGGCCCAGCGGCGCAGCGTGGACTCATCGACATTGAGGATGCGGCAGGCCTGGCCGAGCGTGAGCCAGCGGCCGGAGGCAGACGCATCGACGGGTGCGAGCGTGGTGGCGTGATGGGTGCGTGGCGATGAGAAGGTAGGCAAAGGTGTGCAATCTTCAACACTGGCCGCGATCGTGTATAGATTCTAGCACTGCAGCCGCTTGTGTCAATTGTCACAAGCTGCGGTTTGCGTAGGTTGCGTGTGCGTGGGGAGGCGCGGCGGCCTTACCGACTGGCAGGGCGATCAGCGAGCTTCGCAACGAGAGCGGCAATTCGCTCGACGTTCTGCTCTGCTTCCACTAACCGTAACGGTGTCGTGGAGTTTCCCTTCGGGCGTGGGCCCAGGATTACCGCGCCACCTCGCCAATCCTGTTCCATGTCGCCGCCTGATTCGCGGACGAACTTCGCGAGCTCTCCGATTGGCTCCATATGGTTCCTCAAGTAATACGCCAGCCAGGCTTGGGAAGAGAATCGAATCTCGGGACGGCCGCCCGAGCGATTTAGGATGCTCACGCTCTTGTTTTGGGACGACCAGGGCGAATGAACCCGTAAAGAGAATCCCTTGTTGTCCTTGGTGTCGGTGGTATCGAGGCGAATCTCGCCCGGGCGCACATCGCCCTCGCCCGGCAGGAATCGGGTGATTCGCGTTCCCAGCGCACTCCGCAATCCTTGAACGAACGGCGAGTCCCACATTTCGTCGCCGACGGACATCTTCTTTGTTGAGACATAGCAACCGGACAGGGCATCGTCGATCAGTTTCTTCAGGTGAAGCGCATTCAGTCGTATCTGTGCGGGATGCCAATCAGCGGCCGCGGTTAGAAACGTTGCGACTTCCTGCAGGCTAAGATCGCAACCCGGCCCTGGCCTACCCCACACCGCCAGCACGTTCGTGCTCGGAAACATGCGTCGGAAGCGTGCGATCTGTTCTTCGTCGCGGTGACACTCGACCTCGATGTAGGCGAGTAATGTGTCCGTGATTGCGTCACGCACGGCAAAGTCGGGCCGGCCGGCGCCGGCGTCATTGGCCGTGTTCAACGGGGGGTAGAGCACGGCCCCCGCGGGCAGACCGAGGCGGTCGAGGAGCCATTCATAAAACGCCGGAACAGTCATCATGCCGAAGATGGCGACATTGATGCGGTTTTCCGGTTTGGAGAGATCTTCACGGATGAATAGATCGGCCATGCCCCCCTCGCTCACCTCCTTGCCCGGCGCTCGGCGGCGAGCGCGAGCGCTTGAAGAAGGCTGTCCTTCCCGCGATACATTCCGAGCAGGTACGACCGCATGCGTGTCAGATCGATCTCACCAAAACTGTCCGGGTGCGCGGCAAATCCCCGTTCCTTCCAGAATGCGTTCCAATTCGGCGGATCTTCCTTCGGCCAGCCTCTGCGCCCGCGGTTGCGCGTCCATAGCTCGTATTCGCGCTCGATGGGCCTGGAGAAGAGCCCAGCGATCGCGGCCGCGTGCTCTGGCAAGCGGTCGCCGCTAAGGTAGGCGCGATACTCGAGTTCCGCCGCCAGCAGTTCGCGCCGCGACTCCTCGTCGAGTGAACCCCAACCCGGGGCGGCGGCGCGCAATAGCCGCTTCGCAGCGGCAACGCGATTCTCTCCGGCGGACGTGAGGATCTCGGCCACAGTCCTTTGGTCGATACGCACGTCCAGCATTACATCGAGTAAGTGATCTTGGCGTTCTGGCATCGACCGCAACGGTTCCAGGAGAGGCTCCATTCTTGCTAAGAGTTGGAACGCGCGCTCGCTTGTGGTCCGCACTTCCCTCTCTTCGGTGAGCACATGGTCCACGGGGTTAAGCCAAGGAGTCGCGCGAAGACTCCCGCGCGTCAGCACAGCAAGACGGACGAGGAGATCTTGCCTCAAATGCCCGCCGATGAGGCCGCCTTCGTAGGGCGTGCCGTTGCTATTGAGCCATTGGTCAAGGTCAAGCTGCCACTCTTCACTGTCCTCCACCGCCCAAGCAGAAGAGTGTCGCTGATCTAGCCAGTTGGAGAAGAATGCTGTCGACCAGTCGGCGAGTACGCTGCCGCTCTTCTCATCAAACCCGTCCAAGCCGATGGCGCTGCGTGCCTCGGCGCGGACAATCGACGTTCGCAGGATGAGCAGGTCACCCAGCTCGTCGCCCGCGCCGCCGATCTTCCACTCATAGAGCCACTTCTCTTCTCCGAGCCGACTGAGTGCGTCACGGGGTCTTCCGTTCGTGAGATCAAAACACGCAGCCATGAGGTCGCGGCTCGCCACGATGCGGCGACCGTGTTGCAGCTGTTCCTCCGAGTAGGTCGCCGCTTCACCCGTCGGCTCACTATCCAGGAGCGAGCGCATTTCGGAGGGATCGAATGCCGAAACCCACTCGCCAATGGGACGCGCGCTCGCGCTCAGGTCGGTGCATATTTCTCGAAGCCGATCGATTCGATCGCCATTCCCATAGGTCCAGTGTTCCAGAGCGCCCGATGCGTCGCTGAAGATCTGGTTGATCTCGTCGATCTGGTCGGCCAGCCCGAGATACTCGCCAAGTGTCGGTTCATAGTCGTAGCCGACTCTCAGGATCTTGAAGACGCAGGCGTACCACAGCTCCAGATCTTGAAATTCGATCAGTGGCTCGCTGTCATGCGGCACGAGGAAATCTTCATTCGAGCAGATCGCTTGCCGCAAATAGAGGGCACCCAGCAGAGGCGACAACCGAGAGAGCCCACGGCCGATTTCGCGGCACAGACGCGAGAAATCGAACGGCTCCTCCGGCAGCTCCAAGCGATCGAGGGCACGGCGTGCCGATTCGCGAGCCTCTTCCTCCGACGGCTGGCTCGAGACGATGTTCCGCAGGGCTTCGATGAAGTCCTCATGAGTAAACCGTGTCGCCGGGGCGGCCTCCGGTTCGGACTTTCGGCGCTCCGCCGCAGCGGCGGGTTCTTGTTCTCGTGCAATCCCATCACGGAGTTCCTGCTGACGATGTGCACGAACTCCCTGCAGTCTCCTCGATACGCGCTCAGACCTCGCGAATCGATCCGCCAGCCAGGCCCCTTCAAGCGCGCTGTGAATCGTAATGAGGCCGCGAATGCCAGCCTCGACTCCCTGCGGATAACGATCACGCAGATCACTCCATGCGTCCGCAACCGGGTCCGCTCCGCCCATTCCGCTACTCATCAGGCCGCATACAGCACGCGGACGTCACGCGGGATCGAGCGGCGCCGGAAGGGATTGCGAATGTTCTTTGTGGTCAAGACATCGACTTCGCGCCCGAGCAATGCCTTCAGTTCGGCCTGAATGTCGACCAGCTCATAGAGGCTGTGGCGCGCTTCGGGCGCAAACTGCACCATGACATCGATGTCGCTGTCGTCGCGCAACTCGCCGCGCGCCGCAGAGCCAAAGAGCGCGAACTCGACGATCTGCCACTTTCGGCAGAACGCGGCGATCGTCTCCCGCGATACGTTCAGGCTCGGATGTATCGTCTCCACGGCAGCAGTATAGCCGCGAAGGCCCGGGCCAACGCCCCCCGGCTACCATCTAACCGCCGTCGACTCGAATACTCGCCCAAAGACCGTCGCGACAGCCGCTCATCCCCTTGGAGCGTTCGATACCTGCGCCAGAAGGGTGGTCTCGATGGCCGAGAGCGGGGGCGCCCGTCGCGCGGTGTCACCCCTCGCTCGGGCTTCACGCCCGATCCATAAGCTGCCGCGAAAAAGTAAAAAGTGCGAAACAATCGAAGCCCGCTCGGGGCGCAGACTTCACGTCCCTGCAGCTTCCAACATCCAACATCCAACATCCCACCCACCGGCCTCCCGTGCCGCGATTGCCACGCGGGGTGGGTGTGGTAGGATGGTGGGCCAGAGGGGTCTGCGGGCAGGCGGCGGAAGCGGATCCCCTGAGGAGCACTGTCCTGGGGCAGGAGGGTATCTGTGCTCCCATCGTTACGCGAGGCCTGCGGCGTCTTCGGGGTGTACGCGCCCGGGGAAGAGGTCGCCAGGATCACGTTTTTCGGCCTCTACGCCCTCCAACATCGGGGGCAAGAGAGCGCCGGTATCGCCACATCCAACTCCAAGACGCTCTATCTCAAGACCGGCATGGGCCTGGTGTCGCAGGTGTTCGATGAGGACGACCTCGGCTATCTGCCGGGCAACTTCGCCATTGGCCACACCCGCTACTCCACCACGGGGTCGAGCCGGCTGGACAACGCGCAGCCGTTCCGGGTGAGCGGGCCGAACGGCGAGCTGGCGCTGGGGCACAACGGCAACATCGTGAACGCCGAGGTGCTGCGCGACGAGCTGGCGCGCGATGGCATCGCCTGCACGACGAGCACGGACTCGGAGGTGATCGCGCTGCTGCTGGCGAACGCGCCGGGCCTCGACTGGAAGGAGCACTGGGCGCACGTGATGCGGAAGCTGAACGGGGCGTACAGCCTGGCGGTGATCACGCCGGACGCGCTGATGATGGCACGCGACCCGATGGGCAATCGCCCGCTATGCCTGGGCAAGCTGGACGGCGGCTGGGTGGCGGCGTCGGAGAGCTGCGCGTTCGACCACCTGGGGGCCACGTTCATCCGCGAGATCGAGCCGGGCGAGGTGATCTACATCGACGCGGAGGGGCTGCAGAGCTTCAAGCCGGTCGAGGAGCAGCCGACGGCATTCTGCGCGTTCGAGTACATCTACTTCGCGCGGCTCGATAGCGTGCTGGACGGGAAGCTGCTGTACTCGGTGCGGATGAACCTGGGGCGCGAGCTGGCGAAGGAGCACCCTGCCCCGGACGCGGACATCGTCATCGACGTGCCGGACTCGGCGACGGCGGCGGCCATCGGTTATTCGCAGGCGTCCGGGCTGCCGTTCATCCAGGGGCTCGTGAAGAACCGGTACGTCGGACGGACGTTCATCCAACCGGACCAGCGCCTGCGCGAGCAGGGCGTGCACCTGAAGTACAACCCGCTGCGAGACGTGCTGCAGGACAAGAAGGTGGTGGTGGTGGACGACAGCATCGTGCGCGGGACGACGACGCCGCGGGTGATCCAGATGCTGCGGAAGGCGGGCGCGCGCGAAGTGCACATGCGGGTGACATCGCCGCCGATCCAGCATCCGTGCTTCTACGGCATCGACTTCGGGACGCGCTGGGAGCTGCTGGCAGCGCAGAAGACCGTGGACGAGATCCGCGAGCACATCGGCGCGGACACGCTGGGATACTTGAGCCGCGAGGGGCTGGTGAACACGCTGTCGTCGACGAAGGACGGGCTGTGCCTGGCCTGCTTCACGGGGGAGTATCCGCGGCCGGTGCCGCTGCAGATGGACAAGCTGGCGATGGAAGCGCACGAGGGTGCGTGGGACCGGCGCCAGGCGGAGTATGTGTTGCCGCTGCGGCGGCGGTGATGGGTGGCAGGCGGGGCGCGCTGCCATCAAGAAATTTCCACTACGATGTGAATGTCATGCTCCTTACCAGCCGAGTTGGAGGATGGATGTTGGAGGTTGGAACTAAGGTGCCGGATGCGTATGCGCGGGCGGGGGTAGATCTCTCAGCGCGTAGCGACCTGGTGTCGCTGATCAAGCAGGTGGCGTCGAAGGCGACGCGGCCGGAAGTGATGGGCGGCGTCGGGCCGTTCTCGGCGCTGTTCCGGCTGGCGGCGATGCGCGAGCCGGTGCTCGCGGCCAGCACGGACGGCGTCGGCACGAAGCTGCGCATCGCGATCCTGATGGACCGCTACGACACGGTCGGGCAGGACCTGGTGAACCACTGCGTCAACGATGCGATGACATCGGGGGCGCATCCGCTGTTCTTCCTGGACTACATCGGCTCGTCGCGGCTGCCGGACGAGACGAAGCTGACGCTGATCGGCGGGATGGCGACGGCCTGCGAGGCGCACGGTTGCGCGCTCATCGGCGGCGAGACGGCGGACATGCCGGACATCTACGCGCCGGGCGACTTCGACCTGGTGGGGTTCATCGTCGGGGCGGTGGAACGCGCGGACGTGATCGACGGGTCGAAGATCGCGGAGGGCGATGTGCTGCTGGCGCTGCCGTCGAGCGGGCTGCACACGAACGGCTATTCGCTGGTGCGGAAGGTGTTTGGCATCGGCGTCGGCGGCGATGCGGCGGCGGCCCGCGCGGTGCTCGATGCGAGCTATCCCGGACTGGAGGGATCGCTGGGCGAGGCGCTGCTGGCGGTGCACCGTTCGTACTATCACGAGCTGAAGCCCGTGCTGACGCGGCTGCACGGCATCGCGCACATCACGGGCGGGGGAATCATCGATAATGTGCCGCGGGTGCTGCCGGACGGATTGGCTGCGCGCTTCGACTCGAGCGCGTGGCGGGTGCCGGCGTTGTTCTCGCTGATCCAGAAACGCGGCGGGCTCTCCGATGCGGAGATGTACCACACGTTCAACATGGGCCTGGGGATCGTGGTGGTGGTGGCGCCGGACGACGCGGCATCGATCGGCGAGCAGGTGCGAGAGGCGGCAGCCGTGGGCCGGGTGGTGCGGCAGGCGGACGAGCGAAGGGTGATCATCGACTCGTGACGCTGCGCGCGATCCTGGCACCGTATGACAAGCGCGGACTGGTGGAGCTGGCGCGCGGGCTGCGCGAGTTCGGCGTCGAGCTGTACGCGACGGGGAACACGCAGCGGATCCTGCGCAAGAACGACGTCGACGTACGGCCGGTCAGCGACCTGACGGGCTTTCCGGAGATCCTGGACGGGCGTGTGAAGACGCTGCATCCCGCGGTGCACGGCGGCATCCTGGCGCGGCGCGACAAGCCGGAGCATCTGGCAGAGCTGGAGCAGCACGGGCTCAAGACGATTGACATCGTCGTGGGCGGGCTGTATCCGTTCCAGGAGACGGTGGCACGTGAGGGCGTGACGCTGCAGGAGGCGCTCGAGAACATCGACATCGGCGGGCCGACGATGCTGAGGGCGGCGGCCAAGAACTTCCCACACGTGCTGCCGATCGTCGACCCTGCGGACTACAACAATCTGCTCGATGCGCTGCGCAACGATTCTGCGCCGATGGAGTGGCGGCGCAAGCTTGCGGTGAAGGCGTTTCAGCACGTGGCCTCGTACGACACGGCGATCGCGTCGTACCTGCGGGGCGCGGAGGATCCGTTCCCGGACCAGATTACGCTGGCATTCGAGAAGCGAAGCGAGCTGCGATACGGAGAGAACCCGCACCAGCAGGCGGCGCTGTACCGGCAGGTGGACCCGAACACCCGCGAGGCGCAGGGCGTAGTGAACGCGCGGCAGCTCAACGGGAAGGCGCTGTCGTACGTGAACATCCTGGATGCGGACGCAGCGTGGTCGGCGGCGTGCGACTTCGATGAGCCGGCGGTCGTCATCGTGAAGCACATGACGCCGTGCGGCATCGCCAGCCGCGACGAGTTGAGCGACGCGTTCCGGCTGGCGTTCGCGGCGGACATGATCTCGGCGTTCGGTGGGATTATCGCGATCAACCGGCCAGTCGATGAGGCGCTGGCGACATCGATCCGGGCGACGAAGCACCCGACGAGCGGGCAGCGGCTGTTCGTAGAGATCATCGTGGCGCCGGCGTTCACGGCGGAAGCCGTGACGTGCCTGTCAAAGTCGAAGGATCTGCGGATCCTGGAGGCGCCTCCAATCGATATGCGCGCGCGGGCCATGGAGTACCGGGGGATCGCAGGCGGGATGCTCATCGAAGAGTACGACCGCATGGCGGAGGACCCGCCCGAAATGCGGCTGCTCACGAAGCGGCCGCCTACCGATACTGAACTGGTGGATCTGCGGTTCGCCTGGAAGTGCGTGAAGCACGTGAAGTCGAATGCGGTGGTGCTGGTGCGGGACCGGGTGATGGTGGGGATGGGCGCCGGGCAGCCGAACCGCGTGACAAGCGCCCGCCTCGCCGTGGAGTCAGCCGGCGACCTGGCGAAGGGGTCGGTGTCGGCGTCGGATGCGCTGATACCGTTTCCGGACACCGTGGAGACATGCGCGGCCGCGGGCGTGACGGCCGTGATCCAGACAGGCGGCTCGATCCGAGATGAAGATTCGGTGGCAGTCTGCGACGCGCACGGGATGGCGATGGTAGCGACAGGAGTGCGGCATTTCAGGCACTAGCGCTCCGAGTTGCCAGTTATCAGTAGTCAGTGAGCAGAGAGCACGGAGCAGCGACGGGTGAGATAACCCAACTGACCGGCAGACGACTGAAAACTGAGAACTGATTACTGAAAAACTCAAGAAGCGGGGAACATGGCGATACAGCAAGACCTGAGCATCATGCAGATCGAGGATGCGGTCGCAGCTCTCGCCAACGGGGAGCGCGCGCGGTTCGATCGCATCTTTGCGGTGAGCAGCACATTCGGTCAGCTGGTGCCGCCGGACGCGATGGTGCCGTGGATCGAGAAGCAGTTCGGCAGCGTCGATGTGGTGCGCGAGCAGAAGATTGTGAAGGTCACGAACGTCGTGACGCTTGAGGGCGTGCTCTTCAACTGGCTGCGCTCAAGCCGGCCGATGTGGCGTCAGGAGCTCAGCCTTGACGAGGAACTTGAGAACGCGAGCGCGGACCCGCTGCGTGACCCCTTCAACGGGACGCCTGAGGACCTCTTCGGGCGCGTGCGCGGGAAGTACTGCGTGACGGCGAGCAACATCGCGAAGTTCGACGGGTTTCACGGGCTGGTGGTGTTCAACGAGAGGCATCCGCTGCGATTCACGCGCGAGATGCTGCACGACTACGTCGACACCGGCGGCCGCTGGGGTGACCTGGCGCACGCTTCGGATCCCGAAGCCAAGTACTACGTGTTCCTGTGGAACTGCCTGTGGCGCGCGGGGGCATCACTGCTGCACGGGCACGCGCAGGTGATCATGGGCGCGGGCATGCACTACGCGGGTGTTGAGTACCTGCGGCAGCGGTCGGCGTTCTACCAGGCGCACCATCGGTTCAACTATTTCAATGACCTGTACCTGGCGCACCAGTCGCTGGGGTGCGCCTTCGAGAAGGACGGCACGAAGGTCATTGCGAACCTGGCGCCGAAGAAAGAGAACGAGGTGCTGCTATTCGCGCCGTATGTCTCGACGTCGCTGAAGGACCGCATCTACGAGGTGCTGGAGTGCTTCCGCGACCGGTTGGGGATCAGCAGCTTCAACCTCGTGATCTACACGCCGCCGTGGGCCGAGACGCCCGAGAGCTGGGAAGGGTTCCCGGTGGTGGTGCGCATCGTCGACCGCGGCGACCCGGCGAGCCGGACGGCGGACTTTGGCGCCATGGAGCTGTACGCGGCGAGCGTAGTGTCGAGCGATCCGTTCGTGCTGGCACAGCACCTGCGGGAGGCCGTGGGCGTCTAGGCTGCAGAAGCCGAAGTCGGACGCAGGCGAACCAACTTGAGCACCCCTTGCCCTGCAAGCGCCTCCATGTAGCTGCGTGACCAGATGATCTAGAGTGGCCGGCGGGAGGCCAGGTGGACGAGTCGAACGCACTCGCAGGCGATCGCGACGTTCGGCGGTGCGCGAGTCTCGACGGCTCAAGTATCGCCTACGTGGCGCTTGGTAGCGGAGCACCGCTCGTCGTGGCGACTTCGTGGACGACGACGTTCGAGCAGCAACTGGCGTCTGATTACTCAGCGCGGTTCCTGGAGCGGATCAAACGGCGATATCGGGTTGTGTTGTACGACCGGCGGGGGGTCGGAGCATCGGGACGGGAGCTGTCAGATGTGACGCTGCGGGCGCAGATCGATGATCTTCAGTGCGTCGTTGACGCGGTAGGCTTCGACGAGTGCGATGTGCTTGGCGATAACGACGGCTGCTACGTCGCCGCGGCGTTTGCGGCCCGCCATCCGAAACAGGTACGCCGGATGGCGCTATGGGCGCCGCTGGTCACGGGCAAGGACGCCCGGCCGCAGGCGATGCGTGAGTTCGCACAACTGATGCGTGACGACTGGGTCGCGGCGCGCGCGCAATGGGCGGCGTACCGCGCGCCGAATGGCTCGGACGACGAACGGCGGCAGATCGGCGATGGTTTTGGGGCGATGATCTCGCCGGAGGTTGCCGCAGAGTATCTCGAATGGGAGGCGGGCGAGGACGTCGGGGCGCTGCTCGCCGGCATTTCCGCGCCGACGCTCGTCGTGAACACCCGGAGGGGCGGTGCGCGGAGCATGGGCGTCGCCGAGCTGATACGGGGCGCTCGATTCGAGCCGCTCGATTCGGATCCGGCGACGGGACGGCCGGATCCGGCACAGGTCGCGGACGTGATCCTGCGCTTCTTCGACGGTTGACGCCCGCAGTCGTTTACTTCGCGGGCCGGTGCGCGATGTTCTGGCGTGCCACGAGGCGTTACCTTACCATGTGAGTAAGGGACAACGTCCTTACCCGACGAAAGGGACGCGCCAGGAAGTTCAGCATGTTCAATACGGACTAGCAAAGGTGAAGCATGTGCGCTCGATCCAAGGTGACCAGTAAAGGCCAGGTGACGATCCCGAAAGAAGTGCGGGATCGCCTGGGTCTCCGCATGGGGGACGAGATTGAGTGGAAGACGGATCGCAGCATTTTGCAGGTGCGCAAGGTGAGACGCCGTTCCAAGCTAGACAAATGGGTCGGCTACCTGAAAGACCTCAAAGGACAGGGTCCGGATGAATTGGTCCGCGAGATGCGGGGACATTGATCACCGCCGTCGACTCGAATGTGCTCTTCGATCTCCTCATTCCGGGGGCGCCTCACATGGAGCAGTCACGTGCGCTTCTCGATGATGCGGCAAATGCGGGACCGCTTGTCATTAGTGAGGTCGCATTTGCTGAGCTATCCGCGCGTTTCGAGCGTCAGCGGACACTCGAATCCTTTCTAAGCGATTCCGGCATTTCCGTGAAAGCAAGCGAGGCGTCGACGCTGTTTCGTGCCGGGCATGCGTGGCGTGACTACGCTCGGCGTCGCACCGATCGTCTCGCGTGTCCATCCTGCGGGACTCGCCAGATAGTTCGATGTCGCCAGTGCAACGTCCCCTTTCAACCTCGCCAGCATGTACTCGCCGACTTTCTGATTGGGGCCCATGCGTTGCGGCAGGCTGATCGGTTACTGACGCGCGACCTTGGCTATTACCAGACCTACTTTCCGGAATTGCGGTTGGCTTAGCCCTTGGATTGAGAGTTCACCGTGCTCCAGCCAGCCGCGAGCTCGAAGCCACGGGAGAGGATGAGCGCCGGAGGTGCGATGACCGATAGCCCACGCGCGGTTCTGTCGCCGCGAAGCCAAACACCGTAATCTGTACTCCATGACGAACGTTGGGATCCTCAATGTCACCGGATACGCCGGCAGCGAACTGGCGCGGCTGCTGCACGGGCATCCGGATGTGCGCCTGGCGGGCGTCACCGGGCGCAGTGCCGCGGGTAAGCGGCTGGAGGAGATCTTTCCGCATCTGTGGCCGATCGATCTGCCGATTGCGGAGTCTTTGGATGATGTCGATCTGGTGTTCTCGGCGCTGCCGCATGCCGCCGCGGCCGAACAGCTCGTCCCGTATATCGATGCCGGCCTGCCGGTCATCGACCTGAGCGCCGACTTTCGGCTGAAGCGGGTCGAAGAGTACGAGGCCGCGTACAAGGTGACGCATCCGGCGCCGCAGTTGCTGGCGCGGGCGGTCTTCGGGCTGCCGGAGTTGCATCGAGACGAGATCGCAGCGACGAAGCTGACTGCTGTGCCGGGATGCCACTCAACGGGGGTGATCCTGGCGCTGGCGCCGGCGTTCGCCGCCGGGATCATTGAGCCGGGCGTGATCGCCGATACGAAGACCGGGCTTTCGGGCGCGGGACGGACGCTGGGACTTAACCTGCACTTCTCGGAGGCGGACGAGAATGTCGCTCCGTACGGGCTCGACGGGCATCGGCACCTGCCGGAGATGACGCAGGAGCTGCGGTCGCTGGCAGAGGCGCCGGCGCCGCAGGTGACATTCGTGCCGCACTACATCCCGATGACGCGCGGGATCCTCAGCACGTGTTACGCCACGCTGCGCGACGGAGTGACCATCGATCGCGAGCGACTGAAGGAGATCTACCGCGACTTCTATCGCGATGCGCCGTTCGTGCACATCGCCGACGCCGCGCCCTCGACGAAGCAGGTTGCCGGAACGAACTACTGCGCCATCCATCCGAGCATCGATCTGCGCACCGGGCAGGTGGTGATAGCGAGCGCGCTCGACAACCTCGGCAAGGGCGCGGCGGGTGCGGCTGTTCAGTGCATGAACATCATGCTTGGCCTGCCGGAGACGGCCGGCCTCCAAGCCCTGGCCCTCTTCCCCTAGTGGCGCAGGCGGCCGCGCAACGCGGCATCACCATCATCGAAGACGGCAGTGCGACGAGCCCCAGGGGGTTTGTGGCGGGCGCCGTCTACGCCGGGATCAAGACGGCGGGCGCGGGAAAGCTCGACCTGGGCATCCTGGCGTCGGAGTCGCCGGCGCGGGTGGCGGCGATGTTTACACAGAGCACGGTGAAGGGCTCGGCCGTGATCGTGTCGCAGTTGCACGCACGCAACGGGCGGGCGAGCGGCGTCATCGTCAACGCCGGCATCTCGAATGTGGCGAACGGCGCGGTGGGGATGCGTGATGCGGACGAGATGTGCCGGCTGGCGGCGGCGAAGCTGGGCATCGCCGCCGCGGACGTGCTGGTGGGCAGCACGGGCATCATCGGCCGTCCGCTGCCGATGGAGAAGATCCGTGCGGGTGTGCCGCGCATCGTGCTGCACGCTGGCGGCGGCGGCGAGTTCGCCCGCGCGATCATGACCACCGACACACATCCGAAGACAATGGCGGTGCGGGTTGCGGCGGGCGGGCGGGCGTACACGATAGGCGCCGTTGCGAAGGGCGTCGGGATGATCCATCCGGACATGGCGACGATGTTCTGCTTCGTAACGACGGACGCGCCGGTGGCGGCAGGCTTTCTGCGCGCGACGTTCCGGGCGGCGGTCAAGGACTCGCTGAACATGATCAGCGTCGACGGCGACACGAGCACCAGCGACACGGCGGCGATCTTCGCGAACGGCGCGGCGGGCGGATCGCTGATCGACCGCGCGCACGTCGCCGCCGCTGGATTCGAACGCGGGCTGCGCTACGTGTGCACATCGATGGCGAAGATGCTGGCGCGCGACGGCGAGGGCGCCGAGAAGCTGATCGAAGTGCGGATCGAAGGCGCGGCGACCGATGCGGAGGCACGAGCGGCGGCGCGCACGATCACGGCATCGCCGCTAGTGAAGACGGCGTTGCACGGCAGCGACCCGAACTGGGGGCGCGTGATGATGGCGATCGGCCGCAGCGGCGCCCGCATCGAGCTAGGCCGGGCGCGCGTGTGGCTCGGGAAGACGATGGTGTATCGCGGGAAGCCGGTGGCGTTCGATGGCGCAGCGGCGAGCGCGTACCTTCGAGGCGACGAGGTGCTGGTGCGGGCGCATCTGGGCGCGGGGAAGGCGTCGGCGACGGCGTGGGGATGTGACCTGACGCCGGAATACGTGCATATCAACGCGGATTACACCACGTGAGGTTCTAGGTGTTAGGTTCTAGGTTTTAGGGGCTAGGGATTAGGGATTAGGGATTAGGGATTAGGGTGCGATGACTGGGAGCGAGATCGGGCTGCGGCCGGTGGTGGTGAAGGTGGGCGGGTCCATGCTGGGCTCGCACGATACTTCGCTGCGCGACATTGCGGATGCGCGGCGCGACGGGCGGGCGATGGTCGTCGTGCACGGCGGCGGTGCGGCGATCAGCGAGTGGCTCGCGACTACGGGGATCAAGCCCATCTTCGTGCGCGGGTTGCGGGTGACTGACGCAGCGACGCTGGAGGTGGTGGTCGCCGTGCTCGCCGGAGCAGTGAACAAGCGGTTGGTTGCGGAACTGGCGGCGCTCGGTGCGCCAGCGATCGGGCTGAGCGGTGCCGATGCGATGATCCTGCAAGCGCGCCGCTACGATGAGGAGTTGGGCTTCGTCGGCAAGATTCATCGCGTGAACCCGTACGCGATCGAAGAGCTGCTGCGCCTCGGCCATCTGCCGGTCATCGCGCCGATCGCGCTCGAGACGGATGCCCCGGGCGCGCAGCTGCTGAATACGAACGCCGACACGGCCGCTGGCGAGATCGCCGCAGCGTTGAAGGCGGAGCGGCTGGTGTTCCTGACGGATGTGGATGGCGTGCTGGACGCGGATGGCCGCGTGATCTCACGCCTGACGGCGGCTGAGGCGAACGCGCTCATCGCATCGGGCGTGGTAGGTGGCGGGATGATCCCGAAGCTGGAGGCGGCGGTGCGCGCGGCGTCGGCCGGGTGCGCCACGAGCATCGCCGGTGGGACGACGCCGGGTGTGCTCGCGCGAGTGCTTGCCGGTGGCGAGAGTGGCACTACTGTCGAGCCGTAAATCCGGCCTGAGATGGATGCGAAAAGGGCAGACCCGCGGTCTGCTCTTTTTATCGTGAAGTCAGACTGACTTAGTCGTCGGCGGGCGGTTCGATCGGGGTGGTGATAAGCGCGCGGCCGATCCAGAACGAGATGTAGAGCGCGCCGAGGAAGAATGCGGTCACGGGAAGCGCGAGCGCCATGTACGAGCGGCGCAGCACGCCCATCAGGAAGACGAGGCCGGTGAACGCGCTGATGGCGCAGATGATCATGCCTGCGGTGTGCGAGCGCTCGGGTCCCATGGGCGGTGCTCCTCTTCGTACGTCGGTGCGGCTTCGAGAGGTGTTATAGCAACTTGTCCGACGGCGTACCAGTTTCGCCGCCCACGGCTACCGCGGTGGCGTCGTGCCGCGCCGGCGGCGGCGCTGCTCAGCTACGCGAAGGCGCACCAGCGAGCGCTGGAGTTGTGCCTGCAGTGCGGCGAGATCCTCGGTGCCTTCGCGGCGCTCGAGAGCGAGGCGGGCGCGCTCGCGGGCCTCTTCGGCGCGCGCGACGTCGATCTCGTCCGCGCGCTCGGCGGCGTCGGCGAGGACGATGACCTTGTCGTTCAGCACCTCGAAGAAGCCGCCCGTGACGGCGAACGGATGCTCCTCATTGCCCTTCTTCAGCACCAGCTCGCCGGGCTGGAGCATCGTCATGAAGGCGGCATGCTGCGGCAGTACGGCAAGCTCGCCGTCGATACCGGGGGCGATGACCTCATCGATGCCGTCTTCGGTGAGGACGGTGCGTTCGACGGTGACGATTTCGACGGATAGTGGCATGGGGCCTACTCGCTCGCGATCTTCTGGGCCTTGGCGACGGCTTCGTCGATGGTGCCGACGTTGACGAAGGCTTGCTCCGGCAGGCTGTCGTGCTTGCCTTCGAGGATCTCCTTGAAGCCGCGCACGTTTTCGCGGATCGAGACGTACTGCCCCGGGATGCCGGTGAAGACTTCGCCCATGAACATGGCCTGACCGAGGAAGCGCTCGATACGGCGGGCGCGCGCGACGGTCTTCTTGTCTTCCTCGGACAGCTCTTCGACGCCAAGGATGGCGATGATGTCCTGCAGCTCCTTGTAGCGCTGGAGCACGCGCTGGACGCCTCGCGCGACGCTGTAATGTTCTTCGCCAACGATGTTCGGGTCGAGGATGCGCGACGACGACGACAGCGGGTCCATGGCGGGGTAGATCGCCTTCTCAAAGATCGCCCGGTCGAGCGCGACAACACCATCAAGGTGGCCGAACGTCGTGGCGACGCCGGGGTCGGTGTAGTCGTCGGCGGGCACGTAGATCGCCTGAAACGAGGTGATCGATCCCTTCTTGGTGGTCGTGATGCGCTCTTCGAGTTCGCCCATCTCGGTGGCGAGCGTTGGCTGGTAGCCCACCGCGGAAGGCATGCGGCCGAGCAGCGCCGAGACCTCCATGCCGGCCAGCGTGTAGCGGTAGATGTTGTCGATGAACAGCAGCACGTCCTGCCCGGACTCGTCGCGGAAGTACTCCGCCATGGTGAGACCGGTGAGCGCGACGCGCAGCCGCACGCCGGGCGGTTCGTTCATCTGACCGAAGACCAGCACGGTCTTGTCGAGCACGCCCGACTCTTCCATCTCCACCCAGAGGTCGTTGCCCTCACGCGAGCGCTCGCCTACGCCGGTGAAGACGGAGATGCCGGAGTGCTCGGCAGCGATGTTGCGGATCAGCTCCTTGATCAGCACAGTCTTGCCGACGCCGGCGCCGCCAAAGAGGCCGACCTTGCCGCCCCGCACCATGGGTGCGATGAGGTCGACGACCTTGATGCCGGTCTCGAGGACCTGCACCTGGGTCACCTGGTCCTCGAACGCCGGGGGTTTGCGGTGGATCGAGGAGCGGGCGCCTTCGACGTCGCCCTTCTTGTCGAGCGGCTCGCCCAGCACGTTGAAGAGCCGGCCGAGGGTCTTCGGGCCGACGGGCACCGAGATAGGGGCGCCGGTGTCGCGCACGACGGCGCCGCGTCGGAGGCCATCGGTGGTGTTCATCGCCAGGCAACGCACCCAGTTGTTGCCGAGGTGCTGCTCGACCTCGGCGACGATGGTGCCGGCGCCGCCCTGGATCTCGATGGCGTTGAAGAGCTCCGGAAGGATGCCGCCGGGAAACTCGACATCGACGACGGTGCCGATGACCTGGGAGACTCTGCCTTCTGCTGCGACCTGCGTTGTCATGTGCGTTACCTCTGGTTTTACGACCGTAGGGACGCAGCTTTAGCTCCGTCCTCATCCTCTTGATGCATCACGCGCTCATGGCTTCGACACCGCCGACGATGTCGAGCAGCTCCTTCGTGATCTGTTCCTGACGGACCTTGTTGTAGATCAGCGTGAGCGATTGGATCATGTCGTTCGCCGCGTCGGTGGCGTTGCGCATGGCGACCATGCGCGCCGAAAGCTCGCTGGCCTCGGTCTCGAGCACGGCCTGATAGATCGTCATCTCGATGTAGCGCGGGAGCAGCTCGGCGAGCACGCCCTGGGGGCTCGGCTCGAAGATGTAGTCGATGTCCTTTGCGGTCTTGTCTTCGATGTCCTGCGGCTCGATGGGCAGGATCTGGCGCACCGCCGCCACCTGCACCGCTGTGTTCACGAAGTGCGGATAGAGCAGGTACACGCGATCAACGCGGCCCGCCTCGTACTCGTCGACGACGATGCGGGTCATTGCGAGCGTGTCGGCGAGATTCGGATACTCCGGCATGCTGAACTCGGCGGCCAGTGGCTGCCCGGCGCGGACGACGAAGTCTCGTCCTTTGCGTCCGGAGGTGACGAAAGCGACGGTGCTCTCCTGCTCGAGAGCGAACGCGGCGGCCTTGCGGTTCATGTTCGAGGGGAGCCCGCCGGCGAGGCCGCGGTTCGGGCCGAGGTACAGGATCAGCGTGTTGTTCACGGGGCGTACGGTGAGAAATGGATGCGTCTCGTCTTCATCGCCGCGGTACTTGGCGAGGTCGCCCAGGATCTCCATCATCTTCTCGGCATAGGGGCGTGCCGCGAGCGCGCGCGACTGCGAGCGGCGCATCTTCGAGCCGGCGACCAACTCCATCGCCTTGGTGACTTTGGCGATGGAGGTGACGGAGCGGACTCTGCGGCGGATTTCTCGGACTGTGGCCATGTGTTAGTTGTTCGTCCTTAGTTGGTGGTCGTCAGGTGTCATTCGTCAGTTATCAGTGCCGGCGGAGCTGAAGCTCCTCCACTACGTTCGCGGTTTCGCGGATTCGTGCCCGCCGGTGCGGGCAGACAGGTCTAAAGACCTGTCCCTACGGCGTGTTACGAATCGCGGTCCGGGCTGGCACTCTCCAGCCTCTAACTTCTAACATCCAACATCTAGTACGGCACGGTGTTCTTGAAGTCGGTCAGGGCTTGCTTGAGCATGGCGCCGATCTCGTCCGAGATGGCCAACTCGTCGTTGATCTTGGCGGTCAGCTCGGGTCTGTTGCTGTCCATGAACTTGTGGAACGCGGCTTCGAAGGGCTGGACTTTCTCTACGGGGACGTCGTCGAGGAAGCCGTTGTTGAGGGCCCAGAAGACCTCCACCTGCTCGCCCATCGAGAGCGGCTGGTACTGCGGCTGCTTGAGGATCTCCTGCGCGCGCTGGCCGCGCTCGATCTGACGAAGGGTGGGTGCGTCGAGGTCGCTCGTGCCGAACTGCGCGAATGCCTGCAGCTCGCGGTACTGCGCCATGTCGATGCGGAGCTGGCCGGCGACCTGCTTCATGGCTTTGCGCTGAGCGGCGGTGCCGACGCGCGAGACAGAGATCCCGGCGTTGATGGCGGGGCGGATACCGGCGTTAAAGAGGTCATTCTCCAGATAGATCTGGCCGTCGGTGATCGAGATGACATTGGTCGGGATGTAGGCCGACACGTCGTTCGCCTGCGTCTCGATGATCGGGAGCGCCGTGATGGAGCCGCCGCCGTTCTCCTTGTTCAACTTCGCGGAGCGCTCGAGCAGGCGGCTGTGCAGGTAGAAGACGTCGCCGGGGTAGGCCTCACGGCCGGGTGGGCGGCGGAGCAGCAGGGAGACCTGACGGTAAGCCCAGGCGTGCTTCGAGAGGTCGTCGTAGACGATGAGGACGTCCTTGCCCTGCTCCATCCACTCCTCGGCCATGGCGCAGCCGGCATAGGGGGCGATGTACTGCAACGCGGCGGACTCGGCGGCGGTGGCGGAGACGATGACGGTGTGTTCTAGCGCGCCGAACTTCTCGAGGATGCCCATGGTCTGGGCCATCTTCGCCGACTTCTGGCCGACGCCGACGTAGACGCAGAGAAGGTCGCCGCCCTTCTGGTTGATGATGGCATCAATCGCGAGCGCCGATTTGCCGGTGCCGCGGTCGCCGATGATCAGCTCGCGTTGGCCGCGGCCGACGGGGATCATGCCGTCGATAGCCTTGACGCCGGTTTGCACCGGCGTGTTGACGGACTCGCGGGTGGTGAGGTCGGGCGCGATACGCTCGACGGGGCGCGTGCGGGTCGTGGAGATCGGGCCCTTGCCATCGATCGGCTGGCCGAGAGCGTTGACGACGCGGCCGAGCATGGCGTCGCCGACGGGCACTTCGACGATGCGGCCAGTGGCGCGGACCTCGTCGCCCTCCTTGATGGCGTCGTAGTCGCCGAGGACCATGACGCCAACGCTGTCCTCCTCGAGGTTGAGGGCCAGGCCCATGACGCCGTTCGGGAACTCGACGAGCTCGCTCGAGGCGACGTTTGAGAGGCCATGCACGCGGGCGATACCGTCGCCGCTCTCGACAACGGTGCCGACGTTGACGCTCTGCACCTCCGTGCCGAACTGCTGTATCTGCTGCTTGATAATGCTTGCGATCTCTTCGGAGCGAATGGCCATCTCTACCTCCGCGACGTGTCGCGTTACCGTGCTATTCCGTCATCTCCGTCCGTCGATTCGGGCCCGTTGTTGAGGCTCGGCCGCGGTCCCCCTGATCCAACATCCAACATCTAGCTTCCAACATCTATCTTCCAGCCTCTAGCTCGCCACGCCTTCAAGGCGGCGCTTGAGCGCGACGAGGCGCGTGCGGGTGCTGCCGTCGATGAGCTGATCTCCGATGCGGGCGATGACGCCGGCGATGATCGAATCATCGACGACAGGCGTGACATCGACCTGCTTGCCAGTCATGTTGCTGAGCTTCGCGGCGATGGCGTTGCGCTCGTCATCGCTGAGCGCAACCGCAGTCGTGACCGTGGCGTGCGCCACGCCGCGTTGCTGGTCGACCATCTCCTGGAACGCGGTCTGTATATCACCTGCGAGCGGAAGCTTGTTGCGCTCGATGAGGACGCGCACGAGGTTCATCGCCAGCGGGCTGATCTGGGCCTCGAGGCCGGCTTCAAGGAGCCGGAGCTTCTCGGGACGCGGGACCTTGCCGCTGCGGACGATGCCCATGATGTCGGGCTCGCTGACGAGATCAGCGATAGTGCGGAGGTCGCGGCTCCAACTCGCCATCGCGTCGGCGTCTTCGGCGAGGCCGAGGACGGCTTCGGCGTAGCGCTGGGCGGAGATCGCACGAGCGGCCATTTAGTTCTTCTCCAAATTGAGGAGCATCCAACGGGACGCGTCGCTGAGCACAGGCAGCAGCTTGTCGTGCTGAGCGTAGCGGAGCATCTCATCCTCCGGACGGGCCAGACCCTTCGCTTCGCTCAGGGTGACAGTCACGCGCGCGTTCCTCGCGAAATCAAGTTGGAATGGCATTAGTTCCTCTCCCTGAACGTCGACTCCGCGAGCGCCTCATCGATGAGCCGGCGGTGAGCGTTGCCGTCGAGCGCGGAGCCGATGATCTTCTCGGCCGCGGCGATCGTCATGCCGGCGAACTCCTTGCGGAGGTCAGCGATGGCGGCATCGCGCTCGAGCTGGATCTCGCTGCGGGCGCGGACAAGCGTCGCTTCTGCATCGGCCTGCGCCTGCGTGCGTGCGTCGGCCTGGATGCGGGAGCCGATCTCCTGCGCCTGGGCGATGAGTGTCTGCGCCTCGCGGCGGCCCGACTCGATCTGATCCTGCACCCGGCGCTCGGAGTCAGCAACCGCCGCTTTCGCCTGGTCGGCGGCGCTGAGGCTTTCACTGATACGCTCACGCCGCTCGTCGAGTATCTTCATCAGCGGTCCCCAGAGGACCAATCGCAACAGCACGAGGAGAATCGTGAAGTTGACGAGCTGGGCGATGAGCACCGGCAGGTTGATGCCGAGCGAGCCGATTCCAAGGACGATCATCTTCTTCTCCCTACGGAACACCCTATCACTCGATACGACGAGCGAACGGACAAGTCTCAAGACCTGTCTTCACGGCGAGTCTCACGCTCGTTAGAACACGAAGCCGATCATCACCGCGACGACGAGTGCGTAGATGGCAATCGCCTCGGCGAAGGCGATGCCGAGGATCATGTTCGTCTGGATCACCGGCTGCGCCTCCGGGTTCCGCCCGAGCGCCTCCATCGCCTTGCCCGTGAGGAGGCCGATGGCGACGCCGGGCCCGAGACCGCCGACGCCGATCGCGAGGCCCGCGCCGATGTAGCGGAGGCCTGCGTCGGTGAACTCAAGCAGTGGGAGAATCATTGCGATGTCCAAGTTGCGACTCCTTCTTGCGCCCGGCTCCCCGGGCAGTGCCTGTTGCTGTTTCTCCGCACCGCGCGGAGGATGCCTCTTCTATGAATGCGCCGGCTCGACTCCAGCCGGGATGTTCTCGATGTGGATCGGTCCCGGCTCGTCGACGCCATGATCTTCGTGATCTTCATGGGAGCTGACGGCGAGGACGGCGAAGACGAGGGTGAGCATAGCGAATACGAAGGCCTGGATCAGGCCGACGAAGACTTCGAGGGCGTAGAAGGGCAGCGCCACCAGGAACGGCAGCAGGAACGTCATCACGAGCAGCAGGATCTCGCCGGCGAGCATGTTGCCGAAGAGCCGGAAGGTGAAGCTGATAATGCGGGCGATCTCTGCGATGAACTCGAGGATGCCGACGAAGAAGCTGATCGGGCTGCTCGGATTGAAGAACTTGCTCGCGTATTTGAACGCGCCCAGTGTGGTGATCCCCCAGAACTCGATGAAGATCATCGCCCAGATCGCAATGGACAGCGGCGAGTTGAGGTCGGTGTTCATGCTGCGGAAGTACGGGATGAGGATCCCCAGCGTCTTCCCCCCCGCGCTCAAATCTTCAAGCGCCTTGTCCGAGGCGTGCACCAGACACTGGTCGTACGTGGCATCTCCGGGCGTGCCGCTGCACGCCGCGACGCCGCTGCTGGTGCCTTCCTTCTTGTCGATCTTCACGGCCATGGCGAGCGCGCGCTGGCCGGTGATGCAAGACTCGTGCTTGCCGGCGGCTTCGGCGGCGGTCGCGCCGGCGGCCTGCGTCTCGTACGCCGAGCACTTGGCGGTATCGACCTCAAACTCGAGCGCCTTCTGGTTGTTCTTGATGAAGCTAATGCCGGCCGACTTGCCGAAGACGACGGCCTCTTTGTGGAATTCTTCCGCGTTCACCTTCTCGACGTTGCCGATGACGTTGAAGAAGGGGAGCAGCGCCATCCAATTGGCGATCCAGATGAAGGTGAAGATGGTCATGATGACGGGGAAGAAGCGGCGGCCGTTCTTCTCGCCCGCGGTGTTGATGCAGATGTTGTAGAAGACCTCCATGATCGCTTCGACGGCGTTCTGGAGGCCACGGGGGATGATGTTGATCTTCCGGGTCGTGAAGTAGGCGACCAGGAGGAGCACGATGACGACCGTCAATGAGGTGATGTAGGTGTTGACGAGCGGGAAGGGACCAAGGTCGGCGACGGTCTCGGCCTTAATCTCGATGATCGGCTTGGGGCTGCGGAAGAAGAGGAATCCGACGACAAGCAGCACCAGCGCGCCTACGACGATCGCGAGAGTCTTGGGATTCTTCAAGGAGCCTTCTTGTTCTTTCTCGCCTGCTGCCGCTCTTCCCAGCGGTTGATGTCAGCGATGGTGTCCATGAGCATGCGATAGCCGCCATAGAGCGCGGCGACGAGCCCGAGACCCAGTCCGGCCAGCGTGAGCGCCTTGCCGGTTCCGAGCGCCTGGTCCAGGAAGTACCCGCCGACGGTGCCCCCGGCGATGCACGTCGCGAGATAGGAGCCGAGTCCGAGAAGCTGAACCGCGGGGGTCAGGCGCTGCATGGCACGCCTCCCGAGCTATCCTCGGAACTTTGAGAATATTATCACTATCCCTGTTTTGCGGCCAATAGTGAATTTTTGCACTAATACCGGAACTGGCGGACCGTCAGGCGAGTTGAGTATGGGGTGTGGGGGTGTAGGGGACAAGCCTGACCGAACGTCAGGTCAGACGTACTCTGAAGAATGTTTCACGTGAAACATTTGTTCTCACCTGGGAGACGAGCCGGCCACTCGGCGACGCCGTTCAGAATAGCGAGGCGCCAACGGCGCGAGCCCTTGGAAAGACGAGACGGCTGTGCGCCACGGTCACCGCTTTTTCTTGCGGCGGGTGGGGGGTTTGGCAGCGCCGGCGACGTACGCGCGGCCCTGGTCGATGGCGGTGCGGACTTCGGCGACGTTTTCGGGCGTCACCTCGAGCGTCATCCACTCGCCGAAGCCGCGGTCCTGCGGTCCGGTGAATGGCGTCGAGCGCAGGCGCCCCATCAGGTCGGCATGCTGGTCGCGGGGTGCCTTGATGACGATGCCCTCGGGCATCCAGAACGCGAACATGCGGCCGCGGACGAGGAATGCCGTGGTGCCCATCATCGACCGGGTGCTCGTTTCCGGCGCCCCCGTGAGCGACGGCATCAGTTGTTCTTTGAGTTCGTCAGAAACAGCCATATCGAGCCCTTGGATCTCCGCTCTTAGCTCCTCGTCGGCAGCCGTCCCTACAACCTACGACCTATAACCTACAACCTAGCGGGCGGCTTCGACGGCCTTCTTCGCTGCGTCGCCGAGGTCTTCGGCGCGGATCACGGGGAGGCCGCTCTCGCGGATCAGGCGCTCGCCCTCCTCGACGTTCGTGCCGGCGAGCCGTGCGACGACGGGGATAGCGGAAGGCATCTGGCGCTGCGCTTCGATGATGCCCTGCGCGATGACATCGACACGAGCCATGCCGCCGAAGATGTTGACGAGAATCGCCTTCACATTCTTGTCAGCGGCGATGATCTTGAGCGCATCGACGACCTTGTTCACGTCGTTGGCGGTGGCGATGTCGAGGAAGTTCGCTGGTTCGCCGCCGGCGACGTTGATGCTGTCCATCGTGGCCATGGCGAGGCCGGCGCCGTTGACCAGACAGCCGATGTTGCCATCGAGCTTGATGAAGTTGTTGATGCCCTTCTCGGCGGCCTCGACCTCGCTCGGGTCTTCTTCGTCCTTGTCGCGCAAGGCCTCGATGTCCGGGTGGCGGAAGAGCGCATTGTCGTCGATGTTCATCTTCGCGTCGAGCGCGAGCACACGGCCGTCTTTTGTGACCACCATTGGGTTGATCTCGGCGAGCGAGGCGTCGCTGGCGACGAAGGCGTCGTAGAGGCCGGACATGAGCTTCGTGGCGGGCTTCATCAGATCGCCGGTCAGGTCCAGGTCGAAGCAGAGCTCGCGCGCCAGGTGCGGCTGGAAGCCGACGACGGGATCGATGCTAACGCGATGGATGGCCTCCGGCGTCTTGGCAGCGACCTCTTCGATCTCCATGCCCCCGGCGGCGCTGGCCATCATCGTGGCGCGGCCGCTGGCGCCGTCGATCAGCACGGCGAGGTACAGCTCGCGCTCAATCGGCATCTGCTCTTCGATAAGCACCGTCTTCACTCTTTGGCCCTGCGGCCCGGTCTGATGCGTGATCAGCTGCATGCCCATGATCTCCGAGAAGACATGCGCCGCCTCCTCGGGCGAGTTCGCGAGCTTTACGCCGCCCCCCTTGCCGCGGCCCCCTGCGTGGATCTGCGCCTTCACGACCACCTTGCCGCCGAGTTCCTGCGCGATCGCCCGCGCTTCTCCGGCCGACGCGGCGACGCGACCCTTCGGCATAGGCACACTGTACTTTGCGAGGATCTGCTTCGCCTGGAACTCGTGAATCTTCATGCGTGCCTCCGCGCGTGCTGGTGTGCGATTGTCGCGCGGGGGCGTGCGTGGGGCAATGTTCGGATGTTGGATGTTGGAGGATCGAGATTAACTGTTGCGCCGCGCGGAGCCCATGACATTCACGGCCGTCACGACCGGGTAGCGCCCGCACGCGTTCGCACCAACATCCAACATCCAACTTGCAACATCCAGCAGTTAGACCGGCAGCGGCAGGTCGATCTTGTGGCGGCGGACTTCGGCCATGATGCGGGATGCGGTGGCTTCGTCGGGCTCGCACAGCGGGAGGCGCAGCGGGCCGACGGGGAAGCCGAGCTGGTTCATCGCGTACTTCAGTGGGATCGGATTCGTCTGGCAAAACATCGCGTCGATGAGTGGCAATAGCCGGCGATGAATCGCCGCTGCGGCGGACGTGCGGCCTTCCGCCTGGGCGCGCACCATCTCCGCCACCTGTCGGCCGACGAGATGGGTGATGACGCTGATCACGCCGTAGCCGCCGAGCGCCATGATCGAGAAGGTGTCTTCGTCGTTGCCGGACCAGATGCGGAAGCCCGGGCGCGCGCCCTCGACGATGGCGGCGATCTGCGCCATGTCGCCGCTCGACTCTTTCACGCCGACGACATTGCCGATGTGAGATATGCGTATCTGCGTGGCGGCCGTCATGTTCACCCCCGTCCGGCCCGGGATGTTGTACGGGATGCACGGCAGGTCGACCGCTTCGGCGATGGCGGCGAAATGCCGGTACATGCCCTCCTGCGTTGGCTTGTTGTAGTACGGGCACGTCAGGAGCAGCGCATCGACGCCGGTGCGGGCGGCTTCGCGGCTCAGTTCGACGCTATCGGCAGTGCAGTTGTCGCCGGATCCGGCGAGGACGGCTCCGCGTCCCGCGACGGCCTCGACGACTTCGCTCCAGAGGCGGACCTTCTCCGGGATGGTGAGCGTCGGTGATTCGCCAGTTGTGCCGGTGACGAGGACGCCATCGGAACCGGAGTCCAGCAGGGCGATGGCGAGGCGGCGCGCCTGGCCATAGTCCACCGAGCCGTCGGCGGCGAATGGCGTGAGCATGGCGGTAAGGACGCGGCCGAGGTCTTTCATCGCCAGGCGCCTACACGAGACCGCGGGCGATCATCTCTTCGGCGATCTGGATCGCGTTGAGGGCGGCGCCCTTGCGGAGGTTGTCCGACGAGATCCACATCGCGATCCCGTTCGGGTTCGACATGTCCTCGCGGATGCGGCCGACGTATACGGGGTCTTTGCCGGCGGCCGTGCGTGGCGTCGGGTAGAGGCTGGCGGACGGGTCGTCTTGCACGACGACGCCGGGGGCGTGGCGCAGCACGTCTCGCACGTTGTCTGCCTTCATCGGGTGCTCGAATGCGGCGTGCACCGCGAGGCTATGGCTGATGAAGACAGGCACGCGGACACACGTCGCCGAGAGCGGCAGGTCGGGTTCATGCATGATCTTGCGGGTCTCCGCCATCATCTTCCACTCCTCCTTCGTGTAGCCGCCATCCATGAAGGAGTCGACCTGCGGGATGACGTTGAAGGCGATCTCGTGCGGGTAGATGTGCGGGACCGACCCGTCAGCGCCGGATGCCCACGCGCGCGACTGGTCTTCAAGCTCGCCGACGGCGGCGGTGCCGGTACCCGAGACCGACTGATACGTGTCGGCGATCACCCGCGTGACGCGGTTCAGCTTGTGCAGCGGCCAGAGGCAGAGGACGAGCGGCGTGGTCGAGCAGTTGGGGATGGCGAGGATGCCCTTGTGCTGCTCGACGTCGTCGGGGTTCACTTCAGTGGCGACGAGCGGCACGTCGGGGTCCTGTCGCCAGACGCTCGAGTCATCGATGACGATGGCGCCGGCATCGCGGGCGATGGGTGCGTACTCGCGCGACGCCGCGCCTGAGGCGGAGATGAAGACGAAGTCCGCCCCTTTGAACGAGGCCGGCGTCGTCACCTCGACCTCGATCTCGCCCTCGCCGAACGGAATCCGCTTTCCGGCCGAGCGTTCAGTCGCCAGGAGCTTGAGCTCCTTCACGGGAAAGTTACGCTGCGCGGCGATCTTGAGGAACTCGAGCCCCACGACCCCGGAGGCGCCGACGACGGCGACGTTGTAGAGCTTGCCCGGCTGATTAGACGGCGACATACGGTGTCCCTACTCCCTCAGAACGCGTTGTCTCGGTGTGGCTGCATGATACGGGACAGTCGCCATGGATGTCAGTCGTAGATCCTCCAGCCGGCGGCCGTCAGGGCCCGGGGAGCGAGGGCAGACGGATCGTGACGGGCTACGCCGCATTTCGTGCTGTCGCGTCGGCCCGCGCCAGCGCGATGAGAGCGCTTTCCGTCGCCGCGTCGTGCGAATACTCCGCGACGCCGACGAGCCACTTGCGGTGCCGCACGGCCGTAGACCGAAGGGTGAGGCTACTGGCGAGGCGATGGGCGACGACTCTCCCGAAGTCATCGTTCGTATCGCTGAGCAGCACGAGATACGAGCCATCTTCGAGCCGGCAGAAGCGGTCATTCGGCCGCAGTTCGGCGGCGATGTTGCGGGCGACGGCCTCGGTCTCGGCCGGGATCTGCGGTTCCTTGCCGATGGTCTGGGGCATGACGCACAATACGCTGAAGCTGAAGTTCCTCTGTGTGCGCCGCCGCTCCACGCCATCGTGAATCGCTCCGCGCACGTCGGCTTCGGCGCTGATGGCGGGTGCTTCAGGGCCTGGACTCGGCTCGTGGCTGGATTTGGGACGTCGCCGGAATATGTTCATCTGGAATAAGTATCGGCCAGGCTGTTCCCGCAGATGATGGAATCGGGTGCGCCAGGCGTGGTTATGTGGCGTATTCGCCGCCGAGAGTGCCCCTACGGGGCGGGGCGTTTCACTCTAGCTGGTGCTGACGCCGATCATGCGCCCAATCGCGAACGTAACGGCCGCGGCGACAGCGCCGATCCCGAGCTGCCGCCCACCGGCAAAGGCAAAGTTCCGGCCGGTGAACAGCGATACGCCGGCGCCGACCGCGAAAAGGGCGATCGCGCTCAAGATCACCGAGGCGAGAAAGTGCCAGTTAGTGGAGCCAAAGAGCCACGGGATCACTGGGATCACCGCCCCGAGCGCGAACGCCCCGAATGAGGCGAATGCCACGCCCCAGGGCGACCCAAGCCCCTCCGGATTCAGACCCAGTTCCTCGCGCGCAAGCGTCTCCAGCGCAACGCCGCGGTCGGCGATGATCCGCGTCGACAGCTCGTTGGCCTCCGCTTCGGGCAGCCCCTTTGCCCGATAGATCAGTGCCAGCTCCTGCCGCTCCTCCTCGGGCGCCGTCTCCAGCTCCTCCTTCTCCAGCGCGATCTGGCGTTCGAACAGCTCTCGCTGCGATGTCACCGACACGAATTCGCCGGCACCCATCGAGAACGCCCCGGCGAGCAACCCGGCAACGCCGGCAAGGATGATGAAGCGGCCATCCGGCTGGGCGCCGGCAACGCCGATGACGAGGCTGAGGTTCGAGATCAGCCCGTCGCTGATGCCGAAGATGGCGGCGCGGAGCTGCCCGCCCGTATCGACGCGGTGCCACCGCTCGCCGCGCGCGATGCCGGCGACATCGGTCTCGCCGCCGGGGGAGTACATCGTAGAGAGCGTGCGTGAATGCGACCGCTCGTCGCGCGCCATCGACGGGCCGGCGTCAGCCTGGCCCATATAGTTATCGAAACCGGTCGACTCCATCGCGCTGACCATGGGCAGGACGGAGCGCGCGCCGAGGCGGTCGGCCAGAAATCCCAGCACCTTGACGCGCATCGATGGGCCCGGAGCACCCGGATCCGCACCGGCGGCGCGCAGTTTGTCCTGCCAGATCTTCAGGTGGCGCTTCTCGGTCTCCGCAAGGTCGAGGAAGATTTGTGCGCGCTCGGGGTTCTTCTCGGCCCGAGACAGCCGCCGGTACAGCTCGATACCGTCCACTTCGCCCTGGTAGTTCTCGCGGAAGCGCTTGATGTCGGCTTTCGAAACAGGAGGGGTCGCAGGGGACTGGGGACTGGTCGGTGTCGTCATCTGCCTTCAGGATATGATCCGCCGACGGCTCGGCCAACTCGCACGGTCCGATGATTGCACCAGGACACGCAGCAAGGGGCGGAGGCAGCTACTCTGAAACTGGCGGCACGCACTAGACTGAATCCTCGACAACTATGTCCCGCACAGGAGACCCCGATGCTTGCAGCCATGCTGAACCTCAATCCGGAGCGCATCGCCGTAGCCGAGCTGTTCGGCACGATCGGCCAGCCGGCGAAGACGAGCGAATACGTCCGGATGCTCCGCGCGATCGAAGAGAACAAGCGGATCCGGGCGCTGGTCATCGATGTCGATTCGCCGGGCGGCGGCGCCGGCGCGTCGGAGTATATCTACCGTTCGATCGCGAAGGTGGCGAAGCAGAAGCCAGTGATCGCGCTGATCAGCGGCACCGGCGCATCGGGCTCATACATGGCCGCCTGCGCCGCTACGAAGGTCATTGCCGTGCCGATGGCGATTGTGGGCAGCATCGGCGTCATCTCGATGCGGCCGATGTTATACGAGCTGCTCAACAAGATCGGCGTGCGGATGGAGGTGACGAAGGCTGGGCGCCTGAAGGACATGTTTTCGAACTTCCGCGAGCCGACGGCCGAGGAGAAGCAGAAGGAGCAGGCGCTGCTCGACGCGTTCTATGAACGCTTCGTCGAGATAGTGGCTGAAGCCCGTCACATGACGGCGGAGGCGGTGCGCGAGCTCGCGACGGGCGAGATCTATACCGCTGGACGGGCGAAAGAGCTGGGACTGATCGACGAACTGGGCGACATGGACACGGCGCTGGACCTCGCTCAGTCGTTGTCCGGCGTCACGGAGCGCAAGTTGACGTATGTGAAGCCGCACCGCGGACTGCGGGACCGGCTGCTGGCGAACACCGCCACAGGCATAATGGAGGCGCTGGCCCTCGGCATCGAGGGGCGGCTTCGGGAGCGGCGGATCGAGTATCGGTAGGCGGCGGCTGGAAGCCGGAAGCCGGAAGTCGGAAGTCGGGTGGGTAGCGGCTGATGGCTCATCGCGGAACGAGTCGCCCCGCGCGTCGCTTCGTGACGAAAATCACAAGTCACCCCATGGAGACGGAACCCGTTCACGCCCGCGAAACGTATTAAACTAGACAGAATGTGACGCACAGGGCTTGCATTCTGGGTGCCGGATCGGGTAGCATCCGCTGGTTGACATCCTGACGATCCGATTTGTATACTCACCGCAGGCTAGACAGAACCCCCTTGCCCTTGGCTCTCTTCGCACGTCCCTTCACGGGACTATTTCTGTCCACAGGGAGATCACGGTTCATAACGCATTGTTAGGAGCGCGCCACGAATGACTGTCTCCACAGACATCGTCAGTAGCCGATCGTCGGTCCCGTCCAGCAAGAAGTCGTACGCGAAGATCGCTCACGTGCTCGATATTCCGCACCTGATCAGCATGCAGCTGTCCTCGTTCGCGTGGTTCAAGAAGGATGGGCTTCGCGAATTGTTCGATGAGATCTCGCCGATCGAGGATTTCACGGGCACGCGCATGAAGCTGCGTTTCGGGGACTACAGCTTCGGTGAGCCGAAGTACCCGGAGCTGGAGTGCCGCGAGCGCGACATGACGTACTCAGCGCCGTTGCGGGTGAACGTCCAGCTGGAGGTCAAGGAGACCGGCGAAGTGAAAGAGCAGGAGCTGTTCATGGGCGACTTCCCGCTCATGACGCCGAACGGCACCTTCGTGATCAACGGCGCCGAGCGCGTCGTGGTCTCGCAGCTCGTCCGCTCGCCTGGCGTCTACTTCACGCTCGAGACGGACCCGACGACGGGGCGCGAGCTGTGCTACGGAAAGCTGATCCCGAATCGCGGCGCGTGGCTGGAATTCGAGACGAGCAACAAGAACGTGCTCTCGGTGAAGGTCGATCGTAAGCGGAAGATCCCGGTGACGACGCTGCTCCGCGCCATCGATGAGGAAGACGGCGTAGCCGAATCTAAGCTTGGCACGAACGAGCGCATTCTGGCGAAGTTCGGCGACATCGACACGAACCCGGAGCGCCAGTACATCGCAACGACGCTCGACAAGGAGACCTCGACCAACAAGACGGAAGCTCTGCTGGACTTCTATCGCCGGCTGCGGCCGGGCGACCCGCCGACGCTCGAGAATGCGCGCGCACTGCTGAACTCGCTGTTCTTCAACAGCCGGCGCTACGACCTGGGCCGCGTCGGCCGCTACAAGCTGAGCCGCCGGCTCGAGTTGGATGCCGCGGTAACGCAGCGCACGCTGCGGCCCGTTGACCTCGAGACGATCATCAAGACGCAGGTCAAGCTCAACAACGGCAACGGCCACGCTGATGACATCGACCACCTCGGCAACCGACGGGTGCGCGCGGTCGGTGAGCTGATCCAGAACCAGTTCCGCATCGGCCTGCTGCGCATGGAGCGCGTGGTCCGCGAGCGGATGACGATCATCGACCCGGACCAGGCAACCCCGAGCGCGCTGATCAACATCCGGCCGGTCGTCGCGTCGATGAAGGAGTTCTTCGGCGGCTCGCAGCTCTCGCAGTTCATGGACCAGACGAATCCGCTGGCGGAGCTGACCCACAAGCGCCGGCTTTCGGCGCTGGGGCCGGGCGGTCTCTCGCGGGACCGCGCGGGCTTCGACGTGCGGGACGTGCACCACAGCCACTACGGCCGCATCTGCCCGATCGAGACGCCGGAGGGGCCGAACATCGGTCTTATCGGCTCGCTGGCAACCTACGGGGTGATCAACCCGTACGGCTTCATCGAGACGCCGTACCGGCGCGTGATGAAGGAGCTGCCGGCGAACTCGGAGCTGTGGTCGGGCCACTACCTCGCCGAAGACATCGAGGGCGTGGGCGAGACCGGCGATCAGGTCGATGAGGCGGCGGCACGCAAGCTCGCGCGCAAGGGCGAGCGAATGATCAAGTGCCAGCCGTTCGTCAGTTCCGTCATCGAGTACCTGGCAGCGGATGAGGAAGACCGCTACGTGATCGCGCAGGCGAACGCATTGCTGACGCCCGACAACCATTTCGTCGAGGAGCGCATCGAGGCCCGCGCGGGCGAGCGCTTCATGATGGAGCCGCCGCGCCTCGTGGACTGGATGGACGTATCGCCGAAGCAGATCCTCAGCGTCGCAACATCGCTGATTCCGTTCCTTGAGCACAATGACGCACCCCGCGCGCTGATGGGCTCGAACATGCAGCGGCAGGCGGTGCCGCTGATCCGGCCGGAGACGCCGATCGTCATGACCGGCGTCGAGCGGCAGGCGGCGCAGGACTCCGGCCAGGTCATCCTGGCGGAAGAAGACGGCGAGGTGCTGAGCGCCGATGCGCGGTTGATCCGCGTGCGCTACGACAGCGGCAATGAGCGCGACTACCCGTTGCTGAAGTTTGTGCGATCGAACCAGGGGACGTGCATCAACCAGCGGCCGACCGTGTGGACGGGTGATCGGGTGCGTCAGGGCGACGCGCTGGCGGACAGCTCCTCGACCAGCAAGGGCGAGCTGGCGCTCGGCCAGAGTGTGCTCTGCGCGTTCATGAGCTGGCAGGGCTACAACTTCGAGGACGCGATCATCCTTTCGGAAGCGCTCGTCCGCGAAGACAAGTTCACGTCGATCCACATCGAGAAGCACGAAGTGGAGTCGCGCGACACCAAGCTGGGGCCGGAGGAGATCACGCGCGACATCCCGAACGTCGGCGAGGAGTCGCTGCGCGACCTGGACGAGAACGGCATCATCCGCATCGGCGCGGAGGTGAATTCCGGCGACATCCTGGTCGGCAAGATCACCCCGAAGGGCGAGACGGAGCTGACGGCCGAGGAGAAGCTGCTTCGGGCGATCTTCGGCGAGAAGGCGCGCGAGGTGAAGGACACTTCGCTTCGCGTGCCGCACGGCGAGCGCGGCAAGGTGATCGACGTCAAGGTCTTCCGCCGCGATACGCATGACGAGCTGCCGGCGGGCGTGAACGAGCTGGTGCGGGTGTCGATCGCCCAGCGCCGGAAGGTGTCGGAAGGCGACAAGATGGCCGGCCGTCACGGCAACAAGGGCGTGGTCGCGCGGATCCTGCCGGTCGAAGACATGCCGTACCTGGCGGACGGGACGCCCGTGGACATTGTGCTGAACCCGATCGGCGTGCCGAGCCGGATGAACGTCGGGCAGGTGCTGGAAACGCACCTGGGCTGGGCGGCGAACTCGCTGGGCTTCCGCGCGGTGACGCCGGTGTTCGATGGCGCCAGCGACAAGTTGATCGAAGATGAGCTGGGGCGGGCGTGGCTGGCACAGCAGGCCGACGCGCTGCGTCCGGGTGGGGGGTTGAATGGCAACGGATTGGGGCCGCAGTGGTACGAGAAGCTGGACGTACCAAGGTTCGAGGCGTGGCTGACGCAGCAGGGCTTCGACGCGCGCGCCGTGCTTGATGAGACGCGGCTAGGCGTGGCGAAGACCGCCTGTCATGAGTACTGGCTGGAGCATGAGGTGGGCATGAAGCGTGTGCGCGGCCTGACCGCGGACAAGCTCGAAGAAAAGATCGGCGACGCCGTGAAGAGCGGGTTTGCGCCGCCGACGTACGGCAAGCAGAAGGTCATCGACGGCCGCACGGGAGACGCGTTCGACCAGCCGGTGACCGTGGGCTACATCTACATGCTCAAGCTGGTCCACCTGGTCGAGGATAAGATCCACGCACGCAGCACGGGCCCGTACTCGCTGATCACGCAACAGCCGCTGGGCGGCAAGGCGCAGTTCGGCGGCCAGCGATTCGGCGAGATGGAGGTCTGGGCGCTGGAAGCATACGGCGCGGCGCACATCCTGCAGGAGCTACTCACGGTGAAGTCGGATGACATCGTCGGACGCGTCAAGGCGTACGAGTCGATCGTCAAGGGCGAGGACGTGCTGGAGCCTGGTGTGCCGGAGTCGTTCAAGGTGCTGGTGAAGGAGTTGCAGAGCCTGGGGCTCTCCGTGGAAGTGTTGAACGAGGACGAAGAGTCGGTGGAATTCGTCGGAGAGGGAGAGGCGGTGCCGGAACTGGGCATCAACCTCTCGGGATTTGAAAACGAGGACAAAGTAAGTGCTTGAGGTAAATGACTTCAACGCCGTGCGCATTTCGCTGGCATCGCCGGAGCAGATCCGCTCGTGGTCGTACGGCGAGGTCACGAAGCCGGAGACGATCAACTACCGCACCCTGAAACCAGAGAAGGATGGGCTCTTCTGCGAGAAGATTTTCGGTCCGACGAAGGACTTCGAGTGCTACTGCGGCAAGTACAAGCGCGTCCGCTACAAGGGCATCGTCTGCGACAAGTGCGGCGTCGAGGTGGCGCGCTCAAAGGTGCGCCGGGAGCGCATGGGGCACATCGAGCTGGCGTCGCCGGTGAGCCACATCTGGTTTGTCAAGGGCACGCCAAGCCGGCTGGGGCTGCTGCTCGATATATCGCCGCGCTCGCTCGAGCGCGTGCTGTACTTCGCGCAGTTCATCGTCACGAGTGTGGATGAGCACGCGAGGAAGCGCGCGCAGGAGCACCTGCAGGAAGAGATGGACCGCGAGGCAACGCGGCGCGAGAAGCAGTACGCCGAGCGCGCCGTTGAGCTGCAGGACGAAGTCGCCGCTGCGGAGCGGCAGGCAGCCGACGACAAGAAGCAGCAGCTCGCCCAGATCGAAGAGGACCGCCAGGAGCAGGCCGACGCGATCATGCAGCAGGCGGTCGAGTACCAGGAGGAGTTGAGCGAGCTTGTCGGCAAGAGCGCACGCAAGGGCTACCGCATCGGCGACGCGCTGATCGTTGAGCGCGGCACAGTGATCGAGCAGAGCGTGGTGAAGGGGCTCAAGAAGGTCGCCCAGGAGCGCATCGCCGCGCTCGAAGCAGAGCTGAAGAAGAAGCGCGAGGACATCGCGCTCATGACGGACGCCGCGCTCGATCAGAAGCGGGCGACGATTTTCGAGGAACTGAAGCCGCTCCAGGACCGCGCCGGCGGCGAGCGGGAAGCTGTCTACGCCGAGTACGAGGACCGCATCCGCGAACTCGATGAGATGATGGATCCGGCCGACAACGACAAGATGATCCTCCTGACGGAGCCGCGCTACAAGGAGCTGCACGAACGCTATCCGAGCGTGTTCGAGGCGGGCATGGGCGCGGAGGCCGTATTGAAGATCCTCGACCGCGTGAATGTCGAGAAGCTCCGTGAGAAGATGCAGCGGGAGATCCACTCCACTTCCGGACAGCGGCGCAAGAAGGCGACGAAGCGGCTGAAGGTCGTCGAGTCGCTGCGCAAGTCAGGCAACCAGCCGGCATGGATGGTGTTCACCGTGCTGCCGGTGATGCCGCCCGAGCTGCGTCCGATGGTGCAGCTCGACGGCGGGCGCTTCGCGACGTCGGACCTCAACGACCTCTACCGCCGCGTCATCAACCGGAACAACCGCCTGAAGCGGCTGCTGGAGTTGGGGGCGCCGGAGATCATCATCCGTAACGAAAAGCGGATGCTGCAGGAGGCCGTCGACTCGCTCATCGACAACGGACGCCGCGGACGCGCGGTCGCGGGATCGGGCAACCACAAGCTGAAGAGCCTGAGCGACATGCTCAAGGGCAAGCAAGGGCGATTCCGCCAGAACCTGCTCGGCAAGCGTGTCGACTATTCCGGCCGTTCGGTGATCGTCGTCGGGCCGGAGCTGAAGCTGCACCAGTGCGGACTGCCGAAGCGCATGGCGCTGGAGCTGTTCAAGCCGTTCGTCATGCACGCGCTTGTCTCGCGCGGGTTGGCGCACAATATCAAGAGCGCGAAGCGCATCGTCGAGCGGGCGCGGCCGGAAGTGTGGGACGTGCTGGATGAAGTGATCCAGACGCGGCCCGTGCTGCTGAACCGCGCGCCGACGCTGCACCGTCTCGGCATCCAGGCGTTCGAGCCGGTGTTGATCGAGGGCAGCGCGATTCAGATTCATCCGCTCGTGTGTACCGCCTTCAACGCCGACTTCGACGGAGACCAGATGGCCGTGCACGTGCCGCTGTCGCGCGAGGCGGTGGCGGAGGCACGGCAGATCATGCTGTCGACGCACAACCTGCTGTCGCCGGGTTCGGGCGAGCCGATCATCGCGCCGACATTGGACATGGTGCTGGGCTGCTACTACCTGACTGACGACAAGGAGAAAGCGCGGGGCGCCTACAAGCCACAGAAGAACGGTTCGCCCGCGGAGGGCGTGTACGGCAGCGCGCAGGAAGCGCGTTTCGCCTACGACCTCGGCATGGTGGATCTCCAGGCGAAGATCCGCGTGCGCGTGCCATACGTGAAGCCGGGCCGAACGGTGGAGCACGAGCCAGGGCTGCTGCAGTTGCCCGCGTCATTCGGCATCGCCAGCGGCGTCGACGGCGC
>JALYKW010000082.1 GCA_030774575.1 Chloroflexota bacterium | reverse complement strand
CATCGACTGCGCTTCGCGCTGCAGCCGCAACAGGTCGTCGGGTTCGAGGAGATCGCGCTTGATGACGGAGAGCGCGCATTCGCGGTCGAGCGCCGTGTCATGTACGAGGTAGACAATCTTCTGTCCGTCGCAAAGGCAGGGTGTCTCTCGAATCTAAGCCCGCTATATCATCCGCTCATCGTGTGCGCCACGTCGCGCGCCCGCCGCAAACGATCTGTGCGCTGGACAGACCCAGGTATGGCAGACCGTCGCTCTTCTTCACGTGGCAAATCTGGTGTTCCATCAGGCCTCGCTATTTCATCGCCATAGCTTCGAACAAAACCAACATGTCGGGCGTGGCGAGCCGCGCGGCGCCCACCCATGTCTGGGCCGCCTTGCAGCAGGTCTCGGCAAGCCGAGCGCCCACGGCCGCGAACGCAGCGCCGAACGCATCTAGATCCGTCGAGTACATGGTCAGCCGCACCACATCGGCGAGGCCGAATCCCGCTTTCGCCAGCACCGCCTCCAGATTCTCCAGCGACTGCCGCACCTGCCCTGGCATGTCACCGGCGTGCACCAGCACGCCCTCGCCGTCGAACGAGCCTTGGGCGGAACACAACAGTATGCGGTTCGGGCCGCGGACGTCGATCGCCTGCGAATACCCGTAGTCGTCCTGCCATGTCCATGGATTCACGATTACTTTCTGCATTCCCGGACCTCCCTTGCTCAATCGCTCATGCGATTCGGAACGCACGTGCCGTCCCCCACGCCGGGAGCGCAAGGCTTACGCCTGTTGTCTGGGCCGCAGGCCAGGCTCCGGGCGAGCCCATCTGGTGCGCCAACTCATCCAGGGACCTCTCCCTCATATAGGCGTCAAGCTTCCCGGCCCACACTTCGAGAGCCGTAAAGCCGGTCTCCGCTGCTATCTCGACGTCGTCTGCGAGCGCCGATTGCATGATCGTCGCCGCGTTCAGCGCAAGCTTCATATCGACCACATGGTGGAGGAATTGCGGTAGAGCGCCGGTTGGGCGCTCCTCCACCCCGCCCGTGTTCCGCTGTCCGCCGCGAGATCTAAAGCAATCGTCAAAATCTCTAGCGTCGAGAGTTGTCGCCGGCTGGCCATGTCAGTTCCGTCTGCCGAGCAACTCGCGAGCCGCTTCTGCGATGTGGCGAGGCGTGAGGCGATACTTCTCCAGGATGGCCTCATTCGGTCCGGATTCGCCGAAGACATCGTCAATACCGTGGAGCCGCATGAGCGTGGGCAGCCGCTGCCCCAGCACCTCGGCAACGGCGCCACCGAGCCCGCCGATCACGCTGTGTTCTTCTGTCACCAGCACCAACCCCGTGCGCTCCGCCGCGGCGACGATCGCGTAGGCATCGATCGGCTTGAGCGTCGGCAAATGCAGATGGTATGCGCCGATGCCGTCGGCCGCCAGCACATCGCAGGCCTCGCGCGCCCGCGACGTGTGCACACCGGTCGAGACGATCGCGATGTCGCCTCCCTCCCGCAGCACGACGCCGCGCCCGATTACGAACTGATAGTCCTCATCGAAGATCGCGGGGCTCGGATCGCGCGCGAGACGGAGGTAGACCGGTCCATGGTGCGCGTTGGCCGCGCGCATCGCCTCGCGAGCCTCGACGCCATCCGCCGGCGCCAGCACGACCATGTTCGGCAGCGCCCGCATGACGGCGATGTCGGCGACGGACTGATGCGTCTTGCCGGTGAAGCCGGTCAGCAGACCCGAATATCCACCGGCGATCTTTACGTTTAACGCCGGCTGGGCGATGACCACGCGCACCTGATCCAGGTCGCGTTTTACCGCAAACGCCGCGAACGTCGAGATCCACGGCACGAACCCCAACGTCGCCAGGCCCGCCGCCACGCCCGCCATGTTTTGTTCGGCGATGCCCATCGCCAGAAAACGGTCCGGATGCGCCTCCGCGAAGATATCGGCCCTGGTGGAGTTTGCGAGATCACCGTCGAGCACGAGCACGCGCGGATCGTCGTTCGCCAGTGCGACCAGCGTGCGCCCGAAGATCTCGCGCTGCGCCAGTCCCGCCGTCATGGCGCGCCTTCGATCTCCGCGAGCGCGCGCGCCAGATCGCCGTCGCCGAGCGGCTTCGCGTGCCACGCGAACTCGTTCTCCATGAACGACACACCCTTCCCTTTCACGGTATGCGCTATCACGACGGCCGGCCCGCTGTCCGCGCGCGTTGCGGCATCGAAGGCGCGGATGATCTCGGCCATGTCGTGCCCGTCGCATTCGATCACGTGCCAGCCAAACGCCCGCCACTTCTCCGGCAGCGCCGCAATCGGCCGCCCTCGCCCGCGTTGCCCGAAGTCCGGCCACGTGTATTGCGGCAGCCGGTTGTTGTCGACGATGGCCGTCAGGTTGTCGAGGCCGTAGCGCGCCGCCACCTCAATCGCCTCCCATACCTGGCCCTCCTGCATCTCGCCATCTCCAAGCATCACCCATGTCCGGAACGCCAGCGACTTCAGCTTCGCCCCGAGCGCTATCCCAACTCCAGGCGAGAGTCCCTGCCCCAATGACCCCGTTGACATGTCGACGCCCGGCGTTACCGTCATGTCGGGATGTCCTTGCAGCCGGGAGTCGATCGCGTCGAACGTCTGCAGTTCCTCGATAGGGAAGTAGCCGCGCAGCGCCAGCGTCGCGTACAACCCGATCGCTGAGTGGCCCTTGCTCAAAATGAGCCGGTCGCGCTCCGCCCACGCCGGATCGACCGGGTCGACCCGCAGGAAGCGGAAGTACAGCGCCGCCAGCATGTCGGCGGCCGACAGCGGCCCTCCGAGATGCCCCGCCCCGGCATGATGCACCGATGTCAGAATCAGCCGTCGTATCTCACGCGCCTTCTCCCGCAGCTCGTCAACGCTCAGCGGCGGTGTGCCTGTCCGCGCGTCGGTCCTCATAGCTGCTCCTCGGCGCGCTCCCGCTCGTACTGCGCGCGGCGCTCGGGCAAGTACGCCGGGATCGGCACGTCCCACCAGCCGGTCTTGGTGAGACCCCCGTGCTCCAGATCGCGCGCCACGGTCACTTCGATCAGCGCCGGTCCATGCGTCGCCAACGCCCGGTCCACCGCCGCTTGAAGGTCGTCGGGCTGCTCCACGCGCTCCGCATGAAGCCCAAACGCGCGTGCCGTCGCGGCGAAGTCCGGCGTGTACGACGAACCGTCCTTGCGCTGGAATTCGGTCGCCATGCTGCGCCCGAAGGTCGCCATCTGGCCGTTGCGGATGGACAGCCATGCCGCGTTGTTCAGCACGACGAATAGCACCGGCAGGTCCAGCATCGCGGCGGTGGCCATCTCCTGCATCGTCTGCATGAAGTCGCCGTCGCCCGCGATGCCCGCCACCTGCCGCTCCGGTTGTGCCAGCTTCGCGCCGATCGCTGCCGGTACCGTAAATCCCATCGAGCTGAAGCCGCCCGATGTCAAGTGTGTGCGCGGTTCGTAGACCGGAAAATCCTGCCGGACGATCGCCTGCGGCAACCCCGCTCCCGTCGTTACGATAGCCGAGCGGTCGAGCGCGGCACGCAGCTCCGTGACGGCGCGCTGCTGCGTCATCGGTATGGCGCCGGATGTGCGGCGCGGCGCCTGGATGGCGTCCCACTCCTGCTTCAAGCGCTGCACTTCCTGAAAATAGGGCGACTCCGTGTACGGCCGGCGCGGCGTCAGATCTCCTACCGCCGCAATCAGATCGTTAAGCGCAGCGCGCGCGTCCGCCAGCAACCCAACTTCACACGGGTAGTTCTTCCCGATCTCGTGCGGGTCGATGTCGATCTGGATCAGCCGCGTGGGCGGGATCGCGAACGAAACGCCCTTCCGGTACGAAGACGCCGACCAGTCCGTGAAGCGGCAGCCAATCGCCAGGACTACGTCGGCGTTTGCTGCCAGCGCGTTGCCGGACGTGCTCGCCGTGTCGCCGACGCTCCAGGCGTTGAGCACGTGGTCCTCCGGGATCGAACCCTTCCCCATCCACGTCGTCACGACCGGCGCACCGACGTGCTCCGCCAGCGCCACGAGCTGCACCGACGCCTCCGCCGTGATGACGCCGCCACCGGCGACGATCACCGGTCGCTTCGCTTCCGTCAGCAAGCGTGCGGCTCGCTCCACTCGCGCCGCGTCAGGCCGCGTGGCACCACCGGGTCGCCGCTCTTGGGGCAGCGGCAGGTCGGCGTCCGATGCATCGACTTGCACGTCCATTGGCAGGTCCAGCAGCACTGGTCCCGGCCGGCCGCTGAGCATCGTGTTGAACGCCCGCTGTAGCACGTACGGCAATTGCGACGCGCTCGCCGGCGTCCAATGACGCTTGACGACGGGCTCCATCATGCGCGGAAAGTTCGCCCAGTGCGTCCGCTCGATCTCTTGCAGCACGGTGTGTCCGCGCATGTACGTATGGGCCGCCCCCGTCATCACCAGCACCGCCGTCGAATCGACATACGCCGTCGCGACGCCGATCGCCGTATTCGTCGCCCCCGGCCCGATCGACGTGAACGCCGCCATCGGTTTGCCGCACGCGCGATAGTATCCATCTGCCAGGTGCACTGCCGACTGTTCGTGCATCACCTGCACCGTCGTGATGCGGTCGCGCGCGTCGGCGAGTGCATCGACCAGCGCCCAGATCCCGTGCCCCGGGATGCCTGTGGCATACGGCACGCCTTCGGCGGCAAGATAATCGACGATGATCTGCGCGCCGGTGCGTCTCATCGTGCCGCCCACCGGTCTCGTATCCAGCGATGAGGCGCGTCATCACTCGCCGCCATCGACCTTCGGTCGCCTGCGAGCACGTTGAGGTAGTAGCCGTCGTAGCCATGCGCCTGCGCAACGACGTGATAGCCGCGCGGCACCACCACCACATCCTGATCGTGCACGGTCATCGTTTCGTCGAGTGAGCGATCGTCCGTGTATACGCGTTGGAAGGCGAATCCGTCAGCCGGCGACTGGCGGTGATAGTAGATCTCCTCAAGCTCCGCCTCATCCGGCGAGTCGGTGTCGTGCTTGTGTGGCGGATAGCTCGACCAGTTGCCGTTCGGCGTCAGCACCTCCACCACAAGCAGCCGGTGCGCCGTGAACTCGGGCGGCACGACGTGACGGATGTACCTGGTCGCGTTTCCTACGCCGCGCGTCTCAATCACAGTCGACTCTGCGTTGATCGGTTTCGACTCACCAGAACGATCGCTCGCCGCGAAACAGAGTGCGATTTGGCTCCGCCGCGTCGCACGGATCGCGGCGCGGCCACCCGCAGGAAGATAGAGCCCATCTGGTGGCGCAGCGAAGACGTCGTCGCGCGAACCAATCGCGCTCCACGATCCGCCGTCCTTCGTCTCAACGTCGATCGTGCCCGAAAGCGGGATCACGGCGAACTCACGCGATGCCAGATCGATCGCGGTCTCCTCGCCCGCATCGAGCCACCGCGTCTCAAAGCCGATGTACTGCCACCCGGCATCCTTGGGCGTGAGTGCGAAGTTTCCTGTTACGTCGGGACGGCGGATGAGCCTGCTCATAGTCGCACCGGACGGCCCTCCTGTTGCGATCGGGTCGCGGCAAGCGCGATCTCCAGCGCGCGCACGCCGTCTTCGCCGGTCACCGCCGGCGCGTCATCGTCAATGATGCAACGGACGAAATCCGCCAGTTCCGCCCGGTACGCCGCCCCAAAGCGCTCGCGATATGTCTGCGGGTATGAGGCGGCGATACCGCCCGCGGCGAAGCGCTGCACGCCTCCGCCACCCGGCGCGATCACGATCTTGCCCGTGGAGCCGAACACCTCCGCGCCCGCTTCGTAGCCGTACACCGTGCGTAGCGAGTTGGTGACACTCGCGAGAGCACCAGACTCGAGCCGCAGCACCGTGACGAAGGTGTCAATGTCGAACGGCCCGCTCCGATCCTTGGTGATGAGCGTCGATGCAGCGGCGAAGACCTCGCTCACTTCGCTGCCCGAGAGGAACCGCACGCTGTCGTAGTCGTGGATCGCTGTGTCAAGAAAGACGCCACCGCAGCCTTCGAGGTAACCGGGTGCCGGGGGCTCCGGATCCCGCGTCGTCGACGCGACCAGCTCGACGGCGCCCAGCTCACCCGCCGCGATCGCATCTCTTGCCCGTAGATAGCCTTCATCGAAGCGGCGCTGGAACCCGATCTGCAGCTTGACGCGGCTCGATGCAGCCGTCTCAATGGCCTGGACCGCATCCTCGACCGTCAGCGCTACCGGCTTCTCGCAGAAGATGTGCTTTCCCGCGCGCGCGGCTTCGGCGATCAAGGGCGCGTGAGAGCGCGTCGGGCTGGCAATGACTACCGCATCGATATTGTCGTCCCCCAAGATGTCGGAAGCGGCGTCGGCAACCAGGACATTGTCACCTAACGACGCTGCCTCACGCGCGTTCATTGCCACTGGGTCGGCGACGGCAGCTAGTCGCGCGTCTCTCAGGTGCCGGGTGATCGTCTCAGCGTGGTACCGCCCGATCTCACCGGCGCCGAGCAGGGCAATGTTGACGATACGGCGTCCCATGATCGCTCCCTCAAACGCCGGACATGCGGCGGAACGTTTCGCGGTTGTGTTTGGCAGACTCTAGCGGCGGCCGAAAGGTAGAGTCCTGTTCCAGCACGACCCAACCGTCATAATCCGTCGACGAGAGCAGCCCAACGAGCCCTTTGACGTCGAGTGCGCCGGTGCCAAGTTCGCAGAACACGCGCCGCCGTAGCGCCTCCATCATCCCGAACTCACGGCGCCGCATGCCCTCGATGACCTCGCGGCTCGCGTCCTTCACGTGCACATGTTTGATGCGCGCGTGGTGCTCGCGGAAGAACGAGACGGCGTCGCCGCCGCCCACGGTGAGGTGCCCAACATCGAGGCAGAGCGCCACCAGCGCCGGATCGGTGCGCCGCGCCAACTCGGCGAACTCCTCGCCCGTCTCGACAAACGTGCCGGCCTCATTGTGAAAGACCTGCTTCAGACCGAGTTCGTTGCAGTAGCCGCCGATACGGTGGAGCGCCTCAACCAGAACTCCCCAGTCGGCCTCGGCGAATCGAACGTCTGCCACCCCGACGGAGCCGGCGATCGCGGTCCGGCGCTCGTCATAGTCGAGAGCGACTACCAGCACGTCGCCGCCTGCATCGCATACGAAGCGGGCCGCCACCTTCGCGCGGTTGACCTCCGCCTCGAGAGGGCAATCAGGCAAACGGAGCCCGACGTATGCCGAAATGAGCTGTAGCCCGCGGGGTTCCAGCAGCGCGCGTAGATCGGTTGGGTCGCCAGGAAACAGCGAGCTGAACTCTGTGGCCGCGAATCCGGCATCCCGGATCTCATCGGCCAGCGTCTCAGCGGAAATCGCCGGCGTGAGATCCGCTATATCCTCGTTGTGCCAGGCAATGGGCGATACGCCGACGCGCAACGGTGCCTCCCTCACGGACTCGAGAAGTGTGATTCTAGATCGGCTGCCAACGGTGGGTCGACGCTTGGGTGGCCCGGCGAGTATGCTCGCCGCATCGCATCCTGTCAAGCGTTTGGCGTGAGCGGTTCTACGCACTCGTCTTCATCAGCGGTTGAACGCCGCGCCGCTGACACCCACACGATCGCCTGATGGTGCCTTTCGTCGTCGTGGCGATTGTTTCCGGCAACGCCCGAGACAGCCCCTTGACGCGTTTGTCATGATGGGAGTGGATCAGCGACACAAGAAGAGGAGATCATTATGCCCGCCGTCACCGCCGATACGCTCACCCTATCTCGGCTCCGCCATCTGCCGCAGGACGGCACCGACTGGCGCCCGGTCGCCCGCGTGGTGACGGCGCTGCACACCTTCGAGGGCGAAGGCTTCGCCGTGCGCCGCCCGTTCCCGACGGCGGATCTGGCGCTGGCTGACCCCTTTCTTCTGCTCGATCAGATGGGAGCCGTCGAGTACGCGCCGGGCGAGGCCAAGGGCACCGCGTGGCATCCGCATCGCGGTTTCGAGACCGTGACGTACATGCTGGATGGCGCATTCGAGCACCAGGACACGACCGGCGGCGGCGGGCTTATCACCGACGGCGCGACGCAGTGGATGACGGCGGGCGCGGGCATTCAGCACATCGAGAGACCACCCGAGCGACTCGTCGTCAGCGGCGGGCTCTTCCATGGCGTGCAACTCTGGGTCAACCTGCCCGCCGCGCAGAAGTGGCTCCAGCCTCGCTACCAGGACATAGAAGCGCGCGATGTCACGTTAGTCTCCGGCGATGATGGGGCATCGCTGGTCCGCGTCATCGCAGGCGAACTCGACGGCCACGCCGGACCGGGCAGGACGCAGACCCCGATCACCTATCTGCACGCGACGGTCGCGCCCGGTTCCCGGCTAAATCTGATCTGGCCACGAGATTACAACGCGCTCGTCTATGCGCTCGCCGGCCGAGGGTACGCCGGCGTGGAGCAACGCCCACTCGATGAAGGCCAGCTTGCTATGTTCGGCGACGGTGACGCGATCGCCATCGCGGCCGCAGAGAGGCAGCCGCTTGCGGCGCGTAACGGATGGGAAGTGCTGGTCTTAGGCGGTGTACCGATCCGCGAGACCGTCGCGAGGTACGGACCCTTCGTGATGAATACGCGGGACGAGATCATGCAGGCGATCGCCGACTACCAGGCGGGCGCATGGGCGTCGTTCCCGCAGAGCGCGTCCCTCACGGCACGTCGGCCGATGAGCCTGCGCAGCCAACCGTTGGTGAGCGATAACGGACAAAGGAAGGCGGTACGTCAGCCCGCTCCACGACTGTGCCATGGTGTTCGCTCCGTCCACGCACGCACCTGCTAGCTGCCAGGGGCACGCATGGCAAGGACACGTTGGTAGACCTTGACATAGTCGTCGACCATGCGGGCGGAGGAGAAGCCTTCCTCGACGAAACGGCGGCAGTGCTCGCGGCGGATCTCCGAGAGACGGTTCACCGCGGCCACCGCCTCGTCAATGTCTTGCACGAGGAATCCGTTCTCACCGTCTCTCACAAGCTCCGGCATGCTCCCCCGCGGAAAAGCGATTACGGGGGTGCCGCAGGCCATCGCTTCGATCACCGACAGGCCGAAGGGCTCCTCGAACAGGATCGGATGCAAGAGGGCTGCGGCTTGCCCTAGCAAGACGTCACGATCAGCCGGCCCCACGCTCCCCACGTACTCGACAGTCCTGCCGTCGATGTGCGGCTCGACATGTTTCTTGAAGTAGGCTTCGTCCTGAATGATTCCAGCGACGACGAGTCGCCTGCCGGCGCGCCGGGCGATCTCGATCGCTTCCCGCGTACCTTTGTCGGGATGAATCCGGCCAAAGAATACGAGCTCATCGCCAGCCTCGGGACGGAACGTGAAGTTTTCGATGTCGATGCCGTGGTAGACGGTGGCGACATACTTGAGACTCGGCCGGCGATCCGCGTTGCTGACCGAAATGTAGAAGGTGTGCTGGTTGTAGCGCCGGTACACGGGAAGAATGCGAGGTGAGGAGAAGCCGTGGATCGTGGTTACCACCGGTGTGTCTATCAGGCCGGTGTAGGTCAGCGGCAGAAAGTCGAAGTGGTTGTGAATGAGGTCGAAGTCCTGCGCCCGCTCGAAAGCGGAAGCGATATGAAGGCCTTCCCAGACCTTTGGATCGAGGCTACGGTCCTCCTCGTATCCCCGTGGGCAGACTGCGCGAAGCTTCGCTCTTGTTTCGGAGTCCGCCGTTGCGAACAGCGTGACGTCGAAGCCGCGCTCGACGAGCCCTTCCGTTAGCAGAGAGACGACGCGCTCCCACGGTCCGTAGTGTCTCGGTGGCGTGCGCCACGCGATGGGTGCGAGAATGCCGATTCGCATCGAAGATTCGTTCTGGTCGGTCGTCATGGCGTTTCAACTACCCGATCTGCGTAACCAGTCGAGCAGTTCGGTGATGTCCGCCGTGGCGAGCCCGATGCGCGTGTCGGCGGCGCCGTAGTACATGCGCAACTGGCCGCTGTGCGCCACAGCGACCATGCCGCAGGAAAAGACGACGTTCGATACGTCGCCCGCGAACTCATAAGGCTCGGTCGGGCCGAATACCCAGTCGGTGGCGCGGCGGATGACTCGTCGCGGGTCGTCGAGATCGAGGAGCGCAAGTCCCATGCGATAGATCCCGCCCGCGGCTGTAACCCGCACGCCATGGTACACAATCAGCCAGCCCTCTTCCGTCTCGAGCGGCGGCGGCGAAAGCCCGATCTTTCCGGCGTCCCAGGCCGACCCGTCCCGCGCTTCCATCAGCACCATGTGATCGCCCCAGTGCTTGAGGTCAGGCGAGAATGAAAGCCACATGTTCGCTTTCGATCCTGGACTGGTCGGGACAGGGCGGTGGACGAGACACCAGCGACCGTCGAACCGGCGCGGAAACAGCGCAGCGTCCTTATCCTCTGGTGCGGTGATCGCGCCGCGCCGATCGAATGCCTTAAAGTCGGCCGTCATCGCAAGCGCTACCAGCGGGCCGTTACGCGAATAGGCTGTGTAAGTAACTGCATATCGTTCCAACTCCGGCAGCCACACAATGCGGGGATCTTCGATACCCCAGACCTCTTCGGGATACTCTTCGGAGAACGGCGTCATCGTAGGTGTGGAGTCGATGCTCCAATTCGTGGCGCCGTCCGCGCTGCGGGCAACCGTAAGGTGTGACGCGCCCTGACGGTCTTCGACGCGCACCAGCAGCAGCGTCTCGTCATTCGGGAGCTGTACAGCGCCCGGATTGAAGACACTGTTCGCGGGATACGGCCAATTGTCGGCAGTAAGGATCGGGTTATCTGGATGGCGTATGAAGAGATCGTGGAGGCCGTTGCCGCGTTTGATGGTGGCCTCCGTCAGCTCCGTCGTGGTCGCTGCCGCTCGCTTCTTCGGAAGAAGCGATGCGTACCTGCGCCGAGTTCACCGTACTTTAGTCCCGACACGCCGATGCGGCAATCGAGGAATCCCCTATCTGGTCGCTAGCCCCCACATGGCCGCTTCTAGCCAAAAAGAGCTATAACCTAGTCGTCTCACATCGTGTTATCCTGTCACTATCCCAGTTCTCTCTGCATAACGAGATCCCGGTTCTCTCTGCATAACGAGTTACTCGTCCCGGCCCGCGAGGTCGAGAAGGATGATTAGGTGACGGACTACGCTCCCTCGAATCACGGCAGTGAAACTGGCGTCAACCCGCTTCACGTAGCGATGGTTTCGACGAGCCCTCCTCGCCAGTGCGGCATCGCTACCTTCACGTCCGACCTCGCGCGGGCCATGCAGACCGCCGACCCGCAGGCGCGCCTTTGGTGGGCCGCAATCGATGAGGAGCATTCCATACACCCCTACGGCCCGCAGGCTCGCTGGCGCATCCGTCAGCGTCATCCCGGCACGTACCAGCGTGCGGCTGCCGAGATCAATGAATCGAATGTCGACATCGTGTCGATTCAACACGAGTTCGGCCTCTACGGCATCTGGGGCGAGGCATTCGAGGATCACCTCGCTCCGTTCCTCGAGACGCTGCGGCGGCCACTCGTCACGACCCTCCACACCACGCTTCCCGACCCCTCACCATCGGTCAAGGAGGCGGTCCAACGAATCGGCCGTCACAGCAAGGCGCTGATCGTCATGGCACACCGCGGGCGCACCCTCCTCGAGGACGAGTACGGCATCGATCCCGCCAAGGTCCACGTCATCCCGCACGGTGTGCCGCCGACCGAGCCGCACGGGCGACGGCGAATGAAACAACGGCTCGGGCTGCAGGATCGCAGCATCATCTCGACGTTCGGTCTGATCAGTCCCCGAAAGGGACTCGAACACATGGTGCGTGCCATGACCGACGTTGTCCGCACGCACCCGGACGCGCTCTATCTCATCGTTGGCAAGGCACACCCTGAACTGCGGCGACACCAGGGCGAGGCGTACCGGATCCAGCTGACCGCGCTCGTCCACGCGTGTGGGTTGGACGGGCACGTTGCATTCGTCGATGAGTATCTAAGCCAGAGCGACATCGTCGACTACCTGCTCGCCAGTGACGTCTACGTGACGCCCTACCTCGACCCGAACCAGATCACGAGCGGGACCCTCGCGTATGCGCTCGGTGCGGGCAAGGCCATTGTCTCCACGCCGTACCTGTACGCCGACGAGGTTCTGGCAGACGGCCGCGGCCTTCTCGTCGACTTTCGTAGCGAGCGTGGACTCGCCGACGGTGTGCTACGCATCCTGGACGACCACGAGTTGAAGCATCAATTGGAGCGCGCCGCCTACGAGTACGGACGGCGCATGGCCTGGCCGCGCATCGGCGAGCAGGTCATGGAGCTCTTTCGTGAGGTCGTCTCCAAGGAAAGGGATGCAGCGCGGCAACCCAGCACAAGTTCACCGGCAGGGAAGCTGCATGTTGCCCTGGGTGGCACGCCGAGCGTTCCCGCTGCCGCCATCGCGCTCGCCGGCAATCCGGACCGTTGATACGACAACTTCGGCGGCTGATGCGGCCCGTCCCTGCCCTCGGGCCCGGCGTGGTTGCCCTCGCCGTGTACGCGCGCGAGCGCGACGGTCAGTTCCTCACGCAGTCCGCTGCCGAACAGGGCTATGAGGGTGTCGCCTGCCTCGACGACGCCGCACGGGCGGCGATGCTGTACAGCGAGATCTGGCGACGACACCGGTTCGATTGGGCACGAACGGAAGCGGAAGGGCTACTGCGATTCACCTGCGCCATGCAGATGAGCGACGGCGCGTTCGTGAACTTCATCGGCGACTGGGATGGGCGCCGGCAACTGGACACGCCTACCTCTTACCCCGGCGGCGGTCCCTGGCATGCGCGCGCGATGCACGCGCTCGCGTGCGCCCTCTCCGCCTTCGGCGACGACCGCTATGCCACGGCCTTCGAAGCCGGCCTGGCGTCGCTCGATCGACCGACTCCCTACCTTGACGTACGCGCAACCGGCGTCCTCGCGGCGCTCGAGTTCTGGCGGGCCACCGGCGCACCGGATCTGGCTGCACGGGCGCTCAGCTGGGCGGAAGAGATTGCGGCCGCGCGAATCGGCGACGTACTGCCCGACCGCGCTGGCGACCCCGTGGTCCATTTGTGGGGCCACCTGCAGGAGGCCGCCCTCGCGCGCGCCGGCACCGCGTTCGGGCGCGATGATCTCGTGCAAGCTGCTGCTCGCAGCGCGGACGCCGTGCTCGCGCCCGCTGCCCAACGCGCGTTCGCAGGGCCGCGGGCGTTGCCGTTCGACGTCAGCAGCACGGTGTGTGGCCTCGACGCGGTCGCCGCCGCAACGGGCGACCCCCGTTTCAGGACGCTAGCAGCTCTGGCCCGCGCCTGGTTCGACGGCCGCAACGCAGCCGGCGAGCCGGTCTACGATCGCGTGCGTGGTTGTGTCTTCGACGGGATTGACGGCAACAGTATCAATCGGAACTCAGGTGCCGAATCGAACATCGAGGGCGGCCTCGCGCTGCTCGATTCACTCCCGTGGAGCGCATACGCAACGGCACCGCTTACGCCGGCCGGCGCCTCAAATCTCGAACCGGGGCGGTGACGCCATGCACCGCATCGCCGATCGCGCCGGCACCGCGTGCCTGCGAAGCGGCCCGTCGCTCCGTTGAGCCCGCGAGGTCGCTGTCCAACGAGCGAGGCCAGTAAGAGCGAGCAGCATCGAGTCTTGAACGCGAATTGGCCAGTTGCTACGGCGCCCTGGTGGTGCGTTGCTCGTCGCACGCACTGAGCAATGCCTTGAGCATGTCGGCTGGCTGATCGGCCGCGTTTGCAGCGAAGATCACCGGTTCTCCGCGAACCCCGCTGGAGGAGCCGTCGCTCGCGAAGACCCTCGCCGCCGCAACGAAATTGTCGCAGGCCGTCGGAAGTTCCACCGCCGCCGCGCCTCCGGAAGAATGCGGACTGGAATAGACCAGAATTACAACTGAGCAGAGCGCGCCAGCCAGGATTGCGAGAAGGAGCCTTCGGTGACGTCGCATTTTCGTAGATAATCTCCCGATTCCCGGGCCTTGGTGCCCGTACGCCTCTCTCCTTAATAGTCGGCGCCGTCGAGAAATTCGTAAGGGCGTCTAGGTAATTCTCCGACCTGCTCGGCTCATCCCGCGTTCAGGATCGCCCGCCTCAGGTCGATCATTCTTCGATGACCTGGCTTCCAACGCTCGTTTTATGGCTCGAACACGCCAAGGACCTCCTATGAAAGGTCCTTCCCGAATCTCCGTCCGTGCCGCGACGATGCTCCTCATCGCCGCTGTCATTGCCGTCATGACACTGATTGTCATCGTCAATCGGTTCAGCACGGCGCGCCATAACGAGGCACGAACGCAGGCCGATCGGGCGATCACGAATAGCTCGCGGTATGAAGACGCGCTCGGGAACGCCTATAACGAGTGGGTCACAGTCGTCGCGTACTTCACCCTCCACGATCCCTCCTATATCGATTCGTTCAAGGAGTCTCGGGCGAGTGTGGAGACTTCGTTATCGGCCCTCCGCGACGACGCGGCGCTTCACGATCCGGGCCAAGCGGCAACGCTGGATCAGTTCATCGCGACGCACGCTCGATTCGCCGACACGGATCAGCAGGTGATTAAGGCGGTGGGTTCAGGTGATCTCACGGCGGCGTTGAGCATCGCCATCAACACGGGCCTAGCCGTTGACTCAACGCGGTTCCTTGCCGAACTGCGGCAGCAGATTGAGGATCAGCGGGCGGCGTTGCGTGCCGCTCAGGCGCACCAACAGGATGCCGAAAACTTCACACTTCGCTGGTCGTTAGGACTCGGGGCGTTGTGCGCCGGCCTCCTCACCATTGCCGGCTTAGCGAGCTACCAATGGATCACGCGTCCTCTACGGCGAGCAAGCGCCGCGACGAGAGCGATCGCAGCAGGCGATCTGTCGGCGCGCGTTCCGATAGCCGGACCGAGCGAGCTCGCGAACCTTGCGGTCGACGCGAACACGATGGCCGTAGCATTGATCCGGCGATCAGACGAACTCACCGCGTATCTCTCAAAAGACCTCGAAGCTCGGTCCGCAGACCTCGAGCGTGCGAATCAGTACCTTGCCCTGGAGGTCGACGAGCGGAAACGCGCTCAAGAGGCACTGGCTCGGACACTTGATGCTGAACGCGACCTCGAACAACAGCTGCGGCATCAGGCATTCCACGACCCACTGACAAATCTCGCCAATCGAGCTCGATTTATGGATCGGCTCGACTACGGCCTCGAACGGGCGCGGAAGACCGGCAACAGCCTCGCCGTCCTGTTCATGGATGTGGACGACTTCAAGTCCGTCAACGATAGCCTGGGGCATCCGGCTGGCGACCGATTACTGAAGGAGGTTGCAACGCGTCTGAACTCGAGCATCACGGCCGGCGATACCGCCGCTCGCGTTGGCGGCGATGAGTTCGCGGTGCTCCTTGAAGACGTCAGAGACGTGGATGACGCGACGATGGTGGCTGAACGCGTCATTGAGGCCCTGCGTCCGCCCCTCGTTCTCGACGAGACCGAAGTGTTCGTACGCGGGAGCATCGGCGTCGTTGTGGGTACGGGGTCAGACGTTGCGGAAGAGCTGGTGAGACGGGCTGACATCGCCATGTACGTGGCCAAGGCGGACGGGAAGGACCGCTTTGCACCTTACACGCCCAGCATGGAAGAGTCGATTCTCGGACGACTCGAGTTGGCCGGCGAGCTCCAGCGGGCCGTGGAGCGTGGCGAGTTCGTCCTTCATTACCAGCCCAGCATCGTATTGAGCACCGGGAAAGTCGGCGGCGTAGAGGCGCTCTTGCGTTGGAACCACCCGACGCGCGGATTCAGGCACCCGTCCGAGTTCATCCCTGTTGCAGAATCCACCGGACTCATTCTTCCGATCGGCGAGTGGGTACTGCGAGAGGCATGCATGCAAGGCCGGCGATGGCAAGAGGAGTTTCCGTCCGATCCGCTGCTCACCATTGCCGTCAATGTCTCGGCGCGCCAGGTCCATCAGCCGGGGCTGTTGGACATCGTCTCCGACGCGCTCCGGGAGTCGAGGCTACCGCCAGAGTCGCTCGTCCTGGAGATCACCGAAAATCTGATGATGCGAGATGTCGATCTCGCGATCGGCCGGCTCAACGAGCTCAAGCGGCTTGGCATTCGCATCGCCATCGATGACTTCGGTACGGGCTACTCGTCTCTCAGTTACTTGCGCCGCTTCCCGGTGGACATCCTGAAGATCGACAAATCATTCATCGACGGAGTGAGCCACAAGGGAACGGAGCAGGAGTTGACTCAGTCGATAATTGAGCTCGGTCAAACCCTGCATCTTGAAATCGTGGCCGAAGGGATAGAGCACGCGGAACAACTGGGCTGGCTTCGTTCGCGTGACTGCGATCTGGGTCAAGGCTTCTACTTCAGCCGGCCCGTGGGCGCGGACGCCCTCGCAGAACTGCTACGCGCGTCAGCAGAAGACGTTCAAGCCGCTTGATGTGGCTATCGAATCGCACGGTCGAGCACGATGTCCTCATCGTGTTGGTCGCACACATCGAGGGCTTGCACGTCAGGACACGTGAGACCCCCCGCTCGACGATCGTCCTGAGCGACGCCTGCACCGCCGCGTCGGTGCTGGTGGCACTTGTCCCTCGCGGATGCGCCTGTGTGAGAAGCCTGCCGATCCCTCAGCACGTCACGGGGGGTGTACCACTGAACCGCTTGACGGCGGTCGGGGGCCGTGAGATGATCGCCGGTGCGCTCGGCCGGAGCGCCGAGAGCGCTGGTGGGTCGGTAGGCACACGTTAGGTGGCTTATGGAGCCAGAAAGGACTTGAAGGCATGTCTGCAAAAGACGTCGCTCGTGCGAGCATCGAGGCCTGGAACAAGCGGGACTTCTCCCGGATGCGGGAGCTCATGCACCCGGACTACAGCTACACGGGCGGTGACGGCAAGGAGCAAAAGGGGCCCGACGCCGGGATAGCGGTGGCCAAGATGTACGCCACCGCCTTCCCGGACGCGCGGATCGAGATCGTAGGCATCAAGGAGGCGGGGGACACGGCCATCACGGAGTTCATCGCACGGGGCACGCACAGGGGCGACCTGATGGGCATTGCGCCCACCGGCAAGTCGATCGACGTGTGCGTCTGCAACGTGATGGAGATCCGCGACGACAAGATCCACCGTGAGCGAGAGTACTTCGACGCACTGACGATGATGACGCAGCTCGGCGTCGTCCAAGATCCGACGGTTGCGCACGTCTAACCCGGCAGCCCGCCAGCGACCAACGCCGAGGGGAGTGCAAGGTCACTCCCCTCTTTCGTGGTCTTCCCTCCGGGCGAAGGTCACTTCCTCATCCTCACGCACCTGGTGGAGATTCTGTGCGCGTTACGAGCACACGCGGGCGGCGACGTGGCGCGTGAGGTGCCGACGACCGCGCCACGCCCACCGCCAGTCGTGGTCGCCCACCATGGTTCGATCGTGGGGGCCGACGTGCGTATCCATGATCTGCCGGACCGTCGCCCGGAGTTCAATGTGGCCCGGCAACACGAACGGGCCGGTGTGCTTCTTCGATGGAGATCAAACGCCGATGCCGAACGCGGCCTGGTAGAGCGAACTCGAAAGAGAAGAACAGCATCTCTCGCCGGCTGAGGTTCAGCGAGACAGCCTCAAGGGCCTGCGCTGACACCAGCGCCAGGGCGTTCCCGTACGCTATCCTCAGCGGCAGCGTAGAGTAACGGAAAGACCGCGCACGACAATCGTCTGCGGTCTATCCGGGTGTGTGCCTGGTGGAGACGGGGGAGAATTGAACTCGGCAAAAGGCGTCGGAGGGCGTCGCTCCGAGTCGATTGTAGAATCGAAACCCGCAGCATAGTCGCTGGCCGTCGGCCTCCGTCGCGCGGCGTGACTGTCAGCGTGACTGTCAGGAACTCCACGGCTGGCGCCGTTGCCAATGGTCGGCCCCGTGGCCAATTCGACTTGAGTTCTAAGGATCATTTCGTTGACGAACGGTTTTGAAGACCGCTGTGATCCGTCCATGCCCGTCCATGCGCGTCCGTACAGGATCGAAATTGGACGAGTGCTTTCCACATTAATGCAGATCCGTCCGCACTCGTCCGCGGCGGTTGCTGTCACGGTTGCTGTCAGACGAGTACCGCGCTCTACCTCAGATGTGTCTGAGGGGTCGTGGTCCGCGCGTTCAGCTCGAACACCGCCCCCTCTGTGCCTGGGATGAGCTTGAACGGCAGAGTTCTGCCGGCGCGCGCGGCGTCAGTGATGCGGTCCAGCGTCGCGTCGTCGTGCGACGGGTCATGGTGGAACGTCACTAGCTCACCCACGTGGGCGAGGCGCGCGAAGTCGATCGATTGGCATACCGAGCTATGTCCCCAGCCCGCGCGCTCGTCGTACTCCGCATCACTGTATTGCGTGTCATGGATCAGCACATCGACGCCATCGGCTAGTGCGAAGCCCGACGTCCAGTCTGTGTCGGCGGGCACCTTGCCAGTTGCAATTGCGGGCTCGTGATCTGGCAAGTACGCCAGCGAGGCGCCGTTCTCGCTGATGCGATAACCAACCGTCGGCCCCGGGTGGCAGACCAGATCGGCTGTGATCTCGAAGCCGCCGATAGCGAATTCTTCCCGCGCGACGTCGTGCAGCGTCAGGCGACACGGCAGGTCGCGTATGAGCACCGGAAAGAGCGGCGGGGATAGATAGCGCCCGAGCCGATGCCGCAAGTCCAATGTCGCGGACGGGGGCCCCCAGATGTGCACGTCCATCTCCGGGGTAAAGAGCGGCTTGAAGAACCCCAGCCCTTGAATGTGGTCCATGTGGAGATGAGTGAGCAGCAGGTCGATCCGCGGTGCGTCCATCAGCCGTTCACCCAGGCCGCGGATGCCGGTGCCCGCATCCAACACCAGCACCGTGCCGTCCTCGCCACAGACCTCAACGCAGGCGGTATTGCCGCCGTAACGCACCGTATCTGGACCGGCATTCGCCAGCGACCCTCGCGTCCCGCAAAGCGTCACCTTCACGTCTTGGGTACCTCCCACCAGATCGCGACAGCCCCTAGAGGACGGCGGCCTTCGCCCTCAAACGGAAACGCCGTCAGCTCAACGTCCCGCCAGGCACCATCCAGGCCGCAATAGCGCAGCCGTTGATGACTTGGCTGGCCCTTCTGAAGCGCAACCGCGAGCGGGATGTCGTCCGCTCTCATCGGAGAACCGTCGGCAGCCGTCACCTGGAAAATTTCAGCTAGCTTCGCCAGCGGCATCACACCCGCCTCGTCAAAGCGCACGCCGAGCAGTTCTTCGGCCGGCTCGTTGTAGTACAAGAGGTCGCCGTTGGTCCCGGCGACCCAGATCGGCAGGCTCATGTGGCTCGCCCACTGCCGCAACAGGATGATCTCGATCTCTCGCTGCGCCATCCGCCGCGCACCACCTTCCGTATGGCTATCGTACACCGGTCCGAGTGATATGGCGCCAACAGGCGGAAGGGCTTAGACGCCGATCGCCTCCGCCACCTTCCCCCAACTCCGGTCCTCCTCGCCCTCCAGTCGCCGCACGTCCCATAGCAGCACCTTGGTTGAAAGGCTGCTATTCTAGATCGGTTAGAACGTTCGTACTAGCGCCCGCCCGACTCTGCGCCTTACCGCGGCGACATGCCCCGCCGAATTTGGGACCCACGCCATGCACAGCACGTCACCGCTGCACGATCGAGAGACGCAGCTTCTGCGGGAGATCGGAGGGCTGTCGGATCGAGTCCGCATCCTGCGAGCACGATCCGCGGCCGCGAACGGAGCACAGATCAAGGCCGTCGAGCTGCAGTCGCGTTTGAAGTGGGCAGAGCTGCGCGCACTCCGCGCGACGCCGAACGGCGCTCCGCCATCGACCACTGGCATCCGCCACTGACGCCCCGCGTTTAGACGATCATGCTACCGCAGCGACTCGCAGGCGATGCCATCGTGGTCGCGATCGAGCCCGGACCAGTTGTTCGCCGGGCTGCCGCCGTGCTTCACGAAGACCCGCTGCGCTTCGGCATGCGACGGGAAGTCGGCGCAGTTGCAGTCGCTCGCCTCGCACCGGTACTCGTAGCCCGAACTCGATGGCGGCACCAGCGCGGGTGGCGGTGCCGGAGGCGGAACGACAGGCGGCGCAGGAGCGCCGTTGGACGCAAACGCGATCACGGGATGCAGCTCGATCCCGTTCGGCGCTACGCCCGTCTGCCCGTGCAGCACGTCGAAGAAGCCGACACCAACGAATGACGCCACGCCCGAGATGGACGTGAAGCGGGACGACGATGGCTGCCCGAACGTCGCCACGAGCATCGAACGCGCGGACCGCATCTCGGGCGCATGGACGGAGTCGGCGGCGCCAGCGCACGACGATGCGTCGGGGAACTCGACGATCATCGTCTGCGACGGATCGCCGATGTCGCTGATCACGACGTGAATGTCCCGGTCCGCTTCCAGCTTGAACTCGACCACGTTGGCCAGAACCCAGTAGGTCGTAAGCTCGACCGGTGGGACTCGCGACGCGGCGGGTAGCGTCGCTGGAACGTGGAGCGATCGAAGCTGTGCGACCGGCGCGGGCACCGGGACGAGACTGACATTACGGGCGTCGTTGTCGCTGAGCGTCTTGACCGGCCAGCGTTCGACGCCGCAGCGCACGCCGCCGCCCCGCTGAGGGGTGGTGTCGGCCGGTAGGTTGGCATCGTGATCTGACGCGGCGGCGTCTGCTGTCGCCGGGACGCTCGATGTCGAAGTTGCGACTGACGGCGTTGGCGGAGCAGCCGTGTTGGATGCACTGCAGCCGTGAAGGAACAGCGCCAGTATGGCGAAGACGACAAAGTGTCTACGCAAGTGGCTCCCCGCGCGCCAACGCCAAACGCTGGACGCTCAGCTCGAACTCTTCTCTCGCCTCGCCTGCGCCCTCGCCATCTTCTGGAAGTTCTCCCCAAGCGCCCGAATACGAAACGCTTTCCGCTCCCCGAGTATCAACGACCGAAGCCGGTCCCAGACGCCCGTTAAGCTCAGCCAGTCGAACAGGAGGTCCTCGTTGATCAGCTTGTTCTTCCAGAGCGTGCCGATCGTCTCGTAGTGCACCGCAATGAGGCGGGCCTTCCCGTACACTTCGCTGCCATGCGGGTGCACCTTGATGAACTCTGCGTAATCAGGATTGAAGTCATCGCTCCAGAGCCAGTTCATCGCGGCAGGCACCCCATTGGCGGCGGAGAGTTGGGCGATCTGCAGCATGATCTGCGCGTCCTGGAACGTCGGCTTCGGAGTAGTGGCTCGCGACGGCATGGTTGTCCTCCTTCTCAAATGTAGTCCTACGTTACGCCACGTACGCGCTACAAACGATAGGCGCCGAGGGGAACCACGCCGACTAGGGCCGCTTTACACCCCGATCGCTGCCGCCACCTTCCCCCAGCTCCGGTCCTCCTCGCCCTCCAGCCGGCGCAAGTACACGCTCGTCACCGCCAGCGACGAGTGGTCCAAGAATCGAGATACGTCCTCGATCGACTCCCCCGCGTCCCGCCGGAGTTTGGCCGCCGAGTGCCGGAAGATGTGCACCCCCGCCGGCGGCAGCCCCGCGAGCCGGAAGTAGCGCTGCAGGTTGCCGTAGAAGCTGCCACTCGTGATCCCTCGTGTGTCGCCGCGACGTGCGGGCCACAATGACGCATCCGGCGCCATGGCCGCGATGTCGTGCCCGAAGGCCGACAGCGCCAACGTCAGCGCGACAAACGCCGGTTCTGGCAGCTCTCGCTTGCCCTGCTTGTTCCCCTTGCCGCGGTAGCGGTACCAGGTCTTGCCATCCTCGTGCGTGATGTCGCCTATTTTCATGTTCAGCACTTCCGCCCTGCGGCGGCCGGTGAGCGTCAGCGTCAGGACGATCGCCCGGTCCCGCAGGCCCGTCGGCGTCCCGGGGATGACGGCGAGCAGCTTCTGAATGTCGGTGCCGCCGAGACCACGCGGTGGGGCGACGGAGACCTTCGGTCGTTCGAGGGCGTCGCAGGGGTTAGACGAGACGGCCTCCATGCGGATCAGGAAGTGGAAGAAGCTAGAGAGGCAGGCGAGCCGGGCGCCGATGGTCACCGACGATGGCTGCTTGCCGGAGAGGCCGGCGCCGTACGCCCACGCGAAGACCTCCTGGCTCGTCAGGCGGTCAGGTGGTTTGCCTATGGTGCCGAAGCAGTGCTGGAGCATGCGGCTGTAGCCCTCGACGGTGCGGCGACTGCCTGAGCGTCGCTCCTTCTCGGCGAGGAAGGCGTAGAGTGCGCGCTCCCAACCTTCGGCGCTGTTGTCGAACGTGGTGATCGTGGTCTGCATAGTGGCGCCCCCTCCTGCGAGGCGTCACCATGATTGCGTCGTGTGTGACGAAGTCAAGCGCGTCCGGAGGACGCATCCCAGCGAGTGCGGATGGGACGCAGATCCGCGGAGTCGTAAGACGTCGCCAGCACTTCAGCGATGTACAGATCGAAGACGATGTAGCCCTTCGCCCGATCCGCGTCGGTCGTTTCAGCTTCGACTGCAGTACCCACGAGGAGAACCTCACCGCCGCCGCCCGTCGTGTCCTCCACTGCGGCATGCAATGCGTAGCGACCGTTGCGACGAAGGTCTCCGCCTTTCGGCGAACTCGGGTACATCGTCACCACCAGGCTTCCACTTCGCGGCGTCAACGGCCCCACAGGGTGTACCCGCGGCCAACCATCTGGCCGGATCGTGCTGAGGTAGCACGGAGCCCGACCGAGGCGCTCCTCCACGTGAGCAGCTAGCTGAGGATTCGAGTTCGCGAACTGGCTCCACGGAAGAGCTTCCATTGCGACCATGCTAGCAGTCGAACGGACACGATATTCGCGTTGTGTGCGACGACGCCGGCCGCGCTCGGCCCTCGCTCGTCGTAACATACGCCGATTGGCATGGCAGACCAGTAAGGTGCGTGGCGCATCAGCGGCCATCCTGCGCCCGGATCTTGAGCGCGACACACTCGCTCACCGAGAATGCCAGCCCGAGCTTCTCCGCAGCATCGAGGGCAGACTGCACAAACACGAGCGCGTGCTCCGCATCGCCGGGAGCGCCACGCGCCAGCAACATGCGTCCGTATTCAGACTGTGCGGTAATGACAAAATACGTCGTGCCCAACCGTTTGTTCGCCTCGATGGCGTCATCAAAATGGCGCGTTGCATCATCCCAGCGTCGTTCAGTCGCAGCGAGCATGCCAAGAACAAGGGCAACCGAACCGGTGCAGAAACCGGTGGGGACGATGGCGTTACGGCCCGCGTAGGGCAAGAGGAGGTCGTACAGGACGCTAGACTCGGTATCACCTCCGACTCTGGCCACCGCAATGCCGAGGATCGCGATAGCGATAGTCCAGAAGGCGTCACGCGGAATCGCTTCGAATCGACGTGGAGCAAGCTCGTGGACCATGCTCCGTGCTTCCTCGGGCCGGCCGGACTCGGCGTAGACAAGCGCGAGGACGGCACGCCAACCGACGATCGCCGGATACTGGTCTATGAGCCCCTTCAGGGGGACGTCCAACTCCGCCATCCGTCCTTGCGCCTGCCGAATGCCGCCCAGCTGCGCGCCAAAGATTGCGATGGCGCTGGCGTTTCGCGCGCCCTCCCCCGTGCCGAGGATGAGCCCCTGCTGCGCCAGCGGCTCCGCTTCGTCCAGTCGCCCTTGCATAAGTAGGCGAAGCGTCCTCCACGTGGTGGACACGTAGCGCTGGTACGGAGCTGACCGATCGGTAACCGCCGCGAACGTCTCGCTCTCGATCTTGTCGAGCTCGTCCGCGGACACCTCTCCGGCTTCCAAAAGGACATGCAGCCGCCAGTAACGGGCTTCGAATTCCAGCGCCGACGCGCCACCTTCCTGCGCCAGCCTTGCCGCCTCCGTGACCATCGCGAGCCGCTCATCGATGTTGTCCGGCCGCCACAGCACCCAGTGACAGCGTTGCAACACACTGGACAGCACAGCGGCGTCGCCGAACGCCCGCGCCATCGTTACGGCGCTTTCGCAGAGCTGGTCGATCCGCTCGCGGCGCGCGGAGAACATGATCGCTTCCGCCAGCCGGATCTGGACGCGCGCCTTGAGCACGCTCGGCTCGTCGCCAAGCGCCTGGAGCGCGCGCTCGAGCAGGCTGATCAGCATCTCATCCACGATGCCGGTCGAGAAACCCGCGAATGCCCCGCCGTAGCCGAGCGCGGCCCGCGCCAGGGCCTCTGGGGCCGAAAGCTGGCCAGCGAGGTTAGCGGCCTGATCGAACACCCGTTTCGACTCGTCGAATTCCCCGGCGTTCCAGAGACTTTCGCCCAATGAAAGGAACAATTCGCAGCGTGTCGTCTCACCGGGCGTCTCCGTCAGCTCCGTCGCCTGCAGCCCGCGTTGATACTGCAAGACTGCGTCCTCGTAGGCCGCCAGCTCGGTCGCCCGGTCGCCCGCACGTATCGCGTACCGAATCGCTTTCTCAACGTCACCGCCCGGCGCGGCCTGATAGAAATGGTGTGCCAGCTCCGACACGTGTGCATCGATATTCGACGCATAGAGCTGCTCGAGCACTTGGCCGATGCGGCGATGCAACAGCACTCGTCGTGGCGTGCTCATCTCTTCGTATAGCGTCTGACGAACCAGCGCGTGGGTAAAGTCGTAGGCACCGCTTCCATCCTGCCCGATCTCCTGGATTAGCTGCGCGGCGAGCGCCTCCTCCAGTAGTGCCACCAGTTGGTCCTCATCCTCACCGCTGACGGCGGTCAGTACCTGCCAGGAGAACCCGCTGGTCATCGTCGACACGACTGTCAGCATCCGATTGCACTCGTCACTCAGCCGCGAAAGACGGCGGCCGACCACCGATCGCACACCTTCGGGAATACCCAGTTGCGACGCGCTCGTCACGCTGCTCGCCCAACGGCCGCGCTCGCGGTACAGCTTCCCTTCCTCAATGAGATGGCTGAAGATCTCCCGAAGGAAGAATGGGTTGCCCTCCGTCTCCTGGTAGAGCACGCGGGTCAGCGCCACCCGCGCCGCCGCGTTCTCCTCCGACGAGTCGATCGAGTTGAGGAGGTCGGCGACATCACTCTCCTGCAGTCCGTGGAGCCGCACCCGCGTGTACTCGTGCTCCTGCCGTAGGGTTATGAGCGTTTCTTCCAGCGGATGACCGCGTTGGAGGTCCACGTCGCGGTATGCACCGAGGACTAACAGTCGTGCCCTATCTTTCCCGCGCAGCAGATGCCTGAGCAAGAGCAACGACGGCTTGTCGGCCCAGTGCAAATCATCAAGGAAGATCACCAGCGGCGTCTCTTTCGCCGCGTGGCAGATGAACTGCGTCAGGCTGTCGAACAGCCGAAAGCGCTCGGCCTCTTCGTCGAGCGGCCGTGGCTCCGGAATATCTGGTAGGCGGTGGCGGATCTCGGAGACCAACGCCGCAATCTCCGGCGCGCCGGCTCCCAGCTCTTCGCGTAGCACGTCATTGGCACGTGGGCGCACGTAGCTCTGGAGCGCCTCCACGAATGGGCGGTACGGCGCCGACACCTCGCCCTCGTAGCAGCGTCCGCGCGTTACCTGGGCGCCCCGAAGCCCGGCATACGCTAGGAACTCAGCAGCGAGCCGGCTCTTCCCCACGCCGGCCTCCCCGATCAGCATGACGAGCGAGCCCTTGCCGGATAGCGCGCCCTCAAACGCCAGTTTCAGCTGGTCCATTTCTTCCTGGCGCCCAACGAAACGCCCCCAGTCAAGGCCCCGCAAGTCCGTCACGTTTTCCGACTGTGGTGCGGCGACGGCTTCCTGCGTTGGATGATCGAGGATACGCCGTAGTTCCGTCACCACGTCGGCCGCGGAGGCCGGCCGGGCGTCAGGGGATTTTGCGAGCAGGCGCAGGATGAGCAGCTCCAGCGCCTTGGGCACGTCGGGGTTGTGCCACGACGGCGCAACGGGCGCCGTGTTGATGTGCTGGGAGATCACCGCGACCGCGTCGTCACCGAGAAACGGCACGCGGCCGGTCGTCATCTTGTACAGCATGGCGCCGAGCGCGTAGAGGTCCGACCGCGCGTCCGGCACCCGCCCCAGCGCCTGCTCCGGCGCCATATAGGACGCCGTACCCAGCATCATCCCGGCGACCGTCATGCGTGTGTGGTCGATGGCGACGGCCAGGCCGAAGTCCCCCAGCGCCGCCCCGCCGTCCTCCGTCAGCCAGACGTTACCTGGCTTGAGGTCCCGGTGGATGATGCCGCGGCTGTGTGCGTGTTCGAGCGCTTGGCAGATTTCTTCGGCGATGCGCACGGCGTGGTCGCCAGCCAGGCGCTGCCCCTCACTGCGCCGGAGGAGTTCTTCGACGGAGCCGCCCGCCATGAATTGCGTGACGATATAGGGCGAGCCGTCTTCTACTCCGATGTCGTGTACCGTCACGATGTGCGGGTGGTCGCCCAGACGCCCCATCGCTTGTGCTTCCCGGCGCACACGAACAAGGCCGTCCGCGTCGAGTTGTTCCGTCTTGATCAGGGCAAAAGCGATATCCCGTGCCAGCTTCGTGTCGTGGGCGAGGTACACCCGTTTCATCGCACCTTCGCCGAGAAAGCGGCGCACCTGGTAGCGTTCACCGACGAAGGACGCCGCCAGGCGCGTATCCGAATGCGACTCTCTGTCGGGACCGCCGTTGGCCGCCAGAGTGAGTCCTTCCGACGGCCCTGACGCTAGGCGACGCGCAGCCATCGCCGCGAAACCGACCGCGTCCGGATTCTCCCCGTCAGCTGCCAGGATGTCTCGGGCTAGCTCGCGGACCCGAGGCCAATCACTCTCAGACGCAGCAGCCTCCGCCTCGTCAAGCAGGCGGTTGATCTGTCGCTGAATCCGCTCGGACGGCATCCGCTCCCCTCCGTCGCGCCGGTCGCTGTGGAGGTGCAGTGTATGCCACATCGCTCTCGACGGGCCACCCGCCGCCGCTTGTTTGCCTTCCGTCGGACCCTCTACCGAAAATTGGAACGCCGGTATCGGCCGCGGCGTTCAGGCTAGGAAGACGACTGCGATATGGCGCAAGACACCGGCGACCACACAAGCCAAGAGAGCTCCAAATGACGATCGTCTACTCGGACGGAGTCACCATCGGCACATCGTGCGGCATGGGTTCCTGGTCACGAACGAAGAACCGCGCTAGATCTCCAAGGCCGTCTGCCTGCCATCGACGCGAGTCTCGCGGGGCGCTTCGGCGAACGGCGAGACCTGTGGCGGCATGTTCACGCGCTTGCCGTTGAGGACATCGGCGACGGTCAGTATCTGTATGCGGGGATAGCTCTTCCCCCAACGTTCGCTCTTGTACGACCCCGCCGCCGCCGCTTCTGTGCGCATCTCGCGTGTCGGCGAGCGCAGCGTGAGGAACACACCGATCGGCGCGTCCTCCCTATCAAGTACACCCTTGAGGTCCCGGACATGGGCCGATGTTATGGCGCCGCCCTTCACGGAGACGATCACACGCCGTCGATCCGCGACGCCCTCCATAAAGGGGATCACGCCGTCGATCCCTCGATCCATGCCCTTCTTCCGATCGCCGCCGGCTGGCGAGGCGCCAATGCGGTCCAACACCCACCACTGAAACTGATACTTGTCGCGCTCCGCTAACTCTTGAGCGCCCGGTAGGTCGACCGGCTCGCCGATGACTTGTATCTTCCCCTTCAGCTCCGGGAAGGCATCCTCCATCCGACGCCGAACCAACCCGATCGCTAGATGGGTGACGTCAATTCCGATCCATAGGCGTCCGAGCTTCTGTGCGGCGTGCACTGCAGTGCCGCAACCGCAGAACGGATCGAGTACAACGTCGCCGGGATTCGAACCGAGCTTCACGATGCGCTCGAGCAGATCGAGCGGCTTTTGTGTCGGATAGCCTAGGCGCTCGCGTGCCTGCGCCTGTAGGGGCAGGACGTCCGTCCAGACGGATTGCAATGAGACGCCCGGCATCTCGTCCAGATATCGCTTTTGGCGCGGCACGGTACCCGGCTTCGTCTGTACGATGCGACCCTCGGCGTAAAGCTCCTTCATGCGGGTCTCGCTGAACCGCCAATATCGCGTGACCCCAAGAAATTCGTAGTGGGGGTTCCGCTTCGCTGGGTCAGCTCCGCCGGGCGCCGTCGTGTCGCTTAGCTGGTAACGCCTGCCGGACTCGGGCTCGACGTGGCGGTAGAACTTGTCCGCGTAGTCCTCGTCATACGCCTGATACTCCTGGTTCCATGTGTGGGCGTCACTCTTGCAGTAGAGCAGAATGCTGTCGTGTAGACGGCCTAGGTGCTTCGCGCCTTGGCCAATGTCATTGTGCGCCGTCTGACGCTTCCAAATGATCTCGTTCACGAAGTTCGCGGGCCCGAAAATGCTGTCCATCAGCACTTTCAGGTAGTGGCTCGCCGTCGGATCGCAGTGAAGAAAGATCGAGCCTGTCGATTTCAATGCGCGATGCATCTCTATGAGGCGCACGGCCATCATGCTCAGATAGGCCGTCACGTCGTTGTGCCCGAGCGCATCGAGCATCGCATTCAACAACCGCGCCGTGTCGTCGCTGCCGTAAATGGACACCTCTTCAAAGGCGTGGTTTGCCGAATCGCCCGGATGCCAGGTGTCTTCGAACGCCTCGATCTGTGCCGGGCTCTCCGCCTTCCCGGCCTCCTTGAACAACACGTTGTACGCGCGGTTCGAGTTGAACGGAGGGTCGAGATAGATCAGATCGATGGACTCGTTCGGGATCTGGTGACGAAGTACGTCTAGGTTGTCACCATAGTAGAGGGTGTTGGTGCGCAGCTTCGGCATGTCGGAGCGATTATACCTACAAGCCCACGCCGCGCCTCAGGCGGGGCATCTCAGTTCGAGAGACTGCTTCCCCGAGGATCATCGCTATCAACTCTTAGTGTGCGTTCGGCTGGAGTGGATTCGGTAGCGCAAGAAATGCTCCCCGGTCTCCGACAAGTAATAACTGGAGACCAGCTGCAGGCTCTGGAGCCGATCGCGGTCGAGCGGGACCGACAATTCTACCGGGTGCTTGCCTCCGCCTACGATCGTCGGGGCGAAGGTCATGAAGAACTCGTCGGCCGCACCGTGCCCAATCAGCGCGCCATTGATGGACGGTCCGCCTTCGCAGACCAGCATGTTCACGCCGTACTTACTCCGAGCGATTGCGAGCAGCTCGACGATGTTGTCAGGCGACTCGCTGATCATCTCCACGCTCCGTCCAGTTGCAGCGATGCGCTCCACAATCGAGGTGGTCGCCGCCGAGGTCACGAATACGACTGCTTTGAACTCCTTCGAATAGAAGAAGTCGCTCTTAGGATCGGCGCGCTCCAACGGCAGATGCTCGCCGGTCCGCGTCATGACAATCGCCAGCGGGTTGTTTGGTTTGCCTTTGGTTCGGCGGATCGCGCGGAGTTCTTCGTTAGCAACGACCGGGCTCGACCGGGAGACACGGAGCGTCTCTGCTCCGTTCAATACAGCGTCCGCGTGGCTCCGCAGGAGCTGCATCACGCGCTTGTCGGCGGACGATCCCAGACCACGTTCCGACGAATCGCCCGTGCGCGGGTCCGCAACCGTCACGCTGCCGTCGAAGGAAGAAACCATGTTGATGATCACGTGGGGTCTGTCTGTTTGGCCCTCCGGGAAGACGAGCGAGCGATAGGCCTGCTCTAGCTCGGCGAGTGAAATCGCTTTGACATCGACGCTGTCGCCTCCGCTTCGAGCATCGGTACCGGTCTCGGCGGGCGTGGCATTGATCGGCGGTTGCGGTTCGCTCACCTTCTTCGGCGGCGCGGCGTGTGACGGGTCGCTGGGCTTGAAGGGAGGCGCGGAGTGCGGGGGTTCACTCGGTTTGGCGCGGGGCCGCGAGAGGGCGTTTTCGTTGCAGGCCTGCCGCGGGGTGTGGCGGCGATCGCATCCGGGCTCGTGCGCTACGTCCATGTTCGATACTACGGGCCCACGTGTTCGATGGACAAGCGCCGGGAGAGTCCTCCTTGGTGAATGTCTCAAGCCGGCACCATGAAGTCATCGTGTTCGATGTGAAGGTCACAAACCCTGGTGCGAGCAGAAGTTCGAGAAGACGAGTTGTGCGCCGATCCAGCCAATGAGCCTGGGGAAGCAGCCGCCGGTCTGCGCGACGATCAGACGGCTCGTGCCATCGAGCTGGAGCAACGCGATGCCCTGCGGCGTGTCTGCGAGCAGCGCTTTGCTGCCTGTCCAGGCGAACTGCGCGCTGTCGATGCCGGCGACCACGGTGATCGCCAGCGTCTTGAGGTCAACGATCTCGATGGCGGCTGTGCGTTCGTTGAAGTACGCGAGGTGGCGGCCATCCGGCGCGAACGTGTAATAGAGCTTCCCTGACGCCGAATCGGTGAGTCGCGTCAGGTGGCCGCCGTCCGCGTCCACGAGGTAGATGTCTGATCGGCCCTGTGTGGTCGGCTCCTCCACGCTCCAATCGCCGACGGCGATCTGCTTACCGTCTGGTGACCATTGAAGATTCGCTCGGCTCAACTGCACCGGCAGATACACGGCCGTCAGGTCCGACGCAATCATGATGGCCTTTCCGCTCGCGAGGTCCAGCACGCCAAGCCGCTGGTCGCGGACGAACGCGATGCGCCGTTCGTCGGGCGACCAGACGGCGTCCTGGAGGTTGCCGTCGAGGAGTTTCGTTCTGACGCCGGTCGAGAGGTGCACTTCGTTCAGTCCAGCCCCAACGACGAGCATGCGCTGCCCGTCGCGCGACCAGTCTGTCACTTGACCCGGACCGACTCGCAGGATGTCCGCGCCGTCGATGGGGCGGACGACCTGAGATCCCGGGTCGTAGATCGCGGAGCCGTCCGGCGAGAGCAATGCCGGAACGGTGTTCGGCGGGGCGAGCGTGAATGTCTTCAGGTCACCGTTCTCCGGACGGAAGCCGAGGAGGCGGCTCGACTCGGCGGCCTGCAGCGGTACGACGATCTGTTTGCCGTCAGGCGACCAGGCCATCTGGTCGCTCAGACCTCGAGCGTCGGTCAGGGCGACGATCATCGTCTCGCTTCCGCCGTCGAGCGGGCGCTCGTAGACGGCCACCGAGACCGAGTCGGTCGTCGGACGCGTCACGCGCAGGTACGCGAGTGCCGAGCCGTCCGGCGACCAGGATAAGGGCGTGCCGTCCGCAACGATGGCTCCGGACCAGTCGCCCGTACGGGCGACGACGACGTGATCGCCTTGCGTCCAGGCAAGCGAGCGGCCGTCGGGCGACCACTCCGGACCGTAGCCCTCCGAACCGGCGCCGCAGGCGGGGCACGATGACGACACTTCCTCTCCCGTGCGCGTGTCAACCAGGATCACGCCAGTCGCGGCATTGGCGCCGGTCACAGCGCCGTTCCGCGCGAACCAACGTCCGTCTGGTGAAAAGGCGGGAACCGGGAGAGGACCCTCCGGGTTGACGTACACGCCGCCCAGCTCCCGCCGGGACGCGCCGTCTTCGTGTGCGAGCACGAGCGTCCATAATGGCGAGCCGCCCGCCGGCATTTCGAGCGCCGCAATGTCGCCGGCGCTGGACCAGCTCGCTGGGACCGGCGCCGAAGTCGCCGTGGTGGTGCCGTCGCGAGCGGCAATGATCGAGACCAACTTGCGGTCGGCGGTCCAGGCGATGAGCCGCGTACCGTCGGGAGACCAGAGGAAGTCGGCGAGTCCTTCGGGCCCGAACACAGCCGGCGCCTCAAGGGGTTTCGCCACCCGGAGCCGGCCGTCCGCTTCGATCCACGCGGCGCGCGCGGCGTCCGGCGCCCATCTCGCGGCGGACGAGTAGATCTCGAGCGCCGCCGGGATCACGAGCCGGGGTTGGCCGTCCTCCACCCGGTAGAAGCCCGGGTTTGCGCCGGAGGAGTCCACGTAGATGATGCGCCCGGCGGCGTCGAACCCGACGTCCGCGTACTTGCCCGGTCCGGTGATCGGTGTGGGAGCGGCGCGGGTGAGCGATGAGACGGCGAGGCGGTCGCCGTCGATGAGCAAAGGCACATCGACGCCGGCGACAACCACGAACGCGCCGCTGGCATTCGGAGCTGTGACGTTGCTCGAGCCATCGCCACAAGCCGTCGAGCAGGTTGTGGCGATCGCAAGAGCACCGATCAAGGCGACGATTCTGCTCATGCGCTCACGATATCGCGTCGGGCGCGAGCCCGCCGTACGCCCAGGCTACGCCGGGAGGACGGGTACGCGACATCCTAGCCCCTCTTCGAGGCGATCGCGCTCGACCTCACCGCCAAGCGCGGGACCGCACCATCCGCTCGTAGTGCACGCGGCGAGGACCACTATGACAACGTGGTGTTGGTTCCAACTCGGCTTGTCGGTCCAAGTGCGCGCTCAAGCTCGCCGCGGCGAGATTGATTCCGGTGGAACCGAACCTCGCGTATACTAACGACCCTTAGGACCCAGCAGGACGGAGTGCGCGTCGATGTCATCATCCGTGCCCGAGCCGGCAGACCAAACGATGAAGGGCGCCGTCCCGGCGAAACGCAGCTTCGCCTCGGGCCGCTATGTCGTACAGCGCGTCCTGCCCGAAGGCGGCCAAAAGACCGTCTATGTCGTCCACGACGCCGCGCTTGACCGGGACTGCGTCCTGGCGCTGATCAGGCCGGACCTCCTCGAAGCTGACGACCTCGAACGCTTCCGGCGCGAAGCGCGGGCGATGGCGCGCCTCGACCACCCGAACATCGTCGCCGTGTACGAAGTCAGCGAGGAGGACGGCCGGCCGTTCTTCGTCTGCCAGTACATCACCGGCGGTGACCTTCGTAGTGCGCTGCGCGAAGCGGGCGGCCCGCTCTCCGTGGAGCGCGCGCTGACCATCGCCGAAGACGTCTGCCGGGCGCTCGCCCATGCCCACGAACACGGCATCGTCCACCGCGATGTAAAGCCGGCTAACGTCTTGCTGACCGGCGAGGGCACGGCCAGGCTCGGCGACTTCGGCCTGGCGACAGCGGGCGATCATTCCCGGCTGACGCTCGCCGGCACCTTCGTCGGCACAGCCGCGTACATGGCGCCGGAGCAAGCGATGGGCCAGCCGGCCGACGCCCGCAGTGACCTCTACGCCCTGGGATGCGTGCTGTACGAGATGCTCACCGGGCGGCCGCCTTTCCTCGGCGACGACGCCCTGGCCGTCATCTCCCAGCACGCCAACACGGCGCCGGTTGCGCCGTCCTGGCACAACTCGCAGGTGCCGAAGCCGCTCGAAGCGCTGACCCTCCACCTGCTCGCCAAGGCGCCCGATGAGCGCCCCGCCTCCGCGAAGGAAGTTACGGCCGAGCTGCGTCGTATCCTCGAACGCTCGGCCGTCGAGCCGCCTCAGGTGCAAGAGCAAGCGCGTGGGGACTTGCGTGGCCTCAGTTGGGGCGTCTTCGTCGGCCGGCGCTCGGAGATGGACGGGCTGAAGGACGCGCTCGAGGACGCCCTCTCCGGCAAGGGCTCGCTGGCGATGCTCGCCGGCGAGCCCGGCATCGGCAAGACGCGGCTGGCGGAAGAGTTCTGCGTCTACGCCAGGCTCCGCGGCACGCAGGTGCTCAGCGGTCGCGGCTATGACGGTGAGTCGTCGCTGCCCTACACGCCGTTCGTCGAGGCGCTGCGGCAGTACACGCACTCGCGCGCGGACGACGAGCTACGCGCGGAGCTCGGTCCCGGCGCACCCGAGATCGCGACGCTGGTCAGCGAGATCCGCCGGCGCTTCCCGGACGTTGGAGAGGCGCCGAAGCTCGACGGTGAGGCGGAGCGGCTGCGGCTCTTCGAGAGCATGACCCAGTTCCTGCACAACGCGGCGACCGCCAACCCAGTCGTCCTCTTCCTCGACGACCTGCACTGGGCGGATAAGCCGTCGCTGCTGCTCCTCCAGCACCTGGCGCAGCGGACCAACCGCGACCGGCTGCTTCTGCTCGGCGCCTACCGCGACGTCGAGCTCGACCGCACGCATCCGCTTTCGGAGGTGCTGGGCACGCTCCGGGGGCTGCCGAATTATCGGCGCGTGTTGCTTCGCGGCTTGCCCGAGGACACGATCACTGACCTGCTCACCGTCATCGACCCGAGCGAGGAGGGCGAGGCGCGGCGGCAGGCACTGGCGGCGGCGCTCTACCAGGAGACCGAGGGCAACCCCTTCTTCATCCGCGAGGTACTGGCCCACCTGATCGAGACGGGGAAGATCGTCCACGAGAACGGCCGCTGGGTCGGGCGCGTGACGAGCATCTCGGAGCTGGGCATCCCAGAAGGCGTGCGCGAGGTGGTCGGGCGGAGGCTCTCGCGGCTCAGCGACCGCTGCAACCGGATGCTCACGGCCGCCTCGACGATGACGAGCGGATTCAGTTGGGAAGCGCTGAAGGCGATCAGCACCGACGTGCCCGAAGCCCAACTGCTCGACCTGCTAGAGGAAGCGCTTGCCGCGCAGCTCATCATAGAGCGGAAGGGCGAGGGCGGCGGCGCGTACGACTTCACGCATGCACTGATCCGCCAGACGCTGTACGACGAGCTGAGCACGCCGCGACGCGTGCTGCTGCACCGGCAGATCGCGGGGACGCTGGAGCAGCTATACCGTGCCAACGTCGGCCCGCACCTGGCGGAGCTGGCCCACCACTTCTACCAGGCGGCACCTGGGGGCGACGTGGAGAAGGCGATCGACTACGCCCGGCGCGCCGGTGACCAGGCGATGACCCGGGTCGCCTGGGAGCAAGCGACTGCCAACTATGAACGGGCGCTACAGGCGATGGATCTGATCCCGACTCCCGACGAGCGCGCACGCGTGGACGTCCTCCTCGCTCTGGGTGGCGCGCTCGACATGGGAGGTGCGGACCGGGAACGCTGGCGGGCGGTCTTCCGGCAAGCCGCCGAGCTTGCGCGCAGCGCGGGCGACCACGAGCGATTCGCCAGGGCGGCGCTCGGGTTCGCGGAATTGATTCCGACCCCCGGTGTGGTCGATGCCGAGGTGATGCAGTTGCTGGAAGAAGCTTTGCAGCTACTTGGTCCGGCCGAGAGCGCGCTGCGGGCGCGGATGCTAGCCCGGCTTGGTAACGAGCTGTCCTTCTCGCAGCAGCACGAACGGAAGCAGCAACTCTTGGCAGATGCGCTGCAGATGGCGCGTCGCGTCGACGACCCGGAGACGATCGCGTACGTGTTGGCCAACGGGTTTTGGGAGAACATCGATGCGGCTCTGGCGCTCAGCCTTGCGAATGAGCAGGTGGAGGCGGCGAGCCGCAGCGGGGACAAACATGCGGAACTCCGCGCGCACCAGCAGCTGGCCGCGTCCATGCTCACCTTGGGTGACCGCGCCGGTTTCGATCGAACCGTCGAGGAGGAGGAGCGACTCCAGCGCGAGCTCCGAATCGCTTCCTATTGGACGGGCTTGCAGCGCGCGTTACAAGCGCATATGGACGGACGGTTTGACGAGGCCGAACGTCTGGCGCTAAAGGCGTTCGGAGAGCTGCAGCACGACGACCCCGAGAACGCCGCGCAGGGACTCGGGGCTTTCATTTTTAACCTCCGCTACCATCAGGGCCGACTCCTCGAATTGGAGCCGACGATAAGGGCCAACGCCGAGCGATACCCGGCGGTCCCCTCGTGGGCCGCCGCGCTCGCCTCGGTCTGCGCCCGTGACGCACCTCGACGGGACGATGCCCGGGCGGTCTTCGACGGACTCGCCGAACAGGGTTTCGGCCGACTGGCCTTCGACCCACTCCTCACCGTCATGCTGACGCTCCTGGCCGAGGTCTGCTGGATCCTCGGCGACGCGGCCCGCGCCCCCGAGCTCTACAAAATGTTGTTGCCCCGCGAGGGTCAGTGCGTGGTCGTCGGCTGGGCGAACACGGCGGCGGGCGCCGTGTCCCGCTACTTGGCGGTTCTGGCTGCGACGATGAGCCATTGGGAAGACGCCGAGCGCCATTTCGAGGACGCCATTCGCACGACCACGCAGCTCCGCGATAAGCCTTGGCTGGCCCAGACGCGCGCCGAGTACGCCGCCGTGCTCCTCGCCCGCGGCTCCCCGGACGATCGCGAGCGCGCGCTCGAACTCCTGCAGCTGGCGCTAGACGCCGCCCAGGAGATGGGGATGAAGAAAGTCGTCGAGGAGTGCGAGGCGCTCAAGGCGCAGGCGGAACCCTCTTAGGCTGGGCGGACTGATAGGTGAGACGGGGCCGACACGACGACCAGATGGTGCGCAATGTTACGTGCTAGACGTCGAGGGAGTCCTCGATATGGCGCAATCACCATTGCCTTGCTTTGCGTCCTCGGGACCGCTGTCGGGAGGGCCGAGGCAGGAATGCTCGCGTGCACCTGCCTACGGTGTCGTTTCTGACTTGAAGCGGATACCGTCGAGTGCTGGTAGTGTTTCCGCGAGGAAACGCATCGCACCTGGGTCGCCTTTCAGATACGCGTCGAAGAATGGCGTAGCAACGGTGCGCAGCAACTCGCGCTGCCGTTCGCCGGTGATGGGTACGTCCACTGCGTCGTTAT
>JALYKW010000081.1 GCA_030774575.1 Chloroflexota bacterium | reverse complement strand
GCGCCGCTGGCGAAGGCGCCATGACGACGTCGGTCGTGACCGAGAGCTTCGACTCCGGCCCGGTAGGCCGTCCGCTGTCCGAGATGGTGGACACCACCGTAGGGCGGCTGCTGTTCAACGAGATACTGCCCTCCGGTGTGGCGGCCGCGATGACGGGCGGCATCGACTACCTGAACCGCAAGATGGACCGAAAAATGCTGAAGGAGGTCGTGGCGAAGTGCCACGAAGTCCTCGGCAACGAGGAGACGGCGGAAGTCGTAGACAACATCAAGCGGGTAGGCTTCGAATTCGCAACACAGTCCGGCATTACGATCGCCGTGAACGACCTGCGCGTGCCGGCCGAGAAGGAAGGGCTGATCAAGGCGGCCGAAGCGAACATCAAGGAGATTGACGGCGAGTACGAAATGGGGCTGATCACGGACCAGGAGCGCTACGACGCCACGGTCGAGGTGTGGAGCCGGACGACGGAAGAGGTCAAGAAGACCATTCAGGATCAACTCGCGGGCTACGGCTCGGTGTACACGATGGCTGTTTCGGGCGCCAAGGGTAACATCAGTCAGATCACCCAGATGGCCGGCATGCGCGGACTGATGACCGACCCGTCCGGGCGGATCATCGACCTGCCGATCCGGTCGAGCTTCCGCGAAGGGCTGACGGTGCTGGAGTACTTCATCTCCACGCACGGCGCGCGCAAGGGTCTGGCCGACACGGCGCTCCGCACCGCGGACTCTGGCTACCTGACGAGGCGGCTGATCGACGTCTCGCAGGACGTGATCATTCTCGAGGAGGACTGCGGCACACGGATGGGCGTCTGGCTCGATCAGCCCGACGCGGGTGTGCTGGAGTCGTTCAGTGAGCGCATCATTGGCCGCCACTCCGCGATGGACCTGGCGGACAGCGAGACCGGCGAGATGTTGGCCGGGTTCAACGAAGAGATCGATGACATGCGGGCCGCGCGCATTGAACAGCTCGGCCTCGAACGGGTGTACGTCCGCTCAGCGCTGACGTGCTCCGCGAAGCGCGGCATCTGCCGTTACTGTTACGGCCGCAGTCCCGCTCGCGGCTCGCTGGTCACGATGGGCGAGGCAGTGGGTATCGTCGCCGCGCAGTCTATTGGCGAGCCGGGCACGCAGCTGACCATGCGCACGTTCCACACCGGCGGTGTGGCGAGCGGTGTCGACATCACTAGCGGTCTGCCGCGTGTAGAGGAGCTCTTCGAAGCACGCGTGCCGAAGGGGCAGGCGCTGATCTCGGAGATTGACGGCGTGGGCGAGATCGTCCGCGATGGCGACTCGCGGCGCATTCGCATCAAGAACAAAGAGCTGTACAGCGATGAGTACGACGTGCCGAAGGGCGCGAAGTTGCTCGTAAAGAAGGACGAAGTGATCGAGCAGGGGACAATTCTCGCCCGCTTGCCGGAGCTGGCTTCGGGCAAGAAGGGAGCCGCCGTCGCCGAGCCGGCGGCGAAGAAGTCGAAGGCCAAGAGCAAGAAGGCCAAGTTCGAGGAGATGCCGCAGGTCCGCGAGGGCGACCTCGTCGCTCGCATTGGCGGTCGCGTGCAGCTCCATGGCAAGGACCGCCTGTCGATCGTCTACGAGGAGAAGGAAGAGCGGGAGTACCCGGTGCCCGCGGCGTCGCGGCTGAAGATTGAGAACGGTGACGCGGTGCAAGCCGGCCAACAGCTGACCGAGGGCTCGCTCAATCCGCAGGACATCCTGCGGATCATGGGCCCGGAGGCGGTCCAGCTGTATCTGGTCGAAGAAGTGCAGAAGGTCTATCGCTCACAGGGCGTGACGATCAACGACAAGCACATCGAAGTCATCGTGCGGCAGATGCTGCGCAAGGTGCGGGTCGATGCTCCCGGCGACACGGGGCTGCTGCCCAACGATATCGTCGACCGCTTCGAGTACGAGGAGATCAACGCTGGCGTGCTGGCAGAGGGCGGCGAGCCCGCGACCGCGGTGCCGGTGTTGTTGGGCGTCACGAAGGCCTCGCTCAGCACGAGCAGCTTCCTGGCGGCAGCTTCGTTCCAGGAGACGACGCGTGTGCTCACGGAAGCGGCGATCAGCGGCCAGACCGATAGGCTGAAGGGCCTTAAGGAGAACGTCATCATCGGCAAGCTGATCCCGGCGCGGACGCCCATCAACCTGCCGCCGCCGCCCGTGAAGGAGATCCCGATTCCCGAGTCGCTTCAGCTCGAAGAGGGCGATGAGCTCTTCAGCGAGGACGAAGACGACATCGCCGGTTTGCTCGGGGCACTCGCGCTTGACGAGCCGGATGAAGATGCCGTAGAGCTCGACGACGCCGATGAGGACGTCATGGATGAAGTCGATGAGCCATCGCCTGAAGACCTCCTCGCGGAGGAGGTGGACGACGACATGCTCGAGACGGCGCCGGCCATGCCCTCGGCCCCAAACATTCCAAAAGGCTACGTCGCGGAGCCGGATGAAGAGTAGCGAGGGGCGGGTCTAGAGTTTCCGAACAGCAGGAGAGAGCCCCGGTCACGGGCTCTCTCCTTATTCTTCGGACCGGCTGAGGTGATCCGTGCCGGCCGTCAACACGCGTCGTCAGCGCATCGAGGTGGGCTCAGCGCGAAGTTGAGGACGCGCCGGCGGTGGCAATCTCCGGCGGGCCGAATTGTTCAGTGATGTAGTGGTCAGCGCGGATGGCGGCCGTCGCGCCGTCGCCGGCGGCGGAGACGACCTGGCGGGCCGAGTTGGCGCGGATGTCGCCGGCGGCGTACAGGCCCGGCACGCCGGTTTCCATCCACTCGTTGACCTGGATGTGGCCGCCGGCATCGAGACGCACGCTCTCCTGAAGATACGCCGTATTGGGGGTCATGCCGATGAAGATGAAGACGCCAGTGACATCGAGCGTCGAGGTTTCGCCGGTCACGACGTTGCGGACGCGGACGCCGGTCACCGAGCCGTCGCCGAGGATCTCTTCCACCACGGTGTTCCAGACGAACTCCATCTTGTCGTTGGCGAACGCCCGTTCCCGCAGGATGGCGCTGGCGCGCAGGGTGTCGCGGCGGTGGATGACCAGCGCACGCCGCACGAAGCGTGTCGCGAAGATGCCTTCGTCGATCGCCGCGTCACCGCCGCCAACGACGGCGACCGTCTGATCCTTGAAGAACGCGGCATCGCAGACGGAGCAGTATGAGACGCCCTTGCCCGTGAGCAGTTCCTCGCCGGGCACACCAAGCCGGTTGTAGTCGGCGCCGCCCGTGAGGATGACGGCCTTCGTTATGTAGGTAGCCTCGGTCGTCGTCACGGTATGTTTGCCGCCGGCCTGATCGATGGCGATCACGTCGCCGTGGGTGGTTTCGAGTCCGTACTTTTCGGCCTGTTGAAGCATCGCCTGCGAGAGATCGAAGCCGTTGACACAGTCGATCCCGGGGTAGTTCTCGACGTCGTTCGTGAGGGCGATCTGACCGCCGGTGACCTTGCGCTCGATGAGCAGCGGGCGTCGCCGCGCGCGTGCGGCGTACAGCCCGGCGGCGAGGCCGGCCGGTCCGGCGCCGACGATGATCATGTCGCGATCGGTGGTGCCTTCTGAGAGCTTCGGCAGATCTTCCGTCATCGCTCTTGCTTTCGTGATGCGTGCTGAGGCGGATACGGCACTGCCCGCAGCACGGCGGCGGCGGGCAGTTGTAAGTGCCGGCTCAGACTACCTTGCGGATATCAGCATCGTTATCGACGAGTAAGACGGCGTCGAGCTTCTTCTTGAGGTCGCTCTTCGGGCGGAAGCCGACGATCTGGCCGGCAACGTCGCCGCCCTTGAAGACAAGCAGCGTCGGAATGCTGCGGATCTGGAACTGCGTGGCGGTGCGGACGTTGTCGTCGGTGTTGAGCTTGACGAACTTCACCTTGCCATCGTACTCATCCGACAGCTCATCGACGACGGGTGCGACCATCCGGCACGGGCCACACCACGGCGCCCAGAAGTCGACGAGCACGGGCATGTCGGACTTTACGACCTCCGCATCGAAATTTGCGTCTGTGACTTCAAACGGCTTGGCCATCTTCGCTACTCCTTCATGCGACTGCTGTTTCATTGGCGTTTGACACGGCCGGTACAGTCATAATATGATACCCCCGTGGGGTATGTCAAGACGCAACTGACACCTCCACCCGATCGGAGCGCATCATGGCCGAACACACACTGGAAAATGACATTCTCACCCGGCTGCGACGGATTGAGGGCCAGGCCCGCGGCATCGCGAAGATGCTTGAGGAAGGCCGTGAGTGCGAGGATATGCTCACGCAGACGATGGCCATTCGCGGCGCTCTCGACCTGGTCGGCGCGCGCATCATGGAGTACCACCTGGACCGCTGCCTGCTCGAGGGCTTTGACTGCGATGAAGAGCGGATGGACTCGCTCCGTGAGGCGCTGAAGCTCTGGACGCGGTTCGGCCAGCCTGCGCCGGCGATGGCGATCCCGTACGAGTAGTCCCGCGTGCGCAACAGATCCTCTCGCCTGACCCGAAGATCCTGAAGGGAGCAGAAGGGTGAGGGCGAGTTCGTGCGCACGTTCCGGAGCGAAGCGCGCCCCAAGAGCACGCTGGCTGAGATCTTCGAAGGCGCCGTGGCCGCGCTGATCCAGGATGGATCGGAGTACGGGATCACCGGCTTTGCGGGCGGCGTCGTGGCGTGCTTCGCCGCCATAGCGCTGCGACTGATGCGTAATCCGATTGCCGACGCGATGATCGCCCCGGCGGTCATTCTGATTGCCGTGGTGACGTTCGCCATCTCGGCCGAAGCCTTCGCGCGGGGCGCGGAGAACCTCCAGCCCGATGCTGCTGCCGCGTCTCGTGCCGTGATCCTGCGGTTGGCAGCGCATCTGGGCCCGTGGCTGCCGCTCTCGGCTGCGCTCTTCGTCGCCGTGCTGGCGATGCGCCTATTCTGTGGCGTGCTCGGGTTCTGGCCGAATGCGGCAATATCGATGGCGCTACTGATGGGCTCGCTGTTGTACGCCTACCCGCGCGGCTTCCTCGCCGTCGCGATCGCGGCCGGAGTGCAACAGCCACGTGACGCCGTAACGGTCAGCGTAGGGCTTGTCCGTTCCGGCGGGGCGATCGTTGTCATGGCCTGGGCGATAGCGGGGTTGCCGACGATAGCGGTTGGCCTGATCGGCCTCGCTGCCGGGTTCGGGGCGGCATCGGCCGGTCTTGCCGCGCTCGTGGTCGTGGGGTCCATGCCGCTTTCGGCGGCAATGATGTCGCTACTGTTCGAGGAAGCGCGCAGCCGGCTGTGACGCGGCGGCTTAGTCTGACCGGGAATCCAGCCAGGCGGCCATGAACTCCATAACCACGAATGTGTTGCCGCCACGGCGCACCCGGCCCGCACCGCGAAACCCAGCCTTCTCGAACGCCCGTTGCGCGCGAGTGTTCCAGTCGAGCGTTTTCAGGTGAATGCGGCGACATCCGGTCGCGCGGATAATATGGCGCGCCAGTGTCCGCACGGCATCCGTGCCGTAGCCCTTGCTCCAACAGTCGCGTTCACCGAGCGTGATGCCAATCTCGGCCTCGCGCCGCACGGCGTCGATGTTGTAGTACATCGCGTTCCCGATGTGGCGTCCGCCGGCATCCTCGATCGCCAGGCTGCGGCGGTGAGGGCTCGGGTAGGTCAGCTCGTCACGATAGAGCGCAACGTAATCGCCGTACGTCGCGGCGAAGGGATGTGCCGCGTCGTAGCGCGCGAGTTCCGCATCGGTGCGCCAGCGGAAATCGTCCTCGGAATCCGCGAGGCGCTTCTCGCGCAAGATTACGAGGTCGCCCCGAGCGACTTCCCCTTCGATCGTCGTGGTCACGATGCTTCATCCTCGATTGCAAGCAGTGCCCGCCGCACGATGTGTACCTCGTTGCGGTGCGTCATGATCCGCACCGCCTCCTGTGCCGGGAACCACGCCACGCGATCGTACTCTGCGTCGTGTTCGGTGACACTACCGCTTCCCGTAGGCTCCATGAGGAAGTGATGCACGGTCTTCTCGAAACGCACGCCCTGGGCGGGCCGCGCGAAACGGTACTCAATGGTGCCAAGATCGTCGACGATGGCGACGCCCAGGCCGGTTTCTTCGGAGACTTCGCGGATCGCCGTCTGCTGTAACGATTCATCGGGCTCCGGCGTGCCTTTCGGCAGCGCCCAGAGGCGTTCCGGCGTGCGGCCGCAGAGGACGATCTCGATCCCATGCTCGCCGCGGCGATACACCACCCCGCCGGCGGAGACCGACCGCTCGACGCGTAGCTCATAGTTACCGGTCGTCACTCGTCATCGTCCTCGTCAGCATCATCGGCAACGCTCTGGTCAAGGTACATCTTGAACCCCAGTGGATCTTCGACGAAGTCGGCTTCGCTGAGTGCGTCCTTGACCGCTTCGAGCACGCGCTCGTCATCATGGTCGGCGGCTATGGCGTGGAGGGCCGAGCGCGCGTGTGGGCCGCCGATCAGCCCGATCGATGCGATGGCGGCTTCCTGCACCTCGACGTCGTCATCATCCGCGAGCAGCGCCAGGTCCGGGATCGTCTCCTCGTCGCCGATGCCTCCGGCGGCGGTGGCTGCTTCGAAGCGCATCTCCGCGTCATCGTTTTGCATCTCATCGACGACCGACGGGAGCCAGCGGCTATCGGCGTTGCGGCCCATCGCATGGACAGCGCTGATCTTCATGCGGCGGTCGCCCATATCGTAGGCGTTCTCTATGAGGTCCTGGATCCAGTCGTGGCCGCGCACGCCGAGCGCTTCAAGAGCCCGGCCACGCACTTCGGCGAGCTCCGCTTCGTCCCTGAGGACCTCGCGCAGCGCCGCCTCTATCGCAGACGCGTCGGCGGCGTCATCGCCGTCGAGCTCGTAGCGAAGTAGGCACCGTCCGAGTCCGAGCGCGGCTTCAGCTCGCACGATCGCTTCTCGGTCGCGCAGCAGGCGGAGCAACAGCGGGACAAGGTCGCCGCCGTCATACTCCCAGAGCGCCTTTACCGACTGCGCGCGCACCTGGACGTCGCCGTCAAGCAGGCCGATCATGAAGACCGCATCGAAGGTCAGTTCGACATTGTCTTCCGCTATGTCAGCCAGCAGATCGATGATATCGCGACGGCGCTGGATGCTCAGCGTCCGCCATACGTCGAGGAACCGCGACCGATCGTCGCCCGCGAGCCCGCTGAGCGCAGCAAGATCCGCCGCCGCCGGCGCGCGCTGAGAATTCTCAAGTTGGGGGATCAGTGTTTCGAGAGACATCGAGCGCTCCCGCAGTGTGTGGCGCTCCGAGGCAGTTTCGGAACAGGTATCGATCGCCGGCCGGCCGCTTCCTCCATGTTGTTCAGTCTAGGGACGCGATTCAGGCGCTGTCAACGTTGGTGGTCAGTGTCACCGGCCGATCGCGTGACGACGGCGTCGCGAGCAGCCGGTAAGACGTCATTCGCTGCCGACGCACCCGATCGCGTGGCCAATGGTTCTCGTCGAGATCGGGCGAAGCGGACGCGCACAATCGCACGTAAGACGGACCAGCCGACACCCGGACTAAGCTTCTTTCCCTGGTCGATCCGCCGTGGCTCGTACGCCACCGGAACTTCGACGATGCGATGGCCGCCGCGGAGCAGGCGGCAGGTGATCTCCGCATCGAGGTCGAACCCATCGCAGCGCAGGTCAAGTGAGCGTGCGACATCGGCGTGCATCACCTTGTAGCAGGTCAGGATGTCCGTGAGACGTTTCAGGTAGAGCAGGTTCACCGCCCGAGTCAGCAGGAAGTTTCCGGCGTAGCCGACGAGCGGTGTGGCGCCGCGGCCACACCCTTTGAACCGCGAGCCGAAGACAACGTCCGTCCGGCCCTGCGCTATCGGCGCAACAAGCGAGGGGATCTCCGACGGGTCGAGCTCGAGATCGGCGTCCTGCACCATGACGATGTCGCCGGTCGCGCGTTCGAAGCCGGTGCGCACGGCGCGGCCTTTCCCGTGTGCCACATCCTCCAGCACGAGTACAAGGTCTTCGGCGGGAAGCAGGGCCAGCAGCGCCTCGCGCGTGCCGTCGGTCGAGGCGCCATCGACGACGATGATCTCTTTTGACATGCCGCAGTCGACGGCGCGCACGCGTTCGATCAACGGCACGACGGTCGCGCGCTCGTTGCGCACGGGAATGACAATCGAGAGTCTCATGCGTGGCGCTCCGCCACAGCGCGCGCGGCGTCCTCGAGCTGGTCGATGCGGTCGATGGCGATCCAGTCGTCGTCGAAGCGATAGGATCCGACGCGCCGGCCCGCCGCGAGTAGCGCGTTCACCAGGTCCGGAATGTCGAAGAAGCTGTTGTAAGGGATGAGATCTAGCGCAACGGGCTGGATCGCGTAGATGCCGGCGCTGACGAGGTCCGTCTCTACCGGCTTCTCGACGATCGCGGTGACGCTGTCGCCGTCCGTCTGGATGACGCCGTAGGGGTGCTGGAGCTGAAACTCGCGCGTGGCGACGCTGACGTCGTAACGGCCGGCGTGGTGGAACTCGATGAACGAAGAGAGATTGAGATCGGTGAGGATGTCACCGTTCATCGCCAGCAGCGGCTCATCGGCGGGCAGGTCGTGCGTCGCACGCACGAGCGAGAGCGGGCCGGCGGTGCCGAGTGCGTGTGACTCGCGCACGTAGTCGATCCGCACGCCCAGATGCTCTCCATCGCGGAAGTATGTCTCAATAAGCTCCGCGCGGTAGCCAACGGCGATGATGAATTCGTGAAAGCCGAAGACCTTCAGCCGCTCGATGATCTCCTCGAGGATCGGCTTTTCCCCTACCGGCAGCAACGGCTTGGGGATGGTGTAGGTGAGCGGCCGCAGCCGCACACCTTTGCCGCCGGCGAGGATGACGGCTTTCATACCGCGTATTCTCTCGGCCGGTAGAGTTCCAGGTGGTTACTGATCCACTCCGTGGTGCGGCGCAGCCCTTCATCGAGCGAGACCTCCGGCTGCCATGCGCCCAGCCGCCGCGCCTTCGTGCTGTCCGACAGCAGCCGGGAGACCTCGCTCTTCGCCGGCCGCATGCGCTGTTCGTCTCCCTCGATGATAAGCTCGCGGCCGGTGATTGCGCCGACCTTCCGCACGATCTCGCGGATGCTTACTTCGTTGCCCGAGCCGACGTTGATCACCTCGCCGACCGCCGCATCGGCCGCGGCGACCGCAGCGAAGCCTCGCGCCGTGTCGGCTACGTACGTAAAGTCGCGCGTCGTGTCGAGTGTGCCGAGGCGCAGCGGTTGGCCGGCAACTGCCTGGCTGATAATCGTCGGGATGACGGCGCGCGCCGACTGGCGGGGGCCGTAGGCATTGAACGGGCGCACGATGGTCACCGGCAGCCCGAAGGAGCGATGGAAGCTGAGGCCGAGCGCATCGCCGGCGATCTTCGTCGCGGAGTAGGGTGACTGCGCCTGCAGCGGGTGCTGCTCATCCATCGGCACACGCATCGCCGAGCCGTAGACCTCGCTCGTCGACGTGAGCACAATGCGCTCGAGCGTGCCAGCTTCCCTGGCGGCGAGCAGCACGTTGGAGGTGCCGATGATGTTCGTATCGATGACTTCCTGCGGGTGCTCGTACGAGTACGGTATGCCAATCAGCGCGGCGAGATGGAAGATGGCATCGGCGCCGCGCGCGATCTCGCGCACGGCGTCAAAGTCGCGCACGTCGCCCATCGTGATCGCAACCTGGTCAAGCAGCGTGGCGGGTAGAAAATCGAGAGAGCCGCGCTGGCCGCGCGACGTATATCGCAGCATCGCCCGAACGTGGGCGCCGGATCCGAGGAGATGCTCGACGAGATGGCTGCCGATGAATCCGCCGGCCCCGGTAACGACGACCGTCTTACCTTCGAATCGCACGGATCCCCCAGCCCACGAGCCGGACCGCCAGCCCGGTGAACGCAATCAGCGCCAGTATGACGCATACCAGACCCCATATATAGAGCGTGATGATCAGGGCAAACGTGAACGGCACGTTGCCCGAAAGCACGACCAGAAGCGCCACCAGCGGCGCCAGCAACAGCAACCAGCCCGCTAGCCGGAACCAGTGGCTCGCCAGCGGATTCACGGCGAAGGCGTGCCGTACGTGCGGAGCAACCGCCCGATCGATCGCCCGCCCATTGCCTCGCGCCACTGCTCACGCGTCATTCGCAGCACCATCGTGATGCCTGTGGATGCGAAGACGACGAGCGTGGTGTACATGCCGAAGTGGTAGCGGGGATCACCGATGAAGATCACGCCGAACATCAGCATGTAGAACGGCACAGGCGCGAAGACGAGCAAGCGCTTCGTATCGCGCGTCCGCCACCAGAGCGGCCACGAAAGCAGCGCGAAGCCCACAGTGCCGTAGAAGATCCAGGTGTTGAGGTTGATCAGCCGCTTCGCCGTCTCTTCGCCGTAGACCGGCTTGTTGGATTGCGACCAGGTGATCGCCGACTCGTCGGAGCGGAAGAGCCCGAACATCCGGCGCGGCAGCAAGCGCAGCTCGTTAAGCTTGTGGTCCCAGGCGTACGTGCGCGCGCGATACAGGCCCTCGCTGTTGACTTTCACCTCGCGCTCCGTCCGGCCGAGGCTGGCGTATTCGTGTTCGATACGGCCAAAGATATCGAGGCTGGGGATACCCTCGGAGAGGGGGTGATGGCCCTGCAAGGCGACAACGCCGGCGCCGGTGGTGCCGGGTATGAACGCGCCCATGGTCCGCTCGTTGCGGATGGTCCAGGGCACGACGAGGGCCCCCATGCCGAGCAGCAGCACGGCGGCCGGCAGCAGCGAGCGCCGCAGCCCGAGGTGCAGCAGCATGAGCAAGAGCATGATGCCCGCGAAGGGCGCGAACTCGCCGCGCGACATGCCGGTCATGCCGGCGAGCACGCCCGCGGCGGCGACGCCGAGCAGCTGCGGGCGTTCGCGGCCGAGCACGAAGTAGAGGAACACCGCGATGGTAGCGGTCATCAGTAAGAGGAAGTAGGTCTCGCTCATCAACAGCGGCGTGAAGTAGATGTGGCCGGGGAAGAGGGCCATCAGCAGTCCCGCTACTACCGCCTCGGTCAGGCCGAAGAGCTTGCGCGCGATCGCGTAGACGAGCAGCGCGGTGAGCGCGCCGCAGAGCACGTTGAACATGCGCCCGGCCCACAACGAGTCGCCGGTGATGTAGTAGATCGCGGCGAGGGTCACCGGATAGCCGGGCGGCCAGAGCGCCGTCGGCGTCAGCTGGCTCTCGTCCGGGTAGACGCGCGTGCCATCCGCGGTGAGCCAGACGGTTGGGTCAAAGACGTAGCCGTCTCCGGCCGCGAGATGCTTCGCCGACGTGTCGTACCAGACGCTGTCGTCGAAGCGGCCGTCGCGCGGATCCGGATGGATCACCGCGACGGTGAGCAGCCGCAGCGCGAAGGCGATGAGGAAGATGGCCAGCAGCCAACGGACGTCGGGTGTGCGATACCAGCGGCGCTTAGCGGGCGCTTGCATCGATGCCCTCCAGCGCGGGAAGAGCGCGGTTGCGGCGATCCCAGATCGCGATCATGGTTGAGGTCGCGACCAGCACGAGCAGCGGAATCGCCGGGAAGTGAAAGCGCGGGTCGCCGAAGAAGACGAGCGGGATGAGGAACAGGTAGACCAGCGTGAACATGATGAACGCGCGCCGAATATCCCTGCCGAGCGTGAACCAGAAGGCGCCGAGGACCGCAACCGAGCCCGTGGCGTAATAGATGGCATCGGCGGCGAAACTCAGCACCTCGCCGAGGTACGCGTGGATGAAGGGGTCGTTGCCGTACGACTGCGCGGCGGCGATGCCGTCGTCATCGCGGAAGAACAGCCAGTACGCCTTCTGGCCGATCAACTGCCGCATGCGCCCGGGCGAATTGAAGACGTCCTTGATTGCCGTTGTGACGCCGTGCCGGCTGCGGAAGATCTCGACTTCCTGGAACGTCTTCCCCTCTTCTTCTGGGGACTCGAAGCACCTGTCCACAAACCGGAAATGGCCGCTGGCGCCGATGGCGTTGCCAATGCAGAGGTCGTCGCCCAGGTTCGTCGACGGGCCAGTGATCTCACCGAAGACGATGCTGTTTCGCACCGACCAGGGCACCACGAACACCAGCACGCCGGCAAACACGATGGAGGCCTGCAAGAGGGCCCTGCGTTTGGAGTGCAGATACGGCAGCCACAGGAGCAACAGAATAAACGGGAAGACGAGCAAAATGCCGCGCACCATCGTCGCGGCGCTCAGCAGAACGCCGCTGATGAACAGCCGCCGCCACGACATGCCGTTGCGCGACCACGGGTGCCACGCCAGCACCAGCAGCGCGGCGACGAACAACATCGTGAACTCGGCTTCGGACAGGATCGTGCCGGCGTAGTAGACCTGGCTCGGAAAGATCGCCAGCAGCAGGCCGCTGGCCACCGCGACGCGGCGTTCGAAGATGCGGCTCGCGAGCAGGTAGAGCAGCAGCACCGTGATGGCGCCGAACATGCCGTTCATCATCTTTGCCGAGAAGACGCTGTTGCCCCAGCCGGTGAAGTCCCCTGCCTTCTTCAGCGCGCCCAGCGTGGCGGGATAGCCGACCGGGTAATACGCGAAGGACTCGCCGGTGAACCGCGTGTAGCCCTTGCCCTGGGCGATGAGGTCGCTTGCGAGGTTGTAGTACAGCGGGTCATTGAGCCCCTGCGGCGCGCGGTCGGTGTACGCGGTCCACGCCGCCCGCGGAATGATCGCTGCCGTGAAGAGCACGAGCATCAGCAGCGCGTCGAGGCGGACGGACTCGAGCCACGCCAGCCACTCGGGCCGCGCGCCTTCCGTCACCACGGCGGGGCGCTCGACACCGGTGGCCGACGGAGTTTCGGCGCTCAAGCCGTGGCGTACCCCCGTCGCAGGTTCGGTTCAGGGCGGCGCAGCGCTTCGAAGAGCACCACGAGCCCGCGCGCCCCGAGGAGGGCGATGGCAAAGACGATGGGATAGTGGAAGCGGGCGTCGCCGAAGAACAGCAGATGGGTACCCGTCCAGACCAGCACCAACAGCGGCAGCAGCCCCACCACGCCGCCGAGACGCGCACGGGTGGAGATCAGCCCGACGCCCGAGAGCGCGATCGCCGCGAACCAGAAGCCGTTCGCCGCCGCGCGCAGCCAGTCCTCGGCCGCGGGCGATGCGTAGAATCCCGGTCGGTAGCGCGAGTTCCAGTCAAGCGCCGTGGCGTCTGACTCGTACATGGCGCGGACCTTGGTGAGGGTCAGTTGCAGTTCGCGGGCCGGGTGACTGCGCATGTAATCCAGGCCCTTCCGGAGTGCCAGGTTGTCAGCCTTCACTTCGAACTGCGGCTGCGTCACACCCAGGCGTGACGGCTGCGGCGCTTCCGGCTCCGGTATGTTCCGGCGGCCCGTGGCGTTGTCGTGATTCCCGATCCAAACGTTCACGCCGAAATTCGTCGCCAGGAGCACGGGGCTGCCCAGCTGGCGTTGATTCCGCGCCACCCAGGGCGCGAGCATCACCCCCACCACGAACGCGGCCAGCATAACCCAGCCTACCGCGGGTCGCCAACGATGCTCCGCGAGTCCCCACACGATGAATGCGAGCGGGAGTAGGAGCAGCGCCTGGCCCCGCGTGAGCACGGCGAGCCCCGTCACGATGCCGAACATGAGGACGATGGCGCCTTTGCCCCTGTCGACGCGGGTTGCCAGCAGCATGAGCAGCATGGCGAGCGAAAAGAGCAGCGTGAAGAGCGGCTCGGACAGCGTGAGCGAGGTGAAGTAGATCTGGCCGGGCCAGACCGCCATCGCGGCCGCACTGACCAGCGCCGTCCGCCGGTCGAATAGTATGAGCCCGATGGCATAGACGACGAGGACCGTCAGCCCCGACAGCACGGCGTTGAGTATGTAGGTCTGCGCGAGTCCTTCGCCGAAGAGACCGAAGATCGATCCGAGGAAGACGGGATAGCCGGGCGGCCAGCCGGCGGTGGGCGTGCCGGTAAAGGGGTTCACGTAGCCGTCGCCGTTCGCGAAGAAGTGCGCCGACACGCGGTACCAGGCGGTGTCGTCGAAGCGGCCGTCGGTGGGGTCCGGGTGGACGAAAGCGATCCAGGACAGGCGGAGCGCCAGCGCGACGAGGAGAATCAGGGCGAGGGCGGGAAGCTGCCTTCGGGTCTGGTTCACGGCAAACCCCCGCCTGGCGCTGGGATCTTCTCCGGAGGGAGTGATCTCGGCATTACCGAATACAATACACAGCACCCGCGCGCTCGTCGAGGCGGGCCGCTCCGCCCTGCCTTCCGCTGCGCCATGGTAGGCCGTTCGCGTACGCATCAGCGCTTCCGAGCGACGCACCGAGGCGACTTGATAGCAGTTCATTCGCTGTCTACGACCAAACAGGCCGAAACGTTGATCGAGCGGTATGCCGCGGTGTTGCTGTGTGCGGTTGTGTTCGCCTCGGCTGCGCTAAGCGTGACCCTCGCGTGGCTTCCCATGCATTACTTGATCGGGCATGCGATCCCGGACGACGCCTTCTATTACTTCCAGGTTGCGCGCAATGTGGTCCATGGGCACGGCGTGAGCGCGGACGGCGAGGTATGGGCGAATGGTTTTCATCCGCTGTGGATGCTGGTGTTGCTGCCTGTGTATCTGCTCTCTGGGGGGCAAGGCGACGTCCCAATCCATGTCGCTCTCTCGGCATCGGCCCTGACCACGTCAGGTTCCGGCGTGCTGCTGTATCTCACGGGCAGGCGTCTCGGGCTCTCGGCGCCAGTGAGCCTCATATCGACGGCTGCGTACTTGTTCCATCCGGTGTTGATCTTCATGTCCATTGACGGGCTGGAGACGGGGCTAAACGTTTCGGTGTTCGTCGCGCTGCTGTATGCGTTCGTCGTCGCCTACCAGCGACCCACCCAAGCATCTTACGCTTTGGCTGCCGTTCTCGCGGGTCTGCTCGTGCTATCGCGCACTGACTATGCCATCGTGTCCGTCTCGATTCTTGGAACGCTGTTGATGCATAGCTGGAGGCTGCGCTCTGCTGCGATGGTCGCTGCAATCTTTGGTGCTATTACGGGCCCCTGGCTCTTATGGAATCAGATCGTCTTCGGCTCGCCGTTCCCGGTGAGCGCCAGCGCGCTGCCCTACATTGAGCATCAGATCTTCGATGGCGGCAGCGCGCTAAGCGGCGCCGGTCTGTGGCACTCGGTGGTCCTCGTGCGGCAGGCGGCGTTGCACACGATCCCGTACTTCTATTTCACGCCGAGCCGCGGTACCTCGTGGCTCGCCGTCGCGTTTGTCTCGGCGCTGGCGTTAATATCGGGTGGCAGCGCCGTTCGAGATCAGCGCCGGGAGCGACGCACGGCCGTCGTGCTGCTGGCCGTGCCGCTGGCGGGAATCGGCGTGCAGCTCCTGGTACATGCCGGCGTGCGGTGGTATGTGCGAGAATGGTACTTCGTGCCGCTGTTCCCGCTCCTGGCGTTGTTGCTTGGGTTGGCGATCGAGATCTGCCGGGAGTCGCGCGTCGGCGCCGTCGGCGGACTGGCCATCTGCACGATCGTCCTTGTCGGCACGGCCCCGACTGCCCTGCGGACGTTTCGAGATGGTTGGTATCCGGTGCAGGTCGATATGCGCTCAGCGGCGGATTGGATCGCGACAACGACACCGGCGGGCACACGCGTCGGCGGCTACAATTCCGGTGTCGTCGGGTACTATTCCGGACGCACAACCGTGAATCTCGACGGCGTGATGAATCCCGATGCGCTGCAGGCGTTGCGAGACCGCCGAATGGCCGCGTACATCACCGAGCGGAAGATCGATGTCCTCGTCGACTTTCCGTTCTACGCGGTCTGGCTGTATCAGCGGTTTCTTGGAGGGGATTTGAATACCAGGGAGCTGACGTCCTTCGACGATCACGCGACATTCCAGGGGTCATTCACGATCTACGCCGTCGGCGCGGCAGGCGACGCCGAGACAGGGCGCCGCTAGCGTCCTTGTGCGATGGCCGGTTCGGGGGCTTCCAGGTGACCGTCCCGTAGCTCCAGCACGTAGGGCGTACCGACGAGGCTGCGGGAGAGCCTGGCGTAGTCTTCGGTCGACAACGCACGCACGGCAACGTCCTTGCCGTACAGGGCATGTCCCACCGATGTCATCCACGTCGGCTGCCAGTACAGGTTCGACCAGAGGTCCTGATTGTCGATGACGTAGATCGTCGTGCCGGGCGGCACCTGGCTGTAGTTCGCGCGAAGATCGTCCGTGAGCAGATGCCAGCGGTCTGTGTCTCGCAGAAACGGCTGCGTCTGGTGGATGGTCTGCCAGGAATACAGTCCGGCCACCGTCACAAGCGCCACCGCGGCCAAGGCATGCGCTCCCGGCTTCCAGATGCGCGCCGCGTGATGGTGCAGCCAACCGGCGGCCACCGCGACCAGGATGGCGAAAAACGGCAGCGACATGTAGGTGTAACGCGTGGCGGTCCAGATCTTCCCCGGCACGTACGGCATGACGCCGATGACCACGCCGACGGCCGCGAACCGGGCGATGTGCGGCCCGCGGATGAAGAAGAAGATCGCCGCGCCGATGACGATCGATCCCCATACCCACTCGATCGTCGACGGGTCTTTCGGGATCGCGCCCACCGGGTACGCCAGCCGCGACATGTACACCCACGTCTCCCGCGGGATGTGCCAACCGACGCTGTAGAACCCGCCTTCGACGCCCTGGCATCCGCAGCCGCTGAGGCCGGACACGAGGACGGTCGCCGCGAGCCCGAACGGCAGCATCTTGATCGCGAAGTCGAGCGGGTCGCGCTTTCGCGCGAGCGACGCCGTCGCGAAGTACACGAGCAGCACGGCGCCCAGCACGACGCCGCCCTCGTTCGCCAGGAAGCCGGCGATGAACAGCAGCAGCGAGGTCCAGTACCACGCCGCCCGCCGTTCGCCGCTCTCGACGTAGCGGTGCAGCGCGAACAGGGATGAGATCAGCAGGAACTCGCTGAACACGTGCGGGAACGCCGTGATGTAGGTCACCGTGTGCACCGCCGATGCGGAGACGGCGAAGATCACCGCCGCGGCGAGCGCCACGAACATCCGCTTGGTCATCGACAGCACGAGCGTGTAGAGGACAGCGACGGTCGCGACGTGCAGGGAGAGGTTGACGATCCGCCACGGCAGCGCGTTGAACCCGAAGACCTTGAACTCGCCCCAGTAGACGAGCATGGTCAGCGGCCGCCAGTTTGGCGTCAGGTCGCGCAGGAGGAAGACGTCCCGCATGTACGCGGGGAAGGCGCGTGACTGAATATCGCCGAGCACGAGGAAGTCATCGCCGAAGAAGTAGTACTTCATCGTCGGCACGTGAATGCCGATGACGAGCGCGAGAATCGCCATGAGAGGCAGGTGGCGGCCGGCGCGGAGAGCGCTGTCCGCCAGCGCGCGGCTACGTGTCCGCCGGAATACCGGTGCGTGCATCGCGACGACAGCCATTCAGGTGGGGCTCCTGCTGATGCTCCACGGCGCATTCCCGGAGTCGCACCGGACGCTGCCGCGATCGTAGCATCGGCCGTGCAGCGCGGCAATACAAGCGGCGCCCCGGATGCGCGCGATGTAAAGACGTCGCGTTGGGAGGCGGGCCGAATCTTCAGCGCGATCGGCATCGGCGGCGGTTGCCGGGCGGGCGCCCGTTCTACAGGCGGAGGAAGACGGCGAGCGGGCGGGCGATGACTGTCGCGGGCGAGTCGGCGCGTGCCGCCATTTGCTATCATCCCGCCACGAATGGTGGAGTTGCTGAGGTGATAGCGGGCGGCGCGATCTTGTCCGCAAGCCAGGATCGCTACGCAATTGCGAGCGGGGCATAGATGCCGTTTCCGGCGTTCATCATCCTCGCAGCGCTCCTCTGTACGGCGACCCTCGCGGCAATCGCGCGGCTACGCGAACCGGCGTACAGGGTCGCGGCGGCGATCACGGGCGGCGCGACCGTGATGTTCGTGGACGCAATCTTTTACGTGCGCCACTACAGCGACGACGCTTACATCACGCTGCGGTACGCGCGGAACCTCGCCGACGGCGTCGGACCCGTATGGAACCCCGGCCAGCACGTCGAGGGCTATACGAACTTTCTCTGGATGGTTGTCCTCGCCGGCATGTACCGGATCGGCATCGACCTGGTCTCGGGATCGCTGCTGCTCTCCTATGCTGCCATGCTCGTGATGGTGCTCCTGGTCTGGCGGATCTGGCGCCTCTGGGCGGACGAAGAGGGCGGTGTGATCGCTGAGCCGGCGACGCTCGCCGTCGTCCTCCTGGCCATCGGCCTCAACGATGCGATCGTCTTCTGGGGCTTCTCCGGGTTGGAGACGCCGCTCGCGGCGGCGTTGCTGACGGCGACCGTCTACCTCTATCTGACGGAGACGCGCGGGTCGCGGTTCCCGTGGTCCGCCGTCGCGGCGGCGGCGGCGGCGATGACGCGGCCGGAACTGGTGTTGGCCGGCGGCGTTACGGGCGGCTTCGTCGCGTGGGAGGCGATCCACACGCGCGATCTGGCGTCCGCGCGGCGTGCGGCCGGTTGGGTTGCGCTGTTCGCGACCCTCTTCGGCGCCTATTTTATCTGGCGCTACACGTATTACGGCTATCTCTTTCCAAACACGTTCTACGCGAAGGTTGGTTCGAACACGGACTTCGTGCAGCGAGGCCTCAGCTACGTTCGCGCGAACGGCATGGCGTACCTCTTCCTGCCGTTTGTGGTCGGCGGCCTCGTGCTGCTGACGCAGGGCGCACCGCGTGTCCGGCGCGATCTGGTGTACATCCTGGCGATTATCGCCGTGCTTGTTGCGGCGATCATCATCGAGGGCGGCGACGCCTTCGGGCACGGCCGGTTCGTCGCCCCTCTCGTGCCGATTTTGTATCTGCCGGGCATCTGTGGGCTGGCAGTGATGCTCTCCCGTGCGGTGCCCGACCGCAGGCAGTTCGCCACAGTTGCCGCGGTGGCCGGCGTGCTCGCCGGCTTGGCGCTCGCCCACGCATCGATCGACCCGGGCCTGGTGCAGGATCGGCGGGCGCTGGAGGAGCGACGCCTGTGGGGCCTCTGGCTCCGCGATAACCTCCCTCATGACTACCTGGTCGCGACCTACGCGTCTGGTGCGCTGCCGTATTACTCGCAGCTCCCGGGCCTGGACATGCTCGGCCTGACGGACGAAACGATCGCGCACGCCCACGTGCCGAACTTCGGCAAGGGCGTCATCGCGCACGAGAAGTACGACATCGGCTATGTGCTGGTAACGGCACGGCCCCAGGTGATTGTCATGAGCGATACGGAGCCGTTCGTTTTCACACGCGCGCTCTACGAGAGCAGGAGAGGCATCGTCGAAGGGCAGAACCAGCTCATTGACGACAAACGTACGTGGGAGCTATATGAGCCTTCAGCGGTGCAATACGGGGGCCGCTGGTTCAATCTGCTCGTCCGCAAGGACGTTGTAGACGCGTTGAAGCTCGACTGGACCGAGTCGAAGGGGTTCATGAACAACGGCGCCTTCGCGTCGGCAGGGTGGAGCGCCGCGTCCCGCGCCGTCGCGCTGAGATCCCAACGGTGCGGTTGCCCGCCCTGAGCGATCTCCAGCCAGTCGTGGATCGAGCTCGCCATCTGAGCAGCGAACACGCGCCGGCAGCGATGCTAGGTCGCGCGGGCACGTAACTTCCGCTCCATCACAATGCCCGCGTTTGCGGCCATCACCGCGAGGATCGGTACTAGGACGATGTGGTAATGAGCGTCGCCCGGGAACAGGAACACGTGCGACGCAGTCCAGCCGGCGATCGTTGCGACTACCAGCAGGTGGCGCGGCTCCTGCCGCGCGAACCAGCATGGCAGACCCAGGATCGCGAGCAAAATGAGAGGCACGTAGAACACGTTGCACACCACACGCAGTCGATTCGCCGCTGACGCACTGACCGCGTGCGGGTCGGGGGTGATCCACTTGAACGCGCCCTCGTCGTTTCGAACGAACGTCCAGAAGCGCTTAGGGATCCTCCGCGTCTCCTCCAGAGGATGGTCGCGCGCGAAGTCCAGGGCGGCTCGCAGTTCTCTGCGACTTGCGTCCGCCTCCCGCTGGTCCGCCGGCACTGAGTCGTCGAAAAAATTCGGCGGGAAGGATCCGGGGTGCGGGCCCAGACTGTTGTACAATCCGCCGCTCACGGTGTTCGTCGCTAGCACTGGTGCGCCGATCACCTCCTGGTTGCGCACGATCCAAAGCCCAACGATAACGAAGAACACAGCCGCCGCAGGAACGAGCCACCGTGCAGTGCGTTGGCGGCCTCGCTCGCGATGAGCGGCCAACGTGATGAGCAGCGCGAGCACAACCGTCGAGAACTCGCCCCTCGTGAGCACGCCGAGCGCCATAACGGCCCCGAGCGCGGCCCCGGTCGCCGCGGAGGTTGGGCCTGCTATCACGCGCAACGAGAGAAGTAGTGCCAGAATGATGAGAGGCGCAGCCAGGTTCTCGGCGAGCAACACCGTTGACAACAGAGCGTAGCTGGGCAGGATCATCACCACCAAGCCGGCCAAGATGCCTGACGGGCGGCCGAAAAGCGAATTGGCGAACAGGTAAGTCAGCACGGCCGTCGCCGCGCCGAGCAGGGCGTTTGTCGCCAGAGCGAGTTCGAGGTGCGACCCAAACAGAAAAAAGGGAACCGACAGGAGTGCGGGGTACGCCGGAGTGACCGCAGCGGTGGAGACGCCCTGTACGGCGAAGGCCGCATCATGAGCGATGCTATCCGCGAGTAGATAGTACAGTGTGGGGTCGAACATGAAGATCTTCGTGGGGTCCGGTCTGACCAGGATCTGCGCGACTCCGCGAGCGACGAGAGCTCCGACAAAGAGTGCGCCGGTCTCGACGAAGGAGCGGGTCGCTCCGCGCGTGGTGTATGAATTGCACGCGTCCTCGGCCGCGCGGACGACGTGTGCGCGCCCATGATCGTCCAGCATCTCGCTGCGCTCCTCTCACCTCGGAACCACCCTACGCGGACGGAATGCCGCGTCGCGGCAAAGCGTTCTTCGACGGCGCGCCGCGGCCATTCCGCGTGTCCAAGCAGGATCCATCGCTCGCGCCCCAGATGGGTCAGGACTCGAGGCGAGAACCAGCATGTTCCGCCCGCCGCTCACCGATTTGCTGGCTGCAGAGCGCAACCCATAATGCGAGCACCGGGACGACCTTCGAGCCGTGATACATGATTGCGGCCCACCGGGGCCAGAACAACTCCGCGTTTGACGCGGCTAGGAGGCCGCTCGATGGAGGCGAAAACTCGTGCTGGAACACCCAGTACGGCGTGGGCAGCGCGACGAACACGAACACCATCAGCGCCGTGGCGCGGTGGCGAGGTGAGAGCGCGACGAGCATCGCCAGCGCCGGCATGAGCATCACGTAATGGTGCTCCCATGTGAGCGAATAGACCAGAAAAAAGACGGATGGCCAGATTGCGAACAACGCGACGACGTCAGGCCGCCTTGGCATGAACGTTGACGCGAGGGAAACGGACACGACGCTCGATATCACGGCGCGCACGAGCCACCGCGGAGTGTCCTGCGCCGTCAGGTCGAAGGTGACCCAGACTGCCCGCATCAATGAGTAGCCACCGAGGTCACCGGAGCCCATGAACGATGCGATCCGGGGCACGTCACGCGAGTACAATCCGAAGTTTAGGTTCCAAAAGTAGCGCGCCTCACCGTCGTGCATGAGGAAATAAGGGGCGTTGAACAGCACGAGAGCTGCCACCGTCGCGGCGAGCACGCGCCACTGCCGCAGACGGAGGAAGATTGGCCCCAGCAACGCCGAATTCGTCTTGATCAGCACCGATACGCCCCACGGCACGCCAGCTAACGAGGGCCGCCCACGGATCAGCGGCGCTGCCGTCCAGAGCATCAGCGTGGCCATCAGGAACGACCACTGCCCCATGTACTCCTCGAGGTAGAGCGGGGTGAAGGCGAACCACATGGCCGCGGCGATCCAGCCCCAGCGCCTGTCGGCCGCCAGCTGGTACGTCAGCCATGCGTTGGCGAACAGCATCACTTCGATGAGGGACACCCACAACCAGTAGGCGCTCCATGGAGGGAGCGCGTTGAACGCCGCCGCGCCCGTGTACGCCAGGAACGGCAGGTATCGATAGGGCGCGGCGTACGGGACGCTGTCTCCCAGATCCCACGAGTAGATCGACCCACCGTGGAGGGCGCGGGTGCCGCCCTGATAGATGCTGAAGAAGTCGATCGCCTGACGCTGTTGGTCGGAGTTGTCGAACAGCGGGTTGAGGTAGCCGAAGAACAACGAGAAGAACATGACGGCGTGCGCCGCGACGGCGAGCGCAAAGATCGCCCGCGGCCACGTCGCGATCGCCGCCGCATCCTTATTCTCGGTGTCGTTGCCAATCGTCATGTGCCGGGCGCCGCGCCGGCGGCCGATGCATCCGCCGTCGCGATAGCCGGTGGAGCAGGCTCGCCTGGCACCGGCGCGCGGACCGGTAGGAGGCCAAAGAAGCGCGCCAGCGGTTGTGCGAGCAGCACGCTCGCCGGTACGTAAAGCACGATCAGCACGGGCCACCATACCGCGCCGGGCAGCTCGTTGCGCATCAGGCTCATGACGTAGCGGAACGGCTCATTGACGATCAGCACGGCGTACGAGGCGGCGCCGATCCAGGCCAGCAGCCGCGCCGGTGTTGCCGACTCGATGCGTGCGGGCGCCTTGACGATGAACGGCAGGACGATGAGCGTCAGCCCCCGCACGATCATCGAAGACGACAGCGCGAAGTAGTAGCGATGTGCGGCGTCGAGACCGCTGCCCGCGACCTGTAGCGCGAGCCCGGCGTAGATCGCGACGGCGATCGCCACGGGCCCTCGCACAGACTCTTCAAGCCACGCGCGGTGCTGGACCATCAGCCAGCCGAGCGTCATTCCGAGTGAAAACTCGAACAGGCGCGTCGGAGCGAGCATCCAGCCGTACTGGCCCGGTACCGCGTACTCGTCCCAGAGCCAGATCGCCGCCGCCTGCGCGCCGACGGTGATGAGCAAGGTTGCGACGAGAAATGGCGCCGGTCCGATCCTTCCCAGCGCGCGATACAGCCACGGAAACAGCAGGTAGTACTGGAGCAGCAGCGGCACAAACCAGAGCACGGCCTCCGGCGCGAACATCCACTCCTCGCGCGCCACGCGCGGCGCGACGAACAGCCCGGCGAAGATCTGCCCCCAGTCCATCGGCACGTGAATGTAGCGCCCGAATGTGACATTGGCGCGCAACTGGTGCGAGAAGCCGCCGCCATGGAGCCAGGTCTGTATGGCGGCGACGGCGGCGATGACGAGCATCGTATAGACGAAGCCGAACCAGTAGGGGGCAGCACCTTACGGACGCGCCGCGCGATGAAATGGATGGGGCGGGGCGGCTGGCCGCTACGCAGCGCGGATAGCGTCATCGTCAGTCCGCTAAGCATCATGAAAAGCGGCACGCCCTGGTAGCCCATGCGGAGCACGATGTCGGTGAATGCCGTAAAAGCCGACGGCTCGCCATGGCCCAGACGGTCGTCGAACCAGCCGTAGTAGTCGCGGATGGCGGCGGGCAGTATTTGGAAGTCTCACCAGAGGTGGTAGAGCACGATCCAGAGAATCGCGGCACCGCGCAGCATGTCCACGGAAGCCAGCCGCGCTGCGCTCGTACTCCCGGCCTCGGTCGCCGGCGCCTTCACGGTGCTGCCCACGATACCTCCGGTTCGGGTGAGTAATAGAAGCGGCAAGCGACCAGGCTGGATAGCCATTGATTCGGCATTAGAGCAGCTCTACCGCTTTGCGGGACTTTCCGTACAGGGGCACTCGGACCGTAGAGTCTATACTCCACTTCGTGGCGCTTCGATATAACGGCAACCCGTGTGCGGGCCGGCGGTGACGAATCGTCGGCGCACGGTGTTCGCTGCGGTGTTGGCGCTGGTGGTCGCCGCAACGGGGGCCGCGGGCATTGTCGGGCTGGCGCGGCGCGGCGGCTCCTCGAACGCCCCCGCGATCCCGTTCTTGACGGAACGGCCCGCTGCCGCGTACCTCACGACGCTGATCTGCTCCATCCTCGACGCCAATGGCGGCGGCGCGGGCATTCGCGGCCAGGACGGCGGCACGACGAACGTGATCGATGGCCGGTCGTACTGGACCTTCGGCGACACGATCCTGCAAGATGGCGGCTTCCTGCCCAACAACATCGGCGTCAGCAGCGACACGGACCCCGACAACTGCATCGACATCACGCGCAAGACCGACGCGTCGGGGAAGGCGGCGCCGCTGCTGACGAAGGAGGCCGATGAGGCGACGGTCTGGCCCGCCGCGGGTCAGGTCTCGGTGCAGCCGGGTGTGGTGCACTTCCTCTTCAATTCCGTGGCTCGTGCCGATCCGAACACGGGGACGTACGAACTGAACGGGATCGGTCTTGGCAAGTTCGGCGTTACAGATCTCACGGCGACGCGCGTGATTGACAAGCTGATCGACTCGCAGTCGTTTCCGGGGCAGTCGCTGTCGGCCACCGGCATGCTACTAACGGACGGCTATGTGTATGTCTATTTCGAGGTCGACTGGAATGTCCGCGTTGGGCGCGTACCAGTGGCGGCTATCGAGGACGCCGCGTCATACCGCTATTGGAATGGCCACACTTGGGATTCTGAAGTTACCCGGTCCGTGGACATCCTGCAGACGGGAGGAGGTCAGCAGGCCTTCAACGTCGACTTCAACCCGTACCTGGGAAAGTGGACGGCGATGTATAGCACGAACAGTCTGAGTGCTATCGCCATGGCATACGCCAGCGCGCCAGAGGGACCGTTCACCGATGAGACGATCCTCGTCGATTGTAAGCCGTTTCTTCAGAGCGCCAGCGCCGTGCGTCTGCACCCGCGGCTCTTTCCGGAGCGCCAGCATTCGTACCTTTGTTACCACCCGACCCAACACCCGCAATTCGACAAGAACGACCGCCAGACGCTGTACATCACGTACGCAAATTATGCTACTTACACGCTGTGGCTCAACCGGCTGGTGCTTGCGGTGCCGTTCGTGCAGTGGGACGACGCCGCCGGCAACGCCACATACGGCAGGCAGGGGCAAGCTGTCGCTAACGCGACTCCCGAAGGCGTCGCCTTCTATGTGCCGACAGAGCCGGGCGAGAGCCTTGCGGGAATTCACGACTGGTTCGACCCGGCGAACGGCGTGCATCGGTTAGGAGCGACGACCCCGGGGACAGAGTTTGTCGACCACGGCGTCGCGTTCTACGCCTCGACCACTTCCGGACCTGGGCTCGAACCAGTTACGCGTTGGGAGTCCGAAGGGAAGCCGGCGTTATATTCCGTGTTCGATCTGACGGAGCTTGGCTACAGAGCGACCGAGGTCGCCTTCTATGCCGTGACGCTTCGCGATCAGCCTTCGTTCAACGCAAAGTCGGGCTATGTGTACTGGGTGCGAAAGCGCGGCGGTCATGATTTTGGTTGCTGCGACCAGACGAACAACCCGACCCGCCAGACACAGGACCGCGAGCACGAGTTCACACTCAGCGTCGATCCCAGCCCCGATGGCTATGAGGCGTTAGTCTGCTCACCTGTCTGCGGGACCGGTGGCAAGGTCGTCTGGAGCGGCCCAGTGACGTTCTCGCCGAATGCCATCGGTGGCAAGCTCACGTTGACCCCTCACGGGCCGAAATGAGCGATCACGCGATGGCTTGCCCGCCTCGCTTGCCTTCGCGATGGCGGTACGGGATCTAGCAGGATCATCATCGCTGCGTATCACGACAGAGCGCGGCGTACTGGCCCCGGTAGAACATCAGCGGCCTGACGTCGTTGACGACACCCTCATCGACGACCTCGCCGAGGAAGATCGAGTGGTCACCGCCGTCCAGCACGTCAGCGACCCGGCACTCCAGAAATGCGAGACAGTCTTCGAGCCGCGGTGCCCCGGTCTTGCCGATCGTGAACGGCTCGCCGCGCAGCGTGCCGATCTCCGGTTCGGCGCGTGTGGCGAAGACGCGCGATACGGCCTCCTGGTGCTCGCCCAGGATGTTCACCGTGAAGACGCCGCCCTCTTCGAGGACGCGATGCGTATGGTTGGTCTTCTCGACGCATATCAAGATCATGACCGGATCGAGCGAAAGCGACGCAACGGCGTTCGCCGTCATGCCCTGGAACTCGTCGCCGGCGGCGGTAGTGATCACGGTCACTCCGGTGGCGAAGTGGCCGACGATGCTGCGGAATTCGAAGGGATCGATCGCCACGCGCCGCTCCGGAATCACCTGATTGCGGCGGCACTATATAGCACCGGCGGACGTGACCGCGCGGGGGACGCCGGCCGATGCTGCCCGTCGCCAGGCTGCCATGGTCGACCTGCGGTGGCGTTGATCAGTATGACCGGACCGGACGGCTTCGCAGGGACATCCAGCGGCTGTCCCGTGTCGTTTCACAAGCGAGCCGCGCTGTCGACGGCGTCGTCCCCCAGCCCGGCGGCGAGAAGGTGCGCGTTGTCGTTCAGCTGGAGTAGCGTCGTATGGCCTGTCCCGATATCCACTATCGTCCGGGCAGCGAGGCCCTGGCGCAGCCGGCGGAACTCGGAGAGAGGTAGTTCCAGCGCGCGGCAGATCAGCGTCAGGATGACGAAGTTGTGCGTGACCGCCACCACGCGCCCGTGCGGATGCGCTTCGAGCATCACGCCGACCGCCCCCCATGCGCGGTCCTGCACCTGGCGCAGCGTCTCCCCGCCCGGCATGCGGGCATCCGCCGCGCCCTCCGAGAGCCATCGCTCCAGGAAGTCCGGATAGCGAAGGCGGAGCTCCTCGCGTGAGAGGTGCTCCATCTCCCCGACATCCATCTCGATCAGCGCGGGCTCGATCTCGACGCGGCAGCCCGCAGCGCCGGCGATGATCGCCGCGGTCTCGGCGGCGCGGCTCAGCGGGCTTGTGTACATCGCGTCCGGCGGCCGCGCGAAGGAAGAAGCCAGCGCTCGCGCCTGGGCGCGGCCGCGGCCGTTCATCGGCACGTCAAAGCGGCCGAGGGTGAGCCGGCCGCGGTTGTGCTCCGTCTCGCCGTGGCGGACCAGGATCAAGCGCATCAGCTCGCGAACCTGCCGGCCTTGCGCCACGCTTCTCTCGCCGGCGATGTGCCCGCGAGAATCAGTTTCGTGCGGTGGATCCGGCGTGGCGTACCGAGGCCCAGCGCGGCGACCATCTGCTCGGGGCGGCCGCTTCCGGTGTTGTCGTTCTTCAGGCGCATCGCGAGCGTGATGGCGCCATCCTCGCCCTCCGCCACCTCGATGCGTTCTACCTGTGCGCGGATGTCGTACGACCGCACCGCGTCGTCGCGCATGTGTTGCCAGGGGACGCTGTTCGCGGCCAGGAATGCCTCCACGGCAGAGCGCATAGATGCAACGCTCTCGCCATGTTCCGGATTGGAGTTTGGATGTTGGATATTGGATGTTGGTCCTATCCCACCGTCCGGACAGATCAGCGGCACATCGACGAGATACTCCGCGAATCGCACGTCGGCCTGCAGCGCCGGCAACGTCATGCCGACTTCCTCCACGCCCGCGATCGACAGCGCCGGCGGAAGCTGCGGGGATGCTTCGTCGATGAAGCGCCGCGGCGAGATGGCCTCCGCCATGAAGACGTCCATCAACTCGCCATCGCTCGTCGTACCGACGGGGAGGGGCGCCGCCAGCGAGAGCTGCGCGTGCGGCGAAAAGCCTTCCGAGTGGGCCACGGGCAGCCCGGCTCGCCGCAGCGCCCGTTCCCAGAACCGCATCAGGTCGAGGTGGGTGATGTACTTCAGATCCTCGCCGCGAGCGAATGTGACCCGCAGCCGCTGCACTTTCATCAGCCGCCGTCCTGGCGCGTCATCCCGGGCTCGTTGACTCTGGTGATCACCACCGACTCGATCTTCTGGCCCTTCACCTCCGACACGCTGATCCGGTAGCCGTCGATCGACAGCGTCTCGCCCTCTCGCGGGATGTGCCCCAGCCGGTCCAGCACGAACCCGGCGAATGTCTCATAGTCTCCGTCGGGCAGCTCCACGCCCAACTCTTCTCGCACGTCGAAGATGCTCATGCCGCCATCGACGCGCGTCGTGTTCTCGTCGATCGTCGAGAACTCCTCAGACGGCTGTCCCAATTCGTCGACCACCCGTCCCACCATCTCCTCCAGCATCAGCTCCAGGGTCACGATGCCCGCGACGCCGCCGTACTCGTCGACGACGATCGCCATCTGCTGGCGCTGATCCTGCATCTGCCAGAAGAGCTGGCTGACCAGCTTGGTCTCGGGCACGAACGAAGCCGGCCGGATCAGCGGCTCGATAGGAGACTCGTCTGTGACCTGGTGTTCGGCGAGCGCCCGCAGCACGTCCTTGATGCTGACAATACCGACGACGTTGTCGATCGTGTCGTCGTACACCGGAAAGCGGGAGTGGGGCGTCTCGTCGAAGCTGGCGTAGAACTCGCGCACGCTCTCGTCCTTCTCGAGCCACACCACCTCCGTCCGCGGGACCATGATCTCGTTCACCCGCCGGTCGTGGAAATGGAAGACGCGGTCCAGCAGCTCCGCTTCCTGCTCGCCTACGGACCCCTCTTCCGCGCCGATGTCGATCAGCATCCGCAGTTCGCTCTCGGTCACCGTGTGGCGTTCCGCAGCGCTGCCGAAGATGTTCGGAATGACCGCCAGCGCCGTGATCATCGGGCTCATCACTCGCACGATGATCTCCGCCGGAATCGCCACGGCGAAGGCGATGCGCTCCGGCGTCCGTGCGCCCAAGACCTTGGGCGTGTACTCGCCGAACTCCGCTGCGATCAGCGGTATGGCGATCAGGCTGAAGAGGTATCCCCAGCGCCCGAACACATCGACGGCGACGACCGTCCCCGCCGTCGAAGCGAGGAAGATCGAGACGTTCTGCATGATCACGGTGACGCCGAAGTAGCGCTCCTGCTCGTTCTTCAGCCGCTCCAGCGCGCGCGCGGATCGATGCCCCTCCTGTGCGGCCGACCGCACGCGGATCCGGCTCGATGCCACGACGGCGATCTCCACGGCGTTGACGACGGCGTAGCCGAGCAGCCCGGCAATGAAGAGGACGATCGCGAGCGAGGCCGGTATCGGAAGCGAAGCGCTGTCAGCGAGAAGGCTGGGCGGCGTGCCCGGCAGGGGGATGTCTAACATGCAGGATGCGCGGACTCGAGGCCGCGTGGCCGGGGCGCACGCCACCCCGCTGTGGGCATCATAGCGCAGATAACGAGTCCGGTCCGGCACGTCGGGCGATTCGCGGGCGCCGGATCGCGGGCGGCGGCATCAACCGGCGTTGGCGTGCTCGTGGAGAAGCCGGTCCTCGTCAGGCACGCTCGGCTCTTCGAGCGCGCCGCCCGCGTCGAGGATGCTCTCTTCCAGTAGATGCATCGACTTCTCGCACCAGTCGATATACGCGCGCCGATAGGCGGTCGCCATCTCCAGCGTCAGCGTCCAGAACAGCCCGGAGCGCGTCGAACCTGAGTGCTCGACGCCATGGCGGATCTTCTCGCGCAGCACGGTCTCGGAGAAGGCGAGCACCATCTGCTGCTCTTCCATCTGCCGGCGCAGCATGATCAGCACATCCTCAATCGGGATCTGCGTGCCAAAAAAAACCTTGATGAGAAATGGGTCCCGCAGGTCGGCCGGTGGCTGGGAGGCGTGTGCCCAGCGCAGGAACTCGTCTTTTCCCTGCTCCGTGATGCTGTAGACCTTGCGGTTTGGCCGGTTCTGCTGCACCTCGACGTGCATCTCGACGAAACTGTTTTCCTTGAGTGCCTTGAGCGTGGGGTAGATCTGGCTCAACTCCGCGTTCCAGAAGTGCTGGACCGAAGTATCGAAGAACTGCTTGAGTTCGTACCCCGTCATCTGGCCGTAGCCGAGGATGCCGAGCAGCGCGTGCTTTAGCGACAAGACGATGACCTTTGCGCGAGTGCCGGTGGTGCGGCGGCGATCAAATCCAGGGGCTGTCGGCCCCGCTCAGTTTCCGCGCGGCCTGTGGGCGCGCCGCCCTGAGCGGGTTCCGCAACTTGCTGGCTGCGCGTTCCCAGCGCTCGAGGTCGCGCAGCTTATGGAGCCAGGCGGCGCGCCGCGCCCGATCATCTTGCTCGGACTGGCGCGCGCCATAGAGCTCGAATAGGGCGAATGATGTGAAGTTCAGCATGGGTGTCTCCCGGCGCCGATACCACGCGTTTGATGTCTCTTGTATATATCGACAGTTATATATAGCACTTGAGGGCTCGGGCCTCCAATGAGCACCGGCAAAGCATCGCGACGCGGACCGGACGGGCCATGATCGCCGCCAGTCAGCGATCGGCGGTACGTTCAATAAGAAGTTCGGTTAGTTGCGTGAGGGCGTTGTAAGCCAGCACGACATAATCGCGAGGGTGGAGGCCGTCGAGCTTCTTCAGTGTCTCGTCCCGCGCCTGGACCGGGTCGATCACATCACCGAACTCCTCGCCGAAGTCGATCTTCATCGCGAGCTCGTACAGCTCGCCATCGTCCGCGACCACGATGCACCCGAAGTCGGGCCGCTCCGCGCCCTCGAGGTTGATCTCGATGGCGTTCGTGAAGAAGGCCCCCGGGAAGGGCGGGAACGGACGCAGCGCCTTCGCGGCTTCGGCGAGCAGCACATGAAGCTGTTGCGCCGCCCTGTCGAGGATCAGATCGGCGGCCGACTTCCGCTCGAGTGGATCGCTCATGGCATCAGACTACCGGCGCGAGACCGTCGCTGCGAACCAATACAGCTCCGCGGAGCCGATGTTGACGGTCGAGGCTTGTTGGCCGCTGACCGCTGACCGCTGACGACGCACCCTGTTAGCTCAGCGGGCACCGCCCGCAGCCGTTTTGCGTGCACCAGTCCCGATGGAGCGCGAGCAGCCCCTGGGAGCGGCGCGCATTCATGGCGATCCGGGTCCCTTGCGAAGCGAGCGCCCTCGATGAAGCGCGTGACGCCGTACGCCGAGGGCCGCGGGAGCCTGTCGTAGAGCGCGCGCGCCCTGGCGGCGATGATACCGTTCTCGCTCGCCGCCGCCACCGGTAAGACGGCGTTGATGAGTATCTCCAGGGCGCGTGACCGGCCGATCAGCCCGGCGAGGAGCCGGACGGGCGCCGCGCAGAGGTCGTGGTGATTCAGCCAATAGCCCCTTGCGGTCAGTGTGAGAGCCGCGACCGCGTCGTTCACCGTGGTTGCGTCCAGGACGCCGAGCAGGCGAGCTGGCTGCGTCAGCCGCCCGAGCAACCCTGCCGCCGAGGCGATGCGGCGCGCCGGCGCGTTCTCCGGCCGCACGCCCCAGAGTTTCCACAGGCCGGCAGGCAGCGACGGCAGGCGCGCCGCCGCGAAGCGCCATTCGAGATCCTGGACGTGCGGCTCCAGCGGCCCGCTGTGAGCGCGCTGGGAAGGTAGGAGTCCGGCGCTTCCCAATAAGAGCGCCTCAGCCATGCCTGGCCCGTCACTACGTTCGCGCAGCTGCGCCCAGGGCAGCAACCGCGCGAGCGCCAGCATCTGGGGCGCGTTGCCGCCGTATCCCAGCGCCTCCAACAGGCCTTCATAAAGCGCCTGCTCCAGTCCGGACGCCGCGACTGTCTCGCGCGCCCGCGCCACACGCGCTTCGAAGCGGCGGGCGCCTTCGCCCTCGAGCGCCGCGGTCACGCCGTCAGCGCCCATTCTGATAAGGGCGTGGTGACAGGGTTCGCGCCAGAGCAATGGGCGGGCGAGCCATTGCTGCAATTCTTCGGCGCGCCGGGCGACCCACGGTGCCAGAGCGACAACGGGCGCTACGCCGCCGCCGAACAGCGGCGTGTTGATGCCGGTGTCGTCTTCGAACACCACGTGGAGTATGACGTTTGCGTACGCGGCGTCGTGGTGGTGGCCGTGCGCCCGGAACGACGAAGAACGGACGTGAAGCTCGATATCGCCGCGGAGCGGCAGCCCGGACGGACCGCTGATGCATGCGCCGCGGAAGTCAGGTCCCGGGCCGCGCCCCGCACGCCCCTGGTCGATGACGTGTACAGGCACGCCGTCGCGCGTGACAAGCGCGCCCACCGGAAACCGCCCGCCGCGCCAGAGCTCGCTGAGCTGCGCTTCGCCAAGCCGCGGCGGCGCGGTCTGGTCTGACAAGAGCGTATTCGGAGGCGGCCCGCTGTCTCCCACGCATGGCGTGGCAACCTCCGGCGCGGCCGGACCGTGGCGCCTGTTCTGGACAGGGTGGCCGACGCCCGCGACGGCCAGCTGGGGTGAGGTGGGGTCTCTCCGCGGCAGCCCGCTCATGCCCCCTCGCCGTCATAGACGAATCCCGCGCGTTCTGCGACGATGCTGAGCAGACGGTCGCTGGCGCCGCGAGGACGGTACGCGCCGGTCTCCCATTCGCTCACGGTCTGCTGGCGCACGCCCAGCTCGTCCGCAAGTTGCTCCTGCGTCAGTTCCAGGTGGCGGCGCAGGCTGCATACCGACTCTGCGTCCCAGTTGGCGGCTCGCCGTTTCATGAGTTCCATGATACACGGAAACGTGTATGGCTGCCCATGTCACGGCCTTGCCCATCGAGCGGCGTGGCCTCGGTCCCGCCCAACTGCGATTGCCCAACTGCGATTGATTGTCAAATTCGTTTGTCAAGTCGTGTCCGTTGTCGACGAATTCAGTGCAATAGAACGGCGAGCGCGGCGCTTATTTGAGTGCCGGCATTCGCCTGAAGCCGGCGCAGCGCGCTGCGATATGAACTTGTAAGGAGTCCTTGCCGTGATCCATCGAATTGCACGAAACCGCCGGGCCCCGAACCACCCGAGGCCGCAGTATCGCCGAGAAACCGGCTCCTCCCGCATGGCGGCGGCACTGGCCGTCGCGGTTGCGGCCGGCCTCGTCGTCACCCTTATCGCCGTCGGCCGTGTCGGGCGCTCGGACGCCAAGGGCGGCCTGGCGCTTGACTCGTGCGGATACCCCGTCGGCGCGACCGGGCGGCCGGCCACCGTCTTCAACGAGAGCGAGGTGCTGCGCGGCTTTGCGCAAACTACGAACCCGGACGGCAGCGGCACGATTCAGGCCTTTTACAATGACGAGCACGCGCTGACGCTAGGTACGA
>JALYKW010000080.1 GCA_030774575.1 Chloroflexota bacterium | reverse complement strand
GCTTCAACCCTGCGTAGCTATTCGCGCCGGTCGCGCCTCTCCTACGGCGTCGCGGTTGGCACGGCTGACGACCGTGTGCAGGGGCCGAGGTAATCGTCACCGACAAACCCCGCCTTCTTTACATGATTCGCAAGGTGCGCCGCGACTGCGCTTGGATCGACGGTGATCGTGTGCGGGCCGGCGTTCGGGCCGGTCCTGTTGCGATCGTAATGACAGATCTGCACTCCGGTTGTCGTCGTCGCGGTGGCCGTCGCGGTGGCTGTCGCGGTGGCAGTTGCCGTGGGAGTAACAGTAGGCACCTCCTGTACCGTGATCGGCGCCGTGTCGCCGGTCGGCACGACGTCGGCGCTGCCTCCGGCGGACGCGTTGTTAAAGTAGGTGCCGGCGATCGATGCGACCGTGACGTTGAAGTGCAACGTGATGGAGCTGGCGCCGCCGATCGGGAAGCTTCCCGTCCAGGTGAGCGCCTGGCCGACAATGCCCGGATCACTCGTCGTTGCGCCCGTCGAGCTACCAGCCGTGTAGGTAAACCCGGACGGCAGGGTGTCGGTGATGCTCGTCAACGTGACACCGGCCACGTTCGGGTTGGCGATCGTGATGGTGTAGCCGTCGCTCACACCGGCGCTCGCGCTAGAGGCATCCGCGGTCTTCGTTGCGACGAGCGGCTCCGCGCCGAGCGGAGAGAAGGTCGTCAGATGTGAGACGGTCACCGAGGATCCGCCGGCGATCGCGCGGTCCCATTCGAGCGCGGCGCCATTGTCCTGGAACGTGGCGCAGTCGCAGGTGTCGGGGAGGTTCGTCTTCGCGCCGATCGCCGCCCACACGGATGAAAAGAACGACTCGTAGAAGTGGTCGGGCGGGGTGATCGGCGACCAGACCTCGATGCGGTCGGGCGGCGTGTTGTTCGCCGTCTTCGTGCAGCCGATCGCCTTCGTCGCCGGATCGCTCAGGCCGAAGCCCAGATCGCTGCCGCCGAGGTAGCAGTCGCCGCCGCGATACACGATGACGCTCTGGCTGGTGTTGCCGGTATTCTGCAGCGACACATCCGTGCGATAGGATTCGTTTCCGATGATGTACGAGTCCGTCTCCGTGATCCGGATGCCGGTCGTGCCCGCGTCGACGACGGTGACGACCTTCAGCGGATCAGCGGCCGTGCCCGTCCCCGTGACGCCGCTCTGGCTGACCGGCGTGAACACCGTGCGCACCCCGAGGCTTCCGGTCGCCGTCCCGCCATGGCTGAGAAAGTCCGGCGCATAGAGGACGCCGCCAATCACGACGAACGTCCCGCAGTCGCCGGGAATGACGGACGGCGGAAAAAGCTCGAGCGCCGTGTCGCCGGTGTGGGCGATCTGGCAGCTCAGTTCGTTGCCGATATAGATGTGGGTGAGCGGACCGGCGCTGCTGATGTCCACATTTGTCGTGGCGGCGATGGCGGTGCGTGCGTCGCGGCCGGTGACGATGAGGACGGCCGCCAGAACCGCGAAGATGCACCCGGCGCGCAGGAGTACTGTTCGTGTCATTGCGTGTAGTCCTTTCGATGATGTGGGCCAAGCTTCCGCCGTCCCGCCGCTCGCGCACGACGGATAGCGGTACGAGACAGGGACCAGTCCGCCCCCTCCCCTGAGCGTGATTCAGAGCGCGAATTGCCACGCGCGTTACGCCGCAGTGCGTGCCAGGTGGCAGCTTCGTCGGAGCGCTTCGTCGCGCGAATGGTGAGCGCGACTACTATGCGCGCTCATGTTCGACGTGTCAATACCTTGTACTGGTCCAGTACCTGCGTTACACATGATGTCCGTCGCTCGTGCTAGAATCGGCCTTGGGTAAAGGGAGGCGGGCGACGGCCATTGGGCTGCCGTCCGTTGTCGTTGTCAGTGGCGACCGCGAGGTCGGGCTTTCCGTCCCCGTTGACGTCGCCGATGGCCACGGAGGCAGGCTTGCCGCCGGTCGCGAAGTCGGTCTTCGCGCCGAAGCTGCCCGTGCCCGTGCCCAGAGGCGGGCGGGTGTGCTCTGGCGCGCAGGACGCACCGAGGCGGCGCGATTTGACCTCGAGGCCTGGGCGGAACCTCCTCGTCGATCACCGTGATAGCGTGGTTCACTGCGAACGATCCGGCCGTCAGATCACCGATGCGTGCCAGGTGCCGACGAAACTCCTCCAACGGCCGGTTCGCGGCCCCGAGGCTGCCCAGCCCGCCCGCGTTGGTCACTGCCGCCACCAGCTCCGCCGACGTATACGACCCCATGCCTGCTTGGATCACAGGCACGCGGATGTCCAACAAGTCGCAGATTGGTGTATGAATCATTTCCGCCTCCGAGAACGCCGCCATTAGAGCGGGATTCCGAATCTGCCGGCCGCAACTATGCGGGGCACCGGATGATAGCAGCAGCCGATTCGCCCATCCGTGAACCGACGGCGACGGGCGCTAGCAACCACGATGTCCTCTCTGTAAGTTGCTCTTCTCTGCTGCTAACGTAGCGAGCACTTGGCGGGCTCGACTGACCCAACTGATGTCCAGGCCTTCGTGCCCTGTATGAGACTTGTCGCCGAGCCTGCCAA
>JALYKW010000079.1 GCA_030774575.1 Chloroflexota bacterium | reverse complement strand
GGAACTGGGGGTGTAAGGTGACCAGTTCACAGTTGACAGTTCACAGTTCACAGTGGTACCGACATGGTTAACCGCATCAGACCAAACCGCGACGCGCAGACCGTGAGCCGCCGCGAGTTCCTGCGCGCCGCCGGCGTCGTGGGAGCGGGTGCCGTGCTACTCGGCGCCTGCGGCTCGGACGGCGGCAAGGCCACGCCGGCGGACACGCCCGGCATCGCCGTCGACCCGCCGCCGGAGACGACGACGATCCGGCTCGGCAAGTACACCAACCTGCCACGCACGGCTCCGTTCTTTCTCGCCGAACAGTTCCTGCCGGCGGAAGGGTTCACCGACGTGCGGTACGTTGAGGTGGCGGAAAGCGACCAGGGCCTCCAGCAGATCGCGGCGGGCGAGATAGACATCGGTCTCTTCATCCCGGCGCCACTGACGGTTGCCGTGGATCGGGGCGACCCTCTCGTGGTCCTTGCGGGCGTGCACAGCAGCCTCTTCGAGATATTCGGCGGCGACCGGGTGCAGTCGCTGCGTGACCTCAAGGGGAAGAGAATCGCGGGCACGCGGGATCCGACCGAGCCCGGGTACTCCTTCTGGGCGGCGTTCCTGGCATACGTCGGCATCGACTTCGAAACAGAAGTTGAATTCGTCGCCTCCGTTGGTGCTGGCGATCTGATTACGCAGGCACGGGCGGGCACGATTGACGTGTGGCAGGGGACACGCCCTTTGACGACGGGGTTCCGGGCGGCGAAGATCGGTCACGTCCTCATCGACGGCCTGGTGGACCCTCCGTGGTCACAGTACTTCATGGGCATGGCGGCAGGAAACAGAGACTTCGTGGCGAAGCACCCCGCAGCGACGAAGCGCGCGCTGCGCGCCATCTTGAAGGCAACCGACGTCTGCGCAAAGGAGCCGGAGCGCGCCGCCCGCTACCTCGTGGACAAGGGCTACACGCAGGTTACGTACGAGAGCACGCTCGATGCGATCCCCGGACGTGCGTACACCGCCTGGCGTGAGTTCGAACCCGAGGACACCATCCGATTCTATGCGCTGCGGCTCAAAGAGGCGGGCCTCGTCAAGGGCACGCCGGATGATCTGATCGCCCGCGCCACGGACTGGCGCTACCTGAACGAGATCAAGCGAGAGTTGGCGGTGTAATGTGAACACAACGGAGGCACGCAGCAGGGGCATCGCGCCGGCCGAATGGCCCGGCCGGCTGATCGCACGCCTGCCTCTGCCGATCTGGGGCAAGCTCGGGGCGGCGTTCTTCTTGATGGCGCTGCTCCTCATCGCGGTGGGCGCCGCCGGCCTGCAGGCGCTCAACGGGGCGAATGGCCGCGCCGAGCACCTGGGCACGCTCCAGCGGAAGGTCGCCGCCTACCACGCACTTCAGAACAGTGCCGCCGGTCAGCTCTATCTCGGCGCATCGGCGTTTTCCGACACCAGCCCCGCAACACTCGACGCGACGCTGCGGCAGCTCAACCAGTCGACCTACCCCTTCGACCGCCTCCAGTTCGTGACGAAAGACGTCGGGCCTGACGAGACGAAGCTGCTGGGCGAGATCCAGAAGGACTACGGCGACTTCGGGGCTCTGATGGTCCGGGTCGTCCAACTTGTGCGCGACGGCAAGATCGCCGAGGCGCAGGACCTCCAGCGCACGCAGGCGCTCCCACTGGACGGCCGCCTCGAGCGGCGCATCACCGAGCTTGTGAACACGGCTGAGGCCGATGGCGTGACGACGCTCGCCCGGAACAGCGACGCCTACGGCACGTCGCGCTGGATCGTCATCGGTTTCGCGGCGGGCAGCATCGCGCTGGCGCTCGTCCTCGGCTACTCGTTCGCCTCTTCGCTCAGCCGGTCGCTCAGGCGCATGGATGCGCACCTGCAGGGGGTCGCGTCCGGCGACTTCTCGCATCGCGTGCAGGTGCCGAACCGCGACGAGCTGGGCGCGGTGGCGGCGAACCTTAATGGCATGACTGCCGACCTCGGACGGCTCTACCAGGAGCTCGAGTTGGCGAGCCGCCACAAATCCGAGTTCCTCGCCAACATGTCGCACGAGCTGCGCACGCCGCTCAACGCCATCATCGGTTTCTCCGAGTTGTTGCAGGAGCGCATGGTCGGCGAGCTGAACGAGAGGCAGGACGAGTACCTGCAGGACATCGTCGAGTCAGGGAAGCACCTGCTGTTGCTGATCAACGACATCCTCGACCTCTCGAAGGTCGAAGCGGGGAGAGCGGATCTCGAGCTCGACGCGCTATCGGTCGCCGAGCTGCTGGAGCATAGTCTGGCGATGTCCCGCGAGCGGGCAGGGCGTCACGGGATCGCGCTCGGGCTGGAGGTGGACGCGAACATCGGCGTCATCGAGGCAGACGAGCGAAAACTGAAGGGGGTCGTCTTCAACCTGCTCTCCAACGCCCTGAAGTTCACGCCCGAAGGCGGCCGCATCGACACGTCGGCGCGCCTCGTGGACGGTGAGCTCGAGGTCGCCGTCCGCGATACAGGCACGGGCATTGCGCTCAGCGACCAGGCACGCATCTTCGAAGAGTTTCAGCAGGCCTCCCAACCCGGCGAGCAGAAGCACGAGGGGACGGGACTGGGCCTTGCGCTGGCCAGGGCACACGTCGAGCTGCACGGCGGCCGGATCTGGGTCGAGAGCGAACTTGGCGTCGGCAGCACCTTCACCTTCCGGCTGCCGGTCCGCCGTCCGGCTGCGACGGAAGCGCCGGCGCAATCCGGAGTCCCGGAAGAGGCGAAATTACGAAACAACCCCCAATCCAGCTTCGAATCGCACGACATAACGCAACGCGCGTCCCCACCGACTGCGGCCGGCGCCACCATCCTGCTCGTCGAGGACGACCAGGCGGCGATCGACCTGCTGACGATCTACCTCAGCGGTGCCGGTTTCAACGTGTCCGTCGCCCGCGATGGCGAGGAGGGGCTGGCGATGGCGCGCAGCCTGCACCCTGCGGGCATCACGCTCGACATCTCGCTCCCGCGTCTCGATGGCTGGGACTTCCTCACGCAGATCAAAGGCGATAGCAGCACCGCGGACATCCCGGTGATCATCGTCTCCATGCTCGACGAGCGCGGCAAAGGCTTCGCGCTGGGCGCGGCGGACTACTTGGTGAAGCCGGTCAACCGCGACGAACTGCTCGCCACGCTGCGGCGCTTCACGGCGGCCGGACGGGGCGCCAACGCACCATGCAAGGTGCTGGCGATCGACGACGAGCCGCTCGCGCTGGAACTGCTCGAGGCCATCCTTGTTCCCCAGGGATTCACCGTCCTGCGCGCGTCGGGCGGCGAAGAAGGAATGATGAAGGCGGAGGCTGAACAGCCCGCGCTGATCATCCTCGACCTGCTGATGCCGGAAATGGACGGCTTCACGGTGGCCGAGCGGCTGCGCGGTAACCCTGCCACGGCCGGGATCCCGATTATCGTACTGACGTCAAAGAGCATCAGCCAGACCGATAGGGCGCGGCTGAACTCGCAGATCAGCCACCTGGCGCGCAAAGCGGAGTTCAACCGTGGCGAGTTTGTCGAGCTTGTGCGACGCTTGTGCCAGCCGGAGGTTGCGTGAAGCATGGCGGGTGAGCTGATCCTGATCGTCGAAGACAACGAAAAGAACATGAAGCTCGTGCGAGATATCCTTCAATTCAAAGGCTATCGCACGCTCGAAGCGGGGACGGCGCACGACGCCATCGCGCTGGCGACGGAGCACCTGCCGGATCTGATCCTCATGGATATCCAGCTGCCCGACATGGACGGCGACAAGGCTCTGGCCAAGCTGAGGGGCGAACCGGCGACGGCGGCGCTCCGCGTGGTCGCGCTTACCGCGTTCGCCATGCGCGACGACCGCGAGCGCTTCCTCGCCCTGGGCTTCGATGACTACCTGACGAAGCCCATCGACGTCAGGCAATTTCCTGAGTTCATTCGCCAGCAATGCGAGCTCGGCCGCCGAGGGGAATAGCATGGATGCGCAGCCGAAGATCGTCGTGGTCGACGACACGCCCGCGAACATCAGGCTCGTCGAAGCCCAGCTCACGCCTCTCAACTGCACGGTGCTGCCGGCCACGTCCGGCCAGGCGGCGTTGGATCTCATCGCACGGGAAGAGCCGGATCTTGTGCTGCTCGACATCATGATGCCGGGGCTGGACGGCTATGAGGTCTGCCGCCGGCTGCGCAACGATCCAGCGACACGCGCGCTTCCGGTGGTGATGATCACCGCCAGCGGCGCTCAGGAAAAACTCAAGGCGCTCGAGGCCGGCGCCGACGACTTCATCACTAAGCCGTGGGATAAGGCGGAGTTACTGGCGCGTGTCAGATCACTGCTGCGTGTGAAGGAGTACCACGACGTCATGCGCACCCAGGCGGCTGAACTTACGGAGCTGAATCGGACGCTCGAAGATCGCGTGCAACAGCAGCTTCACGAATTGGAGCGCATGGGCCGGCTGCGCCGCTTTCTCTCGCCCCAGATCGCCGATGCTCTTGTCTCCTCCGGCGACGAGACGATCCTGCGCAGCCACCGGCGCCAGGTGGCCGTCGTCTTCTGCGACCTGCGCGGCTTCACGGGCTTTAGCGAGAGATCGGAACCTGAGGAAGTGATGGCCGTCCTCGGCGAGTATCACGAGGCCATGGGCGCCCTGATCTCGGCCGCCGAGGCCACGGTCGGTTTCTTCGAAGGCGACGGGTTGATGGTCTTCTTCAATGACCCTCTTCCCTGTCCGGAGCCCGCCGCCCAGGCTGTGCGATTGGCGGTGTCCATGAGAGACCGCATGCAAGAGATGCTGCGCGCCTGGGGGAAACGCGGGCACGAGCTCGGCTTTGGCGTCGGCATCGACTTCGGATACGCGACACTGGGCGAGATCGGGTTTGAGGGACGGCGCGATTACGGAGTGATCGGCAACGTCGTGAACATGGCCTCGCGCCTGTGCGACGAGGCGGCAAGCGGAGAGATTCTCCTCAGCCAGCGTGTCTATGCGGCGGTGGAACAGGGCTTGGAGGCCGAGCCAGCCGGCGAGTTCACGCTCAAAGGCATCCTTAAACCCGTGGCCGCGTACAGAATCGTCGGTTTGAAGGAGCGCCCGGTCGACGGCGCGACGGTCATCGCCCCGAGCACGGGGAGGACTCTCGCGAGCGGCCGCTATATCGTGCGCAAGGCTGTAGGCGAGGGCGGGCAGAAGATCGTTTATCTCGTGCACGACCTCTCGCTCGACCGCGACTGCGCCTTCGCGCTGATCAAGTCCGCGCTCCTGGAGCCGGAGGACCGCTTTCGCCTTCAACGCGAGGGGCAGGCGATGGCGCGCCTGGGGGCGCATCCCAACATCGTCACTGTTTTCGACGTCGGCGAAGACGAAGGCCGGCCGTACATCGTCTACGAGTACGTGCCGGGCGGCGACTTGAAACAGGAACTGCGTGCGGCCGGGGGATCGCTGTCGATCAGCCGCGCGCTTTGCATCGGCTTGGGCATCGCCGCGGCTTTAGCTGTGGCCCACCAACGCGGCATCATCCACCGCGATCTGAAACCGGGGAACGTACTCCTCAGCGAAGATCGCGAGGCGAAGCTGGGCGACTTCGGCCTGGCCCTCGCGATCGACCGCTCGCGTCTCACCATGCCAGGCGTTGTCATGGGTACGGCGGCGTACATGTCGCCAGAGCAGGCGCAGGGCCAGGAGACGGACGCACGCACCGACCTCTACGCGCTCGGGGCGATGCTGTACGAATTGGTGACAGGGCGGCCGCCGTTCGTCGGGGACAGCGCCGCCGCCGTCAGCTCGCAGCACATCAATGCGGCCCCGGCCTCTCCGTCAACGCATAACCCCGGTGTACCGGCCGCGCTCGACGCGCTGATCCTGCGTATGCTCGCCAAATCCCCCGAGCAGCGGCCGGAGAATGCTTCGCTAGTGGTCGAGGAGCTGGCCGCAATGCTCGAGAGCGCTTCGCTCTGAGCACGATGAACGACGCGCCGCCTTTCGCACGCGCGATCCGATCGCGTGTCCCGGTCTCGCGCGCGCGTGCGGCTGGCTTCCCGGACCAGATGCCTGACACCGGCTTCCTGACGTACACGGTGCGATAACGGGCGGCGAGGGGCAGCGCCTGCCGTTCCGGTCCTGGACGCCAACGACACCGCAGGGGTCGCTAAGACTCTCGGACCGTCGTGAGATAGCTATCGCCCGGTGTAGCGCGGCTTCCGCTTCTCCAGGAACGAGTCGCGCGCCTCCCTGCTATCTGCGCGGGCTCGCTACGTCAACGAGCCGAGCTGCGACTCATAACGCGTTGCTTCCACAAACGTGGTCTCGACCGCACGCCGGATCGCCCGCTTCGATACGCGTACCGCGCCGGGCGGTAAGGCGCCGATCTGCTGCGCGTACGAGCGCGCTTCGTCGAGCAGTCGCTCCGCCGGCACGATGCGATCGAGCAGGCCGATCCGAAGCGCTTCGTCCGCATCGACGCGCCGGCTCGTCAGCGACAGATCGAGCGCGCGGCTCACGCCGACGATGCGCGGTAGAAGCCACGACATACCGCCCTCCGGTGGTAGGTTGCGCTCCTGAAACACCGTCACGAACCGCGCCGCCTCGCTACCGATTCGCACATCGGACGCGAGCGCCAGGGAGAACCCGGCTCCCGCGGCCACGCCGTTCACGGCCGCGATCATCGGCTTGTCGATGCCGTAGAGCGCGTTCCCCTGACGGGAGATCCACGACCCCTCGTCGAGCAAGCGGTCGAGGCTCGCTCCTTCGAGTGTGGGGCGGGGTCCGCCAGTCACGTCCGCGCCAGAGCAGAATCCCCTGCCGGCACCGATCCAAATGGCGATCCATATCTCATCGTCGTCCTGGATCCGCTTGCAGATATCCAGGATGTCCGCCGCGTCGCCCTGGTCGATCGCGTTCATCCTCTCCGGCTTATTGAGCGTGATCGTCGCGATGTGGGATTCCCGGTCTACATCGAACAGAGTGTGGATGTACGACATGCGATGACTCCTTCGCGAGCTCTATCCGTAACCCCTGCGCTGTCTTGAGCAGTGTCTCTCAGTTCTTGGCGGCGCTCGAACGCGTTGTCATCCTGAGCGAAGCGAAGGATCTCGCTCGTTCCAGTACCCCGCTACGCTCACGAGCATCACAGGCTACCGCGTTGCCGCCGCGCTCCGGGCGATGCGCCACAGTCGATGCTAAGCGCACCCGCACCGCCACCCGGCCGCGGACTCAGTCCGCGATCGCGGAAAAGATGATGCTCTTCAACTGGCCGCGAAAGTTGAACGTGGTCGACGGGATCAGCTGTGTCATGAAGATCGCCACGAGGTCCTCCTTCGGGTCCACCCAGAAGATCGTCGAGGCAGCACCGCCCCAGTAGTAATCACCCGCCGCGATCGATCCCGCGCTCACTTCATCGAGCGTCATCGCAAACCCGAGCCCAAAACCGACACCTTCGTACGCCGTCTCCGAGAAGGCGCCGATAGCCATCGTCGACAGGTCGCCGCCTCCCGTGAGATGGTTCCGCCTCATCAGTCGCAACGTCCGCGAGCCGAGGATGCGCGCTCCATCCAGCTCGCCGCCGCGTCGCAGCATCTCACAGAAGCGCAGGTAGTCGGACATCGTGCTGGTGAGCCCGCCGCCGCCCGACAGGAACGACGGCCGTTCGAGGTATGTGCTCCGCTCCGGATCGTCGATGAGCCGCAGCGATTTGTCCGCCGCCCGGCGATAGTTGGCGGCCAGCCGCTGCTTCTTCTCCGGCGCGACGAAGAACGCGGTGTCCTTCATCCCTAACGGGTCGAAGATCGTCTCTTGCAGGTACTCGTCGAACGGTTTGCCTGACAGCGCCTCGACCAGGTACCCGCACACATCGGTCGAGTACGAGTACATCCAGCGGGCGCCCGGGTCGAAGCGCAGCGGCACGTGCGCCAGCTTGTCGACGAAGCCGCGCAGCGTCTCGCCGCGGCCGCGCTGCACGCCCGCGGCGACGTACGCGGCGTCGGCAGGGTGCGGCCGCACGTCGCCGCCGACCAACTGGGCGAGACCGCCGCCGTATGAGAGACCGCTCTGGTGGCTAAGGATGTGCCGAAACGTCATCGGCCGCGCTGGAACGCGGGTCTGCATACTCTCACCTTCGCCCGACACGTACACCTGCATATCACGCCATTCGGGTATCACGCGATGCACCGGGTCGTTCAGCTGGAAGTGGCCTTGTTCGTACAGCGTCATCAGCGCCACCGACGTGATCGGCTTGGTCATGGAGAAGATGCGGAAGATCGTGTCGTCCGCCATGGGGCGCCCGCGCTCGCGGTCCATCTGCCCAAGCGAGCGGAAGTACGCGACGGAGCCGTGCCGCGCCACGAGCGCCTGGCAGCCGGCAATCTTTCCCGGCTCGATGTAGTTTTTGGTCAAGTGCTCCGTGATGCGGTCGAGGCGTCCCGGTACGAATCCAGCTTTCTCAGGTGTGAGTTCCATGCGGCATCTCCCTGTCTGCGTTCGCGCTCGTCATAGGGATTGTCTTTGCGTCGGCGCCTCGACTGACTGTGCGGCGATCTCGCGTTCGATCTCCGCGACGCTCATCGATCCGGGCGCCATCCCTTCGCGGGCCATGCGCCCCGCGATCAGCTGCAGCGCCCCGTTTGCCTGCGTCGGTACGCCGTGCAGCCGTCCGAGCAGCGCGATCTCACCGTTGAGGTAATCGGACTCGACAGAGCCAGTCCGTCGGGCCAGGCTCTGCCACGATGAGCCGCCGCCGCGCATCTGGCCGTTGACCGTAGCCGGGCGCGACATTGACTTCCGGCGTTCGGCCGTCTCTTCGTCCGATGCCCAGTCGATGCCGGCGGCGCGATAGCACGCGATGGCCTCGTCGCGCACCTGCGCATGGAGCGCGCGAGTATCGCCGTCGCATGTGGCTTGAATGGCGTTACCCAGGTTCGAGAGCAATTTCGCGTACTTGAGCCGCATCGGTGTGCTCACGGGCCGCGCGCTAAAGCCCGACGCATCGAGATCCGACGTGACCGTCGTGATCACGTCATCCACGCCGGTCGGATAGCGGCCCGCATCGAGGACGCCGCTCACGGGCATCGCATGCGCATGCACGACCCCCGGCACCAGGTGCGTTGCCGGCAGGAAGACGAGCATCGCGTACACGTTGCGGAACCTGCGCAGCGCCATGCGTTCGTTCTCGACGCCGTTCTCCGCGCAGACCACCGGCACGTCCGCGCCGGCGGCCGCGCGCAGGTCGTCGAGCGCGCCCTCGCTATGCTGCGTCTTGGTCGTCATGATCGCCACATCGTCCGCACGGAATTGCAACTCGGATGGGTGCCGGACGACGGGGATGGGCAAGGTCTCACTGCCCGAAGCTGTCTCGAATACGAGCCCCTTCTCCCGAATCGCGTCGAAGTGCGCGCCCCGTGCGATGAGCACGACCTCGCGCTCGTGTTCGAAGAGCCGGGCGCCAATCACGCCGCCGACTGCGCCTGCCCCGTAGATGATGTACCGCATCGACTGAGCCTAGCGGAGGCTGGCGTCTTGTGCACAAGATCCAGCAGCGCTCGGCTGAATCTACGTGTTCCATCCTCCCGAAAAGTCGTAGAGTTGCCCACATGGCACGAGTCTCAGAATCGAGCATGTCGTGACCACAGCACTCGCGCACGGACGAGCCGACCTGCCGCCGCCCGTCGTCGAAGAGGTGAGCCCCGGCGTGTTTGGCTACGTCCAACTCGATGGAAGCTGGGGGCTGAACAACACCGGCTTCATCGTCGGTCGCGACGCCGTCCTGGCAATCGACGCCTGCTTCACCGAGCAGCGCACCCGATCCCTTCTCGAGGTGATCCGTCGTACGGCACAGCAACGTCCCATCCGCACGCTCATCAACACGCACCATCACGGTGACCACACCTTCGGCAATTACCTGTTCCTGCCGGAAGCGACGATCGTTGGCCAGCAACGATGCCGCGACGCGGTGCTTTCAGAAGGGCTCGCGGCGCACCGGTTATTTCCCGATGTCGACTGGGGCGACATCGTGCTGGCGCCGCCGACTGTGACGTTCGATGACCGCCTGGACGTTTGGGTCAATGACGTAAAGGTCGAGCTGATCTTCGTCGGACCGGCGCACACAACCAACGACATCGTCGCGTGGCTGCCCGCGAGCAACGTGCTGTTCTCCGGCGATGTGCTGTTCAACGGCGGCACTCCTTTCGCGCTGGCCGGGTCGATCGGTGGCTGGCTCGAAGCGCTCGATCGCCTTCGCGCGCTCGGCGCCGAAACCATCGTCCCGGGACACGGCGCGATCTGCAAGCCAGACGTGATTGGTGATGTGGCGGCATACCTGGAGTTCGTGCTTGAATCTGCCCAGCGCGGCATGGCGTCCGGGCTGGAGCCGCTGGAACTGGCGCGCGAGATGGATCTCGGGCGGTTTGGAGACTGGCTCGACCCGGAGCGCCTGCCCGCGAATCTGCATCGCGCTTACAGCGAGCTGCGCGGCGAACCCCGCGGCACGCCGCTGCCGGGCAAGGCGATCGCCGATATGATCGCCTTCAACGGCGGCCAACCGCCTCGATGCCTGGCCTAGCGGGCTGGGCCATCGCCGGACAGCAGCCGCCTGCCCTGAAAGGAGATCGATCTTGGACGATCTGATCGCTGCACTGCCGAAGGGCCGCTACATTAGCCTCACGACGTACCGGCGCGATGGCCGCCCTGTCGCCACCCCTGTCTGGTTTGTGGTCGACGGCTCGCGCATCCTGATCTGGACCGATGCGGCATCGGGCAAGGCGAAGCGCATCGGCGCGAACGGGCGCGCGGCAGTCGCGCCGTGCGACGCGCGCGGCCGAATTAAGGGCGCGTCATTCGCCGCCACAGGACGTGTACTGCCGGCATCGGATTTCGCACCGTCGAGGCAACTGCTGACCAGGAACTATCGGCTGCTGAAGCCGCTCGTCGATCTGTGGACGTCGATCGGCGTCTCGCTTCGCGGCGGGCGAGATCCTGGCCGCAGCGGGACTGAGCGGATCTTTCGGCTCGCGGACCCGGTGCTAGTCGGCGTCCTCGATGATGTCGATGGCGCGCTCGGGACAGTTCAGCACGGCGAGCCGCGCCTTCTCTTCCAGCTCCTTCGGGACGGTACCGTCGCCGCGTGTCGTGGCGTAACCGAGCTCATCGACCTTGAAGATGCCGGGCGCCAACGCGTAACACCGGTTGTGTCCCTGGCACTTCTTGCTGTCTACCGTGACTTTCATGCTGGCCATACTACCGGCATCAGGCGCGGTCCGCGCACCTGGCCGCCCGCCCACGTGACCTTCTCCGGATCCTCGAGGCGGAAGCTCGGGATGCGCTTCAACCACTCTTCGACGGCCACCTTCATTTCCATGCGCGCGAGGTTCGATCCGGCGCAGCGGTGGATGCCGACGCCAAACGCGATGTGCGGGTTCTTCGCGCGGTCGAGGATGACTTCGTCCGGATTCTCGAAGACCTTGGGGTCGCGGTTGGCGGCCGGGAAGTTCATCAGCACCTTGTCGCCTTCGTGCATGGGGCAGCCGGCGTATTCGACGTCTGCGGCGACGTAACGCGCCATCGTCACGGGTGAGTACGCGCGGAGGAGCTCTTCGATGGCGCTGTCGATCAACTCGGGCTCTGCGATCAGACGCGCGCAGTCCTTCGGGTGTTGGGCGAGGTGCCAGATCGCCGAGCCGATCGAGCTCCAGGTGGTGTCGATGCCGGCGACCATCAGCAGGAAGCAGGTGCCGAGCACGTGCGGCTCGGGCACGGGCTCGCCGTCGACCGTGGCGCTCAGCAGGTAACTGAGCAGGTCATCTTCCTGCAGGTTCGCCTTGCGCTCCTGGATGCGCTCGTTCATGTAGGTGAAGATGCTGATCGCCGACGACTGGCGCAGGTCCGCATCGGTCAGCCCCAGCTCGAGGAAACCGCGCACCCATTCGGTGAAGGTGCCGGCCATCTCTTTCGGGATGCCGAGCATGTCAGCGATGACGCGCGGCGGGATCTGCTGCGCGTAGTCGACGGCGCCGTCGGCCTTGCCGTTGGCGAGGAAGCCGTCGATCAGCTCGCCGCAGAGTCTGCGTGTCTCCGGCTCCCACTTCGCGATAGCGGTCGCCGTGAACGGAGGCAGCAGCAGCTTGCGCGCCCACGTGTGCACCGGCGGGTCGGAAGTGATCGGCGGAGCGCCACCGTTGTACTGCGCCGCCGTGTTGACCTCTTCCATCACCTCGTATTCCTGGTCTTCGCTCGGCGGCTCGAAGTCGGTGACCAGGATGTTGCGCGACGAGAAGTGGGTGATGTCCTTGGCGATGTTGAAGAGGTCTTCGTAGCGCGTCGGCATGAAGGAACCGCCCCAACGGTCGGTCGTGGCGACGGGGCACTTTTCGCGAATCTCGTCCCAGACGGGGAACGGGTCCTTCTTGTACGACGGGTCGAAGATGTCGTAGTCGGTGGTCCAATCCTTCACTGGCTCTGGCATCTGCGACGGTCCTTCCTGATGTGCGCTGGTGGTAGCATTCCGGCTGGTTTACTTAGTGACTGCTAGATTATAGCCTCAAAGCGGCATTATGGAAGCCCTCTGAGGGGCCATCTGGCTGAAGTTTTCGCAGCCATCGATGTCCACTTGCCAGCTCTCAAAGTCGCCAGCCGTCAGCCGCGGGGGTGTCGGCGGCGCGTGTCGGTCCCGGTTAACGTGGACAACCGCCCTCGGGCCGTCCCATACCAATAGCCGCTTCAGGCGCCGGAGCTGCCGCTGCCGACAACTCCAGTGCCTGCGCGCCCTCCGCCGCCGTATAACGCCCGTCCAGCAAACGGGCCAAGACCAGCGCCCGTCGCTGTTCCTTCGGCTTCATGATGATGTCGTTCATGAGAGGACAAAATCACAGAAGAGTTACTAAGGACAGAATCTCGGAACACCAACAAAATTCTGCTCGCACCATTGACAGTAACCCTCGGCAGATCGACACTCTACGGGCGGGCTACAGTGCGGTTCGAGCATTCAAGGAGGAAGCCATGGCGAAAGCAGAGTCCAAGAACGTCGGGAAGCCCGACGAGACGCGCAAGTTCGAGCGAGGCCACATTGACTTGGTGAACATCGGTGGCGGCTCCGTTGGCAAAGCGACATTCGAGCCCGGCTGGCGCTGGTCACAACATGTGAAGCCGATCGCTAAGACCGAATGGTGCGAAGCACCGCACTTCATGTACCAGATCTCCGGCCGTATGCACGTGAAGATGGCCGATGGCCAAGAGTTCGAGATGGGGCCCGGCGATGTCGCCGTCATGCCATCGGGGCACGATGCCTGGGTTGTTGGTGATGAGGCCGTCGTGGCGATCGACTGGCAGGGCGCGACGAACTACGCGAAGGCCTAACTCGCTCATAGCCGATGAAAGCTTCAATTAGAGAGCCCGGCGCGTGCCGGGCTCTCTGCATCACAACGACGCGACGTGCCGGCGTTTGGCTTCGCGCGTGCCCTGAGAGGATCGGGGTAGGCGACGCGAGCACCTCTCCGCTCAGAAGATAGCGAACAATTCGTACACGTCGAGTGCGAGGCCGGCCGCGATGGGCAGCGCCAGTGGACCGACAATGTGCGGCGTGAACGACGCGGTGGCGGCGCGCACGGGAAACCGCAACGGCACGACGACGAGCAGATACGCAATCATCGCGGTGATGGCGAGGCCCGCCGGGCCGGCGTCGCCGCCATCGGCGATCAATATCGCGAGGACCAGCATCGTCGCCGGCAGTAGCAGTAACATGCCGAACGATTGGCAAGTGAACAGCATCACTCCGATCGCTGACGTCGAGGGCGGCGGCACCGCGCGCTCGATGTTGTCGTACACCGGCGCGATCAGCACACCGAAAAAGACGAACAACGCCGCGAACATCGCGACGTTGACGATGGGGATGCCGAAACGGTCGAAGTCCGGGTTGCGTCCCTCGACCAGTGCCGAGCCGAAGATGGCGAGGATGAGCGCGCCGAACACGACGCCCCGCCATCGGCCCGCCCATGCCAGCCGCCGATGCGCGGCCAGGTACAAGAGTCCGCCGATCGCACCGACTGCCGCGCCCAGCAGCACGAGAAAGATCGTGCCGCCGGCCGTCACCCGACGATCGCCTCGGCGTCGGTGAGCTTGCCCTGGTCCGCGTCGCTTGCGAGTAACGCCGTGACGCGCATCGCCAGGCGCGCCCCGATGCCGCAAGCCACCGCCCCCGAAAGCGCACCGGCCAGCGCGGCCACCGCGATGCCGCGGATCTTGGTCGCGACATCGAGGAAGTCGCCGCCTGACGAAACCCTAGTGTTGTTCGTAGCCATCATGTGGATCCTCGCCCTTATATCGTACCGCCAGGAATATCCCCTTCCAGGGCCAACTGATGCCGGAGTCATGAGACCGGCCCGCTCTTCCTTGACCCGTGCCCGTTCTCGGCCGAGCACGTGATGAGTTAGGCCCGGATCCCTGTTCCGACTGTTTCGTTAGCACCCCGGCTAGCCCTAACCGCACTCGCTCGCTAGTATGCGGCGGGCTCCGAAGCAGGCCGGAATCGGAGCCCGCGCAGCGGTCCGGCCGTTGGACGCAGGTCAGGTGACTATGGAGTACGTGCAGACGGTCCTGGCGCGCATTCAGGCGACCAAATTCGACGAAGCGACGGGGCCTGGCGGTCTCTTTTCGGAGCTGGATGCGCACCGCGGGTACCTCGCATCGCAACCCGGCTTCTACAGCATGCAGATCACCCGCTCCGCCAACCCCGAGGGCGATGTCCTGGTCGTCGTCGAAACACGCTGGTCGAACAACAACGCTCTGGCCGACTACTCGACCAGCGAGCCGAACGTCGCCAGCATCATCAACAGCCACTCCGGCCTGCTGGTGCCGAACAGCGTCCAGGTGCATCGCATGGAGGCCGACGCCGCTCCCTCCCGCGACGCCCCGAACCGCGTCTACGACCGGTTGGCGCTCGCCGTGCTGATACCGCTCGGCGTGCTCGCGCTCGCAGCGCTTGTCATCTTCGGCCTTTCGCGCATCTACCTCGTGCTGCCGGGCTCGTGGGCAACGCCGCTCGCCGCTGCCATCGCCCTATCCGTGCTGGGCGTCTCCTGGTACTTCGCGACGCACCCGTACGTGCCGCGCGTCCAGATCGCCGGCCTCGTCGTCGTGCTGATCGCGCTCGGCGTCAGCGGCATCGCCGCCTCGATCTACGACGACCAGCACGCGGAGAAGAAGCACGCTGTAGTCGCAACGCCAGTCGCTCAGCAGCCGACTCCAGGTGGGCCGCCGTCTACGCCCGGCGCAGTCGAGATTGATATGGGCGACAACTTCTTCCAGGACTCTCAGGGCGGCGACAAGAACGGCAGTTTCACCGTCGCAGCCAACAGCGACGTGCCGGTCCACAACAAAGGGACGGCCGTGCACAACGTCCACGTGGCCAAGACCGACACAACGTTCGCGGCGCTGTTCTGCAAGGCCGGCGGCGACGAGCCCTGCGCGAAACCGGCCTCCGTCGCGGCAGGAGGCTCGGCCACGCTCACCGTCAACCTCAGCCCCGGCAGCTACGAGTTCCGCTGCGACTTCCATCCGACAGAGATGAAGGGTACGCTCGTCGTCCAGTAGCGCCTGCCGAGATTGCACACAAATGCGGCCATCTCGCACGAGATGGCCGCTCTTCTTTTGCGTCGGGTCACCACCGTTATGGCGACCTGGAAGCTCTTGGCGGGGGGAGCTTCAGCTCTAAGGCTTCCCCGTCGTCTGGCCTTCCGCGGCGCTGCCGGTTGTTTCCAGCCTCCCGCTTCCCGCCTCCCGCAGGGCTACCCCTTCCGCGTCAGGCCCATCGCCTCCAGCTCTTCGCGCACGTCGTCCCATTTCGGCTCCTGCGACGCACGCTCCTCTCGCGCGTACCACTTGAAGAACACGAACGCGATGAAGGACCAGAGGATCACGCTGCCCATCAGCTTCATCAGTCCGCCGCCGATCTGCTGGTCTGCTTCTGGAGACAGCCCCCACGTCCGCGGCGCCCGCTCGTAGAACGAGTACACGGTCCCGTCGGCGAATGTGATGAACGACGCCATCACTGACGGCAGCAGCGACTGGAGAAACAGGTACGCCATCTGCAGCGGCGCGGCGATATGGGGAAGCTCCGGCACTTCGCTCAGCACCGGCCACCACATGATCATCGCCGACACCAGTAGCGCAGCGTGGACGAAAAAGTGCAACGCATGATGGTTGAGCGACGCGTTCACCATGAACGGCAGATGCGTCAGCAGGAGCAGCCCGTTGAAGAGCGAGAACGCCACCAACGGGTGCGTGAGCACGCGCGCCACCGGCAGCGTGCCGCGCACCCTCAGCATCGCTTGCCACATCCACACGGGGATGCCTGCCAGCAACAGCGGCGCCGCGATGAGCACGAAGACAGAGTGCTGGAACATGTGGAAGCTCAGCAGGTACTGCTCGCTCAGGTCGTGCACGGGCGTGCCCGCGACGGCGTAGATCACCAGCACACCAGCGCTGAAAAGCGCCAGCTGCCGTCGCCGCACACGCCCGGCATCGGACACGAGATCGCGAAGCTGCGTAACGGCGTAGAGATATCCCGCTTCGACAAAGATGCAGAGCAGAACGACGTCAGCGTGGATGTTCCAGTGGTACTGGTAGGGTCCGGTAGCGGCGTGTAGGAGCGGCAACATCGGTCAATTCCCCTCCGTGAGCCGCGTTGGCGACTCTGGGGAGTACTGCGTATCGTATCAGACCAGGTTGCTGCCCAGCGTTGCGATCACCACCGTGAACACCGCGAACGCCAGCACTAATCCTGTAACGAACGCCGTCGAAAACAGCCTGCTGTCGAACCGAAGGTGCATGAACCACAACACGACCAGCGAGAACTTCAGCGCCGAAAGGCCCAACAGCATCAGGACGAACAGACCGCGCGGGATGTTGATGTAGTAAAGTATGACCTCGAACGCGGTGATGATCGCGAGTGTGGCGCCGATCTTAACGTACTCCTCCGGTCCGGGATGCGCACCGTGCCGCTCCGCCGCTGGCGACGGCAGCATGAGCCCGCCGGCGGTTGCCTGCGAAGTCTCCGGCAGCGCTGGCGCCAGCATGGCCACGAGCGCGCCGAACAACCCCACAGCGAGCAGCGGCACACCGAAGAGCAGCGCCGGATTTTCGAAGAATTCCTTCATCTAGATCTCCTACGACGGCTTCGCCCAGTATGACACCACGGCGCCAGGCGCCAGCGCGATCCCGCCGAGTCCCCGCGCCAGGAGCGGCACGCCAAACAGCAGCGCGGGGTTCTCGAAGAACTCCTTCATCACTGCACCAGGTAGACCAGTGTGAAGATGATGATCCAGACGATATCGACGAAGTGCCAGTACAGCCCGGCGAGCTCGACGGTCAGGCTGTCTTCCTGTTTTATCTTGCCCTTGAACGAGGCGGAGAACAGCGACATCAAGATAAGTACGCCGACGGTGACGTGCGCGCCGTGAAAGCCGGTGAGCACAAAGAACGTCGTGCCGAACATGTTGGTGTGCAGCGTCAGCCCTTCGCGGTAGAACTCCGTGAACTCGAAGGCCTGCCCGCCGAGGAACAGCATCCCCAACACCGACGTCGCGAGCAGCCAGATGCGCATGCCGCGTATGTCGCCGCGCTGCACCGCCGCCAGCGCCAGCACCATGCTCAAACTGCTCATCAGCAGGATGAACGAGCTCACCGAGGTGAACGGGATGTCGTAGAGGTCCTTCGCGTAGGGGCCCGTGACGCTGCGGTCACGGTAGAGCAGGTAGGCCGAGATGAATGACCCGAAAAACAGGCACTCCGACCCGAGGAAGAGCCACATGAGGAGCTTCCGGTTGTCGAGACCGGTATTCGTCTCCAGGTGCGCCGTAGCCATCGTCTGTACTGCCAAGGTATCGCCTCCGATGGCCTATTCTGCGGGTTCCGTCGCCGGCTCGAGCGCCCAGCCGTAAATGCCGGCGATCAGCACGAACGCGCCCATTGGCACGATTGCCAAGTCGTAGATGAAGCCGAACGCCATAATCGGCGGCCCCATCGCCGCGATCAGCGGGAAATACGACGGCGATGGCAGATGGATGCCGTGGCCGCCGCCATGGTCATCGCCATGCGCATCGTGCTCCGCCGCGCTGTCCGAGGCGCCCGCCGGCACGGGCACCGGGTGCCCGCTCGGGTCCTCCGCGTACTTCTTGTGCCAGAAGTCATCGAGCGCGTGGACCTGCGGGATCTCGGCGAAGTTGTACGGCGGCGGCGGAGATGGGATGCTCCATTCCAGCGTGCGCGCGTCCCACGGGTCGTCGCCCGCGATCTCGCCGTTACGCAGGCTCAGCACTACGTTGATCATGAACACCAGGATCGATGCCGCGATGGTGAAGGCGCCCACCGTCGCCATTGCGTTCCAGAAGCCCCAGCCGTAGCCGTCCGGGTAGGTCTGGATGCGGCGCGGCATGCCGAGGAGCCCGAGGATCATCATCGGTTGAAAGGTGACGTTGAAGCCGATGAACATCAACCAGAAGTGCAGCTTGCCCCAGGCCTCGCTCAGCATCCGGCCGGTGAACTTCGGGAACCAGTAGTAGACACCGGAGAACAGTCCGAACATGGCACCGCCGAAGAGCACCTGGTGGAAGTGCGCGACGATGTAGTACGTATCCTGCTGCTGGTAGTCCGTCGGCACGATCGAGTGCGTCACACCCGTCAGCCCGCCGATCGTGAACATCGCGATGAAGCCGACGGCGAAGTACAGCGGCGTCTTGAAACTGATCGAGCCGCCCCACAGCGTCGCCATCCAGTTGAAGATCTTCACGCCCGTCGGGATCGAGATGAGGATCGTCGACACGCCGAACGCGGAGTTCGCCACCGAACCGAGTCCCGTCGTGTACATATGGTGCGCCCACACGCCCCACGACATGAAGCCGATGGCCACGCCGGAGAAGACCACGAACGGGTAGCCGAACAGCGGCTTGCGCGCGAACGTCGGCAGCACCTCTGAGACGATGCCCATGGCGGGCAGGATGAGGATGTACACCTCCGGGTGCCCGAACAACCAGAACATGTGCTGCCAGAGCAGCGGCGTGCCGCCGGCCGCGGCGTTGAAGAAGTTGGCGCCAAACAGCCGGTCGAACGACAGCTCGAAGAGCGCGACCGCAATCACCGGCATCGCGAAGATGATCAGGAACGACGTCACCAGCGTCATCCAGACGAACAGCGGCATCCGGAAGAGCGACATGCCCGGCGCGCGCATGTTCAGGATCGTCACGATGAAGTTGAACCCTCCCGCCAGGGACGCGATGCCCAGCATCTGCAGCCCCAACATCCAGAAGTCGATGCCGTTCCCCGGAGAGAAGCGGTTCAGCGTCAATGGCGCGTAGCCGAACCAGCCGCCGTCCGGCGCGCCCAGGTCGCCGCGCAGGAAGCTGCCATGCGACGGCAGGAAGAAGCTCAGGTTCAGGAACAGCCCGGCAAACAGGAAGAGCCAGTAACTGAACGCATTCAAGCGCGGGAACGCCACGTCACGGGCGCCGATCATCAGCGGCGTCAGCAGGTTGAAGAACGCCGCGCTCAGCGGCATGATGACCAGGAAGACCATCGTCGTGCCGTGCATGGTGAAGATGCGGTTGTACTGGTCCGGACTGAGGAAGTCCTCACCCGGCTTGGCGAGCTGGGCGCGGATCAGCAGGGCTTCGATGCCGCCGATCAGAAAGTACAAGAACGCCGTCATGCCGTAGAGCACGCCGATGCGCTTGTGGTCGACCGTCGCGAGCCAGCTCCAGATGCCCTTGTAGGTGCCGGCGTCGTCGCGGATCTGGCGCATCGCCCCGGCCATCGTCACGCGCTTCGGTGTCAGAGTTACGCTCGCCATGACATCACTCTCCGTGGAACGCGAGTGCGGGGTCGCTACCGCTGCGCTGCGCCGACGCCTGCGCCGTGAGCCAGGCGTCGTAATCCGACTGCGCTTCCACTACGACGCTGAACCGCATGTTGAAGTGGTCTCGCCCGCAGAACTCCGCGCACTGCCCGCTGTACTCGCCGATGTCGGTGCCCTTGATCCACATGTGGTTCGCCCGACCGGGAATCACGTCGGTCTTCCCCGCAAGCTTCGGCACCCAGAAGCTATGGATCACGTTGTCCGAGTGCAACTGGATGTCGATGGTCTTGTCGATGGGAATGTGCAGCGGGTCGCCGAAGTTACCGGCGATCGGCGCTCCGCCCGCCGGGTTGGCGTACGAGAACTGCCACGCCCACTGCACCGCCGTGACGTCCACCCGCAGCGAGTTCTTCGGCGTGCGGCCGAGGTCAATGATACCGCCGATCGTCGGCGCGATGAAGAACGCCAGCAGGATGATCGGCGCCACCGTCCAGCCGACTTCGAGCGTGTTGTTGCCGTGCGTCTGCGCCGGCAGCCCGGTGTCGCTCTTCTTTCGGCGGTAGCGGATGCAAATGTAGAGCAGCCCCACCTCGACGAGGATCATCACCGCCAGCGCCGGCCACATCGTGATCAGAAAGAGGTGCTTCTGGTCGTGCGCCACTTCGCCCTTGGGCGCGAAGATGTTCTGGGGGCTGCTGAAGTAGCCGCACCCCGACATCAGCACGGCGACCATCAGCAGTGCCAGGAGCGCGCCGATACGAGGCGGCATCCTCTTACCCACGAGCATCGCCCCATTCGGCGCCGCGCGTCAGCCTCTGCGCCCTGCCTTCGAGAGAAACCACAGAGTCACAAAGATCACCGAGGAGAAGAGCGTCGGGAAGATCCGAAGATCTCTGCGCCCTCTGTGCCTCTGTGGTGAATCCGTCACCGCTGCTGAGGGGAGTGAAGCGTGATACGGCCGCCGGAGGCGCTTTGAGGGTCCGGGAAGGCAGCATACGGCAATCCTCGTCGCTCGACTCGGCCGATCGCCCGAAGTATTCCGCCAAGCCCCGGTAGCGTCAAGTGCTAGTGACGCCGCGCACAAACTCCGCCGGGTGCCGGAGCCTCGCAGCGGCAGCCGTTGAACTCGTTTGGTAATTTCACTGTTCTGGCGACGTCCAGTAATTGTTTTGCACTTTTTACTTTTCCCGCCTGCCGGGCACCTCACCCCGGCCTTCGGCCACCCCTCTCCACGCTGTGGCGAGGGGCTCACACGGGAGCGAGGGCGCGTGACGTTTTCGACACGGCAGTTATGTCGGCGGTCTTCATTTTAGTTATGTCTGGCCAATTGAAGCTGAAAGGGTGCTTGTTTCGTAATTTCAGCGTCCCGGAAGGCCGCAGGCGTGGACGCGGTGGAGCGGAGTGCGGCCGCGCGCCGCCCACGGGATCGAGGTGGCTTATCAGGGCAGCGCGAAGGCCTGCCACTCGCCCGGGTCTTCGACGTCGGCGATAAAGAGATCAGCGGCGAAGATGTCGTCCTGGACGGCGTTGACCCCGAACGACCGCTTTGCTTTCGGCTAATTTGGGGCCGCTTTTGGCCATAGCAACGCTTCATTTCGGTTGTCGTGCCGGGCGGCGTGCTTTCCCGGACGCGCATGGGGGTGGGGCGTTACGTTACGAGCCTAAGCGCGCGTAGCGCTACCTGTCAAGCTGAGGCGCACCGCCGCGAGGCTTCCGCCTCTGCGAGCGGCGCTAGAATGACCGAGTGGGGCTCTGGAAGGCACTCGGCAAGCGCAGAGTAGGTACCGCCGTTTCGATGGTGAGCGCCGCTTTGCTCACGGCTGTCCTCGCCCCGTTCCAGAGCCAGGTTGGACTTCTCAACGAGGGCCTACTGTTCTTGCTGCTGACTCTGCTTGTCTCCGCCGTGTGGGGATGGCAAGTGGGGTTGTTCGCGGCGCTGGTCACGAACCTGACACTGAACTTCTTCTTCGTCGAGCCCCTCCACAAGTTCACTGTGCAGGACCCTGCGAATTACGTCGCGCTCATCGTGTTCTTGATCGTCTCAGCAGTTGGAGGAGCGTTGCTGGCGAGCGCCCGCTCGGCCGCCGAGGAGGCGCGGCGTCGCGCAGCGGAAACCGAAGTGCTGATCGGATTGACCCGCGCGATGATCGGTCAAACAAATCCGCAAGACGCTCTCACCGCTCTCTGTAACGAGGTGGTGCAAGCCTTTAGTGCACCGGGCGCGGCGGTGCTGACTGGCGCCGCCGCCAACTGGTTCGTCCACGCTTCCGCGGGATCGGAGATGGCGGCACGCCCGCCGGATACGCAGGAACGCGCAATCGCTCAACGCGCACGGGACGTTGGGATGGTCAGCCGTCTCGGTCACACAGGATTCAGTACGTCCCGACGGCCGAGGATCATCCAGCCTGCTGGCACCCATCGCTTCCAAGAGATGACGGTCGGCGTAGCGTTCGTGCCATTGCGCATCGGCGACCGAACGCTGGGAGTGCTTCGCCTTGACGGGCCGATAGGCGACACTCCCTTCCGGGAGCATCCAGACCGCCTGCTCGCCGCATTCGCCAGCGAAGCGGCGCTGGGTGTGCAGCGCGCAGAACTCGCCCAGGCTGCGGCTCACGCCGAAGCGCTGATGCAGGCGGACGAAATGAAATCTGCGCTGATGACGTCGATCTCACACGATCTGAAGACTCCTCTCGCCGGCATCAAGACATCTGTATCGAGCCTGCTCGACCAAAGCGTCAAATGGACGGATGACGACAGAGACGCATTCCTCGAGACGATCGATTCGCAGGCAGACCGCCTCAATCGTGTCATCAGCGACATACTCGACCTCAACCGCATTGAGTCCGGCGTCGTTGCGCCGGCGCCGCGACCCATAGAGGTGCGCTGGCTGCTGGAGGACGCCCGCGAGCGTAGCGCCATCGCCACGCGCGGACGAGCCGTCACGATCGACGCAACAAGAGACGTCTACGTCCAGGCCGACCCTTCGTTGATCGTCCAGGCGCTCGTCAATCTGATAGAGAACGCGGGTAAGTACGCGACGCCCGGCGATTCTATCCACCTGGTGGCCGCGCCGGCACGCGGCGGAGGCGAGCTGGTCGTAGCCGACGAAGGACCGGGCATCGCGGCTGCCGATTTGCCGCATGTGTTCGAGCGCTTCTATCGAGCGGCGGACCAGAGCCGACGTGTACGGGGCAGCGGCCTGGGGCTCGCGATCGTGAAGGGCTTCGTGACGCTATCGGGTGGCTCCGTGCGCGTGGAGAGCTCGCCCAGCGGCACCCGCTTTGTTATCTGGCTCCCTGCCGGCATACCGGCTCAGGCGAGCGCATGAGCGCGCGGATCCTCGTCGTCGACGATGAGCAGCAGCTACGCCTCGCGCTGAAGCGCGCGCTCGCCGGGCACGGCTACTCTGTACGGGAAGCGTGTGATGGCCGGGATGCGCTCGCCGCGTTTGAGTTGTTCCGCCCAGATCTCGTCCTGCTCGATCTCGTGTTGCCGGACATGAGCGGCGTTGATGTCTGCCGAGAGCTGCGTCGGAAGCACCCAACGCCGATTATCGTCCTCTCGGTCGTTGGTGACGAAAAGACCAAGGTGGGGGCCCTCGATGAGGGCGCCGACGACTACCTAACGAAGCCATTCGCCATGAGCGAACTACTCGCACGCATCCGCGTAGCGCTTCGCCATACGGCCGGCCCGACACGACAATCGAAGATCGTTGTGGGCGACCTGACCATCGATGTTGAGCGCAGAGGAGTCCGCGTTGGCGAGCGGGAGGTACACCTGACCCCCACCGAGTACAACCTCCTCAAGTATCTGGCGGTGAACGCTGGCCGGGTCCTCACCCACTCGATGATCCTCGGCAATGTGTGGGGTGAAGAATACGCCGACGATCCCGCTCTGCTGCGCACCTACATCAACCAGCTTCGCACGAAGCTAGATGACGATCCGTCAATTGGACGCTTCATCCGCACCGATCCGGGCGTCGGCTACCGATTTGTCGACGAGGCTGGAAACGAATCCTGACAACTTCCTGATGAGCCGGACTCCCTTGCACATGTAGGCCTTACGCCTGCGCCATACGGTGTTCGTGTGAAGATCCTGCTTGTCGAGGATGACGAGGCGCTCGCCGACGTTATTGCCCGCAACCTGCGGGCGCGAGGCCACCAGGTGTCGGCGGAGGAGACGGCCGAGGCTGCGCTCATCCGCATGACCGAGGGTTGGCCTGACGTGTTGGTTCTCGATGTGAACCTGCCGGACCTCACCGGCTGGGACATCCTCCGACGGCTCAGCCCGATCGATCGCGGGCGCGTGCGCGTCGTTGTGATCTCCGCAGCGCCGATCTCCCAGAAACGCATAGACGAGTTCAAGCCCGATCACACGCTGCAAAAACCGTTTCCGATCGACGCGCTTGTGCGCGCGATCATTGGCGTGGCGCCTTCACGCGCGCCCGAAGCAGAGGGGGAGATATGAGTCCGGACATCGTGTACGTCCTCATCAGCACGTTCTTGTTCGTCCTCTTCGTAGTCTCGATCTGGGCGCTGGAGAAGGTCTAACGATGGAGAACATCATCCTGTCCATTGGCGCCGGCATCGTGATGCTGTACCTGATCTTCGCGCTGATCCGGCCGGAACGGTTCTAGCGCGATGACGGGCAGTGGCATCGTCCACATCCTCCTGTACTTTGCCGTCATCCTCGCGCTGACGAAGCCGCTCGGCGCCTACATGGCTGCCGTCTTCGACGGCGAGGGCACGCTGTCGAAGCGCTTCTTGGCGCCGGTCGAGCGCGTCATCTACCGCATCGTCATGGTCGATGAGAAGGCGGAGATGGATTGGAAGCGCTACGCGCTCAGCGTAGTGATCTTCAGCGCGCTGAGTATGTTTGCGGTCTACGCGATCCTGCGCGCACAGGGCCACCTGCCGCTCAACCCGCGAGAGTTTCCCGGCACGTCGTCGCATCTCGCCTTCAACACGGCCGCGAGCTTCACGACGAACACCAACTGGCAGTCGTACGGCGGCGAGTCGACGATGAGCTATCTGTCGCAGATGCTGGCGCTGACGGTGCAGAACTTCGTCTCGGCCGCCGTGGGCATCGTCGTCGTGCTCGTGCTGATCCGGGGGTTCGTGCGGAAGACGACGACCGACCTGGGCAACTTCTGGGTCGACCTTACGCGCTGCATCCTCTGGATCTTGCTACCGCTATCGATCGTGATGGCGGTGATGCTGGTTTCGCAAGGTGTCATCCAGAACTTCCACTCGTACAAAGAGATCACGACGTTCGAAGGCGCGACACAGACCCTGGCCATGGGTCCGGCCGCATCGCAGGTGGCGATCAAGCAGCTCGGCACGAACGGCGGCGGCTTTTTCAACGCCAACTCCGCGACGCCGTTCGAGAACCCGACGCCGTTCTCCGGGTTCCTGGAGATGGTCGCGATCTTCCTCATCCCGGCAGGGCTCACGTACACGTTCGGCAAGATGGTGGGCAAGACGGGTCAGGGCTGGGCGATCTTTGCCGCCATGTCCATCATCTTCCTCGCCGGTGCGTTCTTCACGTACGGTGCCGAACAGACCGGTAACCCGACGATGGCCAACCTTGGCGTCAACCAGTCGTACCAGACGGGCGATGCGGCGCAGGCCGGCGGCAACATGGAGGGCAAGGAGGTCCGCTTCGGCATCGCAGACTCGGCGATCTGGGCCGTCGCGACGACAGATGCGTCGAACGGCTCGGTGAATTCGATGCACGACAGCTACACGCCACTTGGCGGTTTGATCCCGCTCTTCAACATCCACCTGGGCGAGGTGGTGTTCGGCGGCGTCGGCTCGGGCCTCTATGGCATGTTGATCTTCGCCATCATCTCGGTGTTCATCGCGGGCCTGATGATCGGCCGTACGCCGGAATACCTGGGCAAGAAGATCGGCCCTCGGGAGATGAAACTTGCCGGCATCTACTTCCTGATCACCTCGGCGTTTATGCTGATCATGACCGCCGTGGCCGTCTCGGTGAAGCAGGGGCAGGCGGGCCCGCTAAACGCCGGTGCGCACGGCTATTCGGAGATCCTCTACGCCTTCACGTCGTATGGTGGCAACAACGGTTCGGCGTTCGCCGGCATCAGTGCGAACACGTCCTTCTACAACACCGCGGGTGGCATCACCATGCTCGTGACCCGATTCGTGCCGATGCTCGCCATCCTCGCGCTCGCCGGCGCGCTCGTGCAGAAGAAGAAGGTGCCCGAGACAGCCGCAACGCTGCCGACGAACTCGCCTCTGTTTACTGGCTTCCTCGTCGGCGTGGTGATCATCGTCGGCGGCTTGACGTTCTTCCCGGCGCTCGCGCTGGGGCCGATCGCTGAGCACTTCCTCGTGCACGCCGGCGTGCTGTCGTAAGAAGATGTGACGATGCTGGATCAGAACGTGCCGCCCATGGAAGAGAAAGAGCACCGCTCCGAGATCGCTCAGGCGCGCAAGTCTCGCACATCGATCTGGAACTGGCCGATCATCCAGCAGGCGACGCTCGACTCGTTTAAGAAGCTGAACCCCCGCCACTTGCTCGGCAACCCCGTGATGCTCGTGGTGGAGATCGGCGCCGCCGTGACGACGTACATGTTCTTCGAGGAGATCTCCGGCAGCCGCAGCGAGCCGAAGTTCTTCACCGCCGCCGTCTCCGTGTGGCTGTGGTTTACCGTACTGTTCGCCAATTTCGCCGAGGCGATGGCAGAGGGGCGCGGCAAAGCGCAGGCGAACACGTTGCGCGCGATGAAGCGCGACACGATGGCGAAGCGAGAGCGCGACGGCGTGATCGAGACGGTGCCGTCTTCAGCACTCCGTATGGGCGACATCGTGCGCGTGGACGCAGGTGACGATATTCCGGGCGACGGCGACGTGATCGAGGGCGTTGCTTACGTCAGCGAGGCCGCGATTCCGGGCGAGTCCGCACCGGTTCTCAAGGAGCCGGGAACCGACATCCGGAGTTCCGTGACCGGCGGCACGACGATTGTCAGCGACTTCCTGCGCATTCGCATCTCCGCCAACCCCGGCGAGAGCTTCCTGGACCGCATGATCGCGCTCGTCGAGGGAGCGTCTCGGCAGAAGACGCCCAACGAGGTCGCGCTCAACATCCTGCTGGCGACGTTCACGATCATCTTCTTGCTCGCCGTCGGGACGATCCGTCCGTTTGTCGATTACTTGGGCGGCAGTGTCACCACGACGGCGCTTGTCGCGCTGCTCGTCTGCCTGATACCGACGACCATCGGCGGGCTGCTCTCCGCCATCGGCATCGCCGGCATGGACCGCATGGTGCAGCGCAACGTCCTCGCTATGTCCGGCAAGGCAGTCGAGACGGCAGGCGACATCGACACGCTGCTGCTGGACAAGACGGGCACTATTACCTTCGGCAACCGCCTGGCCTCCGAGTTCATCCCGGTGGGCGGCCACACCGAGAGAGATGTCGTGATGGCGGCACTACAGTCGTCCCTTGCCGACGAGACGCCGGAAGGGAAGTCGATCGTCGAGCTCGCACACCGCATGGGGTACGACGGCGTGACGGTCGACCAGGCCGCCGAGTTGATCCCGTTTACGGCGGAAACGCGCATGAGCGGGATGCACCTCGCTGGTCACCGTGTAATGAAGGGCGCGGTCGATGCGGTGTCCAGACTCGCGGCGAATCTGCCCGATGATCTCGAGTCCGCGTCGCGGCGGATCGCGATGGAGGGCGGAACGCCTTTGGCTGTCGCGGACAACGACCAGATCCTTGGCGTGATCTACCTGAAGGACACCGTCAAGCCCGGCATCAAGGCGAAGTTCGAGGAGATGCGTCGCGCCGGCATCCGCACGGTGATGATCACCGGCGATAACAAGCTGACGGCGGCAACGATCGCCGCGGAGGCCGGCGTTGATGACTACGTTGCGGAGGCCAAGCCAGAAGACAAGATGCGGCTGATCCGCGACGAGCAGGCGAAGGGCCGGCTCGTCGCGATGACGGGCGACGGCACGAATGACGCCCCGGCGCTCGCGCAGGCGGATGTCGGTGTCGCCATGAACAGCGGGACCGCGGCCGCGAAAGAGGCCGCGAACATGGTCGACCTGGACTCCGACCCGACGAAGCTGGTGGAAGTGGTGGCAGTCGGCAAGCAGATGCTGATGACGCGCGGGGCGCTGACCACGTTCAGCGTCGCCAACGACGTCTCAAAGTACTTCGCTATCATCCCGGCGATGTTCATCGGCATTTACCCTCAGCTCGACAAGATGAACGTTATGCGGCTCTCCACACCGAACAGCGCGATCCTCTCGGCTGTCATCTTCAACGCGCTGATCATCATCGCGCTCGTCCCGCTCGCGCTGAAGGGCGTGGCATATCGCGCGGCGCCGGCCGCTTCGATCCTGCGCGGGAATCTTTTGATCTACGGCGTGGGTGGCATCATCGCCCCCTTCGTCGGCATTAAGCTCATCGACCTGTTACTCGTGCTGCTGCACCTGAACTAGGCGGGAAGCGAGAAAGAGGCAAGCCAATGCTTCAGAACACGTTCAAGGACCTGCGGACGGCGATCATCGCGTTCGTCGCCGTCACCGCGCTCACCGGCCTGGCGTACCCGTATGCCATCACCGGTATCGCGCAGGCGGTCTTCCACCGGCAGGCGAATGGCAGCCTGGTGAGCGTGGACGGACAGGACGTGGGCTCGTCGCTCGTCGGTCAGAATTTCGCCTCGCCGGCGTACTTCCATCCACGGCCGTCGGCAGCCGGCACCAACGGCTATGATGGCAGCGCTTCTTCCGGTTCGAATCTTGGGCCGTCGAGCCAGGTGCTCGCGACCGCGGTTGCCGGAAACGCCGACACGGTGCGGAGTGACAACAACCTTGCCTCCGAGGCGAAGGTGCCGGTCGATGCCGTGACCGCCTCGGGAAGCGGGCTCGACCCGCACGTGTCACCGGCGTACGCTCAGATCCAAATCCCCCGCGTCGCGAAGGAGCGCGGGGTAGCGGAGGCTGACGTGAAAGCCGTCGTTGACCAGAACACAGACGGTGCGACGCTCGGCGTGCTGGGCGAGGCGCGCGTCAACGTGCTCAGGGTCAACCTCGAACTCGACAACCGGTACGGCAAGCCAGCGATTTCGCCGGCTCCAGCGGTGGATTCGTCTGCGGAGGGGAGGTAGGTCGCAGTGAAGACGGACGAGTCGATCCCCGATGACGAGGAAGCACCGCCGCTCACGGGCCAAATCGTGCTCATCGACAGCGACGGCGATGAGTTGATGGCGGTCACGGTTGCGCTGAGCACGCTGCGACTCAAGGTGATGGCTGTCCAGCCACACGCGCCCCTGCGGGCCGCGGCGCGGCTCGTGAGGCGAGAGCCGGCGGCGATCGTAATGGCGCTCGACGGCATGTACAACCTCGTCGACGTCCGTGCGATCCTCGCCGCTGGGCGCACGACGCGGTTCGTGTTTCTCGTACCGGAGCTGCCGCCAAAGGCCGCCCTGGCGCGCGTCGTCAGCCAGTACGGTGCCACGATAATTTCGAGGGACGAGGCGCCGATGGTCCTGGCGGCCACACTGATCGCCATGCTCGCAGATGACTCCCACGGGGTGGCATGAACGAACGTCCAGATCCCGAGGCGGTCTTGCTCCGAGCCCAACGCGAAGAACGAGGACGCTCCGGTCGCGGCACCCTCCGCGTCTACCTCGGTGCGTTCGCGGGGGTCGGCAAGACGTACGCCATGCTCAACGAAGCGCAGCGCCGAAAGAAGTACGGCGAAGACGTGGTCGTTGGGTATGTCGAGACCCACAAACGGACACAAACGAGAGCGGTCCTCGAGGGGCTGGAGGTCGTTCCGAGGAGGCGCATCGAATACCGCGGCGTCGCCGTCGAGGAGATGGACGTCGAGGCGATCTTGCGCCGGCGACCGGCCGTCTGTCTGGTCGATGAATTGGCCCACACGAACGCGCCCGGATCGGAGCGCGAGAAGCGCTACGAAGACGTCGAAGTGATTCGCGATGCGGGCATCAACGTCGTCTCGACTCTCAACGTCCAGCATCTAGAGAGCCTGAACGACACTGTCGCATCGTTAACTGGCGTCCGCGTGCGCGAGACGATACCGGATTCTGTGCTGGACGAAGCAGACGAACTGATCCTCATTGACATCTCGCCTGAAGCGGCACGGGCTCGGATGGAGCATGGCAACATTTACCCGCCTGAGCAGGCGAAGGCAGCACTGCAGAGCTTCTTCCGGCCCGAAAACCTGGTTGCACTGCGCGAGATCGCACTGCGACGCACGGCGCAGGAGGTCGACGATCAGCTCGATACGTACATGCGGGAGATCGCGAGCAAACGCGCCGACGTGGACGAGCATGTGCTTGTCTTTGTCGACGAACGCCCGATCTCGCGCACGCTCATCCGTCGAGGCTGGCGGATCGCGCAAGGGCTGCACGCGGACTTGATCGTCACATACCTGCGGCGTGATCTCCCGGAAGACGCACAGCGCGAGCTGGCGCGCACGATCGAGCTGGCGGAAGACCTCGCGGCGAGGGTGATACCTGTCGATGGGCCGGAGCCAGGGGCAGCCCTAACGGCGCTGATCAAGGCGGAAGGGGTAAACCACGCGGTGATTGCACACCGGAAGCGCGGCAGCATCGAGCGGTTGCTGAAGCGATCGTTGGCCGACCGGCTGATGTTGGCGTCGCCGAACCTAGACGTCCACCTCGTTGCCGGCAAATCGATAGTCGACGTTCCCTCGAATGCTGGTCCTGTCACATGACCCACCTGCTACCCCAGCACCAGCTGATCCACCGCCACCGCCAGAAAGATCAGCGCCAGATAGTAGATCGATACCTTGAACACACCCATCGCCGCGCCCGGCGCATCGTTCTGGCGCAGCAGCCACGTCTCGCGCACAAAGAGCGCCCCCAGCACCAGCGCTGACCCGAGATAGATCCAGCCCACCGTGCCCGTCGCGTACAACAGCAGCGACACCGGCACCAGGATCACCGCGTACCAGAACATCTGCAGCTTCGTCGAGTGCATCGACGCCACCACCGGCAGCATCGGCACCTCCGCGCGCGCGTAGTCGTCCTTGTACTTGATCGCCAGCGCCCAGAAGTGCGGCGGCGTCCAGAAGAAGATGATCGCGAACAGGACCAGCGCCGGCAGCCCGATGTCGCCCGTCACCGCCGCCCATCCCACCAGCGGCGGAAACGCACCCGCCGCGCCGCCGACGACGATGTTCTGCGGCGTCGTGCGCTTCAGCCACAGCGTGTAGACGAAGACATAGAACGCCGTCGCCGACAGCGCCAGCAGCCCCGCCAGCAGGTTCGACGTCAGCGCCAGCAGCGCGACACCCGCCGCCTCGAGCGCCAGCGCGAACACCAGCGCCGCCGCCGGCTGCACCTGCCCCATCGGCAGCGGCCGTCCCTGCGTCCGATGCATCACCTCATCGATGTCGCGGTCGAAGTAGCAGTTGATCGCGTTCGCCCCGCCCGCCGCCAGCGTGCCCCCCAGCACTGTCGCCACGATCAGCCACAGCGACGGCAGCCCCTTGGCCGCGAGGATCATCGCCGGCACCGTCGTGATCAGCAGCAGCGAGATGATCCGCGGCTTCGTCAGCGCCACATACGCGCGCAGCGTCGCCCCCACCGACAGCGCGGGCCGCCGCACCACCGCAGTCTCTATCGCACCCATTGCGCCGCCTCCCTGCCCCGCACCCGTCCCGCCGCCGCATCTTCATCCAGCTCGAAGTCCTCGCCCGGCAGATAGAACGCCAGCGACGAGATCAACACCATCGTGCACCACAGTAGCGCCGCCATCGACAGATGCGCCACGACCACGCCCGCCGCCAGGTCCGTCCAGATGTTCGCCGCGCCGATCATCGCCTGCGCGACGTACGACGCCCCCGCGAACAGCGTCAGCGCGAGCAGCATCGGCTGACGGCGCCGCTCTTCGAATGCGAGATAGATCAGCCCCAGCAGCAGGATCCCCAGCACCCCCGCCACCAGCCGATGCAGGAAGTGCAGCCCCTCGGCGCTGCCGCCGCCCGGCACGAGGCTGCCGTTGCACAACGGCCAGCCGCTGCACGCCAGCGACGCATCGGTGCCGCTGATGTACGACCCCAGCACCAGCGTCACGAACGCCACCGCCGCCGTCAGCATCGCCATGCGATTGAAGTTCGTATCCCATGCCGCGGCGGGCGCACGCAGCCCGCGCGCGCGCATGATCGATATCGTCGCCGTCGCGATCATGATGCCCATGAACGCCATCGCCGTCGCCAGGTGCGCCGCGACGACCTCTGCCGGCAGCTCCTTCTTCACCGTCACGCCACCGAGGATGATCTGCGCCAGCAGCACGACGCCCGCCGCGAAGGCGAGCCAGAACACCAGCTTGTTGCGCCGCTCCGTCTTGAAGGCGAAGAACGTCACCCCCAGGAACAGCACCCCCACCACCGTCGCCGCCGTCCGATGCGAGTACTCGATGATCGTGTGCTTGTCAGCCGAGGGGATGAGCCGCCCGTGGCACGCCGGCCAGTCCGGGCAGCCGAGCCCGGAGTCCGTCGCCCGCACCGTGCCCCCGATCACCACCAGCACGAACGTGGCGGCGATGGTGATGAGCAGCAGGCGCTGAAACCAGGTCATGTGTGAGGCGCCCGCAGCGGTGCGAGCTGGGTCTCCTGTGCGGCGAGCGTTCCGGTCGAGGCGTAGCGCGGGAGTTCGTGACCAACATCACAAGTAGCACGAGGGCCGGGGCGGCGCAAGAAGATGTGCGCAAATCAAGAGTCACGGCGGTCGAGCGGGCGCACCGGATCTAATCGGCGCGAGCCAGCAGATCCTCTGACCGCTCGACGAGCCTGGCCATACCCATCTCGCCAGTCACCCTGTACAACACTGTACTATAATGTACGACATTCCGCGGGAGGACGGGAGTTCCGATGCAGGCACGTAAGCAAGGGACACAGATCGTCAAAGCCAGCGACGCGCGGCAACAGTTCAGCGAGCTCGTCAACAAGGTCTTCCGCCGCCAGACGAGGGTACTGATCGAAAAGAGCGGCATCCCCGTCGCCGCGCTCATCTCGGCCGAAGACCTCGAAAAGCTCGGGCGCCTCGAGGCGGAACGCGAGCGCGACTTCGCCGTCGTCGATGAGATCGCCTCCGCGTTCGAGGACGTGACGCCGGGCAAACTTCAGCGCCAGGTCACACAGGCGATCGCAGACGTCAGGTCATCGAAGCGCAAGCGCACGGCGCCGCGAGCTAGGTCTGCTTGATCTCCGCCGTTCTCGACACCAATGTCCTGGTCTCGGGCATCATCGGTCAACGGCGCTCGACAACACCCGCGGCGCTGATCGCCGTGTGGCGCCGGGGCGATTTTGAACTCGTCGTGTCCCAAGACATCCTCGATGAAGTTGAGCGGACATTCCGAAAGCCCTATTTCGCCGCGCGAATTACTGACGACCAGGTGAGACGCCTGCTCATAACGCTCCGAAGGCGCAGCCGCGTCGTCTCCCTAACCGCAACGCTCAAAAGCGTCGCAACGCACCCGGAGGACGATCTGATCCTATCGACGGCCGTCAGTGCCAGCGCCCACTATCTGGTAACGGGCGACCGGCAGCTTCAGGTGCTCGCCACGATCTCGGAAGTCCAGATCGTCAGCCCAGCGCGATTCGTCGCCATACTAGAAACGGAAGTCAAACCCCGCCTATGAGCCCCGCTACTGGCAGCGCCGAACCTCACCGGCGACCCCAGTGGATTGGCGATCCGTCGCCATCGGGCGTACGAAAGCGCGCGCTCACTACGCGGAGATCCGTGTGTGCGCTGAGTCTAACCGGCGCGGGCGAGCAGCTCCTGGGACCGCGCGGCGACCTTGGTCATGCCCATCTCGCCTGCCGCTTCGAGTGACTGCTGGAGTAGCGCCGTCGCGCGCTCACGGTCGCCGGGCTTGGCGCGCGTGAGGAGCATCTCCGCATAGCTCAGCTGCGTGCGGGCGAGCCAGGGGCGCGCACCCATGCGGCGGTTCATCTCGAGGGCGTCTTCGAAGTGGCGCTCTGCCTCGTCCCACATGCGCAGCCTGGCGGCGAGCATGCCGCGAAGCCTGTCGGCAGCCCCGACGGTGGCGCTGCCGTAGCTCAAGATGATGCAGCGGCCCGCATACGGGGCGAGGAGTTCGTACAGCGTGCGCGCGTGTTCGACCGGCCCCACCGCGGCGGCCACGTCCGCCAGCAACCCAAGCGCGAAGTGACGAAACAGATCCTGCGGCAAAGCGGGGAGGTCGTCGGTCGCCACTCGTTCAAATGCGGCGGTGGCTTCGTCGACGCATCCGCTCTGTAACAATACGTACGGCACTCCGCAGCGCCACGCAGGGTTGGCAGGGTTCTGGTCGGCGTAACTCTTGATGCCTTCGGCTACCTCAGCGCCTCGACCCTGATCAACGCGCACACTCGCCACGTTGATGGCGAAGGCGAGCACCGCATTCAGATCCTCTACGCCTTGTGCCACCCTCACCGACTCCGCCGATAGCTGTTCCGACTCGGCGAAACGGCCGCACATGGTGGCGCGCATCGCACGCTGCATCGGGGTGAACCACAGGTATCCGCGCTGCCGCAGGCGGGAGCTGATCTCTTCCCGCGCGGTGATCTCTCGATCAGCGCCGTCGACGTCTCCGGCCTCGAGCAGGTCGGGTATGCGCCAGAAGTGGCCCACGAAGGCGGTTTCGAGGTCCCCGGTCGTCTCCGCGAGTTGCAGGAGCTGCGCCGTAATCTGGAGGCGCTCGTCGAGCCCTTCGGGCATGGACAAGGCGAGGTGGCGCGCCTCGAGCGCGGCGACCAACGCTTCCGCGTCACGGCACTCCGATGCGAGCGCGAGTGCGCGCGCACTGAGGTCCTGTCGCTCGCGGTCCTTGTCGGAGAACTCGAGCGCCGATGCGAGGCGCGCGAGCACGCGCGATTCGAGCGCGTGTTCGTCATCTCCCAATAAGTCAAGCGTGGCACGAAGAAGGCCGATCAGGGCCTGGTCCGGTATGCCCGTAGCGGCGCCCCGGAAAGCGCCTTGCACGCCAGCGCCGCCGTACGCGAGGGCGGCGCGTCCAAGCAATCGGGCCGAGCCGACCGTCTTCGCGATTCTGGCGGCCTCCGTGATCGTCGCATTCCCGGCATCGGTATCGCCCGCTTTCAGTCTTGCGTCGGCCAGCGTCAAGAGCAGCTCGCATCGCGCGCTCGCATCAACAGCGTCCGAAAGATCGGCCAACTGCAGGGCACGCTCGGCGTGCGCCGCGGCCTCCTCATACGCGTACACCGCCATCGCGCGCGCCCCCGCGCGGCCGGCGTATTCGATCGCCTTCTGTACGTCGCCGCCCGGGGCCGCCTGGTAGAAGTGGTACGCCAGCTCCGGCACGTGCGGCTCGATATTCGCGGCATACGTGCGCTCGAGCGTTTCAGCAATGCGCCGGTGCATCACCACACGCCGCGGTCCGCTCAACTCGTCGTACAGCGTCTGACGGACGAGCGCGTGGGTGAAGTCGTGAATGCCTATCCCCTCTCCCTTGCGCTCATAAATCAACTGGGCCGCGAGCGCCTCGTCGATCAGGTCGAGCAGCGTCGACTCATCCTCGCCGCTGACGGCTGTGAGTGTCTGCCACGAGAAGCCGTCGCTCAACATCGACGCCAGCGTGAGCAGGCGGTTGCAGCCATCGCTAAGGCGCGACAATCTGCGGCCGATCACTTCGCGCACGCCCTCCGGGATGCCCAGCTCCGTCATGCTGGCTGCGTCGCTCGTCCAATGTCCATCTCGTCGCAGGAGTTTCCCCTCTTCGACCAGATGACTGAGTACTTCCCGGATGAAGAACGGGTTGCCCTCGGTCTCGCGGAAGAGCCCGCTGGCGAGCGCATGCCGGGCGGGTGACGCCTCGTCGGACGGCTCCATGGCCTGGAGCAGCTGATGCACGTCCTCTTCTGACAGTCCGCGCAAGGCGACGCGCTTATAGTGCGGCTCGCGGCGCAGCGTAGCGATCGTGTCGGCGAGCGGGTGCGTCCTGTCGAGCTCTACGTCGCGGTAGGTACCGACGATGAGCACGGGCTCGGCGGCGATCTCGTGCGCGAGATAGCGCAATAACAGCAATGACGCCGGGTCCGCCCAGTGCAGGTCGTCCAGCACCAGCACAAGCGGCGCCGCCGCCGCCGCGTTGCGGACGAACTGGGTGACGCTGTCAAACAGGCGCAATCGAGCAGCCTCGCCCTCCAACGGCGGCGCCGGCGCAATGTCGGGGAGGCGCTGGCGAATCTCGCTCACGAGCGCCGCGATCTCAGGGGCGCCCGCACCTAACTCGTCGCGCAGCCGCGGCTCCGAACGCGCCCGCGCGTAGTGACGTAATGCCTCAACGAACGGCCGGTGCGGTAAGGACGCCTCACCCTCGTAGCAGTGGCCGGTGAGCACCTGCGCGCCGCGCAACCGTGCGTACACGGCGAACTCCTGCGCCAGGCGGGTCTTCCCGATGCCCGGCTCACCCGCCAGCATCAGCAGAGCGCCGCGTCCCGACATGGCGCCAGTGAGCGCCGCTTTTAACTGCTCCATCTCATCCCGCCTGCCGGCGAACTGGCCCCACGCCAGCCCGCGCAGGTCGGCCGCAGCCTCTGGCGCGGGGACGGTCTCGGCGCCAAGCTCACCGCGGACGCGTTCTAACTCCTCCGCGACTTCAATCCCGCTCTCCGGCCGTTCGTCCGGCGATTTCGCCAGCAGCCGGAGCACGAGCACTTCGAGTGCGCGCGGCACGGCCGGGTTGTGCCACGACGGCGCCACCGGCGCCGTATTGATGTGCTGCGATATGACCGCCAGTGCGTCGTCACCAAGAAACGGCGGCCGGCCCGTGATCATCTCGTATAGCACGGCGCCCAACCCATAGAGGTCACTGCGCGCATCCGCGCTCGTGCCGAGCGCCTGCTCCGGCGACATGTACGCGGCTGTGCCCATTACCGTGCCGGTGATCGTCAGCCGCGATTGGTCGACTGCCGATGCCAGGCCGAAGTCCCCGAGCTTGGCGGTGCCGTGATCCGTCAACCACACGTTCGCGGGCTTCAAGTCGCGGTGCACGATGCCGTGGCCGTGCGCCACGGCAAGCCCGCGGGCGATCTCCGACGCGATCGTCAGCGCGCGGTCGAGCGGAAGGGGTCCGCCGGCGGTCCGCAACGCCTGCCGCAGATCGCCGCCGGAGACGTATTCGCAGACCAGGTAGGGCCGCCCGTCTTCCTCGTGACCGATATCGAACACGGTGACGATGTTGGGTTGCGCCCCGAGACGCGCCATCGCCTGCGCTTCCCGGCTCACGCGCGCCAGGCCATCGGCGGCGAGCGCCTCGGTCTTGACGACGGCCAGCGCGCACTCGCGGTCCAGCGCCGTATCGATCACCAGGTAGACCAGCTTCTGGCCGCCCTCGCCCAGCTTCCGCCGGGCAACATAGCGGCCAGCCGCGAACGTCGGGCGATCGACGGTCGTCTCGAACGTCACCTCGGATGGCTCGGGGGAAGCAGGTACAGCAGTCATGCGGCTCCGTCGAACGGCAATCGCCGGGTCAGAGCGCGATCATACCATTGCGAGGGAGCCCGCGCTTCGATTGGCATTGCCGCTGTCCGGTCCTCGCGGATACATGTCACTCGCCGGTGACGAGGCCGGCGCTGCAATCTCCTGGCCTACATTCCCCGCTCGGACTTTCCGTCACCCCAACTCCTACAGCTAGCGCCGATTGATCCGCGCCGCCCGCACCACTCGCGCCACCCGGCTGACAGACGTGGGTGCCCTCATTGACCAAGGGCTTGTTTGAGCGCGAGTTCCACTTCGTCCTCCGCCATGATGCCTTCGAACTTGGCGGCAACCTTGCCCTGACGGTCGATCACGAACACCCACGGCTCCGACTGCAGCTTCCACTCGCGCGTGGCCGGGATCTCGTCTTCGATGTTCGCGGCACGTAAGTGCGCGAGGTCGTACGGCTCGATGTGAAGGAAATTGGCCTGCGTAGCGTACTTCGCGTAGAGCGGGTCGATCACGGTGTCCATCACCGGCGCGCAGGTCCGGCTGCGACAGAACGCCGGCGTCGCGAAGGCGACGACGGTGGGGCGGCCCGAGGTTATGGCATCGGCAACCGTCAGCTGGTGCATCTGCCGCCGCGACGGGTAGGACGAGTCGATCTGCTCGATGTCGCTCACGTTCGCCAGCGTCTGCTGCACGCTGGGCGGCGCCGGGTCGCCGATGCCCGGTTCCGACGAGTGATCCAGCACGTTGAACTTGTAGGGGACGGGGTCCAGCGTGCGGCCGCCTCGCGTGATGCTGATCTTGACGCCCCAGTCGCCGGGCGCATCGAAGCCGGCTGTCGCGACGTACACGCCGTTGCTGCCGGCTGGCGACGTCTCCTTCGTGGGCGACTGTTCGTCGACGTAGGACAGATCGACCGGGACGAATCGGGCCTCCGCTTCAGAGCTGAAGACCGACTTGCCGTCATTGAGGTTGTAGAAACGCAGATGCACCGTTGCGTCGAGCACGCGATTGTCGTCGCGGCCGGTGAGGCCGATGCTGACTCGATTGGGGCCGACCGCCAGCGACTGATTCAGGATCGAAGGGAAGATCTCGCCCTTACCAAGCGAGATCACCTTCGGGAACGACGCATCGTCGGCGTTAGATGACGCGCCGCATGCGGGAGCGGCCAGAGCGGCGGTGGCGAGGACGAAGAGTGCGATGCAGATCCCGTGGCGGCTCGACCGAGGCATCACTGATCGGGACTGACGGCGCGGCTGGTGCCGAAGTAGAACACACTGACGGCGAGGACGCTCAGCACGGCAACGTCGAGAGGCAGACCGAAGTAGCCGCCGGATCCGTCGGCGTACAGCGCCAGGTGCATCATGTCGACGCCGTATGACAGCGGGTTAAGCCGCCCGAGTATCTTCAGCCACTCAGGCAGCCGGTCAAGCGGAAAGAACGCGCCCGAGAAGAAGAGAAACGGAAACAACACCAGGTTCATCACGAGATGGAACCCTTGCATCGAGCGGATGCGCGACGCGAGCAGCTGGCCGAGACCGGAGAGGAAGAAGTTGAGGAGCACGATGGCGAAGATGCTGAGCAGCAGGCTCGGCAGCACACCGTACTGCCAGTGGAAGCTGATCGCCGGGATCGCGGACGCGACGCCCAGCACGATCAGCCCTTGCACGACGCCGATGATCACAGCGCCCAGTGTCTTGCCGAGCAGGACGACGCGCGGCGGGTGCGGCGACGCGAGAAACACCTTGAGGATGCCCGAGTCGCGATCTTGGTAGTACGACGCGCTGGAGAACGTGGAGGAGAAGACGGTCGTCATGGCGATCATACCGGGGGTGAGATACGTGACATAATCGTGGATGTTCTTCGGGTCGAGCCCCTCCGAAACGCCCGTGCCCAGAATCGCCAGCAGCATGAGCGGGAAGAGCACCGACGAATAGAGCTGCGACCGCGAGCGCAAGAAAGAGCGCAAATCGCGCGAAAGCAGCGCCGCGATGGCTTCGAGCTGCATCATCATGCGGGCGACCCCTCCGGATCGGTCTCGGGGTGCGGGGCGATGCCTTTGCCGACGAGCTGAAAGTAGACGTCTTCGAGCGTTGACTCTTCGATCTGCACGCCGTGGATGCGGTCGCCGGACTCCTGGAACAGGCGTGTGAGGAACGGACTCGCCGCATCGACGGTGACGTGCGTCGTGCGGCCCGCAAGGCGAACCTGACCGACGCCTGCCCAGGCCTTGATCGCCAGCGCTTCTGCCGTAGGCTCGCTCTTCCAGTCGATGCGGACGGCGTCGCGGCGCAGATCGCGTTTCAGCTCCGCAGGCTCGCCCTGCGCGACGACGCGGCCGCGGTCGAGCAATGCCACTGTCCTGCAGTACCGCTCCGCCTCGTGCACGTCGTTTGTGGCGAGGAGAAGGGTGGAGCCCGCCGCGTTCGCTTCGAGGAGATGCTGCCAGAGCCCCTGGCGCGAGTCCGGATCGAGCGCGAGCGTCGGTTCGTCCAGCAGAATCAGGTCCGGGCCGGTAAGCAGCGCCCGCGCCAGCTCCAGCCGGCGCTTCATGCCGCCGGAGAGCGTGGCGGTCATGCTGGCCGCGCGGTCGAGCAGGCCGACTCGATCGAGTAGCGCATCGGTCTGTCGCGCGGTGTGGTCCCGCTTCTGGCCGAACATGCGGCCCTGCATGGTCATGGTCTCCCGTACGGTCATGTTCGGATCCAGCGACGGCTCTTGGAAGACGATGCCGATCCGGGCGCGTAACCGCGAAGCGAGGGGCCGGCCAAGCACGCGCACATCGCCCGACAGCGCCCGGCGTCGGCCGATGAGGATGCTCAGCAGCGTGCTCTTGCCGGATCCGTTCGGTCCGAGCAGCCCGAAGACGGCGCCTGTGGGGATATCGAGAGAGAGGTGGTCGAGCGCGACGCGGTCGCCGTACGCGTACGCGAGCTCGCGCACCTCGATTGCGTTGCTCTCGGGCGGAGCGGCGGGCGCGCGCGTGGTTGCTGGGGTGGTGGAAGAACTCAAGTCGAATACGGGCTGAATCGCCTCAGATCAGGATAGCAGGGCTGCGGGTTAGAGGCTGGAGGCTTGTTCGATGTTGGATGTTGGAGAGCGTGGAACCATACGAAGGCACCGCGGGCGCGTGAGGACGCTGCGTCCGCAGAACGTGCGTGCGGTTCAATCAAGAGGCAGATGGCGCTAGGCCGGCGCGTTCATGGAGCGGAGGAAATACGTGTTGCAAGCTTCGTCCAGCGCCAGGACAGTCAGCTCCGGCTTGCATTTGTCGTACTGCGCGGCGTCGACGATGGCTTCGACGAGATCGCGCGGGTGGCAGCCGCGGAGCGGGCGGTCGTGCGCGTCATACCAGTGGTCAATGAGATGGTCAACGGCGGCGTTGCTGTATGAGACACCGCGGGCGTCGCACTCGTGGTGGAAGATCGTGCGATACTCATCGCGCGTGGGATTGGGCAGTTCGACCTTGTAGCGGATGCGGCGGAGGAAGGCTTCGTCGGCGAGTCGCTCAGGCGGCAGATTGGTCGAGAACAGCACCAGCACGTCGAATGGCACTTCGATGGTCTGCCCGGTATGCAGCGTCAGATGGTCGACGCCGCCTTCGAGCGCGACGATCCAGCGGTTCAGCAGTTGCACCGCGGGGATCTGCTGGCGCCCGAAGTCATCGATGATCAGCGTGCCGCCGTTTGCCTTGAGCTGCAGGGGCGCCTCGTAGACCTTCGTATTCTCGTCGTACATCAGCTCCAGGCTGTGGCGCGTCAGCTCGCCGCCTGCCCAGATCACGGGCCGCCGGATGCGGATCCAGCGCCGGTCAGAACGCGTCTTCATCAGCCCGCCAACCTGTTCCGGATCTTCGATGATCTTGTGCTTTGAGATATCGAACAGATGCACGATCTGCCCGACCATCTCGATGGCGTACGGAATCTGGATGGTGCCCTCAACGGCAGCGCCGAGGGCGCGCACGACTGTCGTCTTGCCGTTGCCGGATGCGCCGTGGATCAGCGTCGACCTGCCCGACCCTGCCGCGCGACCGATGCGGCTCACGGTTTCTTCGGACAGCACGAGCCCATGCAGCGCTTCCAGCACCCGTTCGCTCGTGACTGTCGTCTCGCCGATCGTCTGTGCGCGGACCTGCGCTATGTAGTCCATCAATGGCACAGGTGCCGGACCGACGTACCCACTCCGCGCGAGGGCGGCGTCGGCGCGATCGATGCCCTTCTGGGTGAGAGCGTACTGGTAGCCGGCCGGCCCCGTGCCTTCCGAGCCGAGCACCGAGGCGAGGTTATCCTGCGTCAGGGACTGCATCAGCTCCTGCATCACCGCGCCCGAGACCTTCAGCGCGTCGCACAGCTCACTGCGGGTCATCCGCCCACGGTAGAACATGGTCTTGAGGGTGAGGTCCATAAGGACGCCGGGATCGATGCCGATTTCGGCGACGGTCGCGGGCTCGGGGATGATGGGCGTTGCGGGGGCCGTGAGCGTCGTCAAGGGACTCCTCGTTTTATGCGGGATCGCTTCGGCCCTATCATACTCCGTTGCCCTCCCTGAAGATCGGTGAGTTGACAAGCCCGGCGGCGTCGCCGGACGCCGGCGCGCATTACGCGAATGATGCCGGCCGCCGATGAGCACCGGGTTAAAGCCGGTTGGTTGCGAATATGAAATGTCCCCGGGTCCGCAGGGCCCGGGGACGTTGATGCTCGCCGCTCTAGTTGGTGGTTGAAGGACTGGCGCTGGGCTGGGCCGCGTCTTCCTGTGCCTCTCGCTCGGAAGACTCCGACGCCTCATGAGCCGGATCTTCGTTCGACTTGCCGCCGCGGAAGCCGCCGTGCCCGTGGCCCTTACCGGCATCCTCAGCGGCTTCCTGCTCCGCCGTCTCACCCGCCTCATGCGTGGGATCTTCGTTCGACTTGAATGCGCCGCTCGGCGCACCAGTCGCCGGTGTCCCCGAGGCGCCAGGTGTTGTCGACGGCGTCTGTGCCATCACCGCACCTGCGCCGATGACCGCGATCAGGACCGCGCCGCCCGCTGCTGCTAACCACCACTGACGCATCTTGTTCATCATCGTCTCTTTTCTCCGGCGCTTGTGCAATACAGAGACTGCCTGTCAACGCAGCTTACTTGACGGAATCGGCGCCAGTGTTGCGGAGTGGTTATCGATTTGTTGCGGCCGCGGCGCACCTCGGCCCTGCGGATCAAATGAGCGGCGATGTTATCGACGGTAAGCGCCATCCGTCACCCCACGCAATTCTTAGCCGCGCCTTAAGCACCTCTCAGCCTCACCTTATGTTGCGCCGCGATGATCCCGGTGTCACGCGACTACGGGCTCCAGCAGGAGGTGCGGCGATGTAGCAGCCAGACCCCGCCAACCGCAACCAGCGAACATCGATTGAACGAGAGGACAGTCAAATGAACAAGTTACGCCAATGGTGGCTCGCCGGAGCCGCCGTCACCGTGCTCGTCGCAACTATCGGGGTGGGCGCCGTGATGGCGCAGACGCCGTCGTCGACGCCGAGCGCGTCGCCAACCGTAGCCGCCGGAACTTCGAGCGGAAGCGCCACATCTCCTACTGTCGTGCCAGGCACGACCACCAATCCGGCGACCTCGAACGAGGACGCGACGCACGAAGCCGGCGAGACGGCCGAGCACGAAGCGGCCGAGGACTCGGGCCAGGGCCACGGCCCCGGTGGCGGGTTGCGCGGCGGCACGCCGAATGAGGATCCGGCCCATGAGGCGGCGGAGTCGGCCGAGCACGAAGCAGCGGAAGACGCGGGCCAGGTACCGGGCGGTGCACCGACGACACCGGGGGCTACTCAGAGCCCAACCGCCAACTAAAAGCGGGTTGCCGGCACGGTAGCGATGTGTACGGCGGGGCAGGAGAGCGAAGGCCCTCGTGCTCTGCCGTACACGCGCGCGCACGCGAGGCACTGCCGGACGCGCAAGAGCGTGGTGCGGCCGCGGAGTCGCGGCGGACGGGTGTACTTAGTGTACGATATACACTAACTACGAAAGCGAGGCTCCCATGCGCACCCTTCGCGTCGCGCTGGCGCAGATTAATTCGACCGTTGGCGATCTCAGCGGCAACACCGCGAAGATCATCGAGTGGGTCGGACGCGCGCGCGAGCTCGGCGCCGATCTGGTGGCGTTTCCGGAGCTGGCGGTGACGGGCTATCCGCCCGAAGACCTCGTGCTCCGGCGATCCTTCATCGAAGACAACCTCGCGGCCCTCGACGAGATCGTGCGCGCGACGACAGGGATCACGGCCGTCGTCGGATTCGTTGACGCGGACGACGACATCTACAACGCCGCGGCGATCATTTCCGACGGGCGGCTGGTGCACCGATATCACAAGCAGTTCCTGCCGAACTACGGCGTCTTCGATGAGAACCGCTACTTTCAACAGGGCGGCGATTCTCCGGTGTTCGTCATCGCCGGCGTAGATGTAGGCGTGAACATCTGCGAGGACATCTGGTACTCCGACGGCCCGGGGAGCGATCAGGCGCACGCCGGCGCCGAGGTGATCATCAACATCAACGCGTCGCCGTATCACCGGATGAAGGGGGCGCAGCGCGAGGCGCGCGTGGCGACACGTGCGGTCGACAACGCCGTCGTCGTCTGCGCGGTGAACGCCGTCGGCGGTCAGGACGAGCTGGTCTTCGACGGCCACAGCCTGATCTGCGACGAGCGCGGCGATCTCGTCGCGCGCGGCGCGCAGTTTCGCGAGGACCTGCTCGTCCATGACATCGATGTTGACGGCGTGATGCAGACGCGCCTGCACGATCCCCGCCATCGCAAGGAGCGTTTCCTGCTGCACCAGGCAGGCGTGCCGCCGAAGATCATGGCGTCGGAGCGCCCGTACTCCGATTCGAAGCCCTCGTTCTCGCCGGCCGTCGGTTCCGTGCTCGACCCTGTTGCGGAGGTTTGGGAGGCGCTCGTGCTGGGCGTGCGGGACTACATCGGCAAGACCGGATTCGAGAGCGTGGTTCTGGGGCTGTCGGGCGGCATCGATTCGTCGGTGGTGGCAGCGGTCGCGGCCGGCGCGCTGGGCGCGGAGCACGTCGTCGGCGTGTCGATGCCGTCGCGGTTCTCGTCGGAGGGCAGCAAGAGCGACGCGCAGGAGCTCGCTGAGCGTCTGGGCATCCGCTACCTGACCATCCCGATCGAGTCGACGTTCGCGGCGTCACTCGAGATGCTGTCCGGCGCCTTTGCTGACACGCAGTTCGGGCTGGCCGAAGAGAACTTGCAGGCGCGCATTCGAGGGAACATCCTGCTGTCGCTCTCCAACAAGTTTAGCTGGATGGTGCTGACGACCGGCAACAAGAGCGAGATGGCGACAGGTTACTCGACGCTCGCCGGCGACCTCGCGGGTGGGTTCGCCGTGATCAAAGACGTGCCGAAGATGCTGGTGTACGACCTCGCCCGCTATCGCAACACGGTCGGTGGGAGCGCAGTGATCCCGGCGTCAGCGATCGAGAAGCCGCCGAGCGCTGAGCTGCGCGCTGATCAGCTCGACAGCGACTCGCTGCCTCCGTATGAGGTGCTCGATCCGATTTTGAAGATGTACGTCGAGGACGACCGCAGCGTCGAAGAGATTGTGGCGGCGGGGTTCGACGAGGCGCTCGTGCGGCGCATCGTGAACCTGGTCGACCGCAACGAGTACAAGCGCCGCCAGTCACCTCCGGGCATCAAGATCACGCCGCGCGCGTTCGGCCGTGACCGCCGGCTGCCGATCGCCAACCGCTATCGGCCCCGCTAGGCTTTAGGTGATAGGTTCTAGGTTTTAGAGTCCGGCTGGGGTGGTCGCGTGAGTGAACGGTTCGGAGCGCTACGCAACGATCTTGAAGCTGTGACCCGAACTGGCGATGAGCTTCTCGATGTCAGGTCCGAATGGCAGGTCATGAAGATCGATGCCACGGCTGACGTCGATGAACTCCACACCAACCAGGGTGCCGTCTGCATCATGGTCCAATATTCGTAGGTCGTCGAGTGGCGTGGTAGAGCCGACCGGTTGATCTGTCAACCTGACGTACAACGTGTCGGCTTGCGCATCGTAAACCACCGGGTCAACCGCCATAGCTTATTCCCAGGCCGCCGTCTTCACCGCGAGCGGATCGCTCCCTCGAACAATATACACCCGCAGCCGACGCCACCGGCACCATCCGATCAAGATCTCGGTCGGCGACGCGCCATGACGAGGGGAAGCCGGTCTCCGCGTGTCGTAGTTCATGACAATCTGTCTTACATCGTCCTCGGAAATGCGCCGTTCAGCCATTCTCGTACGAGAATGCCCTGTGTAAATGATCGCGGGCTCGTCGCCGGTCTTTTCCATGCGGCGGGATTGTAAGGCCAGTAATACCAGCTCGACAAGCCGTGCGTAGGTGCGTGTGAACACCTGACGCTTCGTGTCAGAATGGCGCGATGGCGATACGTGGGCTGATCTTCGACTACGGCGGTGTGCTGTGGGATATGCGGTGGGACATCACCCGCACGCTGGAGCAGGAGCATGGGCTGCGGGAGCGGGCGCTCGTCGAGACGCTGTACGGCTCCGAGACGTGGCGGCAGCTTGAGATCGGCGTCGGCGACCGCGATGTGTGGCTGACGGAGGCGCATCGCGATCTGGAGGCGGTGGTAGGACGCGAGCTGCCGCCGCTGCATCGTCACTGGCGCGAGCGGCAGCATCTGATTGCGCCGAACATCGACGTGATCCGGCGGCTGCGGCCGAAATACAAGACGAGCGTGCTGAGCAACGCGGACAACACACTGATCGACCGCCTGCGCAACGTCGGTGTCGCTGACCTTTTCGATGACATCGTCTGCTCGGCCGACGTGGGGATGGCGAAGCCGGAGCCGCGGCTGTACGCGCTCGCAGCGGAGCGCCTGGGGCTGCCGGCGACGGAGTGCGTGTTCGTCGATGATCTCGAGCGGAACATCGACGCGGCGCGCGAGGCGGGGATGCACAGCGTGCACTTCCGCGTGGATCAGGGGCATGTGCTGGAGGATCAGCTCGCGGAGCTAGGTGTGCGGGTCGGCTGACTACCGCTAAGCCATTGATCGTCCGACCATTGCGGCAGTCGTCGCCGAAACCGCATTTGGCTGGTCCTCTGCCGCTTCCGCTATCGCCCGCTGCCCGCGCATAATCCGCCTGTTGGGCTGCGATGCTTCGAGGGCGGAGGGTGCATGGACTGGCAGGAGATCTACAAGCAGCGGCTGACGACGCCGGCCGAGGCGGTGAAGTCGGTGAAGTCGGGCGACACGGTGGTGGTGCCGATCTTCCCGCCAACGACGCTGCCGCCGGCGCTTGCTGCGCGCAAGGGCGAGCTGAAGGATGTGCGGATCCGGTTGCTGGCGCCGGCGGCGGACCCGGGCTGGCTGCGCATGCCGGACGACTCGACGTTCAGCGTCGAGTTCGAGCTGTACGTCGGCGACTTCGCGCGCTTCGTTACCGACGAGCGCCGCGGCGCGTATCTCCCGAATCTGTTCTCGCTCGGCATGAAGGCGTACGACCAGGGGCGCGAGGACGTGCGCGTGCCGGACGTGATGTTCTGCACCGTCTCGAAGCCGAACCGCGCCGGCTTTTGCCACTTCGGCGTACACCACTGGGTGCAGCGCTCGTACGCGAAGCGTTGCCCGATGGTCATCGCCGAGGTGAACGACACGCTGACGCCCGTGCATGGCGATGTCTACGTCCATGTCTCCGAGATCGACCAGTTCGTCGAACACACGCCGCCGCCGTTCGCGCGCCCTGAGTTCGATGAGGCGCTCACCGCTATCACCGATCCGGCGCGTCGCGAGGGATGGCGGCGACTCGGAGAGCAGCTACCGAACCTGCAGATCCTCAGCCCGATCCGTGCGCTGATCCCGGCGCTGTCGCCAGACGACGTCGCGCGGCTGCTGGGCATGGCGGAGCCGCCGCCGGAGGCCGAGCCGATCGCGCGCTCCCTGCGTGATCTGATCCAGGACGGCGACACGGTCCAGATCGGCGTCGGTGAGCCTTCGCGGGGCATGGTGCGGCTGGGCGCCTTCGACGGGCGGAAGCATCTCGGCATCCACACGGAACTGGGATGGCCCGGGCTGGCGCGCATGTGGCGCGACGGTATCGTCGACGGTAGCCGCAAGGAACTGCACCCGCACAAGAGCGTGGCGGCGGCGTGGACCGGCTGCGACCCGAACGACCTCGACATCATCGACGACAACCCGCACTTCGAGCTGTACGACCCGGAGTACGTGCTGCACCCGCGCACGCTGACGAAGTTCGACCGCTTCATCGCGATCAACAACGCGATCACCGTCGATCTGCTCGGCCAGATCAACGCTGAGACGGTGTTCGGCGGACGCATCATCAACGGCACGGGCGGGCAACCGGAGATGCACCTCGCGGGTGCGTTCTCGCCGCGCGGGCGGGCGATCACGTTGCTGCCGTCGACGGCGATGGGCGGTGCGGTGTCGCGCATCGTAGCGCAGATGGAGACGGGGTCGTACGTGACGGTGCCCCGCTTCTACGCCGACACGATCATCACCGAGTACGGAATGGCGCGGCTGTGGGGGAAGAACCATCGCGAGCGCGCGGAGCAGATGATCGCGGTGGCGCATCCGGACCATCGCGACGAGCTGCGGACGCAGGCGCGTGCGCTGTGGTGGCCCTGAGCTAGGTTTTAGGTTCTAGGTTGTAGGTTTTAGGTGGTCGCTAGCCGGCGAGCCTGCCCTCGATGTAGGCCATTGGGATCGTAAGTTCTAGTGCGCCCGCGGTTGCTGCTTCGGTGTTGAGATTCTCTTCTAAAACGGCGAATGTTGCCTCGCGGCAATCTGGTGCGACGACTTCCTTCCACGCGTCGAGGAAGCCTAGCTTGATGAAGTAGTCATGCAGCAAGGCTGTGCCGTTGGCGAAGCGCATGACTGCGCTGTCGTCGACCACGCGCGTCACGGCGAGACCGGCGCGAACAAGCATCTTCGTCACACTCTCGACCGTCACGCGATGGTCGATGTGCTTCCGTAGCACCTCGATAGCAGGTTGATCGTCGAGCGCAAGCAAGGTCTGCTCGAAGGCGGCGTAGAACTCGGCCATGTGCCCGCGCAGGTTGGTCGTAAGCGCGACCGTGCCGGCTGGCGTGAGCACGCGCGCGATCTCGCGGAGCGCGGCGTCCGGGTCCGCGAAGTTGTTGACGCCGAGATTCGACACGACGAGATCGAATCGGTCGCCGGCGAACGGCAGCGCGACAGCGTCAGCGTGGATGACCGCTGCTCGCGCGACGCCGATCATGCGCCTCTTCGCTTCGGCGCGGTGCAGGGCGGCGCGCCAGACGTCGACTCCATACGCGCGTGCTGCGGGTCCGCATCGCTGCGCCAGCTCGAGCAACGGAAAGCCCGTGCCGCAGCCGATGTCGAGCACCGCGCCATCGCGCGGCAGCGGCACATGTTCCAGCAGGAGCAATCCGAACGCCGCCGACCAGAGCGGCGCCTCGTCGTACGCCGAGACCGCAGCAGGATCATCGAGATCCGCCGCGAACGAGAGATAGGAGCTGGGTTGGTCCGGGGCGACTGTCATGGTGTGACGCTCAGGCCACTGGTGGCCGCGGCACAACCGCCAGCGTCATGCGCGAGATGCAGACGAGCTTATCGGCCTCGTCGCGGATCTCGACGGACCAGACCTGGCTGGTGCGGCCGATGTGAAGCGGGACGGCCACCGCGCGCAGCGTGCCGTCGCGTTTCGCGCGGATGTGATTGGCGTTGATCTCCTGTCCGACCGCCATCATTCCTTCGGGGCAGTTGCGCATCGCCCCCGTCGATGCGGCGCTCTCGGCGAGCACCAGCGACGCACCGCCGTGGAGAATGCCCATCGGCTGATGCACGCGGGCATCGACCGGCATCGTCATCACGACCCGTGCATCGGAGAGCTCTTCGAATCGCAGCGGGATGCACTGACCGATGACGCCGCTCATCGCGGCGTTCGCGCCTTCGATGCTGCTGCTCATGGCGGTCGCGTCATTGGTCATGCTGCGTCCCCTTGATGATGTTGCCTAGGATGTCACAGATTGACACAGATATTGGTTCACCGCAGAGAGAGGCGCGGAGGACGCGAGGATACGGGAAATGCATGACCAAGAAGGGAGGTGATCGATCTTGATGCTGGCGCTCATCTGTGCGGTGGCGTAGGTTGCGCAGACGGAGCGTGCGACGAACGGAGACTGATGATTGGATGAGCGGACACGGCTACTGCGCAATGTGTGTGAGCCGATCGGTGCGAACGTATACTTCGCGCCGGAAGCGCATCAGCGCTATGCCGCTCTCGGGCTCGCCGGCTACGGCAGCGGCTACTTCTGCAGCCGCAGTGCATCGCTGGGCAAGCCGAGCGGGTTGGTGGTCGTAGCCGCGTTCGGCGTGTTCAGCCCCGCCATCGTCGTGCCCGCGGTCGAAGCCGGATGGGCGAAGACCGAGCCGGAGCCGCTGCTGCAGGCACGTTATGACGGCGCAGTCGCGTCGCTGCGGCGGTTGCTCGGCGAGCCCGACGCGGCGGAACTCGCGCGTGCGCTGGAGTTGTTGCAGCGCGGGCTCGCGGCGGCCGAGGGCGCTGGCCACGCGCTCTTCAGCGGGCTCGAGTCCCTGCCCTGGCCCGACGATCCCGTCGGCCAGCTGTGGCGCTGCTGCGATATGGTGCGCGAGCATCGCGGCGACAGCCACATCTCCGTCTGGACGAAAGCGCTGCTGCGGCCGATCGAGATCCAGCTGATGTCCGAACTGCAGCTGGGCATCCCGCTCAAGACATACTCCGCCACGCGCGGCTGGACGCCAGCGCAGATGGATGCGGCCATCGAAGGCATGCGCGCGAAGGGCTGGATGGTGGGCGATGCGTTCTCGTCCGCGGGGAAGTCCTTCCGCGACCGCATCGAATCCGAGACCGACGAGATGGAGGTGTCGCTCGTCGAGGCCATCGGCGACGGCTTCGATGACCTGATCGCCATCTTGCGGCCGTGGGCGGCCACGATCGTCAGGGCGGGCATCGCCGGCGGGGGCTATCCCGGCGACGCGAGCGCGATCAGTGCCATGGCGCGCGCGCGGTGATCCGGAAAAACGGCATGCCGCAGTTGCAATAATCGCGGTACAGTTATGTGCGGTTCCGTGGGAAGCTGTGATAGTATCGACGTGCGAGGTGCGGCGGGCCCGGCGGCATGCACGGCGCAGGGAGGCTCAGATGACGACCGAGACGCAGACCGGCGTAGGCTACAAGCGCACGTTCCCGAGGCAGATCCGCCTTGAGAACGGCAAGATGCTGGAACTGCGGCTGATGGGCGCCGGCAGCCGAGACGAGGTGATCGCATTCGCGCGCGACCTGCCGCGCCGCGACGTGATGTTCCTGCGGATGGACATCACCGACCCGCGCAACATCGACGAGTGGATCATGAACATCGAGGCTGGCAGGACAGTGACGGTGCTCGCCTACGATGCCGGCAAGCTGGCGGGATGGGCCAGCCTGCACTACAACGAAGTGCTCTGGACGCGCCACGTCGGCGAGATCCGCACCATCGTCGGCAGTGACTATCGCGGCATCAAGCTTGGGGCGCGGCTGGCGGAAGAGATCTTCACCATCGCCAACGACCTCGGGCTGAAGAAGATCACGGCGCAGATGACCTCGGACCAGAAGGGCGCCCGCGCGACGTTCGAGCGCATCGGCTTCCGCCCGGAAGCGCTGCTGGCGGATCACGTCGTCGATCAGGAGGGCCGCACGCACGACATGCTGATCATGAGCTATGATATCGACGGATTCAACGATTAGGCACCGATCCAGTTTTCGGTAATGCGAAAGGGCGGAGTTCACTCCGCCCTTTGTGCTTGCGATGTGCGGCCGCATGATCAGCCGGCTACCGGCGCGGCGGCAGTCTGCGGTTGGGCCTTCGCTAGCTGATCGGGGACCGGCGTGTCTCCCGAGTGCCCGTTGCCGGCTTCCCTGCGCGGTCGGGTACCAATGGCCGGCGTGTCGCTCGCCTCGACGCCGGCGACCGCGCGGAGTGCGCGGAACTCTTCGTCGAGGAAGCGCCCGATCAGATCGATGTCCGCGACGATCGTCGGGTCGCTCATGATGCCGACGTAGAGCGATTGGTTGAAGCTCATGATCCCGACGCCGAGGCCGAGGTCGCCCGCAAGCGGCAGCATCGGATACATCGCCAGCATCCGGTGACCGACGCACCAGAGCGGGATCATCGGTCCGGGGACGTTCGTGCAGACAAGGTTCGCGCCGCCGGGCGGGACGCCATTGATGCCCGCGAGGGCGTGGAGCGCTGCCGGCACATTCTGTGATAGCTGGACGAATGCCTCGAATGCGTTGGCCTGCGACTCATCTTTCAGCCGCTGCACTTCATCGCGGACGGCCTGCAGACGAAGGGCGGGGTCAGCGATGCCGACCGGGATGTTCGGCAGCATCATCGAAACACGGTTGCCGAGCGCGCCTTTTTCGTCTTCGGCGCGCACATTGACGGGGATCATCACGCGCACGTCGCGCCCGTCCGTCTTCTCCCCAACGTGCTCCATGTAGCGGCCGAGTGCGCCGCCGATCAGCGTTAGCATCACGTCGTTTACGGTGCCGCCCAGCGCGGTGCGGATGCGGCGGACTTCCTGGAACGACATCTCGGACCAGGCGACGCGACGCTTTGCCGTGACCGGCTTGTTCCACGGCGCCTTGGCCGGCTGACGCAACGCAGCGGGGAGCGCAACTTCAACGGCGTGCGCAAGATCCGTCATGCGGCGCATCTGCCCGCGCGGGTTGAGCAGGTTCTCCTGGAACTCCGCAAACTGCCGCAGGCCGCGGTTCCACTCTTCGAAGATCGCATCGGTCCACAACCGCAGAGCGCTCGGACGTGGATTCGGCTGCCAGGGCTCGTCCGGTTGGGGCGTCGGCTCCGGATCGGGCACGAGATCCAACGTCGCCAGCAGCAGCTCGACGCCAGACACGCCGTCGACGAGGCAGTGATGCACCCGCGCGAGCATCGCCGTCCGGTCGCCCTCAAGGCCATGGATCAAGGTAATGTCCCAGAGGGGCCGGTCGCGCGGCAGGGATGGCGTGAACAACTCGCTGGCGAACTCGCGCAGCTGCTCATCGGTGCCCGGCGCGGGCACGTCCACGCGCCTTAAGTGACGCTCAAGGGAGAAGCCGGGGTCATCCTCCCAGGTCGGGTGCCCGGCGTAAAATGGCGGGATGATGGCCATCTGCCGGTAACGCGGGATCAGGTGCATCCGTGCTTCGATGCTCCGGTACGCCCGCTCGAAATCGATCGCGCCCTCGAAGATGTGAAGCGAGCCGATATGCAGCGGCGCGTCCGGCTTCTCGAAATAGAGAAACGCGGCGTCCTCCGGCGTCATGCGTCGATTGAGCGTGGGTTGTGGCATCCTGCTTCGCCCTCCGGCTCTGTTCTCCCAGTAGACTGATGCCCTTCCGGGCGATTATACTCCCGCCAAGGCTACGACAGATCACATTTCGGCGCCGAAAATCGAGATAATACAGGTCGAGATCGGGTTCGGTTCCTGTTACACTCAGAAGTCGATCCCATTATGTATGATGGGCCACGGCCAGGTAGTGATCGTTGGTGGGATTTCGCCGAAGATCACGAAGCGTTAACACTGGGGGAACCTTGGTGGCACAGCGCATGGCTCCAGAAGCGGATCTCGCCGGATATCAGCCGACGAGCCGTCCGTTGTGGCTGGAGGTGCTGTTCCCACTCGACTGGGTCGCCCTGCACGCCTCGCCGGTCTACTACGGATTCGGCGTGCCAAAGGGCCACGGCGAGCCGGTCATCCTCGTCCCCGGGTTTCTCGGGGACGACCGCTATCTGACGGAAATGCACCTGTGGCTGCGCCGGATCGGCTACCGTCCGTACTTCTCGGGCATTGGCCGTAACGTCGACTGTCCGGAGCTGCTCACGCAACGGCTGATCATGACGATCGACGCGGCCTACGAGGAGAACCATCAGAAGGTGACGATCGTGGGGCACAGCCTGGGCGGCATGCTGGCCCGCGCGGCCGCTCATCGGCAGGCCGACAAAGTCAAGCAGGTGATCACCATGGGGTCGCCGTTCCGCAGCGTGCGCGCGCACCCACTGGTGCTCAGCGCCGCAAACTTCGTGCGGTCGAACATCGTGCGCGAGCGAAAAGGGCGGCGCGAGGTCACCAGCAGTTGCTTCACGCCGGAATGCACCTGCGTCTTCGTTGAGACGATGAAGAGGGAAGCCGAGCCTGAGATCTTCCAGCGCAACGCCATCTTCTCGAAGTGCGATGGCGTCGTCGACTGGCGCTCTTGCATCGAAGAAGACACCACCCTGAATCGGGAGGTGACGGCGACGCATATCGGCATGGCATTCAATCCCGATGTGTACCGCACCGTCGGGAATCTGTTGGCCGGAGTAGCATAAACGGAAGTCCGTCTTTGGCAGTCGGCAACTGACAGTCCGCGGCTTCGTCGAGAGACGAGGCTTTTCTTTTGGTTGACGCATCGGCGGCACGGACGCATCGTTTCGGAAGACGGGACTAGGATGGATGTAAAGCGGAAGGATGGAGAGCGATGGCGAACACGTTCAAGGTGGGAGACCTCGAAGTTATTGCCGTGTCTGACGGCACGGTGACGTTCGCAACCACCGACTACTTCGCGGCACGACGCTGCAGCAATGGGAGCGGCACGAGCGTTGGACCGACCACGCGGGCAACCTGATCTTCCCGTTCGGCTGCTTTCTCGTGCGTTCGGGCGACACGCGGGTGCTCGTCGATACCGGCCTCGGACCGATCCAGTCGGCTACCTGGAATGGTGGGGCGCTCCTGGGCGATCTCGCCAGCGCCGGTGTGAAGCCGGAAGACATCGACATCGTCTTCATCACCCACCTGCACGCGGACCACTGCGGCACGGCCGCGTTGCGTGTCGGCGGCGAAATGCGTCCGACGTTTCCGCGGGCCACCTACCGCTGGACCTCAGACGAGCAGGCATACTGGAGCGGCGACCTCAAGAAGGGCACGATCGCGCGGCGGGACATCTTCGCCGCCGTGGCGCCGCGCTGGCAAGCCGCCGACGGCGGGACGGCGCTGGCACCCGGGATCGACGTCTACGCCATGCCCGGGCACACACCCGGACACGCGGGCGTGGTGCTGTCGTCGGGCGATGCACGCGCGTTCGTGCTCGGTGATGGCATCAGCTGTCCGGCCCAGCTGGAGGAGCCGGAGCGGTCGGGACTCGGCGACATCGACCCCAAGCTCGCGCGGCGAAACCAGGAGGCGCTGGCAAAGGAAATCGAGGGCACCGCTGCGCTCGTAGGCGCCAGCCACTTTCCCGGACTCACTTTCGGTCGCGTACTCTCGGGTGAAGGACGACGGTACTGGCAGCCGGCGTAACGTGGCGTGCGTCGCCAGAGCGGCTATCCGAGAACGACAAGAC
>JALYKW010000078.1 GCA_030774575.1 Chloroflexota bacterium | reverse complement strand
GAGTTCTTACCGTTCTCGTGCTCGCCCGTCGCGATGACCGCGATGTACTGGGCGCCGTACTGGTCGATCGCGGCCGCGGGTTGGTAGACCGCAGCCAGCTTCGGATCTTTCCCTTCTAACGCCGCAGGTCCCATGCTCACGGCGATCTTCTGCGCCACGTCACGGAAAAAGTCGCGCCGCTCCGGTTCGACGCCGAGCAGTTCGGCGATCACCGTGATCGGCAGGGGAAGTCTCATTCAGCCGAGCCGAGTGGCGTCGTTGTCAGATGCCTCATCCCTCGAACGGGAACGGTCTCAACGATCACCGTTGGATGCGCCCACAGTGAACGCGTTCGCTCTCCTAGGAGTTCTGCGCGGGGACACCCGGCGTGTCGGCCGCGTGAGCGCCGGGGATCGGCCATGTGCGCGGCGCCGATGGCCGCCCAGTCAATGTGGGCGAGCAGGGCGGCGGACAGTTCTTGTCAACGCAAGGTTCGTGGCGTCGAGGTCGAAGGCTTCGGGGTCGAAGTCCTCGCCTACCCACTCGAACAACTCGGCAGCATCGGGCCGGTCAGGGTGGCGGATCGCGTCGAGGATATCCGCGTAGCCGGGGATGCCGCCACAGTCCTCGGGGGGACAAGCGCGTTCGCCCGCGAGGCAGCGGGGATAGACGACACCCAGCTCGGGCGGCAACACGGCTTCTACCAGGACGCGGTGCTCCCAACCGTCGCCGAAGTCGTACACGTACCAGAACGCTGAGCGGTCGCGCGGCGCCACCTCGCAAAGCAGCCAGGTGTCTTTGAGTCGTGGTCGAGGGGTGGACGGCCCGCGGCGGCGCCTGCCTCCTGGCGCGCCCTCGAACTGATGGAGGTGTGAGTTGCTCCAACCGAGGGCTATCTGAATGACGCGGTGCAAGCGCCCGAGCGTAAGATCGGCGGGTACCTCCACGCGTCGCCAGACCTCAGGGAAGAGATCTTCAAGCGTGATCTTGAGTCGGTAGATGCTCTGGTCGTCCTGCATAGTGACGGGCTCCGGGGCTTTGTTTGCCACTTTCCTTTCGCAGATCGTCGCTCAAAGGCTGGACGCTCAACTCGAGTTCTTCTCTCGCCTCGCCTGCGCCCTCGCCATCTTCTGGAAGTTTTCCCCGAGCGCCGGAATACCAAACGTCTTCCGCTCCGCGAGTATCAGCGGACGAAGCCGGTCCCAAACGCCCGTTACGCTGAGCCAGTCGAAGAGGAGGTCCGCGCTGATCAGCTTGTTCTTCCAAAGCGTGCCGATCGTCTCATAGTGGACCGCGATGAGGCGGGCCTTCCCGTATCCTTCGCTACCATGCGGGTGCACCTTGATGAACTCTGCGTAATCGGGATTGAAGTCATCGCTCCACAGCCAGTTCATCGCGGCAGGCACCCCACTGGCGGCGGAGAGTTGGGCGATCTGCAGCATGATCCGCGCGTCCTGGAACATCGGCTTCGGAGTAGTGGCTCGCGACGGACGTGGTATGGGTGTCCTCCTTCTCGAATGTAGTCCCTACGTTACGCCACGTACGCGCTACAAACGATAGGCGCCGAAGTGCAACCAGGCGGTTAGGAGTCCGCTACAGCCCAATCGCCTGGGCCACCTTCCCCCAGCTCACGTCGGCCTCGCCCTCCAGCCGCCGCAGGTACACGCTCGTCACCGCGAGCGAGCTGTGGCGCGTCTGCCCCGAGGACACGTGACCACCGCGAGACTGGTACCAGCTCCCGGTTGTCCTTCGGCGCAGCATATAGGAGACTCGTCTCATTCCGATGCGAAGCAGGCGCAGGAGAACCAGATCGTGATGAAATCAGATTTTGTCGGGCGGGACGCCGAGCTGTCCGAGTTATTGACCATCGTCAGAGACATGCATGCCGGGATCGGCGCTGTCGCCCTCGTCAGCGGCGAACTTGGCATCGGCAAGAGCCGTCTCATGCACGAAGTCGCCGATCGCGTGGGCGCACACATCACGCTTATATCGCAGGGTCGATGGTACGAATCGCAGGCGATGCCCGCGTATATCGGCTTTCGAGAATGCCTGGCCCCGCTGCTAGGTGTCGGCAGCGTCAGGAGCGCTTTCGAAGAGAGCAGCCCCTACGTCACCGAGCTCGCGCACCTCGGTCCGGAATTTACCTCGCCGCACAACACGGCGACCGAGCGATCAGCACAGGGAGATGTCGTCGAGCCGTATCGGCTCTGGCGAGGTGTACGGATCTTGCTGGCCGCCGCCGCCGCGGAAGAACCCGTGCTATTGGTGCTCGACGACCTGCATTGGGCAGACGAAGGCAGCCTAAGCCTGTTGGGATTCCTCGGACGCGAGATCGCCCGGATGCCCGTAGTTATCCTTGGTGCTTACCGCCAAGAGGAAGCACCCGCATCCCATCCGCTCCAACGGATCATCGCTGACCTCGTCCGCTTTCGAGTGCTCAGGCACTTCACGTTGGGCGGGCTTTCGCGAAACGAAGTAGCCTCGCTCGCGGTTGGTGTCGCACAGACTAATGTCGCGTCCGGATTGGTGGAGACGCTGCATCGTCAGACACAAGGCAACCCACTCTTCGTCGAGGAGATCATGCGCGACATCATCCAGAAGCGGCATGGTGAGGCGGGATCGCTAGACGTCGTCACGATGCGGGCGTCCGAACTCGAGGCGCCCGAAGCGCTCTGGACCCTGATGAGCCGGCGTCTTTCGCGACTCGCTGGTGACTGTCGGCGCATCTTGACCGTTGCGGCTGTCTTCGGCAAGGAGTTTGGTCTGTCACCGCTTCAAAGCGTGACTGATCTCGATGATGGCGCACTCCTTCGAGCGCTCGATGAGGCGATCGGCGCCGCCGTGATCCGCGAACAGCGGCCTGGCACGTACGCGTTCGCCCACCCCCTGATGCGGAGCGTAATCTACCACGAGACGCCTTCGTCGCAGCGGCTCCAGTTGCATCTCAGGATCGCGCATCACCTCGAGCAAACGTATGGATCGCAGTCCTACTTGCACGCACGCGAGATCGCTGCGCACCTCGTCGCTGCAGGTGGACTTGCCGACGCGGACACCGTCGCTCGGTACTGCCTCGTCGCGGCGAGACAAGCCCGTCCGCTCTTCGCTGTTCTGGAGGGTCGCGAGTTATGCCTCGCCGCTCTTCGCGTCCTCGATCAATGCCGATCGTTAGACGCCACTGCGCGCCCGCAATTGCTCACGGAGCTGGGATACTGCGAGTGCGCCCTCGGCACAACCGATGAAGGCGTGCGCCTGTACCGAGAAGCGCTTGCAGCCTTCCGATCCGTCGGCGACGCGGACGGCATCACCGACGTGCGTCGCTGGCTCTCAGCCTGCCTCCTTCATCACGGCCGCTGGCGGGAAGCGTTGGTCGTTACGCGCGAGGGCCTCGCGGAGGCGGACGAGGCGCGCTCGCTGGCGTACCACAGTCTCCTTGCCAACCATTGCTCAGCCCTGATGCTCAGTGGCGCGATCGGCGAAGCGGGTCCGTGGGTGCAGAAATGCCTGGACCTTGCCTTCGACGAGCCGACACGAGCCATCGCGAACCACACTGCCGGCTTTTGGAATGCCTGGGGTGGAGGCGACCCGCGCGCCGCCGACGAGCAGTTCGCCCGCTCGGTCGCGCTGTACACCCAGGAAGGATTCCCGTCGACGGCGGCCGGCGTGGCCTGCGATCGGGCTGTCGCCGGCTACTTTCTGGGATTGCATCCCGGCTTTCAGGAGGCCGATGAGGAGGCGTGGCGGATCGCTGACGAGACGGGACGCATGTCGACGCTCGCGGATCTGCACGCATTTCGAAGTGTGCGGCACCTTCACCGAGGAGAGTGGGCGCGGAGCGAACGCGCGCGCGAGGAGTGGCGCGGGTTGGCGCCACGGGTCGGAGGTGTGACCCTCTACGGGCAGTTAGTTGGTCGTGCAGAGGCGCTCGGGGCTTTCTGGCAGAACGGGCCTGGAGCGGCACGGGGACTCGACCGGACTTTCCTCCTCAATCAGCCGTTGCTCGCATACTTGCAGGTGGAAGTCGGGGACCCAAATGGCGCTCAGCAGATCGAGCTGCTTCGCCGTTTCGTCCTACCGCACGGACGCGGGCTCTTTTGGCTCGCTGCAGCCCTGCCGGTAGTGGCGGCACTGTCCACACTCGGCCGTGCCGAGGTTCTGGAATGGGCCGATGCGCTTGGCGCGCATAGCGGATCTCTCTTTGACTGGTTCATGGTCGACATCGAGCTCGGTCGCATTCATTCGGCGCACCACCAGTGGGCACGTGCTGAACGCCATTTTGCCGATGCGCTGGCGTTCTGTGAGCAGCATGCGCTCCTGCCATTCGGCGCTCAGGCCACCTACTATCTCGCCCTGATGTTCCTTGCTCGCCGGCAGCGCGGCGACCGCCGGCGCGGACTGACGTTGCTCGACGATGCCACGGGCTTATTCGAGCAACGTGAAATGAACTATTGGCGGGAGAAAGCTGCGCGCATCCGCGGGACGCCGCGAAGAGGCCGCCCAACGAGCACCAGCACCGAACCGCTGACCGAACGAGAGGATGGCGTGCTCGGCCTGCTGGCAGAAGGCAAAACGAACCGTGAGATTGCGGAGTCCCTGTTCTTGAGCGAGAGAACCGTGGAGCACCATCTCACCAGCATCTATTCGAAGCTCGGTGTGAGCGGCCGAGCGGGCGCTATCGCGTACATGCTTCGACGCGGCGATCCCGCCTCCTGATCTGAGCAACCACGGAATTAGTTGGGTGGATCCCCCCATGCGCGCACGGCTTGGCGTGCGCTAGGCTCGCGTCGTTCTTGGGAGGCCGACTGAACGAGCGGGAGCGACGCTACGTACTCGTTGTCTTTCTCGGGACTCCTCTTCTCGAAGAACCAGATGAGGATGCGCCGGCGCCTACCTGAACAACCGGACGGTGCTCCTGGTGCTGGAGGACGGCGAGGGGGACTTCATACGGGTCCAGACCGGGGAAGGCGTCGAAGGCTATGTTCGCCGGAGCAGTGTGGTAGCGACTAAGGACCAAAACATTATGCAAAGATTAGACTGGGCCTTCCACCTCTTCGCTCGCCAACGAGCGATCCGATTAGCCGTGGCTGCCGCCGTGGTGATCGGTTCGGTTGGAGCCGCCGTCGTCACTCTCGTTGAGGCCGCGGATCACGGAGCGACGCAGCGCGTGGCTATCTGTCATTGGACGCCTGCTGACGGCGGGAGATACCAACTGATTACCGTAGACGAGCACGGTGCGATCGAAGGGCACGAGCGGCACGGGAACGACGTTATTCCGGCCCCCCCCGACGGCTGTCCCGGCGTTGTAACACCCCCGACGGCGACGGCCAGTGCGCAACCTGGCAATCCTACGGCCACAAACACGGCAGCGCCAACTGCCACGAGGACAGCCACGCCGCCGCCAAGCACGGCAACGGCGACGCCCGCGCCGAATACTCCCACCGCGACTGCCACTATGACGGCGACTCCTACTATCGAGGCGCCCCCGCAACCCCCGCCACTCCCGACACTCGCACCACCGCCGCCACCGCCGCCACCACCCGGCTAGGGAGAGTTATTCGGGAAGACAGCAGTTCGGGCAGAATCGTTTCGGTCGACCAAGACGCCGAGGAGCCTGAAAGGCAAGGAGGTCTGCGAATGAAGCCGCGCGTTGTCGCTCTAACGACTGAGAAGTACCGAACTGACCTTGGAAGAAATAGGAGAGGCACCGTGAGAAGGCTCTTGCTCGCGACAGTGCTCGCCAGTCTGTTCCTCGGCGGCGCCATTGGCGGCTCAGGTGAGACTGTCCATGCCGACACTGGTCAGGCCATAATTCTTCCGGGGCCACTCGACTGCACCGTCGGTTTTGAGACGCTGTTCGCGCAGGCCCCGGAAATATCTAGCACCTCCCAAGCGACCTGGGAGTCCGGGCAGTACGCCGCTTGGATCCCCCTATTGGTTTATTGGCAGAAGGATCAATCCGGCGTTTGGAGGTATTACCCGGCCGTCTATGGTGAGTGGCATTGGGCTCACACGTTCGGATTGATTCAGTCCGGTAACTGGTACTTGTTCAACACGAATCAGCAGGAAACACGGCAACAGTTTGGCAACTTGACACCTGGGGTGTGGTACTCAGTACTCAACATCATCTACTACTATCCTGCAGGGACCGGCGTGCCTTATGGCTGGAGCAATTGGTTCTGGTCATCGCCGGATCCAGTCGGTTCGGGTACCGGCTTCTGCCTTGGTGACTGAACCGCTCGCGTCGTCTCCGCGATGGAGGATGGGCTCCCGGCGTCGCTGACGACCTTCCCGGACGAGATCTACCGCATCACCGCGGCAACCGGCTGCAGCAGCAACTTGCGGTCGAGCGCGGCCCGCGGTCGCGCGTCAATGCTTGTTGACGACGCGCATCTCGCGCGAGGACGGCCGCCACGAGGCCCCGCGCGGCGGTTCGACGCGACGACGTTCGCCGCGTGCGTCTGCACCTTTTGCGCGAGGGTCAGCGAAGAACGCCGGCCGAACAGGCGCGGGGAGGAGCAGCCGGAATTGATGACGAAACTCTTGGACCGGGCCGTAGGTCCAGCGAAAGCGCTGCCGCTTGTAGCCGGCGAAGCGGTCGGGGATGAGTCCGCGGCCGAACGTCTCCGCCAGATACAGACGAGTAGCCGGCAGCGTGGATGCGAATGGCGAGCTCGGAATCCTCGGTGAGGCACCACTCTGCCCAGCCGCCGACCCGCTCGAGCGCCTCGCGGCGAATGAGACACATCGTCCCCACCGTAATGGCGGCGTCTCGCTCGTTGAGGCTGACCGTCGTCGTGTCGAAGAAGTACTTGTACTCCCAGTGGCACTGCGCAGGTACGACCGCTGCTCCCATTCGCGGTAGGCGTGCGGAGTCTGCACGAAGCCGATCGCCCCGTCATCTTCATCCTCAAGGAGCAAATCGCGCAGCTCGACATCAAGTGCGCCTGGCTGCGGACGCTGCATCTCTGGGGGGCTGGAGATGTCCGCGCTGGCTGGCCAGATGGCGATGTTCACGAAGGAGCCGGTCACCGAGAGCGGACTGCGGCTGCGCGAGCAGGAGCTGCGGGCGGAGCGCCTGACGGTCGCGCAGGCGGAGGAGATGCTCGCTGAACGCCACGAGGCGTGGACGCCGGCCGACTACGACCAGGAGGAGGAGGAGGAGGATGTCGTCACCGACGCCGCGTGGACCCGTGTGTTGCGCGGGAAGAAGCGGCGGCTGGCGGAAGCGATCGCCGCTGGCGAGCTGCACGCTTCAGGCAAGGGCACGCGCGCCAGGCTGAGACGGCATCCACGGCGACCGTGGCGCCGCAGAACACCGTGGCGCCGGCACCCACGAAAGCAGCAGTTACGGCCACAACGGGTGCAACTGGCACCACGTTGGTCATCCGGCTGTCTGACTACAAGATTACCGGTGAGGGCGGAGCGGCCATCGGTCCAGTAAAGGCCGGAACGATCAATTTCGAGGCGCATAACGATGGCGCGACGGAGCACGAGTTCGTGCTCCTCAAGAACGACGCGGACCCAGCATCCCTCGAGGTCGTTGACCACAAGATCGACGAGGATACGAACGGTGCCGGGCCCGGCGAGGTTGCTGCCGTAGCTGTCGGGGAAACGAAAACCGAGTCGATAGACCTCGCACCCGGCACATACATCTACGTCTGCAATCTGCTGGCGCACTATGAACAGGGCATGCGCGGACGGCTAATCATCCAGTAGGGTACGCACGCCGACGCATGTACGTGTGGGCAGCGATCTCTCGTCGCTGCCCGCATTTCGTTGGTTCACCACCACGCTGCCGAACCCAGTTCGGCGCAGTCGTTGACCACAGCTGCGATTCCCCGCCAACTACGGCATAGGGACCAACGGTGCCACCACCATTTGGTCATCGTGGTGCGAGCTCACGCGCGCCCTGCTCGATCGCCCAGGTGGCGAAGGTGTGGCCGAAGCGTACGAGTGGATCTTCGGTAGCCCCGTCGCCCCTGTCCGATCCGCGCGTCGACGATTCAGCACCACGTCGTCTTCCTGAGGCCTCCCGCCGGATTAGGTTCATAATGATCTAGCGATCGAGCTCAAGCCCACGCTGTTCGCTCCTGCAGTCGGCGAGGCGCAACCAATGACCGCATGGCTGATGATCGTCCGGCGTGGGCTGCCGTTGCTCGCGATTGGCTTCCTCGTAGACTTCGCCTTCATCTTCGTGTTCCTGATCGTGCTGCAGAGCTACCTGCCGGAGTCGTTCGGTGCGAGCCCGTCCATCGCCGGATTCGCACTGGGGGCTTTTGGGGCGGCGAAACTTGGATCACAAGTTGCCGGCGGCTTCGTATCCGACCTGCTTGGTGCCAGGCGCACGCTGGCCCTCGGTGCGTTGTTGCAGTTCGTCGCGAACCTGGCGATTATCCCGTGCGTCCATATCGCGCCCTGGCTCGTCGTTGGGGCGGCAGTCGTCTACGGGCTCGGCTCCTCGTTGTGCTGGCCGCCTATCTACTCACTCATGACGGCCTCGTTTCATGACTCCGAGCGGGCTCGCCTCAGTTCGGCCCTGACGCTCGCGAGCGCACTCGCACTCGTGCTAGGCCTAGCCGCGGGCGCCGCTCTTAATCGCTACGTGTCCTTTGACGCCGCGATGCTCGTCCCGACCACAGCAGCACTGATCGCCCTAGCCGCTGCGGCGCGGCTCCCGCGGTATCTCATGGCATCGCAGGTGGACGAAACAGCCCACACTTCGCTAGCCGTGCTCTCCGTAGCGATTCGCTCCGTCCCGCGTCTGATCTTTGCAGTGCTGGTATTTTCGGAGTCGTTCTCTCTCGGCGCATTGTCCAGCGGTTACCGCGCCTACGGCCGCGACGTGTTACACGTTTCATTGGTACGCGAGGCGGCCTTGCTCGCGCCAGCTGCCGGGCTCGGCGCCTTACTAGTTCCCGTAGGCGGTGCGGCCGCTGACCGTTTCGGGCGAAAATTGTTCCTGAGTATCGGCTTCGCCATCGCTGGCGCTTGCCTCGTGGCGCTGGCCCGATGGCACAATGCGTCCTTCTTCCTCGTGATGACGACCATTGCCGCTTCCGGGTTTGCGCTTGCAATACCGTCCGTAAGCGCGTCGATGATGAGCCTCGCCGGTCCGTCCACGTCGCGGGGCGGTGTTATCGGCTGGTTTATGACCATGGATGGACTCGGCCAATTCGTCGGTCCGACGCTCGCTGGGGCCGTCCTTGTTTGGCGCGATCCAAGCGCCGTGCTAGTACTCGTGGGCGTGATGTTCGTCATCGTTGGGGGCACGGCGTCGTTGTTGCGTCTGCCGCACGAATCACCACAACACTGAAATATCACTGCCAACCATGGGACAACGACACTAACGCCCGATGGTAGAGGCGGTGGGTCGTGGGGCAACGGACTCCGACGACATCGATGCGCCATCACCTTCCACGACGGGGTGATGGTGCTCGCCCTCATCGCCCAGAGGCGCCCCGTTCTTCGCAACGCTCCGTCGCTACGCGAGCACGCGTTCGGCGGCCACGATGCGCCGGCGCACGTATGTCTCGACTTCAACCACGAGGTTGGACGGCAAGCTGCGCGCGGCGTCCGTCACGCGTACCGTCTTCTGCACGAGGCCGAGTTCGGTGATCTGCAGCAGTCCGTTGAACGACTGGAGCGCTTCGAAGTAGGCGAGACGGCGGCGATCGACAGGAAGTACGCGCTCGTACGCGTTGAAGTAGCGCGAGCGCAGGAACCCACGCGCCGCCTTCAGCAGTACGCGCTCAAAGCTCGATGAGGCCGCGATGTACGCAAACGAGAAGAGCGTGAGCGTCCGGGCGACGTCGTGGTGGCGGTCGCCAAGTGCGGCGTCGGACCAATCGATCACCGAAAGCCGGCCGTCGTCCGTGACCAGCACGTTCAGCGGGTGGAAGTCGTTGTGCGTGATGACCGCCGTCTCCGGCAGCACGGCGGACGCGTAGCGTTCCAGCCAGTCGAGTCCATCGCGCAGTTTGTCCAGACGTTGCTCTTCGATCCGGCGGTGAAACTGCGCGATCTGCCGCGACACGAGCGGCTCGTTGCCGTCGTGCAGCGGCCAGTTGGCGTGCGGCAGCTGGTGCAGATCGGCGTGCAGTCCAGCCAGCTGCGCGAGCAGTCCGCTCGCCCGTAGCGGGTTCGCCGTCACGCGCGCGAGCATCGTGGCGCCGGGAACCCGCTCCATAATCATGAAGGGTAGGCCGAACCTGTTGTCCGCATCCTCGGCGGCCAGCAGGACAGGCACGGGGTACCCCGCAGTCATGAGGAAGTTCTGGACGTCCGCCTCCCGCAGCACCTTCGTCATAGCCGCTGGATTGCCCTGGAGGCGGAGCACCAGTGAGGCTGACCACTGGGCGTCGGCGGCGCCCGACAGTCGGAACGTGTAGATGAACGAATCGAACCCGCTACCCAGCGCCGCCGGCGGTTCGACGATACGCGCTCCGTGCAGATCGTCGCGACCGGCGAGGTATCCGGCGAGCGCCTCGCCCACGGCTTCAGGGGAAGCAGGATCGATCGGTGGCACACTCATCCGGGAAAGCGTACGTGGTTCGGGTGCGTCCGCGCTGCGTTCGTGGTGTGCGGAAAGCGCAGTGTCGGTTCGGCGATGGCGGGACCCATGAAGGCGCGCGCGGCTACGAGGCGCAGAGCGCGCCCACGAAGCGCGTGGACCCTACGTCGTGATGTGTTGGAAGCTATTGTGCCGTCGTGTGCGTCGCAGTCAGGCGTTGAGCGCTGGGCTCCTAATCCGAACGCCGTAAGTTCGAATCCTGCCGTCGGCGCCACAACCAAACGCTGACGACCAGATCCCGATGCTGTTCCTGGACCGCGAACCTAGGATCGGACGCTACCAGGTGCGGGGGTTCCTCGGTGAGGGCGGCACGAAGCGCGTCTACCTCGCGCACGACACGAAGCTCGACCGCGACGTGGCGTTCGCCCTGATCAAGACGGAAGGGCTCGACGCCGACGGCATCGTACGAGTAGGGCGCGAGGCGCAGGCAATGGGGAAGCTCGGCGACAACGCACACATCGTCACGATCCTCGACACGGGGGACGAGGACGGCGCGCCCTACATCGTCTCGCAGTACCGCGGCGGGGGCAGCGTCGAGGACCTGCTGGCGAAGGCGGAGCAACACCGCGTCGCGCCGGACCGGGCGATGAAGATCGCCGAGCAGATCTGCTCGGCTCTGCAGCACGCGCACGGCCGCGGCATCATCCATCGCGACCTTAAGCCCGGTAACGTCTGGTTCGACGCAGACGGCAACGCGGCGCTCGGTGATTTCGGGCTTGCCGTTGCCATCGACCGCTCACGTCTGACCATGCAGGGGATGATGGTCGGCACCGTCGCCTACATGCCGCCGGAGCAGGCGATGGGGGGCGTCACCACCGCCTCCAGCGACCTCTACTCGCTCGGCGCGATGCTCTACGAGATGGTCGCGGGCCGGCCGCCGTTCGTCGGCGACGACGCGGTGGTGATCATCTCGCAGCACCTCAACACGCCGCCGGTGGCGCCGTCCTGGCACAACCCGGAGCTGCCGCGGGCGCTGGAGACGCTGATCCTCCGCCTGCTGGAGAAGGACCCGGCGGGGCGTCCCGCGTCGGCCAGCGAGGTGCGCCAGGCGCTCCGTGCGATCGATCTGTCGAAGCCGCCGTCCATACAGGCGTCTGCCATCACGCCGGCGCAGGCGCCCGGCAAGGACCCCATCTATCGCCCGACCTTCGTCGGCCGGGAGACGGAGAGCGCGCAGCTCCACGGCGTCTTCGACAACGCGCTCTCCGGCCAGGGGGCGCTGGTGATGGTGGTCGGAGAGCCGGGCATCGGCAAGACGAGCCTCTGCGAGCAACTCGCGACGTACGCCGCGCTGCGCGGCGGCCTCGCCCTCCGCGGCAACTGCTACGAGGAGGGCTCGCTGTCCCTGCCGTACCTGCCGTTCGTCGAGGCGCTGCGCTCGTACGTGCTGACGCGCGAGCCCGACGGCCTGCGCAGCGAGCTGGGCGCGAACGCGCCGCGCGTCGCCCGCATCATCAGCGAGGTGCGCGACCGGATCGACGTGGAGCCCAGCCCGCCGGGAGATCCGGAGGAGGAGCGCTACCGGCTGCTGGAGGCGGTGACCGCCTTCCTGCGCAGCGCTGCCGCCGTCCAGCCGCTGCTGATCGTCCTCGAGGACCTGCACGACGCCGACCGCGGCACGCTCGACCTGCTGACCCACATCGCCCGTAACCTGCAGGGCGCGCGACTGCTGATCGTCGGCACCTACCGCGATATCGAGGTGG
>JALYKW010000077.1 GCA_030774575.1 Chloroflexota bacterium | reverse complement strand
GGCGGCACCGTCGCGCGGCCCGGTGCAGGACGCGCCCGTGGCGCTTGCCAGCGTGAGCGGCACGAGTACCGGCCTTGCCTGCCCCGACTGCGGGGCGATTCTGCTCTTTGCGGAGAGCTGTCTCATCTGCAGGGACTGCGGTTTCACGCGCTGCTGATCGGCTTTCGGAGTGCACTCCATGTTCCCTCATCAGAATTTCGCTCCCCAAGTCATGCAGCGACTCATTCGGGCGTACGAGCAGATCAAGATGCTTCACAGCGAAATCATCGATATGAGTGACGCGCGCCGTATGCCGGTTGCGGAACAGTTCGATCACGAAGGGGGCGAGATCTATCGATGGACACTTGTTGCGAGCGTGCTGGCCCCTCCCGAATTTCGATTGAGTGTGATCGTCGGAGAGATTATCCACGATCTCCGCTCCGCACTCGACAACCTCGCCTGTGCGTTGGCATACCAAAACAGCCAATCTAGATGCGAGAGCACGGAATTTCCGATCTTCAGCGACTCGAAGAAGTTCAGGAGGAAGCGCAGCCGACTCATCGGAGAGATCGATCCCGACGCGCAGGCAATTATCGAGGGGTTGCAGCCATACCACAGAGGGCAGGACTTCCGGTGTGATCCGCTCTGGATGCTCTACCAGTTATCGAACATCGACAAGCACCGCCTGTTTCATCTGACAACATGGGTTATCGATGGGGCGAACTTCGATGTTGACCCCGGCTCCGACGTGGACATTATTGAGAAGCGCACCCTTGTCGAGCGGGGCGTAGCGGAATATGGCACACCCCTCGCTTATGCCCGAATCCGCGTGAAGCGCGTGAATGCGATAATGGAGGTGAAGTACGACTTTCCCCTTGATATAGCGTTCGATCAAGGAAACACGGCAGCCCCCCGCGCCCGCGTCGCTGAGATCCTTTGCATGTTGGCCGACTATATTATTGGCATCGCCGAATCCTTCGAGCGGTTCGCCCCGTCGCCAATCTACGTCCATCGCACGAGCGGCTTTGAACCGAATCCAGATTACAGAGGCTAGCCTGCCAAGCGTCTTCATTCTGCATCCATGGGCTATTTTCCTAAGCTCAACAGCGAATGCCCGGAGGCGGCAGCTTCTCCCTCACACCTCACACCGCACGCGTTTCTCCGCCATCGACTAACAGCGTCTGACCGCTGATCTGCCTCGCCTGTGCGGACGCGAGGAAGACGACTGCGGCGGCCACATCCTCCGGCTCGCCGATGCGCCGCAGCGGAATGCGGTTGGCGCGCTGCTCGCGTGCTTGCTCGAAGGTCATGCCAGCGCCTTTAGCCTGCGCCTCGATCAGCGGCCGGATGCGGTCGGTCATCGTCGTGCCCGGGGCGACGTTGTGGACCGTGATGCCATACTGCCCCAGCTCTCGCGATAGCGACTTCGCCAGCCCGGTGGTGCCGAGCCGCACGGAGTTCGAGAGGATGAGTCCGTCGATCGGCTCACGCACGGCTGTGGATGTAATGTTGATCACGCGCCCTTGCCCGGACTGCTTGAGATAAGGCAGCGCCTCCCTCACCATCCGCACGACGCTCATGAAGTTCGCCTCGAAGGCGTGTTGCCAGGCCTCGTCGTCATGCTGCTCGAAGCCGCCCAGCGGCGGCCCGCCCGCGTTGTTCACCAGGATGTCGATGGCGCCGAAATCGGCCACGGTGCGCGCGACGAGGCGCTTGATGTCGGACTCGACCGACATATCGCACTGCGCCGCCAGAATCTGCGGACGTGTCCCAGTTTTGTTCTGGATGCTCACACGGAGCATATCCGCGGCCTCTTCGAGCGCAGGCATGTTCCTCGCCGCCATCACGACCCGGCAGCCCTCCATCGCCAGAAGCTTGGCAGTCGCGCGGCCGATGCCCTTGCTCGCGCCGCCGACGATGGCTACCCGGTCTCGCAATCCGAGATGCATGGTGTATCGCTTCTACCTACGGTCCGGCGGACTGGCCCGGAGATCCAATCAAGCTCTGAAGGATCGCCGCTTCTTCCGGTGTGGCCGGCCGTGGCCGGTCCTGCTCCTCGTCCTGCGTCACGGGGATGGCATGATACGCCGTCACGCCCGCACCCTTCGTCAGCGTCAAATCGAGGATGACGGAGACGCGCGGCCGCGGGATGTTCGCGAGATCAACGGTATCGAGATCGAAGATGAAGTTCCCGAGCCCCCACGCGATCAGTTGATTCCGACGCAGCTCAACCGGTTGAACGACATGTGCGTGCGCGCCGATGTATGCGTCGGCTCCCGCGGCCAGCGCCGCCGCCGCGAGCGAGCGCTGTGTGTCATTGGGCGTGGTGATGTATTCGTTTCCCGCATGCACGGCGACGATCACGAAGTCGGCGATCCGTTTCGCCGCCCGCACATCGGCCGCGATGCCCTCCGGCGTGCCGATTGTGATGCCGGGGGTCGCCTCGCCCGCCGACCACGCCCGGATCGTGAAGCCGCCGGATTCGTCTGGCGTCGCCGCGTAGCCGAGGAACGCGACGCGCAGGCCCTTCACCTCGATGACAGCGGGAATGTGCGCCGCCAGCGCGTTTGCTCCGGCGCCCGCGTGTCGCACGCCGCTGGCGTCCAGCGCCTCGACGGTGTCCGTTAGTCCAATCGTGCCGAAGTCCATTGTGTGATTGTTAGCGATGGTGACGACGCCGAAATGCGCTCGCGCCAGTCCGACTGCGAAGACGGGCGGTGTGCGAAAGTTGTATCCCTTCGGCCACGGATCACCCCGGTCCGTCAGCGCACCCTCGAGGTTCGCGAAACCGATGTCGCCGTCGATGAGGGGCGCGACCAGCGCGTACGGATAGTCCGCGCCGCTCGCTTGCATGCGCTCCACGACCTGCCGCGCGAGACTGATGTCGCCCACCGCGCTGATCGTGATCGAGTTCGCGGTAACTAGAGGGACAGGTGACGCGCTCGCCGGCGGCGATCCATCTGCCGGAATGACGGTGCTTACACCGGCGGTAGGCTCCGGCGTGAGCGTCGCCATCTGCATCGCAACGGAAGTGGCTGTTATCGAGCCGACCGCCTCTGGCGCTCCGGCCGGTGAAGCGCAGGCCGCGACCGCCATGGCAGCCGCCAGCATGAGCACGAAGCGGGGCTGGCTATGGGTGAGGTTCATGCGCCGATTCTACACGGCGGGCAAGGCGCTACATCGGCGGGCCAAGAAGCGGTCTGTCGGAGCGACCGTCGGAGGTCCTTCGCTGCGCTCAGGATGACGGGCGTGGGGAGCTTCACTGATGATGAGCAACAGCGATGGCGGCTGTCTGAGACGCCGGGGCTAGGAGAAAGTGGTGACGCGGGCCGACAGGATGTTCGGGATGGTCGACATATTGGCGACGAGGTCCTGCGACATTTCGTCATCGAGCCCCACCGCCATCAACGCCCGGCCGCGCACCGCCGTGCGGCCGACGCGCATAAAGCTGATGTTGATGTCATGCTCGCCGAGGAACGTGCCGACAGCGCCGATCATGCCCGGCCGGTCCTGATTCTCGCAGAGCAACAACCAGCCGTCGCCGGGCGGGATGTCGACCCAAAAGTCGTTGATGGCGACGATGTGCGGTCCGTCGTGCGCTACGGTGCCCGTGACGTCGGTGTCGCCGGCGCTCGTGTGGAGGTGGACGCGAATGAGATTCGCGTAGACATCCTCGGCCGGGCCCTTGCGCTCGATGATCTTCATGCCGCGGTGCTCGGCGATCAGTGCGGCGTTGACAATGGTGACGTTCACCTCGCTGATCGCGCCCAGCAGGCCCCGGATCACCGCGGCCTTCAGCGGCGTCGTGTCGTGTTGCGAGATCTCGCCGAGATATTCGATCTCGATGTTGCCCATCTGCCCGTGCGCAAGCTGCGTCGCGAGCGACGCGACCTTCTCGGCAACGGTCAGATAGGGCGCGATGACCGTCATGGTCTCAGCGGCGATCATCGGCGCGTTCACTGCGTATTGCGCCGGCTCGCCTCGCAGGATCGCCAGGATCTGCTCGGCCACGTCCACGGCGACACGCTCCTGCGCTTCGAGCGTCAGCGCTCCCAAGTGCGGCGTGACAATGATCTTGTCGTTGTGCAGGACGGGCGACGCCATGTCGGGTGGTTCCTGGGGGAAGACGTCGATGGCGGCGCCCGCCACGCGCTCTTCGTCGATAGCGCGGACCAGCGCGTCGTAGTCGACGTGGTTGCTGCGCGCGGTGTTAATCAGCCGGAGGGACGGGCGTGCCAGCGCCAATTCGCGCTCACCAATGATCTGCTCGGTCGTGACCGTGTGAAGTGACAGGAAGTCTGAGCGCCGAAGCAGATCATCGAGCGAAGCCGCGAGCTCGACGCCGAGCACCGCCGCCCGCTCCGGTGATACGTAGGGGTCGCAGGCCAGGACGTTCATGTCGAGCCCCTTCGCACGCCGCGCCACTTCGGATCCGACGTTGCCAAGACCGACAACGCCCAGTGTCTTGCCGCGCACCTCGAAGCCCTTGAATTTCGACCGGTCCCAGTGGCCAGCCTTGAGTGATGCGTTCGCCTCGGGGATGTGACGCGCGAGCGCGAGCATCAGGCCAATCGCGTGCTCGGCGGCGGAGATCGTGTTGCCCAGCGGCGCGTTTACGACGATCACGCCGCGCTCAGTCGCCGCGGTGAGGTCGATGTTGTCGACGCCGACGCCCGCGCGCCCTACGGCGCGCAGTTGCTTAGCGGCGGCGAAGACCTCTGCCGTCACTCTCGTCTCGCTGCGCACAACCAGCGCGTCGTAAGTGGGGATGATCTTGATCAACTCTTCTGGCGAGAGGCCGGTGCGGATGTCGACCTCCGCTTCGCCCTGGAGGATCGCAATGCCGTCAGTGGCAATGGGATCGGCGACGAGAATCTTGTGCACGGCTCAGATTATCGGCGACGCTGCGTAGGGGGTAGCGTTCACCGGCGCGATGGTCGTGACCGGGCGGGCGGCAGCGTGCCGGCCAACGGCGCGCCGACCTGCGGCGAGGAGGGTGCTGATTGCGCCGCGGTGGAAGCTACCGCGCCGCCGCTGCCGCCGGCGAAAAGCCGACGCGCGGCAGAGCCAGCTCGAGCGCGTCGAGGCATGCCTGCAGGTCTGCCTCGTTGACGAGGCCCAGGTGGCCGATGCGGAAGATCTTGCCGGTGAGCGCGCCCTGGCCACCTGCCAGCACGGTGTTGTACTCGGTCCGCATCAGCTTGTTGAGCGCGCCGCCGTCGACGCCCTCGGGCACCCGGACGGCGGTGACCGTGTTCGATGCGACGCGCTCGTCGGCGAGCAACTTCAGCCCCAGCGCCTTCACGCCGTCGCGCGTGAACTGACCCAGCCGAGCGTGGCGCGCGTGGATGTTTGCCAAGCCCTCGGCTTCGAGCTTCCGCAACGCGACGTCCATGGCAAAGTAGACGGACACTGCGGGCGTCCAGGGCGTCTGGCCCTTTTCGAGGTAGCTCTTGGCTTTCTTGTAATCGAAGTAGTAGCGCGGGATCCGCGCCTGCTCGACGGCCTGCCAGGCGCGCTTGCTGACTGAGACCATCGCCATGCCCGGCGGCACCATCCAGCCCTTTTGTGAGCCCGTGAAGACCACGTCCAGATCCCACTCATCGATGGGCAGCGGAATCGAGCCGAGGCTGCTGATGGCATCGACGAGGGTGACGATCTGCGGCCGGACCGAACGGATCGCCCTGGCGATCGCTTCCAAGTCGTTCGTCACGCCGGTCGAGGTCTCGTTGTGGGTGATCATCACTGCCTTGTAGGAAGTGTCGCTCTGGAGCGCGTCCGCGATCTGGTCCGCATCTGCGGCGGTGCCCTGCTCGAAGGACAGCTTCTGCACATCGACGCCGTAATTCGTGGCGATGTCGGCGAAGCGGTCACCAAAGACGCCGATCGATACGCAGAGCACGCGGTCGCCGGGCGAAAGTGTGTTGACGACGGCTGCTTCGAGGGCGCCCGTGCCGGCGGAGGTGAGCGTCAGCACATCGTTGTTCGTCTGGAACATGCGCTGAAGGCCGCTCGTGATGCGCGACATGATCTCGGCGAACTCCGGGCCGCGGTGATTGATCATCTGCCGCGACATGGCCTTCAGGACATCATCGTCGCAGGGAGTGGGGCCGGGGATGCGCAGGTTGACGGACACGAGAGTGGCTCCTTCTGGGGGGTCGGAGGCCGGTTGTGTCTGGCCTCACACAGTGAGTGCACTATAGGCGAGACCGCTAAGACGATCAAGAACGTATAGACGGTTTCGAAGCTGTGGAAGGCGCGGTCTATGGTGAACGAAGGAGGGGACACCACGAGGTGTCCCCTCGTTTTCTGCCCGCTGCTGCTGGACTTGCTAGCAGATTCCGTCGAGGCAGTTGGTAGCACCGTTGAAGGCTCCCGCTATGGTTGTCCTAAACGTGGTCACCGCCGCCACGATCACCGCGACCGCCACGACAGACAGGATGAGGCCGTACTCGGCGAGGGTTTGGCCCTCTTCGTCACGAGACCGCGCCACAGCCCCCTGGATGCGCAGGTACAAACACACTGACAGTCGACCCACCATGATTGATCCCCCTTTGCGGAACCTGTTCCGAGCTGCGCGCGTGAGCCCGGTGGCTGCCGCTGAATTCAACTGCCGCCTTGCCCATGCGCGATTGCGGTCCGGGCGTCCGCCTTCCGACGCCTGTGCCGACACCTAAACACTCGACACGTTGCGGTTCCAGGGGTAGGGGATACGGGGTGAATTCTTAGGGGTTCGTTAACAGATTGTCCGCGCTGGCGGCCGAAGGCGGCGTGCAGCGCCCGCTCTCTCGTGGACCTGAGCTACCCCGCGAGAGCAGGAAGCGCGCGGCCGGGGCCGCGTCCTTCGAAATGTACCTCCAGATCGTCTCGGTTCGGCGCTTGCGTGAGATCCCGAGCAATAACTTCAAGCTTGGTGCTTCTATAGCGCAAGGCAAGCATCGGGCTTTCCCCGAATGGCTGGACGCGAACCGGCGCCGATACTGTCGCCAGATGACCCATCGGCTTTCGCCCGTTACGGTCGCTCTTGCGGTCACCGCCGGACTCGCCGTGGCCGCCACGCTCGCCATCTTAGGGACGGTCGTAGCGCACGTCACGACGCATGCATCGGTCAGTGACTTTCTGGCCTACTATACAGCTGGCTACCTCGTGCGGACCGGCCAGGGCGTGCATCTCTACCAGCCGGCCCTGATCGAATCGACTGAACGTCTGCTCTACCACGGCCGCATCGACCAACCAGCGGGGTATCCCCTGCCGTTGTTCGCCGCATGGCTCTTCGCTCCGCTTTCGAAGCTGTCGTTCACCACGGCCTACTGCCTCTATATGTTCATGTCGACGGCGCTGTTGGCAGGTCTGCTGTGGGCGCTGAACCGTCAGCTCGCCGATGTGCCGAGAGGCGAGCGGCGGCTGTTCATGGTCTGCGCCGCGCTCGCACTGCCATCGTTGGCGACGATCGTGTTCGGTCAGGTTGATCTCATCGCGCTCTCGGGCTTGCTGGCCGGCTATCTGCTGTTGCGCTCTGAGCGGCGCGTGCCCGCGGGGTTTGCGCTCTGTCTCGTCCTGATCAAGCCACAGCTACTCGTGGGCGTGGCCCTCTTCCTCGTCGTAAAACGCGATTGGCGGACGATCGGCGCGCTGGCCGCCCTCGGCGTGCCGCTACTCATTGTGCCGGCGCTCCTGACCGGCCCGGCGACGCTTCTCGGTAATGTCCGCGAGATCGCACAGCACGATAGCCGGGGGCTAGCCGCCGCGCATCTGGGTGTCATGGCGAACTGGCGAGGGTTCATCGTGAGTGTCACAGGGAGCGACAAACTGCTGTACTGGGCGCCCGGGTTCGTCGCCATCGCCGTCGCGGCGACCGCGCTGGGCATTTCGCGCTGGCGCAGCACGGACGGGACGATGGCCTTCGACCGCGGCTACAGCCTCGCCGTCCTGCTTCCGTTACTCGTCTCACCGCATGTGCACACGCAGAACCTGATCGTGGGCGTGTTGCCAGCCGCTCTCTTCCTGCGGGCGTACCTCGGGCCAACCGCACCGCCCGGGCTCCGTCGCCGCGCGGCAAACGCGACCCTGCTCATCCTCAGCCTCTTGTTCGTTCTGCCCTTCCTGGCGATCCAGGGGCTCAGTCTCACGGTGTTCCTCTGCGTAGGGTGTTACGTCGCGGTGTCGTTCCACTGGCCCGACGCCGATGGCATCAGCGAGCAGAGGGCCAGTGTGGGTGATCGGCGTGTTCTCGCTGGAGAACCCGGTCTCCCGGGCGCTGGCCATCACCTACCCGGTGCATACCCTGACGAAGCCGCTTGAGGCCGGCGCGTCCGCGGGAGCGGCTGGAACGCAGCGCAGAAGGGCGCGGCAGGCGCCGCGCCCTTGAGTCAGCCCTTATCGCGGATTTGCTTAGCAGGTCCCGTCCAGGCAGTTCGTGGCGCTGTTGAAGGCGCTGATGATGCCGTCTTTGAACGCGACGGCAGCGGCGACGATCACCGCGACGGCGATGACTGCCATGATCAGGCCGTATTCGGCCAGCGTCTGGCCTTCCTCGTCGTGAATCTTCGATTCCGCGCCCTGGAGAGCGAGGAGCACGCGCAGGGCAAGATTCTTGATCATGATTCCCTCTTCTTTGCAGGTGCCTCGGCCGAGGGCGGTTGAGGACATTAGAGATTCACGCCTGGTCCCTCGATCGCAGCGGGAGCACGCTCTTCGCCCGGTCGAGAGGACTAACGCGTGTGCCTACATTGTCGGACACTCTGAAGCAAACCTTAGGGGTAGCGAACCTGCTTCGTAGGGAAGTATTTCGTGTCAGCTGAGGGAAACGCATGAGGGCGCGGCCTTCGCCGCGCCCTCGCGCATCTTCTTGCCCGCGGGTCTGCCTTAGCAGGTCCCGTCGAGACAGTTGGTCGCGCTGTTGAAGGCGGCGATGATGCCGTTCTTGAACGCGACGGCGGCAGCCACGATCACCGCAACCGCGATGACGGCCATGATCAGGCCGTACTCGGCCAGTGTCTGACCTTCCTCGTCCTGAACCTTCGACTCGAGGCCCTGCAGGGCGACGAGCGCACGGAGAACCAGATTCTTGAGCATGTCTTTCCCCCTACGAGTTAGCTAGCTTCCTCAGCCGAGGGCGGCGGAGGCCGATCGTCCGGGCGCCCGTCCCTCGAATTCGCGGGCGGTCAGGGCCTGCTGTGCGAGCCACCTCAGAGCGCTGCTGACACATACACTTTCGGTGGGAGTCGTAGGGGTCTGTAGGGGGTGTGGCGGCAATTCTTAGGGCTTTTTTTCCATACCGATCCGGGATCCGGGCCTACGGAGTTGTTTTGGCTTCCCGCGGTACGGGTGGCGCGTGCCGCTCGATGCCCCGGTTGCGGTTGCCGGTGGCCAGTCGGCGAACGTAGAATACGCGCGAGTCACACTCGATTGATGTGCTTCCCACGCCGTAGCAGGAGGATTGTCCAGTGCCGCACGAGGATGCGCTTCGCAACGTACAACTCTTCTCGCAGCTCGCGAGCAAGGATCTCGGCCGGCTGGGGAGAGCGGTGGTCGAGCGCAACTACAAGAAGGGCGAAACCATCATGAAGGAAGGCGAACAGGCCGTCGCATTCTTCATCATCACGTCCGGTAAGGTCGAAGTGAGCCAGTCGGTCGGCTCGAAGAAGTCGCAGACCCTGGACACGCTCGGCCCCTCCGCTTACGTCGGCGAGATGGCGCTCATAGATGGTGGCCCGCGTGCGGCGACGGTGAAGGCGCTCGAAGACACAACCTGCCTCGTGCTTTCGCGATGGGACTTCGTGGCGGAGCTGCAGACGAGCCCGCACATGGCTGTCGCCATGCTGCCGGTGCTGGTACGTCGCCTGCGCGAAGTCGAGGCGAAGCTCGCGGCGACACACTAGAACGAGGGTCGGTTGCTGCCGTCCGTCATCCCGGACGGAGGGAGCGCTCCGGCTACTCGCAAGCCTACGACCCGCGGCTCGATCTGCAGGCGCTCTTCCCCACGCTTGCCGACAGGCGTGTCCTGGCTGGCGCACGTATCGAGGCTGCTTGCCAGCCTATGGCCTCTGCCCCGCCCGACGATATCGAGGGTGCGCGCGATAGGGCAGACGTGATCGTAACTGCGTGCCAAGCGAATTCCTCGCGAGAGTGAACGGGCGTAACCTAACACGGCGTTGACGAGAATCTACAGTCGCTTTATCCTCTGAATCCACTCTCAAGTCCGGAACGCGAGCGTGGTCAACAGGTATTTGGCAGTACGACAAAGGAAGGATCCCCACACATGGCACAGCCCGTAACCCACTTCGAGATTCACGGTAAGGACGGCAAGAAGACTCAGGAGTTCTACTCGAAGCTCTTCGGGTGGAACATCGATGCCAACAACCCGATGAACTACGGCATGATCGCCGCGGGCGAGCGGGGCATCGGCGGCGGCGTGACGGAGTCCCCCAACGCGCCGATGGTGACGTTCTACGTGGAGGTCGCTGATCTGGACGCCGCACTGAAGAAGGCGGAGAGCCTCGGCGGCAAGACCACGATGCCTCCGATGGAAGTCCCCGGCGGCCCGAAGATCGCGATGTTCGCCGACCCGGACGGAAACGTGATCGGTCTCGCTGTCGGCATGTAATCCCGACGGTCTGGTGTTGGGCTTGCGGCCCAGGGCCGCGAGCTTGAGATCTCAGGGTTGGCGAACTCGCGGTCAGCGCTTTGCGCGCGGGACCGGCACCGTCATCTGTACGGGCACGTCGATCTGGCGCCCATCCCAGCGCACGACGACGCGTCCGGTAGGGCGCACCGGCTTGCCGCGCGCGAACGAGGCCTCGGCGCGCTCCGTGATCGGAGGCCAGTGCACGCGGAAGGCGACACGCATCGGCGTATTGGCCGCCAGCTTCAAGGCCCCGACGAGGGAGCGCCCGCTGCCGTCGACTCGCTGCAGCCAGGCGGTCGGCTCGATCTCGACATCGGTGGCGGCGCTGCTGACAACGACGATCGACGTGCGGGCTTCTCGTTGCATGTCGATGGTGCCCAGATCGAGGGAAGCGGGACTTGCGCTGACCAGCGCGGGATAGAGGATCAAGCCCTTCGCGCGCACTTCCGCTTCGCCGCCGCGCGCCCAGCGCACGACGATCGGCGCATCGAGCGTGTAGCCGCGCACGGTCGGGCCCGGCGCGAACTCGGACGCCTCCCAGTCCACCGACAGCGCCACGGAGAAGCGCCCGGGCATCACCTTTGACGCCGTCACTTCGGCGCGGACCGGACTCGCCGCCTCGACTTTGACCTCGTGCGGCGCAAACATCGTCCAGGTGAGCTGGATCGTCTTGATTGCATTCGAGCGCCACTGCAGCTTGCCAAAATCGACTTTCAGCGGCAGCCCGTCGGGCAAGCCTGGTTTCGGCGCCGCGGACGCGAGTTCATCTTCGGTCGCTCCCGCATTGCCGTTCCGGCTCGCCGAGGAATATGGGAGCAGGGTTGCGGCGACTTTTGTGGTGAAGCCGCGGCTCCCCGGCCATTTGATCGACACGGTGGCGGTTACGGCACGCCGTTTGCCGGCGCCGGCGCCCAGCGCTTCCCAATTGATCGAGACCGCCAGCTCGCATCGGGAGGGCGTGGCGCCGGACCGGCGCAATTCCGCCCGTATCGGCCCAGCGCTGCTCATGGCGATGCGCGTGGGCGCCGCTTCGGGCCACGTCAGCGTCATGATGTATGGCCTGGCCTCGCCCCAGTAGACGTCGCCCAGGTTGATCCAGCTCTCGAGACCGCGCGGCCCACGGGGGGCGACCGGCGTTATTCGCCCGTTCGTCCCGTTCGTCGAGACGCGTGTGGCGTTCGCCGCTTCCGGTTTTGCGCGGCCAAAGTTCGCGATCGCCCATTCGACGCGCTCCACGAGCCGTGGAAGCGTCTTCACTTCGGAAACGAGTTGCCTGCCCGCCCGCTGCACGAGCGCCGGATCGGCCGCGCTGGTGATCCCCAATACCACCCATGGCTCGCCATGGTAGTTCGCCGCGACGTACTCGTTCGCGGCGCTCCCGTTGCCCTTCAGCTCGTCATAAGCAATGTTGATGCGCTTCGCGGTTTCGGGGTCGCCGCCCCGGTCCGGATGATGCAACGCGATCTGCGTCCGGTGTGCCGCCTTGATCACGCACTCCGGCGCGCCGGGGATGAGGCCCAGCCGCTTCCACTGCGCCGCCTGCCTGTCGTTGCGCGCGCTCCTCGCCAAACTGGCCCTTTCCGTCTCGTACAAGTCGATCGTGGCTGCGAGAGCACGGATCGCGCTTGTGCCGTAACTAACGTCACCGGCGATCGGTCGCGCCTGTCGAAGGACAAGCGGCTCCAATGCTAGCACATCGTGGTCTGAATCTGCGCCTCCGTGGTGGATGCCGGCCAGGGCGGCGCAGGCACGTAAGTGGCCGTCGGGTCGGGCGAACGTGCCCGCTGGGCGGAGCTGTGATGCGCCGCACCGAGAGCCTTCGCGACCGACGCAACGGGAGAGTCGGCCGACGGCGTCTCGCGTTCGTCACGTCACAGGAACGGCGGCGAGTTTGCGGCGGTCCGGGCACGGGCCGGGGGTTAGGGCCGGGCTACGGTACCCGTACGCGGCTGTAGTCGCCCAGCACCAGCTGGTAGCCGCGAGGCTTGCGGTCGTCGCCGCGCAGCTCGACGTTGCGGCCGATCAGGCTCTGCTCGATGCGGTGGTCCAGGCGCTCGATCGTCGTGCGCTCCATCACCACGCTGCCCGCAAGTTCGCTCTCGGCAACGACGCAATCAGGGCCCACGGAGGTGAACGGGCCGATGTACGCGTTCCGAATCACGGAGCGTTCGCCGATGATCGCCGGGCCGCTGATGATGCTGTTCGTGATGGAGCACCTCTCCTGGAGCACGATCCTACCGTGCAGCTTCGACTGCTCGTCTACGCTGCCATGGCTGCGGTCGTCGGCGAGCGTCTCGAGGATGGTCCGGTTCGCCACGAGGAGGTCGTCATGCTTGCCTGTATCGATCCACTCGCCCGCGACCACTGCCGTTGTCACGTGCCGCCCGTCGTCAATCAGTACCTGAATGGTGTCTGTGATCTCCAGCTCACCGCGGGCCGACGGCCGCACGCGCTCGATCGCGCTGAAGACCGCTGACGTGAACATGTAGATGCCGATTACGGCCAGGTCGGTCTTTGGATGCTCCGGCTTCTCGACGACGCGCACGACACGCTCGCCATCGAACTCGGCGACGCCGAATGCGCGCGCGTCGGGCATGTGTTTCAGCAGAATGCCCGCGTCCGCGCCGGAGGCCTCGAACGCCCGCACGTGCGGGACGATGCCGTGGGTCAGGAAGTTGTCGCCGAGAAACGTGACGAATGGCGCGCCGCCCATCGCCGGCTGTGCCAGGCGAATCGCGTCGGCGATCCCCGCCGGGGCCGGCTGGTCGATGTAGCCGATACGCGCGCCGAAGCGGGACCCATCCCCTGCCGCCGCCCGTATTTGGTCGCCGGTCTCCGGCGACACGACGATGCTGATCTCTTCGATGCCGCATTCGATGAGATTTTCGATCGCGTAGAACAGGATCGGCTTGTTGGCTATCGGCACCAGTTGCTTGGCGCCGGTATACGTGAGGGGCCGCAGCCGGCTACCCTTACCGCCGCTCACTACCAGCCCTCTCATCGCTGCACTCATGCGGGATTCTAGCACGCCGAGAGAGAGGAACGCCGGGCGGGGTCGCTAATCGAGCGCGCCCCGGTCCGAGCGTCTAGTCGTGATCTTCGTGGCCGGCCAGCTGATAAGGCACCTCGCAAATCACCACGTGCGGCCGGTCGAGCAGCGCGTCTCGAAGGCGCCGAGCGGACTGGTTGTGCAGCGGCCGCTGCCACGGCCAAGCCGTCCGGAACTCCGGTAACACGACCGTCACGTACTGACCCGGATCCACGCGCTCGAGCAGTTCGATGTACGAGAGGACAGGCGCGACAAAGGAGCGGTACGGCGAGTCAATCAGCACGAGCGGCACGTCCAGCACGGATTCCTCCCAGCGCTTCCTCAGTCGCTGTCCTTCTTCCTCGATGTCGTCGGTGATGTGCAACGCCGTGACGTTAGACGAGATCGAACGAGCGTAGTCCACCGTGCCCAGCACGGCGCGGTTGATCTCGTCGACCGGCACAAGCACCGTGTGCCGGTGCCGTGAGCCGCTTTGAAGGATCGCGTTCTCAGGCACGGCGAGTGTGCGTTCCACGCCGGTGTAATGCCGATAGATGGAGTGAAAGGTGACGGCCAGGATCAACATCGCCAGCATGCTGATCCACGCACCCTCGCTGAATTTCGTCGCACCGATGATCACCGCCACGATCGCTGTCGCCGCGGCACCGACGGCGTTGATCACCATGCTGCGCTTCCAGTGATCTTCTTTACGGCGGACCCAATGCACGACCATCCCGCTCTGTGACAGCGTGAACGACACGAAGACCCCGAAGGCGTAGAGCGGGATCAGTTGGTCGACATCGGCTTGGAACGCCACCAGCAACAGCGATGCGGCAACGCCGAGCACGAGAATGCCGTGCGAGAACGCCAGCCGGTCGCCGCGAAACGTGAACTGGTGCGGCAGAAACCGGTCCCGCGCCAGGATCGACCCCAGGCGTGGGAAGTCCGCGTAGCTTGTGTTGGCGGCGAGGATCAAGATCAGGGCCGTCGACGCCTGCACGAAGTAGAACAGTGGCTTGAATTGCCCCGAAAACACCACACTGGCGATCTGCGCCGGTACCGATACCTTGTCGGCGTGGCGTACACCAAGCTCGTGCGCCAGGACCGTCAGGGCGATGAAAAACACGCCCAGAATGATCGCCATCCACATCAGCGTGGTCGCCGCGTTGTTCGATGCGGGCTTCTTGAACGCCGGGATGCCGTTCGAGATCGCCTCCACACCCGTCAACGCGGCGCTGCCGGAGGCGAATGCGCGCAGGATCAAGAACATCCCGGCCGCGCCCGTGAGGCTCTTCCCGCCCGCCTCGACCGCAGAACCCGGCAACGGAGCGGTCATTCCCGGATCGACCAAGAGCCGGACGAATCCCACGACAAGAAGGAGCGAGAACGCGACAATGAACATGTACGTCGGCACGGCAAAGACCGTCCCGGACTCGCGGATGCCGCGCAGATTCAGCAGCGTGATGATCGCCACCATGACCAACGAGATCTCGACGCTATAATGGTGCAGCTCTGGCGCCGCTGAGGTGATCGCGAAGACACCCGCAGCGATCGATACCGAGACCGTAAGGATGTAGTCGACCGAGAGCGCCGCCGCGGCGGTCAACCCCGCTACATCGCCGAGATTCTCTCTGGCGACGATGTAGGCGCCGCCGCCGCTCGGATATGCCTTGATCGTCTGCCGGTACGAGAACGTGACGATGGCCAGCAGCACGCCAATCGCGAGGGCGATCTCGATCGAATGGGTGAGCGCCCCGGTCCCGGCCGCGATCAAGACCAGCAGGATCTCATCGGTCGCGTACGCGCTCGATGACAGCGCATCCGAAGAGAAGACCGCGAGCGCCTTAATCTTGGAGATGCGCTGCTCTTCCGCGTCTTCCGACGAGATCGGCGACCCAACCGCAACGCGGCGGATGTTGCGCCACCACCGTTGGACACCCGTCCGCGGCGCGGTGGCGCGCTCGGTCACGCGATAGGTGGCGTCGTCCTCTCCGCGCTCGAAGCGCCGGTCTGACGGACGAACGCGGCGCGCGTAGCGGGAGCCCGGTTTCGCCCCTCGGACGATCTCCGTGGCCTCGATGTCTTCCGCCGGCCGGCGTTCGATGCGCGCGTAGCGCGGCTCGCCTTCCGGCGGTGACTCCTCATCATTGCTGCCCGAGGCGGAGGGCGCGGGGTTCTCAGTCAATCAATGGACTTTCACTGCAGCGCTGGCTCAGCTAGTTATAGCAAGGGCCGCTCAGGGGTCATACTGAGCGCTGTATCCGGGAGTCGCTCCGGGACGATGCGGTGAGCGGCGATGCTCGCGTCGCCTCGGCGGGACGCATGTCCGTCTCGTCAACCCGCGACGCGAGGTGCGCCGGCTATAGGCCGGCGCTCAGGATCGGCTTCGATGTCGGTTGGGCGCTGCCGCCGGCCGGCTCGATCGTGATCACGAGCGTGTGCCCCAGCTGGCCCTCGAACGGGACCACGATGACCGCCTGGCCCGATGCGTCGGCCCGCATCAAGCCGATGCTCTTCGCCTGACCGTCCGCAACCTCCCACAGCTGGTAGGTGCTGGCGTTCGATTCGAGCTGCTTCAGTCCGTCGCCCACGACGAGCGCCTGCTTCTCGTCGGGGAAATAGATGACGGAGCCAGCACCGTTTGCACCGTCGGAGTGAAGTGACACAACCAGGTGGGTGCGGGTGCTGAGCCGTTGGAGACTATCGTCTCTTCCCTGGAGCAACGCCACATTCCACGCCAGCAGTCCGACAATCACGGCGGCGGCTACGGCGCCGAGGCCCCACGTCAACGGGCGCGATAGTCGAATCGTGCGGTGCGCCGCGGGCCCCAGGCGCGCTGGCGATGCACGACCGGCGTCTGGCTCGGCGTCGATCGCGGCGACGACGCGGGAGCGAAGGCTCGATGGGGGCGGGACCTGCTCGGCGGCGGCAGCGATGCGGCGCGCGGTACTGCGCAGCTCTTCGAGGTCCGAGTCGTGGCGGCGGCAGGCCGTCATGTGCTCGCGAATGATGTCCGCGTCGTCGTACGAAACGGCGCCGAGCGCATACGCTCCGAGCAGCTCGTCGATGTGTGAGCAGTTCATTCGAGAACCTTCATTGCGAGGTGCCCGCGCATCTTTTCAAGCCCGATCCGAAGGCGGCTCTTCACCGTCCCCAGCGGGACGCTCATGCGCTCCGCGATCTCCACGTGTGTCAGTCCCATGAAGTACGCCATCTCGATAGTGAGGCGCTGGTCATCCGGGACGAGCCGCATCGCTTCTCGCACGGCGGCGGCTTCGGCGCTCCATTCAGCGATCTCCACCGGATTACCTCTGGTTGAGACGAATGTCTCCGGATCTTCCGGGAGCGACCGCTCGCTCCGTCCGGCCCGCCGCCGCACCGCGTCTACCGCCTTGTGATGAATGATCGTCAAAAGCCACGAGCGCACCTGACCACGCGCCGCGTCGAAACGGCCGCACTGCCGCCAAGCCGAGACGAACGCTTCCTGCACGGCGTCCTCGGCCATGGTCACATCGTTCGTGATCCGTAGGGCCAGCCCGTATGCTGCGCTGGAGTAGCGGTCGTACAGCATGGCCAACGCTTCCCGATCCCCGGCTCGCATCGCCCGCATCGCCGAGGCGTCATCCTGTGCATCAACCGTTGTTCGCGCCACGTTATCGTCCAGATCACACTAACCCTGGGTCGTCCCCCGCGGGGAGCTCGCAGCATTGTGGTTCGGCGGCCCGTTATAGCGCGAGGGCGCGTCGCGGACGAGCGCACGCAGCGGCGATGTCGTCACCAGGGCTGGGACCGGTCGCGATTGACGGGGTCAGAGTTTTCCGAACGCGGGGTACATCACGACGAATCCGGCGACGAACACGGCGGCAGCGCTCGCCACGGGAAATGCGCGGACGGCGAGCGATACGGCAGGGTTGGCCGGCCGGTTGGCGCCGGCGAGACTATTGAGGACCGGCACGCGCCGAACGATCTGGTGGCCGTACACGAGCGCGAACCCGATGCCGGTCAACACTCCCGCCAGCCCGAGGCTGAATGCGACGATGAGGATGAGACCGAATCCCACTCGATGCAGGCTGATAGCGCTGAGCATGACGACGATCGCCGAGGGGCACGGCAGCAGTCCGCCAAAGATGCCCAGACCGAGCAGCCGGCGCCAGGTAACGGGTTCCCCGTCTGTGCTCGCGACGCCGTGACTGTGTGGTCGCCCGAGTCCGTGGCGGTGCTCAGGCGCTTGCCGCGCATCTGCCTGCCCTTGGCTGTGCGCGCCGCCGCCAGCGCGGTCATGTTCTTGCGCGTCGTGATGGGCTGAACTCGCGTTGTGAGACGGTGGCGTGCGATCGGTTTCAACGACTGCATCTGAACGGCCCGCTGACGCAGCCCGTGTGGATGCGAATGCCATCCTGATGGGTGTTCCAGGGGCACGATCGAACTGCCGGCGCGCATTCAACCACGCCCCTGCGTTCTCCAACAGACCACTGGAGCGCGCGCGCCCCACCAGCAGGGCGAGACCCATGCCCACGATCAGAGCACCGGATGCCAGCGTGAGCCACGGGTACAACCGCTCCGGCACGATGTACTCCGACAAGTAGAGCGCGGCGAAACCGAGCGCGTACACGCTCGATGTGTGCGTGATCGTGACGGTCAGGCCGAGCGCCAGCGCATGGCGGGCGGTCCCTCTCGATCCCACGAGGTAGGCGGCGACGATTGTCTTTCCGTGGCCCGGCGACAGCGCATGGATGGCGCCGAAGCCGGCCGCCGCGAGCAGCGCCAATACGATCACGCCGGCGCTCAGGTGTTCTTTGGCGACGAGGCCGGCGAAGCGCGCGAGCGGAGAGTCGGGGTTGCCGCGTACGGCCGCCGTTTCCGGGCGCGGATTCGGCGCGACATCGGCGGCGGTCCCCGGAGCGGCGACGAAGGAAAACGACGCCGACCGCACATCGAGCGGACTCGACAGCGCATCTTGGGGGTATGCGGTCAGCTCGGCGCTGATGTCCTGTGCGGGCGCGCTCGCGCCACTGATGCGCACGTTGGCGCCGGAGGTGATAATGATCTCGCGCCAACCGAGCCGGTCGTCGTAATTGTGGTTTTCGAACGAAACCTGCTGCGCGTCGCGGCTGGCGGATACGGGCGCCGCATACGTGGCGGTAAGCCGTAAGAGCGAAAGGCCGGCCTGTCCCTCCGGGAATGTCAGGGCGTACGACAAGAGCGACAGCGGCAGGTCGTGTCGGTCCACGTTTAACATAAGATTTCGTCGTAACTCATCAGCCTTCTGCGATGCGTACGTCTCGGTTTCCGCGGCGTCGATGATCCCGTCGCCGTTCGCGTCGATCTGGCCGCGTTCTCGAAATGCCGGGATCTCCGCCATATCGAGCACCGTGTAGACCTCGATTCCGGTGCCCGATACGGTGATCCGGTCGTAGTGGTTGATGGTGAAGTTGCCGAGGGGGTGCGCCGCTACGGGCGTTGCGCCCGCGAGCGCGGCAGCCGCAAGCAGGCAGAGTGAGATGGCCACCAGCGTCGTCAGGATCTTCAGTCCGAAATGCATCTCGTCTCCCGTTCCCCAGGCAGGCCCACAGCGTAATAATACGCCGGGCGGATGTTGTTCGCCGGTACGCATGGCTCGGATCACGGGCGTTAGGGTCGATAAGGTGCGCGGAACACAGTTTCACGCCGCAGCACTGATCCAATCGCCGATTCTGTTCGAATGGAACGAGGAGCGACCCCGGCCCGCTGCCTGAGCACGCAGAAGGAGGTATGGCGAACGTCTAACACGTTGAGTTGCAATAACCACCCCCATCCAGGTCCAAACACCAGGAGGAAAGCATGAAACGACTGAACCTCGTCCTCGGGGCCCTCGCCGCGATGGTATTCGCGTCGCTGACCGTCATCGCGCCGGCATTCGCCGCCGACCACGGAGATGCGCCACTATCCAAGGCGAACCACGCCGAAGACCTCGCCGACGTGTATGCATTTGGCGGCGACGCCGGGAATCTCGTGCTGGTCATGACGGTGAATCCGTTATCGATGCCGGGCGATGCCCCGACGTTCGACCAGGCCGGCCTCTATCAGTTCAAGATCGACAACAATGGTGATGCCGTCCCCGACGTGGCCTACGACGTGACGTTCGGCGCGCCGGCGGCCGATGGTACGCAGACCGTCAAAGTGCAAAAGGCGACCGGCGCTGCCGCCGACACGCTCTCCGCCAGCGGCACGGAGCTGATTAGCGGCAGCACGACGGCGGCCACGGCGGCGCCGAAGATCAACACTAACGGCACTGTGAAGTTGTTCGCGGGATTGCGCGACGACCCGTTCTTCTTCGACCTGACTGCGTTCAAGGCCGGGCTGAAGTTTCGCAATCCCGGCAACGACTTCTTCCTTGGGTTGAACGTCTCGGCGATTGTGCTGTCCGTGCCGCCCTCTGATTTCCAGGCGAGCGGCTCGACGGCCGCCGGCGTCTGGGCCGTCACCAGCAAGAGTGGCGCGGTCATCGACCGCATGGGCCGTCCGGCCATCGCGACTGTTTTCATCCCGGCGGACCAGAAGGACAACTTCAACAATACGAAGCCAGCGAACGATGTCGCGATGTGGAAGGCCACTGTCGTCGCGTCTCTCAACAAGCTAGGATCCGATCCGAAGCTCGCGGATACCTTGCTGCCGGACGTCCTCACCTTCGACACCAGCAAGGCGCTGCACTTCCTCAACGGCCGCGCTCTCACCGATGACGTGATCGATGCCGAATTGCAGCTCATTACCGGCAACAGCGCGGCGAGCGACAACGTCTCCAATGACAGCACCTTCCTGGCCGGATTCCCGTATCTGGGAAGCCCGAACACATCGCCGGCCCCGACGCCGATCGCCGTGACCT
>JALYKW010000076.1 GCA_030774575.1 Chloroflexota bacterium | reverse complement strand
CGCGGAGAAGGCTCGGATCGCCTGGGCTACACGCGTCGGACGCGCTAGGAGGGGGTGGTCACCGGGGTGGGGTTGCTCCTGAAGTATAGCACATGTGAGGCTGTCCCCGCACGTACCGCCAGACCTCAATCCGTGGGGCGAGCCGTGGATGGCCGGATCGACCTAGCGCCGTCCAGTCCGACTTGACCGGTCAAGTCACTGGGTGCTCTAAGATCGCTCCCGGGCCGCGCGTAGACGCTCGCCGAACGCCTCCGCAGCCGCCTCGTCGGCACCGGGCAGCAGGTGCGAGTAGGTCTGCATCGTGAACGCCACGTCGCTGTGCCCCAGCCGCCCGCTGATCGCCCTGGCCGACACGCCCGCTGCCAGCAGTTGGCTCGCGTGTGCGTGCCGCGTGTCGTGGAGCCTGACGTGCGGGAGGCCGGCGGCCTCCGCCACGCGGTGCCAGCCGTTCGACCACCTGCCACCGTCGAGCGGGCCGCCGCTGTCGTCGGTGAACACGAAGCCACGGTCCTGGAACGCGGCTCCCCGCCGCAGCCGGACCTCGGCCTGCCGGGCGCGATGCTCCCGCAGGGCGGCCACCAGGTCGGCGTCGATCGAGATCGACCGGCGGCCGGCGGCGGTCTTCGGTGGCGCGGTCACCAGTCCCAGACCCCGGACCCGCTGCACCGTCTGCGCGACCGAGACGCGCCCCGCGACGAGGTCGACGTCCGCCCACCGCAGGCCGAGGACCTCGCCACGCCTGCAGCCCGTGTAGACCGCGACGAGCGACGGCACGTAGAACAGCGGGAGACGCTCCGCGACGAGGGCCAGCAGCCGGAGCAGCGCCGCCTCGTCGGGCGGGGTGATGGCCGGGCGCTGCTGCCTGGGGACCTCGACGTCGAGGGCGACGTTGCGGGCCAGCAGGCCGCGCCTACAGGCGTGCTTCAGGACCTGCCGCAGGAGACCGACGACGCCGCGCACCGTGCGCGTGCCCGAGCCACCGGCCACCAGCCCGGCCACCAGCGCCTCGACGTGGCCCGCGCGGAGCCTGCCGAGCGGCACGCGGCCTATGGACGGGACCAGGTGCCTCGTGATCACGGACTCGTAGCCGAGGTAGGTGCGCGGTGCCGTGCGGGGCTTGGCGACGTCCCTCAACCAGGTCCGCAGGTACTCGCCCGTCGTGACCCTCGCCCGGTCGGGGACGGCCCCGCCGTCGATCTGCGCCAGCATCGCGGTCAGCCGCCTCTGCGCGGCGTCCTTCGTCCCGTGCAGGGTCTCGCTCACGCGGACGCGCCGTCCCGCGTCGTCGTAGCCTGCGGAGACCACGATCCGCCACGCGTCCCCTCGCTTCGCGATCCTTCCCCTGCTCATCGGGCACCTCCGATCGCCACCATGGCTTGGATCGGCTGGTCAGCGCCAATGCGGGCGTCGAGGAAGGCCTGGAGGTCGGTCCGCCGGACCAGCACCCGGCGGCCGTGGTGTAGCGCCGGGAGGTCTCCCTCGCGGATCATGGCGCGGACGGTGTTCTCGTGGAGCGTCGTCAGACGGGCGACGTCCGCTACGGTAACCATCTGCAGGGAATCGTCGCTGGGGACCAAACATGCACCTCCGGCCTCGCCGTGCCCGTCTGGGCAGGTGCACTCGACTAACGGACTAGTCGGTCGTCAGATCTGTACGGCCACGGGGGTCTGGACGAGCGTGGTGGGCCGCGCGTCGTACCAGCGATCGATGATCTCGCGGCGGAGGTCGGCGGCATCGCGGCAGTAGGCCTCGAACGCGCCAGGCGACACCGTGGATGAATCCCCCACGGTGATGCCGTGGCGCTCGGCCAGCGCATGCAGATCGTCGTCGGATGGTCTCGGGTAGTCGGGGATCACACGCACCTCTGGGCCCTGCTCCGGGCGGAGCAGGGTGCGCTACGTCAGCTGAAGTATAACTCCTAGGCGAGGGTGGCTCCAGTCGAAACCCTCTCGCTACAGGATACACCTTCCGTGGCCTTCACGGTCGCCGGTTGGCTATAAAGATGGCCCGAAGACAGGCCGCTCAAACACCACTATTGCGGTCGCAGCTTCTGCTGCAGAGCGCCCTGCGCTCCTTGGCGGTTCCGGCCCTAGGGGCGTACTCCGCGATCGTCCAGAAGGCGAATCCGTTACTCGCGTGGCCGGTGATCGCCGCACCCGCCCCGCTCGGGGTGCGGAACTCCCGCCCGTCCGGCAGGCAGAAGCGCAGGCCCTCGACCGTCTCCACGACCCTGCACGAGCAGTCGGCACCTTGAACTTGGCGGTCAGGTGGGCACCCGCCACCACCTGCTGCGGTCGGTGATCATCTCGTCCTCCAGTGCTGCGTGGCCTCCGGCGGAAGGCTCCCATCCGCAGTAACGGCGATGCCGGCCGAAGAAGCCAGTCCCGGAGGGCCGAAGACGGGACCTGCCCGAAACTGACACACCCGCCGATACCTACCCCGTGGGGACGCCGCGATGGTGGCCCGGCAGCGGGAGGGGTACGGAGATGGCGATCGAACACGATGGTGTGGCATGCGCGGTGTGCACGGAGTGCGCGGCCTGGAGCGGACCCCTACATGATGGGCCGAGCGTGATCTATCACTACGAGCGTGGGGCCGACGCGGCGATGGCGCTCAGGATGGCCGGCGAACCGGACCCCCACGTCAGCGCGCTGGCCCTCGCCCCCCACCTATCGGTCGCGGGCGACGCCCCGTGGCTCATGGCCCGGGTGCACATGACAGTGATGCCAGCGAAGGACGAGTCGCTCCGCCCCGCTAGACCAAGCCCTCGTCGGTGACGGTGAGGCCGAGCAGCGCTAGGTTGTCGCGGGCCACCGCGTCGCCGCCCTCCGCGCGCGCAGCGAGGTACTCCTCCAGGGTGTACGAGTTCGCCTCCGTGGCCGCGCGCTCCTCCGCCACCGGCAGCCGCCCCGAGGCGACGCGCCAGGCGTCCAGCTCCTCCGGCGTCGTGGGCAGGGGGGGCAGGGCACCACGGTCCCTGGGGTACGCCTTCAGCACCCGGTCGACCACGGTCCGCGAGAGCCCCTCCGACGCGGCGATGTGGTCCCGCTCGTGACCGTGCGCAGCATCATCGACGACGTCCCACCAGAGGTCCGGGCGGGACCACGTGCCGTCGGGCAGCCGGGTGAGCGTGCGCCTCATGCTAGGAGTATCGGTGGCCGGGTGGCCGGTGGACAGAGGAGACGAATGAAATGAGCGTCGCGAGCGCACGGGCCTATCACATGGCCCATCCCCGGCAGCGAGCGGCCGCGCCTGTACCGCGAACCCACTGCCCGCAGGGCCACGAGTACACCGAGGCCAATACCCGCGTCCGCCTGCTCCGCGGACGCCTGCATCGGGACTGTATCGCCTGCGACCGTGCGTGGCGTGCGGCCAACAACCCTGAGCGCTACCTGGCGTGGGCAGCAGCGAACCCCGAGCAGGTGCGTGCGCTAGGACGTCTGCAGGCGGTCATCCGCCGCGCTCGGCAGGCAGACCTCCCATCCACCGTCACCACCGCTCAACTCGCGGAGACGCTGGAGTACTACCACCACCGCTGCGCCTACTGCCTGCGGGTGCTGACGACCTTCCACTGGGACCACGTGATCCCCGTGGCGCGCGGCGGGGGATCCACGCAGGACAACCTGGTACCGGCCTGCCCACCCTGCAACCTGTCCAAGGGGACGCACCTGCTGTGGGACGTCCTGCGAGCGGCCTAGCACGTGGTCGGCGGCACGACGCCGAGAACGAGAACGAGAGAGAGAGCCGAGCGACCACCCCGACACCTACCCCGGTGGTCACCCCACGCGTGCCCCCGGTAGCAGGGGAGGTAGGGTAGCGCGTGTACGATGTACATCCTAGGTGTCCGTCACGCCTGTTCCACGCGTGTGGCACCGACGCCGCCGGTCACCCGAACCACGAGGTAGACGCCCACAGGTCTCCCTGCCGACGCCCCGTAGCAAAGGGGGCGCGGATGGTGCCACGGTGGTGCCACGCCGTGGGTGCCCCGGGGTGCCCCGGTGTCCCTCGACGGCCCCGATCCGATCCTATGGGGGTGCCCCGCTGTGCCCGTGGGTTGCCCGGCGTGGGACGGCGGGACGGACTCTTAATCAGACGGTTCTGGGTTCGACTCCCGGGCGGCTCACCATCTCACTCTTGACCATGCCGCGCGACTCAGATCACGCCATCGCGTGACCGGGCCGGGTCGCATCACGCGCGGCGCTCCGAGCGGAGGAACGCGCGGCCGGCGGGGGTGACGCTGACCATCGCGGTGGCGTCCTGGTAGCCGCGCGCGATGAACCCGAGATCGACCGCGTCCTCCCAGATCGGCAGTCGAGGACACGACGTCCGCCATGCGTCCATGACTACGGCATATGGGCGAGACTGAGTCGCGACCCACTCGACCAGATCAAGCACCAGCGGCTTGTTGTCGACGACGATCATGATGCGCCCCCGTGCCATGCGATGCGGCCAACATAATGATGATACTGCACGGTGGTACCGGAAGTGTCCATCGATTCCCGTGGGGCTCCTCGCTCCCGGAGCACGCGATGCTCAATAGCGCGAGGCGACACCGTGAACGCGTGAGCCTTCATCGGACTCCTGAGTGCGGCCGCGGAAGACGAGCTTGATCGCCGTGCCCTCGAATCCGAACGAGCGGCGGATGACGTTCTCCATGTAACGGCGGTAGCCGAAGTGCACGTTCGACGCGTCGTTCAGGAAGAAGACGAATGTCGGCGGGTCGACCTCGGCCTGCGTGGCGTAGAGGAGCTTGATGCGGTTGCCTTTCGGCGGCGCCGGCGGCGGCTTCTGCGCGACCGCGCGCCTCACCGCCTGGTTCAGCGCTCCGGTATCAACGTGCCGTTGGCGCTCCTCGCCGATGCGCACTGCTTCGGCGAGCAGCTCCGGGATGCCAGTGCCCTCTTTCGCGGAGATGAAGCGGATGGCCACCCACGATGCGAACTTGAGCTTCCAGCGCAGGCGGCGTTCCCACGCCTCCTGATCCCACTCTTCGTCGCGCACGAGGTCCCACTTGTTCGCGACGACCACCACGCCGCGCGCGGCATCGAGCGCGAAGCCGATGACGTGCGTGTCCTGCGCGGTGAAGTTCTCCGAGAGATCGAAGAGACACAGCGCGACCTGCGCGCGCTCGAGCGCCCGCCGCGCGCGCAGAGTCGAGTGCTTCTCGACCCCTGGCTCGATCGAACCGCGGCGACGTAGTCCCGCCGTGTCGACGAGCACCAGGCGATGGCCCTCGAACTCGAAGGGCGTGTCGATGACATCGCGCGTGGTGCCGGGCACGTCGCTGACGATGACACGCTCCTCGCCCAGAATGGCGTTGACGAGGGAAGACTTGCCGACGTTTGGGCGCCCGACAATGGCGAGCCTCAGACCCTCGTCGGCGTCCTCACTCTCCGATAGTGGGAGCGTCTCGACGATCATATCGAGCACGTCGGCAACGCCGTGTCCGTGGTGCGCGCTGATCGGAACTGGTTCGCCGGCGCCCAGCTCGTAAAAGGCGATTGCTGCCTCTTCGCGTTCGCGATTCTCTGCCTTGTTGACGAGCAGCAACACCGGCTTGTTGGAGCGCCGCAGCAGGTCGGCGACCCCCTGGTCGGCTGCCGTCGAGCCGCTGATCGCATCGACAACGAAGAGCACGATTTGCGCTTCCGCGAGCGCGTACTCTACCTGCGCGCGGACCAGCGGCGTGTAGGTGCCCGGGACGTCGGGCTCAAGGCCGCCCGTATCGACGACGGTGAACTCGCGGCCGCGCCACTCGGCGTCGCCGTAGATGCGGTCGCGCGTCGTCCCGGCGACATCTTCGACGAGCGCAGGGCGCCCGCCGACGATCCGGTTGAAGAGCGCAGACTTGCCGACGTTCGGCCGCCCGACGATCGCGACGATCGGCTTCTTCAGTGGCGCGGCGGTCATTTTAATCTCTTTTCGTGATGCGTAGACGGAACGTTCACTGCCGCTTGGAGAGCGCGATGCCGATTTGTCCGGGATCTGTCCGCGTCACCGTCGTGCCCGGGGGCGGCGTGATTTGCAGTGGCAGCGAGTAGATGCCGGCGCCAAGCGCCTGCGCATCGGCGGTAACCACCATCGATTCCGGCGTCAGGGCCTGCAACACTGGCAGATCTCCAGACAACGTCACGAGCACCGGCGTGGGCGGGTAGAGGGCCAGCCCCGCGCCGATATTCCGGATCTGCGGCACGATGCTGAATGTCACCTCACCCCGAGCCGGCCTGATGGACACGGTCACCTTCACCGCAGGCGAGCCTTTCACGCTCGTGCCAGGCGGGATCGCCACCGGGATCGTCCGCACGACGTCTGCCCGGCCGTCGGCGATGGAGATCTCCTCCGTCGAGATGCCTTTCACGGCGTCGATCGATTGCAGCACATCCAGTGGTCCCGTGATCGAGATGACCGCCGGATCGACGGTAATGCCGACGCCGTTGTAGCCGAGTGCCGGCGTACCGGCGATCAGCGGATTCACGCGGAACTCCTGGCTGAACTCCTGCTGCTCGATATCGACCGTCACCCTCGCGCGGCCCGGGTTCACCTTCACACGGCTGATGTCGCCGCCGCGCACGTCGCGTGGCCTGAGGTCGATGTCACCGGTGAAGTCTGCTCTCAGGCCGGTGAGATTGACTTCCGCGACGGCAGAATGGACCAGCGCGATCAGGCTCTCCGGGCCGCTGATCGTCACGCTTGCCGGCTGCGTCGAAGGGTTTTGAGGGGCGCCGGCGGACGGTTTGACCAGGCCGAAGCCTTGCTGTGGCGAGCCGAGCAGCGAGACCTCGACTGGCACAACGTTGGTGCGCAAGGCCTCTAGCGTAACGTCGATGCGATCCGGCGTCGTCTCGACGACATTGACGCTGCCGTTTGAGGACGCGACCTGCACTGGGATCGTCACCTGACCCTTCGGGAAGCCACCTAGATCGACGGTGGCCTGAAAGTCGTCGGCGCGGAGGTTCTTCAGGTCGTTCGCCGTCGCCTCGACGCGAATGCGGACGTTGGACTCCGAGGCGTTGGAGACGGCCAGGTCGTTCGGCACGTTGACGAACTTCACCAGCACCGCGCTGCTGAAGGTCTGCGCGACCTTCGGATTCTCCCGGTCGGTGACGAAGAGCCACAGGCTTAGTCCGAGCGCGACGGAGAGGAGTGCCAGGCTGACGTTGCCGAAGACCGAACTGATCGCGCCTCTGCCGATGAACACCAAGGCGCCGGGCAGCCGCCGCAGGAACTCCATCAGCTGCTCCCATTCCGTTGGTTGCCGGCGAGTCGCTCCAGCAGGGCGCGCAGTCGCTGGTCATCGAGCCGGGCGTACATGCGCCCTTCGGCCGCAACGGAGATGCCACCCGTTTCCTCGGACACCAGCACAGAAATCGCATCCGTGCGCTCGGTGATGCCGAGGCCTGCCCGGTGACGAGTGCCGAGTTCGCCCGGCAGGGTGTTCTCGGACAGTGGCAATGTGACACCGGCGGCGACCACCCGATCGTTGCGGACGATGACCGCGCCGTCGTGGAGCGGCGAATTCGGGAAGAAGATGCCGTGTAGCAGTTCGGGGGATGGCAAGGCGTCGATGGCTATGCCGCTCTCTGTGTAGTCTTGCAGTCCCGTTTCGCGTTCGAGCACGATGAGCGCGCCGATCTTCTTCTTCGACATGTCGCAGGCGGCTTCAGTGACCGCGTCGATCGTGCCCGGATTGCTCAGGCTCCCGCCAAAGGCGCGCGCGCCGGTGCGGCCGACGCGCTCGAGCGCGCGTCGCAGTTCCGGCTGGAAGATGATAGGCATGGCGATCAGCAGGCCGGTGAAGGAGTTGCGCAGCAGGAAGTTGAGCACGCGCAGGTCGAACACACGGCCCAGCAGGAACGCCGCGATCAGCAGGATGAATGCGCCGCGCATGACAGCCATCGCTGTGGTGCCGCGCAGCAGCACGAGCACCCACAGGAAGATCAGGGAGATGATGGCGACATCGAGCGCGGACGTGGCGTCGAACTGCTGGAAGTTGTCGCGCAGCAGGTCGAAGAGGCCGCTCATGAGTGACCCGGCCTAAATCTCATCGTCACTCGTAGTCAATGCCAGGATCGCCTTCTGCGCGTGGAGGCGATTCTCTGCCTGGTCGAAGACCACCGACTGGGACCCCTCGATCACATCGTCCATCACTTCCTCGCCGCGATGTGCCGGCAGATCGTGCATGAAGATCGCCCCCGGCTTGGCCATCGCCATGAGCTCCGAGGTAATCGCATAGCCGGTGAAGGCCTCCTTACGCTGTACGATTGAATCCTCCTGCCCCATGCTCGCCCAGACGTCGGTATAGACGACGTCAGCGTCCTTCACGGCGTCAGCGGGTGCTTCGTATAGGTCGACACTGCCCCCGTTCTTCGCAGCAAGATCGCGTATCAGGCGTTGCGTCGGTCCCGGTAGGGCGTAACCTTCGGGCGCCGCCATCGCAAACGACATGCCGGAGAGTGCCGCGGCTTCCGCCAGGGAGACGGCGACGTTAAAGCCGTCGCCGACAAACGCCAGCCGCACGCCGCGCAATGTGCCGCAGCGTTCGAGCACCGTGAGGAGGTCGGCCAGTGCCTGGCAGGGATGCTCTTCGTCCGACAGGGCGTTGATCACGGGCACGTCGGCGTGCCGCGCAAGGTCGAGAAGCGTTTGGTGCTCATAGGTGCGAGCGGCGATCACGTCGACATAACGTGCCAGTACGCGCGACACATCGGCCACCGGCTCGCGCTGGCCAAGCCCGACCTCGGACTGGCTGAGATAAATTGCATGCCCTCCGAGTTCTTGCATCGCCACATCGAAGCTGACGCGAGTCCGGAGCGACGGCTTCTCGAAGACCAACGCCAGTGTCTTTCCCCGGAGCAGATCGTGGCCGCCGCCGTCCCTTTTCAGGCTCAGCGCCGTTTGCAAAATGCGCTCGACCTCGTCCGGCGACAGGTCGGCGATGGACAGCAGGTCTCGCCCGCGCATGATTCCTCCATAGCTTCAGTTGCGAGCGCAGTATAACCCGACTTCGCCGGTGCTTGAGCCGGATGCGAGATTCGGTGTGAGCGACATCCCAGCGCGTGGATGGTGCGACGTTACGCCCGCGTTCACGGACTTCTCGCCCGCGAGCCGACCCGTCGGCGCAAGACACCCCGCCCATTGTTCGGCTCCGTTAGTCGCGGCAGATCCGCGCGGCGACCGTGATATAGTTGTCCCGATACCGAGACCCCAGCGGACTTAAGGCCATCGTGACAGAACAGGCCCGGCCCCGTCCCGCCAAAGTCGCCCTGATCTTCCCGGGCCAGGGCTCTCAGCACGCCGGCATGGGCCAGCGCGTCGCCGAGGCATCGGCCGCGGCGCGCGAGGTCTTCGCGCGAGCCGACGAGATCCTCAGGTTCAACGTCACCAAAATCGTCATGGATGGATCCGAAAGGGATCTCCAGAAGACGGTGAACACCCAGCCCGCCATCCTCGCCGTGAGCTGGGCGTACCTCGTCTATGTGCGAGAGCGTGCTGCCGCAATGGGCCGTCAGCTCCGCCCGTCGCATGTCTCCGGGCACAGCTTCGGCCAGTTCTCCGCCGCCGCCGCCGGCGACGCGATCTCGTTCGAAGACGCACTTGGCCTCGCGCGCGAGCGAGGGCGCATCATGACGACGTGGTCGAAGCGGCGACCCGGCGGCATGGCGAGCGTCATCGGTCCGACGCATGGCGACGTCGCCGACATATGCAGCCGCGTCTCGCCTGATGGTGAAGTCGGCGTCGCGGCGATGAATGCGCCAGGTCAGACTGTGATTTCTGGTACGCTCGCGGCCCTCGGGCGCGCCATCGAGTCGCTTCGCGAGCGGGGGCGCGTGGTGCAGCTGCCGATCTCCGTGCCGGGGCATTTTCCAAAGATGGCTGAGGCGCGCGACGAACTGAGGCGCTTCATCGATGACATCGAGTTCCGCGATCCGAAGGCGCCGATCGTCTCGAGCCTCACCGGCAAGATCCTCGTGACAGCCGAGGAGGTGCGGCAGGAGCTGAGCGAACAGATGACTGGCGCGATCAACTGGATGCGCGCCTTCCGCGAAATGCGGCGCGCCGGCGCATCCGCGTTCTTTGAGGTGGGACCAGGGCACGTGTTGTCGAACATCACGAAGCGTCTCGACCGCGACGCGCGCATCATCGACATCTTCGATGAATCGCAGTGGGTCGATCTCATGGTCGCCGAGTCTGATGTCGCACCCACAATTGCGCCCGCGGCGATGACGACCGACTCGGCCGTTGTGGCCGGGCACGCGCCTGTCGGCGCGTCCGTGGCTCGGTCGACAGAGGCACAGATCCCTTGACGCGTCCCGAATCGCTGCCGAACCGCCGGGTCGTCGTGACGGGGATGGGGACTGTGTGCCCGCTGGGCAACAACTGGCGCGATGCATGGCAGGCCATGACGGAGGGCCGCTCCGGCGTCGCGAGACTGACGCAGTTCGACACGACTCAGTTCGAAGTGAAGATAGGCGCCGAGGTCAAAGGCTTCCGGCCGGAAGAGATCATTCCCACCAAAGACCTGCGTCGCATGGACGAGAACAGCCAGTTCGCCGTCGTCTCGGCTCTGGAGGCAGTGGCGGATGCCGGTCTCGTCATCGACGACGGCAACCGCGACGGCGTGGGCGTGATCTTCGGCACGGCCGGAGGCGGCTACGGGCTGCTCCTGCAGCAAAACGAGCTCTTCGTGAAGAGCGGCTACCGCCGCGTCAGCCCGTTTCTTATCAGCAACATGCTGCCCGACGCTGCATCGGGGCACGTCGCGATAACAATCGGGGCGTGCGGCCCGAACTTCGCGGTCGCATCGGCGTGCTCCACGGGTGCCGGCGCGATCGGTGAGTCGTGGGAGACGATCCGCCGCGGCGACGCGGAGGCGATCGTCACGGGCGGCACCGACAATCCGCTTCTGCCCGTGCTGCTCGCCGGCTTCCATGCACTGCGCGCGCTCGCTGACGATCCGGAGCACCCGGAACGCGCCTGCAAGCCATTCGATGCGCGGCGCAGCGGGTTCGTCGTGGGGCAGGGGGCAGCAGCGCTCGTGCTCGAAAGCCTCGACCATGCGCAGGCGCGCGGCGCGGAGGTCTATGCCGAAGTCATCGGTTACGCGACAACCAACGACGCCTACGACATGGTCGCCTCGCTCGAGTCCGGGCGCAGCTCGGCGAAAGCGATGACACGCGCGATGCTGAAGGCGGGCATCGAGCCGGACGAAGTGGACTACATCAACCCGCACGGTACCGGCACGCCGCTCAACGACCACGCTGAAACGAACGCGATCAAGCTCGCATTCGGTGACCATGCCCGGAAGCTGGCGATCAGCTCGACGAAATCGATGCATGGCCACCTGATGGGCGGCGCCGGCGCTCTGGAGGCAATCGCCTCGATCCAGGCGATCCGCACAGGCATCATCCCGCCGACGATCAACTACGAAGTGCCGGATCCCGAGTGCGATCTCGACTACGTACCGAACGTCGCGCGCCACGCCGATGTCCGGGTGGCGCTGAGCAACTCCGTCGGCCTCGGCGGACACAATGCGTGTGTGATCTTTCGCAGAGTTGGTAGTGCGTAGTATGTAGTCGGTAGTTGTTCCGAGCGCTACACTCTCCGGAAGCGGTACCGCGTGGCGACCACCCATTACGCACGACGACTACACACTACGGACTTCCCGATGCCAGAACCGATTTTCGAAAAGACCATCGCCCTTCCGCTCGGCTACAGCCTGACGGCCCGCGCGCGCCCTTCGACGATCAAGCGCACGGCCATCCGGCTGCTGCCATGGGCAATCTACGCCATGATGCCGAGCGGCCGCCGGGCGCGGCTCGCACTGGGATTCGCGCGCCGACTATCGCCGATCATGAAGCAGAAGGTCCGGGGGTGACCTAACCCCCTCGCCACGGCGACTCTTCGACGGCCCTTCCCTGGGAAAGGGAGCATGGTTCGAAGGCTTAGCCATCGTATTGGTCAGCCGCGGGGCACGACCAGCGTCACCGAGGTGCCACTGCCGCCCTTCGTCCCCGGCGCCGGATCCTGGGACGCAACGACGCCGGGCTGGCCGGAAGCGCTGGCCGTCTCGACCACGACGTAGCTGAGGCTCGCCTGCGCGAGCGCGGTGAGCGCATCGTCGAGCCGCACGTCCTTGAGGTCGGGCACGGTGCCCTTCTTGACGTCAGCCGGCGGCGGCTTGCCGACCGCCGGCTGCTGGCCGCCGCCGAGCGCCTCGGTGGTGATTGCCGGCAGCGGTGCTATGGTCGTCGTCTTCGTGGTGCCGCTGCCGCTGGAGTACCAGAGGAACGCGCCGACGATGGCGAGGATCACCAGCACGCCTCCTGCCATGAGCCAGCTCACTGCGCCGGTTGCCGGCGGCGCTTGCATCTCCGGCGGGGGCGTGAACGGCGCTGGTGGCTCGTCAGTTTGCGCGTGGAAGAGCCGCATCAGTTCCGCGGGGTTCAGGCCGAGGTACTGAGCATACGTGCGGAGGAACGCGCGGCTGTAGACCGGCGCGGGAAACACCGCCCAGTCTTCGCGTTCCAGCGCATCGAGGTAGCGTTTGGAGATGCGGGTGTCGCGTTCGCAGTCTTCGAGCGTCAGGCCGCGTTGCACTCGCGCCTGAGAAAGCGTCTTGCCTAGGTCGGTCATAAGCGCCATGTTCGTCCGTCGCCGCCGCGAGATCAGTTCAAACGAGGCTACCGGACGGTCACCGGCGGGTCAAACTCGTCGTATGCGTTAAACACGGCGTCCACATTGTGATTGGCCTGAGACGTTGTCCGCCGGGAGGCGAACTCGGCTTGCGCTGCCAGACGAGACGCCGTCTTCCGGTTTTGAACGGCAATTCACCTAGCGGTCCAACAATGCGGCGACGCCCGGCAACTCCCGACCCTCCAGAAACTCCAGAGAGGCGCCGCCGCCCGTCGACACGTGCGCGTACCGGTTTGCTAGCCCCAGTCCGGTCACCATGGCCACCGTCTCGCCGCCGCCGATGATCACCGTCGCGCCCAGATTGGCGAGATACCGCGCCATCGCCCGCGAGCCGTGTGCGAACGGCTCCCATTCGGCGACGCCGAGTGGTCCGTTCCAGATGACCGTCTTTGTTTCGTGGAGCCTTATCTCGAAGTCCGCGATCGTCTTCGGGCCGACGTCCAGAATCATCCAGCCCGCGGGCACATCGGCGATGGCGGCCGTGCGCGATACGGCATTGGCGGCGAAACGGTCGGCGATCACGGCATCCTGCGGCAGGCCGAGCGTCACGCCCCGGTCGGTCGCCTCGGCGATGATGTGCCGTGCCGTCTCGAGTTGATCATCCTCGACGAGCGATGAGCCGACGGCGAATCCCTGCGCCTTCAGGAAGGTGCTCGCCATGCCGCCGCCGATCAGCAGCGTGTTTACCTTGGTCAGCAGATGCCGTAGCACCGCGATCTTCGAGCTGATCTTCGCGCCGCCGATGATCGCGGCGACCGGCGGCTCCGGGTTGCTGACGACGCGTCCCAGGTAGTCGATCTCTTTCTCCATCAGGAATCCGGCGACGGCGGGAAGATACTTCGCGACGCCGGCTGTCGAAGCATGCGCGCGATGTGCGGTGCCGAAGGCGTCGTTCACGAAGACATCGGCGAAAGATGCCAGCTTCTTCGCCAGATCGGAGTCGTTCTTCTCTTCGCCCGGCTCGAAGCGGACATTCTCGAGCATGACGACGTCCTCCGCCTGCATCGCCGCCACGAGCGGCGTCGCTGACGGGCCGGTGACGTCCGTTGCACAGGGCACCGGCACGCCGAGCAGCTCGGACAGGCGCATGGCCACCGGCGCAAGCCGTGCCGACTCCATCACCTTGCCGTCAGGGCGCCCGAGATGCGACACCAACACCGTCCTCGCGCGATGCTCCCGCAGGTAACGGATCGTCGGCAGCGCCGCGCGGATGCGCGTGTCGTCCAGGATGGCGCGCGTCTCCTTATCGAGCGGCACATTGAAGTCGACCCGCACCAACACGCGCTTTCCATCGACGTCGATGTCGCGCACCGTCTTCTTCTTCACGTGGCGGCCTTTCCTTTACTTTTCTCGGTGGACGAAGAACGATGCGAGCGCCTCAAGTTCACTGCGCCGTTCCGGCTCGAGCTTCAGCGGCGCCAACACCGCGAGAGCAGACCGAGACCAGCGTTCGGCTTCCGCGGTCGCTGCGGCACGAGCGCCGATTGACTCAAGCAGAGACAGCACGGCATCGACATCGTCCACGCTCACGACGCCGGTCTTCGCGCCCTGTTCGAGGGTCCGGTCGTGCGCGTAGATGCGTTCCAGCTGCGCCAGCCTGTCCGCGCTGAGATGGTCGAACGCGTACACGACCGGAAAGGACTTCTTACGAGAACGGATGTCGTCCGCCACTGGCTTGCCTGTAACGTCCGACTCCCCCCAGATACCGAGCACATCGTCCTGGATCTGGAACGCCATTCCGAGCCGCCGACCGCATTCGCCGAGCGCCACCGCTGTGGCGTCATCGGCGCCGCCCGCAATCGCGCCGATCGCCGCGGCCGCGCCGAGCAACGCCGCAGTCTTGCCCCCGATCATCGCCTCGTACTCGCCAAGCGTCACTCGGGTTCGCGTCTCGAAGCTGATGTCCGCGTGCTGCCCTTCGCACAGCACAACGCAAGCCTCATCCAGCACGCGCGCTGCCTCCAGCACGCGCGGCGGCGCGAGGCCCGTGTCGGCCAGGCCCAGCAGCGTCCGCTGGGCGAGCACGAACATCCCATCTCCGGCGTTGATCGCCCGCGGCACGCCCGCGACGCGCCAGAGCGTCGCGCGCCTGTGTCGCGTGTCGCTAGCGTCTTCGATGTCGTCGTGGATCAGCGTGAAGTTGTGTAACAGCTCGAGTGCCGCCGCTGCCGGCATCGCGCGGGCCGCACCTCCGCCGACCGCCTCGCAGCACAGCAGGCACAGCGCCGGCCGCAGCATCTTGCCGCTGTCCACGGGCGTTTGATTGCCGGCGGCGTCCTCCCAGCCGAGGTGATACCGCATCAGCCGAAGATGCTCGCCCGGGCGATCAAGCGCCGCCCGCATAGCGGCGACAACCGGATCCTTGTACCGAGACAGGAGCGCCTCGACCCGCGCAGCAACCTGCTCGGTCAAGCGGGCGTCTTGGGTCGTCATGTCGATCCGCCGCTCGCGCGGACGAAGATCACGCGTCGCCTTCTGTCATCAGCTCGATCAGGTTGCCGAAAGGGTCGTGGATGTTGAACCGCCGCCGTCCGAAGAGCGTCGGCTGGTCGATGACCTCGATGCCAAGCTCGGCGAACCGCGCGCGCCAGCCGTCGATGTCATCGACGACGAGCGCCGGATGGCGGTCTCCCTTTTCGGACGGCACGGACTCCCGTGCCTGGATGTGCAGCTCGGTCGAGCCGAATGTGTACCAGATGCCGGGCCGGCCGGCGTTCTCCGGCGGTCGCGGCGTCTCCCGCAGCCCGAGCGTGCCGGAATAGAACGCCCGCGCCCGCTCCAGTCGCGCCGCCGGCACGGTGATTGCGACATGCTGCAGTCGGACGATGTTCGGCACTGTTGATCCTTTCCGACGAGCTACGATCGCACTCTAGATCAGCCGCGCGGAGCCAGCTAGCGGATCGGCGATCGCCTCGCGCGACAGGGCGCCCTCCCGCAGGATCCGCAGTATCGGCGGCTGGCGATCATCGGTGCAGTCAACGATCGTCGATGGCCGCCCGGTTGCTGTCACAGGCCCGTCCACGACGAGATCGATGGCATCTCCAAGCTGCGCGCGCACCTCCGCCGCCGTGTGGCATTCCTCGCGGCCGGCGATGTTCGCGCTCGTGCCCGTAAGCGGCCCGAGCTGTGCCGCCGCCTCGAGGAGGAACGGATCGTCGGGCATCCTCACGCCCACGGTATCGCCGCTGGCCGCTGCGCGCGTCTGGAACGACGTCTTCTTCCGCAGCACCAACGTCAATGCCCCCGGCCAGAACTTCGCGGCCAGCAAGCGGGCGGTCTCGGGCATGTCCGCTATGAGCCCCGCCTGCTCAGTCGATGCGACGAACAGCGGCATCGGCTGGGAAGGGTCGCGGGCCTTGATCTCATACACCCGTTCAACCGCAGACGCATCCGACGCGACAGCGCAGAGCCCGAATACGGTGTCCGTAGGCAGGGCGACGACACCGCCGTTGCGCAGGACGTTAGCCGCCCGGCGATATTGCTCCCGAATGGCCTCTGCGGTGTTGTCAGAGGACATGATTTAGCTTCAACCTCGACCAATTTTCGGGTATTCTACTGCAATAGTGCATTTTAAGTCGGTTATCGCTTGATATAAGGCCGGCGGCTCGCTACGATCGAGTGTGATGAAGTCTACCCGCGAACTGATGCGTGATGTACTGGCTGCCCGAGGCGAGGCGACCGTAGCTGACATAACGGCGGAACTTCGCCTCAATGCCGCCAACATCCGCCGCCACCTGGAAGTGATGCGCGCCGAAGGGCTCGTCGATGTCCGCATCCAACGGCACGACATAGGGCGCCCGTCGTACGTCTACCGGCTCACCGAGCGCGCCGAAGAGCTTAGCGCTCATTATCCACGCCTCGTCGACCGGATGTTCCGGGGCATCGCCTCGCTTCCTGCCGAACAGGCCGCGGACGGGCAGCAGTTCATGGCGCAGGTCTTCGACCGCGTCGCGGAGGACATCGCCGGTACGTACCGCACGAAGGTGACGGGCACAACCGTCGCGGCCCGCGTCGCCGAGACCAGTGCGGCACTCAAGGACGAGGGCATCGTCGACCACTGGCGCAAGGACGACGACGGCTTCCACCTGATGAACACGGCCTGCCCCTATCGCAAGGCCGCGGAGTCTTCGGACGCGCCCTGTCACGCGGACCACCGCGTCGTCGAGATGCTGGTCGGCGCGCCGGTGGACCAGGTGAGCCGCATGGTCGACGGCAAGCCCATGTGCGAGTACGTGGTGCGCGAGATCCAGCACACGAGCGAAGAAGCGCAGCGGGCGTAGGCGCGCGCTGCAGAGCGACATATCGCCCGCCGCGGCGGGCGAGAGCAGAAGGAACTGACGATGCCAGACGAGACACTATTGGAGATTCGTGGCCTCATCGTCGCTGTTGAGGGAAAGCAGATCCTTAACGGCGTCGACCTCACCGTCAACCGCGGCGAGGTACACGCGATCATGGGACCGAACGGCTCGGGCAAGAGCACGCTCGCCAATGCGCTGATGGGGCACCCGCGCTACACGATCACAGGCGGTGGCATTTGGTTCAAAGGCGAGGACATCCTGCGGCTGACGCCGGACCAGCGGGCGCAACGGGGCATCTTCCTAGCGTTCCAGTATCCCACCAGCATCAACGGCGTGACGATGGTGAACTTCCTGCGTCAGGCCATGAAGGCGGTCCGCGGCGAAGACGTGCCGGTGCGTGAATTCCGGGAGAAGCTGCTCGCTACCATGAAGCTTCTGAAGATGGACGAGCAGTTCGCCCGCCGCTACGTCAACGAGGGCTTCTCCGGCGGCGAAAAGAAGCGCGCCGAGATCCTCCAGATGGGCATCCTCGACCCGGATCTGGCGGTCATGGACGAGACGGACTCCGGCCTCGACATCGACGCGTTGCGCACGGTGGCGGAAGGCGTGAACTCTCTCATGACGCCGAAACTCGGTGTGGTGTTGATCACCCACTATCAACGGCTGCTGAACTACATCAAGCCGCAGTTCGTGCACATCCTCTATGAGGGGAAGATCATCGAGTCGGGCGGCGCCGAACTGGCACTGCAGCTCGAAGAGCAGGGATACGACCCGATCATCGCGAAGTATGCACCCGTCCTCGCGGGCGCTGGAGAGAAGGCTTAGACATGGTCGCAAAGATTACGCCGGAGCTCGCCAAGCAGGACAGCTACAAGTTCGGCTTCAACGACAACGACAACGCCACGTACTCCTACCGTACGGAGAAGGGCCTGAGCGAGGACATCGTGCGCGAGATCTCGCGCGTGAAGAACGAACCGCAGTGGATGACGGACTTCCGCGTCCGCTCGTACCGGCACTTCCTCCAGAAACCGATGCCGACGGGATTCTGGGGCGGCAGCATCCAGAACTATAATCTCGACTTCAACGACATCTACTACTTCGCCCGCGCATCCGACCGCTCGGAGCAGGACTGGTCCGATGTGCCCGAATACATCAAGGACACGTTCGACAAGCTCGGCATCCCCGAGGCCGAGAAGAAGTCGCTCATCGCCGGCGTCGGCGCCCAATACGACTCCGAGGTCGTCTACCACAGCATCCGCGCGGACCTCGAGAAGCTCGGCGTGATCTTCACCGACACGGACAGCGCGGTGCGCGATTACCCGGAACTCTTCCGGAAGTACTTCGGCACGATCGTGCCGCCGGCGGACAACAAGTTCGCGGCGCTCAACAGCGCCGTCTGGTCCGGCGGCAGCTTCGTTTACGTGCCCGCCGGCGTGAAGGTCGATATCCCGCTCCAGGCCTACTTCCGCATCAACAAGGAGAACATGGGCCAGTTCGAGCGGACGCTGATCATCGCCGAGGAGGGCAGCTACGTCCACTACGTCGAGGGCTGTACCGCCCCCACGTACTCGACCGACGCCCTCCACAGCGCGGTGGTCGAGATCGTCGTCAAGAAGAACGCGCGTGTGCGATACACGACGATCCAGAACTGGTCGACCAACGTCTACAACCTCGTCACGAAGCGCGCCGCCGCGTACGAGAACGCGGTCATGGAGTGGGTCGACGGCAACCTCGGCTCGCGCCTGACGATGAAGTACCCCAGCGTCTACCTGATGGAGCCCGGCGCGCACGGCGAAGTGCTCTCGCTGGCGATGGCGTCGACCGGCCAGCACCAGGACGCAGGCGCGAAGATGGTGCACGCCGCGCCGAACACAACCTCGACCATCATCTCGAAGTCGGTCTCACGCGGCAGCGGCCGCACGAGCTATCGTGGCGCGCTCAAGGTCTACCCGGGCGCTCAGGGCTCGCGGGCGACGGTGCGCTGCGACGCGCTGCTCATCGACAAGGAATCGCGCTCCGACACATACCCGATGATGGAGATCGAGGAGGAGCAGGTGACGATCGGGCACGAGGCCTCGGTCTCGCGCGTGGGCGAGGACCAGCTCTTCTACCTGCAGAGCCGCGGCCTGACCGAGGTCGACGCGACGAAGATGATCGTCAACGGTTTCGTCGAGCCGATCGTGAAGGAACTGCCGATGGAGTACGCCGTCGAGCTCAACCGCCTGATCGAGCTCCAGATGGAAGGTGCCGTCGGGTAGGGCGTGCCTCAAGATGAAGACGACGCGCCGCCGGCGATACCGGAATGGGACGCGAGCGGGTTGGCGCGCCAGATCGCCGCAGGTCACGGCGATACCGAGCACTTCGAGCAGATGCCCGCGCGTGAGCTGGCGGCCATGATTCAGCACGTGATGGATGAGGGTCGCAGAAAGCACTATCGACGCCGTTCGTTGTACTGGGACGCCGAACTGGCGATCGCAGTACTCGTGAATCCGCGTGACGAGGATGGCGGATCGGTGTTCCATTCGAGCGAAGCGTACTTTGCTGAGTGGGGATACCCGGAGGAAGGCTGAATCAATGAAGGTGCTAAATTTCGACGCCGAGCGTGCCACGATCAGTTTTTCGATCGAGGAACTCGACGTCCTGCGTAACGGCCTGAATGAGGCACGGCTACTGCTGTCTCGTCCGAACTTTGACACGCGGATCGGTATCTCGGTCGAGGACGCTTCGACTCTGATCAAAGCTCTGCAAGCGTTGATTGGCGATATTGATGATCGGAGCGGCCGTCGCTACAGCGAACCACCTGACGATCAACGGGCGAAGATTACAGGATGACCCAAGAACTTCTCGCACTCGGGATCACAGGCCTCACGCAGGCTGACGTAGAGCGCATCTCATCGCGCCGCGACGAGCCCGCATGGCTGCGCGAGCGGCGCCTGGACGCCTGGCGCCTCTACGAATCGATGGACTTCCCCGACCCCAGCGAGGAAGAGTGGCGCCGCACTGACGTCCGAGCGATGACCTTCGCCGGCATGAAGCCGCTCAGCGCGTCGGCCCCCATCACGGATGCGAACGCGCTGCCGGAGTCGCTGCGCAGCGCGTGGGACGATGGTTCGAGCGCCGGCCGCGTCTTCCAGCACGACTCCGACGTCGTCTTTACGGAGCTGTCAGAGGGGTTGCGCGCGAAGGGTGTGATCCTCACGGACCTGCACACGGCCGCCCGCGAGCATCCGGAACTGCTGCAGAAGCATCTCTCGCGGTCCGTAAAGCCGGGCGAGTGGAAGTACCTCGCCCTCAACGCGGCGATGTGGAGTGGCGACTGCTTCCTCTACGTGCCGAAAGATGTCGAGATCGAGCTGCCCGTGCATCTCTCCACCGGCGTATCGGCGGAGGGCCTGGCGCTCTTCCCTCACACGGTTATCGTCGCCGAGCGCAACAGCAAGCTCACCTTCATCGATGAGACGCTCTCCCACGACTCCGCGACAAAGGGTTTCGTCAGCGGCGCCGTCGAGATCACGATCGGCGACGGCGCGCGGGTGGAGTACTACTCGGTGAACCGCTGGGGCGCCAACCAGTACAACTTCAACACGGTCCGCGCCACTGTGGGCCGCGACGCACAGTTCCTCGCGATGGCCACTGGCATCGGCGCCAAGGTCACAAAGATGCGCATCGACACCGAGATGCCGGAACCCGGCGCGCGCGCGAAGCTGCTGGGCGTCACCTTCGGCAACGCCGACCAGCATTTCGACTACAACACGCTGCAGAACCACACCGGTCACCACACCATCAGCGACCTGCAGTTCAAGTCGGCGCTCACCGACAGCGCGTCGCTCGTCTGGTACGGCATCACGCGCATCAACCCGACCGCCGGTGGCAGCGAGGCAAACCAGACCTCGCGCAACATGCTGCTCAGCGAGCACGCGAAGGCCGCCCCGATACCGATCCTCGAGATCGAGGCATACGACGTGGCCAAGTGCAGCCACGGCGCCACGGTCGGGCCCGTCGATGAGAATGAGTTGTTCTACCTGCAGGCGCGCGCCATCCCGCGCAAGATCGCCGAGCAGATGCTCGTCGAGGGCTTCTTCGCCGACGTCATCGCGCGGATCCCGGACCCGCGTCTGCGCGAGCGCGTCGTCGCGGCGGTGCTGCAGAAGGCCGGCGGCTCCCGCGTGCTGCTCTACGACGAGGTCCTGGATGCGTAGCCCGCAGTCACAAGCCGCCCACCCTAACAAGATCGAAGGCGCCGTCGGGACGCCAAAGATTGATATTCGTGTGGAGCGCTGATGCCAGTTCAGACGGTCGCGAAGGTATCCGATACGCCGCCCGGCACGATCACGGTGCACGAGGTCGACGGCAAGCGCATCGCCCTGTGCAATGTCAACGGCCGCTTTTACGCGATCGATGATGTCTGTACCCATGACGGAGGCTCGCTCGACCAGGGCGAACTCGAGGGCGAGCTCGTCGAGTGCCCCCGCCACGGCGCAAAGTTCGACGTGACCGACGGCCGCCCCGTCACCTTGCCCGCCGTCCGCCCGGTCAAGACCTACAAGGTGCAAGTCGAAGGCGATGAGGTAAAGGTAGAAACGGACTCATGACGGATCCCTTCGTTACACCGGACTCAATAGCCCGTAAGGCAAGACTGACAACTGAAGACTGATAGCTGACGACTGAAGACCACATGTACAACGTCGAGCAGATCCGCCAAGACTTCCCCATCCTGCGCCGTAAGGTGCACGGTAAGACGCTCGTGTATCTCGATAACGCCGCCACGACGCAGAAGCCGCGCTCCGTGATCGATGCGCTCGTACACTACTACGAGCACTACAACGCCAACATCCACCGCGGGTTGCACACGCTCGCGGAAGAGGCGACGGCCGCGTACGAGGCATCCCGTGTGAAGGCTGGCCGCTTTATCAATGCGGCGCACCCGGCCGAGGAGATCATCTTCACGCGGAATACCACGGAGGCGATCAACCTCGTCTCGAACGCCTGGGGACGCAAGAATCTCAAGCCTGGGGACGAGATCGTGCTGTCGGCGATGGAGCACCACAGCAACCTCATTCCCTGGCAGTTCATCGCGCTCGAGACGGGCGCCACCATCCGCATCATCGATATCGATGACGAAGGCAAGCTCGTCTGGGATGACGTGCTCGCCAAGATCGGCGAGCGCACGAAGATCGTCGCCATCACGCAGATGTCGAACGTACTCGGCACGATCAACCCGGTCCGGGAGATCGCGCAGGTCGCGCATCAATTCGGCGCAGTCGTACTCGTCGATGGCGCGCAGAGTGTGCCCCACATGCCCGAGGACGTGCGCGACCTCGACTGCGACTTCCTGGCTTTCTCCTCGCACAAAATGCTCGGCCCGACCGGAGTGGGCGTGCTCTATGGCAAGCGCGATATCCTCGATGCGATGGACCCGTTCCTCGGCGGCGGCGAGATGATCAAACGCGTGACCTACGAGACGAGCACGTACGCCGATCTCCCGCACAAGTTCGAGGCCGGCACGCCGAACATCGCGGACGTGATCGCCTTCACCCCCGCCATGGAGTACCTCGAAGCCCTCGGCATGGAGGCCGTCCGCGAGCACGAGATCGACATCACCCAGTACGCCATCGATGCCCTCAGCGCGGTTGAGGGCGTGAGGGTGTACGGCCCGAAGGACGCGCGCGACAAGGGCGGCGCCGTGGCTTTCAACTACGGCGACCTCCACGCGCACGACCTGAGTCAGGTGCTCGATCAAGAAGCGATCGCCATCCGCGCCGGCCACCACTGCGCGCAGCCGCTGATGCGACGCCTCGGCTGTGTCGCCACCGCCCGCGCAAGTTTCTACATCTACAATACGCGTGAAGAGGTCGATGCCCTGGTCGATGGGCTCGGCGCGGCAGACAGGATATTCGGAAATGCAGCAACGGCAAGAGTTGGCGCTGGATGAGCTCTATCGTGAGCTGATCCTCGACCACTATAAGAACCCCCGCCACCACCAACCCCTCGCGCACGCAGCCGTCGTCGCAGAGGGCTATAACCCCGTGTGCGGCGACGAGATCGAGATGCAACTGAACTTCGACGGCGAGAAGCTGACCGAGATCGGCATTATCGGTCGCGGCTGCTCGATTAGCCGGGCCTCCGGCTCCATGATGTCAGAGCTCGTCGAAGGGCGGAACATCGACGAGATCCGGCACCTCACGCAGGAGTTCCAGCACATGCTGACGACGCCCGAAGCCGACGTCCCCGAAGATCTTGGCGATCTGGAAGCGCTCCAGGGCGTCGGAAAGTTCGCCGTACGCGTGAAGTGCGCGACGCTCGCCTGGCACACGCTGGCCGACGGTATCGCCCAGCACGAGAAGGGCGATGGCTCAGTCCGAAGGGAAGAAGCGTAGCTGGATGTTAGAGATTAGATGTTGGATGTTGGACAGCCAATATGCTGAGATACCTTGCGCGGCGAGAAACTCGGTCCAGTACCACGGTCTAACATCCAACCTCCAACATCGAACATCGACCACCTAAGCAAGGAGACAACACCATGTCAGTAAAGGGTCTGCTTTCCGAAGAGCTCGTGATGGAGCGCCTCAAGGACGTCTTCGACCCGGAGATCCACATGAGCATCGTCGAGCTCGGCCTCGTCTACGGCGTCGAGGTGAAGGACGATGGCGAAATCGACGTGACGTACACCCTCACGAGCCCCGGCTGCCCGCTTGGCGCGGTTATCGACGGCCAGATCCAGGACGTCCTCATCGACCTCCCGGGCGTGAAGAAGGTCAACGGCAAGCTCACCTTCTCGCCCCCCTGGGATCCCCGCACCATGGCCAGCGACGACGTAAAGATGCAGCTCGGCATCTGGTAAGCGCGCGGCGAGGCGACCAGAGCGCGACACGAGCGGCGACCGTTCGCCGCTCCACGCAGAAAACCACGCCGAGCCAATCCGCTGTGACGATGCCGGCTGACGTCGCTGATGCTAGATTGGCGGCGTGAGCGATAGACATCGTGAGCGAATGAGCGGCAACGTAGCGCTTGCGGCGGCAGGGCTTCTCCTCGGAGTGCTGGCGGCCGCCGGTTACGGGGCATGGCGGGCGATCAGCGATGAGGCAGCTTCACCGAGCGCGCGCTGGTCGTCGTTCGGGGCGGCGATGCTGTTTCCCGGCATCCTCATTATCGTCGCCGTTATGGCCATGGTGTGGCTTGGCTGGAAGGCGAACATCGACGGGTAATGAGGTACCTGCGGGCGATGAGGGGCACAGAATGAAGCACGCTACGCCGGTTGTCCTTGACGCGCTCGAACCCCTCCTCGAGCGGCTCCGGAAGCTCGACGGCCTCACCGAGCGGAAGCGCGGCGTGTTCTACCGGCGCTCGTCCGCATTTCTGCATTTCCACGAAGACCCTGCTGGATTCTTCGCCGACGTGCGCATCGGTCCCGCTTGGCAGCGCTTGCCGGCGACCACCGCGGCGCAGCGGCGCGCGCTCGTCGATACCGTCCGGAAAGAGCTCGCGTCGGCGCGACGCTAGAACGCCCGGTGTCCGTACGCGAATACGCGCAAAGCTAGGCAGCGGCGTCGACTCCGCCGCGACTCGGCACTACGTCGCCGATGCGTCTCGCGCTACGCTATGAGCAGGACACGAATCGCAACGGAGCGAAGTACATGAACTATCGACCCTTCGGTGAGAGCGGCCTCAGTGTCTCGGCAGTCGGATTCGGCATGTGGACCGTCAGCACCGGCTGGTGGGGCATCGACGACGATGACTTCGCCCGCAGGCTGACGCGCCGCGCCTACGACCTCGGCATCACGTTCTTCGACACCGCCGACACCTACGGGAACGGCAAAGGCGAGACGCTTCTGCGGGAAGCCCTCGGCGACGTGCGGGACAAGATCATCATCGGGACCAAGGGCGGCTACGACTGGTACACGCACGGCGGCGAGCGGCGCGGTCAGAAGGAGATCCCGCAGGACTGGTCCCCGGCCTACATCCGCAAAGCGGTCGAGGGCAGCCTCTCCCGCCTCGGGACGGACCACATCGACGTATACCAGCTCCACAACGCAAAGATGGACGCCCTGATGCGCGACGACCTCTTCGCCACGCTGGAGGATCTGAAGACCGAGGGTAAGATTCTCGCCTACGGCGCCGCCCTCGGGCCGGCGATCGGATGGAAGGAAGAGGGACTGTACTCGATGACGCATCGCAACTGCGGCGTCGTGCACACCATCTACAACATGTTCGAACAGGATCCCGGTCGCGCACTCTTCCCCGCCGCGCGAGAGCGCGGGATCGGTGTGCTCGTCCGCGTGCCGCACTCCTCCGGCATGCTCGAGGGCCGTTATACGAAAGACACCGTGTTCGGCGAGAACGACCACCGCCGGCATCGCACAAAGGAATGGCTCGAGCAGGGCTTGCGCAAGCTCGAGAGCCTGAGTTTCCTCACCGAGCCGCGCGGCCGCACGATCGGGCAGGCGGCGCTGCAGTTCATCCTCGCCGAACCCAGTGTCGCTTCCGCGCTGCCCAACATCTACGACGAAGATCAGCTCGTCGAGTTCGCGGCGGCATCGGACACGCCGCCGTTTACGCCAGATGAGATGGACCGCGTCGCCGAGCTGTACGCTTGCGACTTCGCGCCAGACCAGGCGCAGCCCGCTGGGAGGCCCGCGTGACGGACGAGCGGGCAAACGGGCAGAACGGAGACCAGCCGGCGGCGCCTCAACCCTCTCGCCAGTACGTGCAGTTCATCTTCTACAAGGTCGATCCGGCCTGGCGTGCCCTTTCGGTGGAAGCGCGCGCCGCCGCCAAGCAAGAAGTTGAAGCGGTCGTAGGAGCCATGTCCGACCGCATGCAGATACGTCCGTATTCGCTGGTCGGCATCCGCGGCGACGCCGACTTCATGCTCTGGCACATCGCGGATGATCTGGCGCCCTTCCAGGAGGCAGCGACGCGATTGCTGGGCACGCGGCTGGGCCCGTACCTCACCACGCCGTACGCCTATCTGGCGATGACCCGCAAGAGTGTATACGTCGACAAGGGCGAACCGTCGGCGGCGGCGCGGCGGCTGCGTGTGACGCCGGGCACATCGAAGTATCTGTTCGTCTATCCGTTCGTGAAGACGCGCCCCTGGTACAACCTGTCCCAGGAGCAACGCCAGGCGATGATGGACACGCACATCCGCATCGGCCGCAAGTACCCGAGTGTCAAGCTCAACACCACCTACTCCTTCGGTCTTGACGACCAGGAGTTCGTGGTCTCGTTCGAGACCGACGCTCCGGGCGATTTTCTCGATCTCGTGATGGAACTGCGGGAGACGGAGTCGAGCTTGTATACGCTGCGCGACACACCGACCTTCACGTGCATCGCGACCACGGTCTCCGACATGATCGATGCGCTCGGCGTCCCCGCCGGTGCGGTCGTCCTCGCTTCCGAGTCCATAACGACCGATGCTGCCTGGACGCGGGTCGTCTCGCGGTCGGAGCTGCCGCCTGGATCAAAGCGTACGGCGTACGCACATGGAGAGGAGGTAGCGTTGTTTAACGTCGACGGCGTCTTGCACGCGATCGAGGCCCGCTGCCCCCACGCCAGTGCGCCGCTCGCCGAGGAAGGTGCGGTCGAGGGGCAGATCCTCACCTGTACGCGCCATGGCAGCCAGTTCGATCTGGCCCGGGACTGCGCCGTCGTACGCGGTCCCGCCGCCCGTCCGCCCGTCGTCTACGATGTGAAAGTTGAAGGCGGCGATGTGTTCATTCGCGCACGCGGCTCCGTTCCGTCCGGGACGAGCGATCAGTGGGCGTCGCGCGCCTGATCCAGCAACGACAGCGCCCGCGCCGCCGCGTCGATCCCCTGGTATGTGCCGACGACGTTCCCCTTCGCGTCGATCACGGCGATCGCCACAGATTTGCTCACGTCATCGATGCCGAGCGGCGTCATGACGGTGCCGTCCCAGTCCGGCAGGATGAGCACGTATTCCCCGGGCGTCTTACCCGGCTCGAGCCGGTCGAGCGCCTTGTTATACGACGACTTCATCATCGTCTGCGCGACCTTGCGCACGAAGCGCGGGATGCCGCGCACATCTGCGACATTCGCGATGACCACCTGCGATGCCATCGGGTACTTGGCTCGGATCGAATCAACAATCGGCGGCGCAGCGTCCGACGTTTCGCGTCCGGCGAAGATCAGCACCGCCGGCGCACCGATGGCATCGATCACGATCTTGCGTCCATGCCCGATCGCTTCGACAGTCACTGATGGCGCACGTTGAGGCGTCAGTGCGTTGTTCATAGCTTTAGTTTCTCAGCCCGCCAAACCGACAGCGTGGTGTGCATCATCCGTCTGTAGCGCGCACAATGCAAGGCACAGACGCCCAAACCGGCGCTTCGCCGTCTAGACTGACATGGCAGGCAGATGACGAATGTGGAACGAGAACACCTGTCGCGCCGGAAGCTGCTGGCGCGGCTGCCGGAGTCGGGCGCACTCGGTTGGACCAGCTATTCGCCGGCCACGATATCGCCCCGGTTCGGCGCTCTCAGCCAGCTCGATCGCGACGATGCGGATCGGCTAGCCGAAGCGGGTGCTGAGTCGGGCACAGGGAGCGTGCTGTTCGCCGGGGACTTCGGCGTCATGCTCGTCGTGCCGCCGTTCCCGGTCGAGACGGAGGATAGCTACTCGGAGCTGTACACGCGGCCGCTCATCGAGGCACTCGAGCGAAAGCGCAACGTCGCCGCGCTGCTGCTGCGGCTCGGCGGGTTTACCGTGGGCTACTTCCGTGGCGGTGTGCTCGTCGACTCGAAGACGGACCAGCGATTCGTGAAGAACCGCCACCGGAAGGGCGGACAATCGCAGCGGCGCTTCGACCGCATCCGCGAGAAGCAGGTGCACGAGCTGTTCGGAAAGGCCTGCAGTGAAGCGCGCGAGAAGCTGGACGAGTACCAGGACGAGATCGAATACGTGCTCTTTGGCGGCGATCGGCACACATTGATCGATTTCCGTAAGCAGTGCAGCTACTTCGAGAAGTACGGCCCGCGCCTGCTTGAGCGCGTGCTTGCAGTGCCGGGCAACCCGCGCCGCGAATCGCTCGACGATCTGCCGCTCGAAATTTGGTCCAGCGAGCTGTACACCGTAGCGCGCGAGCATTGCTCGGTGCCCTAGCTGGCGTGCCAGGCTGCATACGCCGCGCGCCGCGAAATCCCAAATCGCTGCCCGATCGCGGCGATGCCTTCCTTCGAAGGCACGCCGTCGGAGCGCATCGCGGCGATTGTGGCCGCGACATCGCCGGGCTCTCGCGCCGACGCCGCATCTGGCGCGGCGCCGCCTTCGATCACCAGCGTGAACTCACCGCGCGGCTGTTCGAAGTGCAACAGGGCGTCAGAGATACTGCCGCGCCAGATCTCCTCGTGCAGTTTGGTCAACTCGCGGCAGACGGCGATGCGCCGGTCCCCGAGCGCAGCCAGCCCGTCCGTGAGCGTGGCTCGCACGCGGTGCGGCGATTCGAACGCTACGAGCGTCTCGCTGCACGCTGCGGCGGCTACCAGCGCTCTTCGCCTCGGCCCAGACTGGCGCGGCAGAAAGCCGACGAAGAAGAATCGGCGCGATGGCAGCCCGCTAGCGGCGATCGCGGCGAGCACCGCCGACGCGCCCGGCACCGGCACGATCTCGTGCCCGGCTTGGATCGCCGCGACCACCAGTTCGTGGCCGGGGTCGCTGATCGCCGGCGTGCCGGCGTCGCTGACCAGCGCGATGTCGCCAACATCGAGGGCATTGAGCAGAAGCGGCGTCTTCGTCCGCATGTTGTGTTCGTTGTAACTGCTGAGTTTCGCCTTGATGCCAAAATGGTCGAGCAGCCGCCGGGCGGTGCGGGTGTCTTCGGCTGCAATTAGCGACGCGCCTCGCAACACGTCGAGCGCCCGTAACGTTACGTCTTGCAGGTTGCCGATCGGGGTCGCGACAAGGAAGAGTTGGCCCATTACATCTCCGCCGTGTCGGGAATGATCATAACGCTATAGCATTTCATTGAATTAACGCGAAAATCCTTGACCCGGAAGCCGCGCCGGCGCTACACTCAATGAAATCATACCCCCGACGTCCCTCAGGGGGCGCCCAAGCGAGCAGTTAAGAAGCGAATATGCAGTAACCGGTAGGAACCCTCCGCCGGCCTCGATGTTGTCATACCCGGTGCCATCCGGGTCCGGGGCGGGACGGGGACCAAAGCAGCGAAGCCACAAGGCGGGCAGGCCCGGCGGCGTAGTTGGAGGTACCCGAACCATGTCACAGCCCCAGTTCAAGCAGATGCGGCGGGCCTACGGATTCGACGACGTCGCAATTGTCCCGGGCGGCCACCACACCATCAACCCAAACCTCGTAGAACTCTCCTTCAAGCTCGGCCATCTCGACTTCCAGTTTCCCTTTATCGCTGCGGCGATGGACGGCGTGACCGATGTCAAGATGGCCGTCGAGTTTTCGAAGCATGGCGGACTCGCCGTCCTCAACCTCGAAGGGGTGCAGACCCGCTACGACGACCCCGATCCCATACTGGGCGAGATCGCCGCCGCTTCGAAGTCTGAAGTCACCGCCCTCATGCAAAAGGTCTACTCCGCGACCATCAAGCCGAATCTCATCGCCGAGCGCATCCGCCAGATCAAATCGCAAGGTGGCGTTGCGGCGGTGTCGGCCACCCCCATGAACACCAAGAGGTTCGCGCCGATCGCCGCCGAGGCCGGCGTCGATGTCTTCGTCGTGCAGTCAACGGTGACCAGCGCACGGCACATCTCCACCAGCGAGAAGGGGCTGATCTTCGACGAGCTGGTGCGGCAGATGCGCGATATTCCGGTGGTCGTAGGCAACACGGTGACGTTCTCAGCGACGAAGGAGTTAATGGAAACCGGCATCGCCGCCGTGCTCGTCGGCGTGGGCCCCGGCGCCGCCTGCACCAGCCGCGAGGTGCTCGGCATCGGCGTGCCGCAGGTCACGGCCACTATCGATGCGGCAGCCGCTCGTGACACCTACTACCGTGAGAGCGGGCGCTATGTCCCCATCATCACGGACGGCGGCATCAGCAACGGCGGCGCCATGTGCAAGTCATTCGCCGCAGGCGCCGATGCGGTGATGCTCGGCAGCATCCTCGCCGCCACCGAGGAGGCGCCGGGACGTGGCCATCATTGGGGCATGGCGACGCCGCACGGTCAATTGCCGCGCGGGACGCGCGTAAAGGTTGCCATCGACACGACGCTGAGGCAGATCCTCTTCGGTCCTACCTCACGCACGGACGGGCGCGAGAATCTCGTCGGCGCGCTCAGGACGGCGATGGGCACCTGCGGCGCCAGGACCGTGCGCGACTTCCAGAAGACCGAGATGGTCATCGCTCCGGCGATCAAGACCGAAGGCAAGTCGTACCAGATCGAGCAGGCTTAGCCGGAGCAAGTGCGGAAAGGGCCATGGCTTAGGTTCGCCCTCGGGCGCCTGTGTGGCGCCCTTTCCGCTTTCCCGGAGGTGCGATCGTGGCGACAAGACGTACGCGATCAAGCAAAGATCCTGTCGCCAGCGCACCCCGCATGTTCGGTGGTCACCCGAGGCCGCAGCAACTGCCGTGGGCCTGGGCTGTGCACCAGCTCACCGAAGCGCGCCACTACTGGATCGGCACGACGCGCCCCGACGGACGCCCGCACTCGCGCCCGGTCTGGGGCGTCTGGCTCGACAACCGGCTGTACTTCAGTACCGGATCGCTTGCAGCCCGGAATCTGAATTTGAGCCCGGAGATCACGCTCCATGTCGAGAGCCCGGCTGGCGAGGCGGTGATCATCGAAGGCGTCGCCGTGGACACCCGCGGAACGCCGCGTATCCGGCAGGTGCTTGCCGTCTATAACCAGAAGTATCGGTGGGACCTGGATCCCGATCACCCCGACGGCCCCCCTGTACGCCGTCAAGCCGCGCGTTGTCTTCGGCTGGGTGTCTGACCCGAGCGGGCTTGACCACGGTGCCGCGTTCCACGGCACGGCGACGCGCTGGCTGTTTGCCTAGCCCGGTTCAACCGTTGCGCCCGCTCGTGGGGACACAAGGTCCTTCATGCGGCGGAACAAACGCACAGGAAGCGCTGGCTCCGTCGCGCGGAGCCACGTAACCGACTGCGGCGGCAATGAGACGAGATTTTCATCGAACCGGATCTGATCGCCGCTACCCCCGAAGCGGCGGTCGTCGGTCGTGGTGACGCTCCACCATCGCTTTGAGACCAGGTCATCTGCGATGCCCAGCGCACCGGGTGTCGCGTCGATGGCGGCGCCGGTGTTCGCGGCGATGAGCCGATGCTCCCTCCCGTGCCAGGAGTGCACGAGCAGCAATTGCTCAGCGTACGCGATCGCCTCCATGGCTCCTCGATCCTGCCGCGAGAGCACAGAATCAATCTTGCGAAGCGCCAACAATTCGCCGTACAACCGGTACGTCTCCGCGCCGGCGCCGATGTAGCGTTCCGCGAGCTCGAGCCTCGACTCCAGGAAGGTCTGTTCGGATTGTGGGTCCGGGATCGCCTCGCTTTGCCATGAGTCGTCGAAGCCGGCTTTGCGGACAAATTCCGCTCGACGCCCTTTCGTGACGTCCCGTCCGAGGTCCGCCCCGTGGTCGGTGAAGTAGTGGAAACGCGCCGACGCGGCGAACTCCTGTCCCATAAAGAGCATCGGAGTATAGGGAAGCAGCAGCAACAGCGCAGACCACATACGGTGCGCGCCGTCGCCTACGAGATGCGAGAACCGGCGGCCAAAAGCATGGTTCCCGACCTGGTCGTGATTCTGTAGCGAGTAAACGAATTGAGCAGCGGCCAGACCCTCCGTTCGCGTGCCCCGTGGTGCGCGGAAGTGCGGAGACAGTTGGCCCTCGAACAGCCAGCCCCGATTGATGGTGCGTGCCAGTTCCTGCAGCGTGCCGGCATAATCGATGTAGTGCCAGGCGCGCTCGTGACTGACGATCGTATGCACGGCATGATGGAAGTCGTCCGTCCAGACGGCGTCGAAGCCCAGTCCACCGTCTGCGACCGCGCGCAGGTACCGCTCGTCGTTTTCGTACGTCTCCGCCATGAGCAGAATCTTCCGCGCGCCGACACTCGCTCGAGCCGCCACGGCGAGCTCGGCAAGGACGTGCCGCGGTGATTCATCGATGATGGCGAACGTCGCGTCGATCCGCAGACCATCGATGTGGTACTCAGTCAGCCAATACAGCGCGTTGTCTATGACGAAGCGGCGCACCATCTGGCCGCCCGGCCCGTCGAAGTTGACGGCATCTCCCCACGGCGTCGAGTGACGGTCGGTGAGATACTCCGGGGCGTATTGCAGCAAGTAATTGCCGTCGGGTCCGAAGTGGTTGTATACGACATCGAGAATGACGCCGAGGCCTCGTGCGTGGGCAGCGTCGACCAGCCGCTTCAGCCCGTCGACGCCGCCATAGTTTCTGGAGGGCGCGAAGATATTGACTCCGTCGTAGCCCCAGTTGCGGGTGCCGGGAAACTCCGCGATCGGCATCAGTTCAATCGCCGTTACGCCGAGCGCTCTGAGTGCATCCAATTCAGCGATCAGCGCGTCAAACGTGCCCTCCGGCGTGTATGTGCCGGCATGCAACTCGTAGATGACGAGCCCCTTCGGCGACACACCGCGCCATCTATCGTCCTTCCACGAGTGCGTTTCAGGATCAATGACCTCTGATGGGCCATGCGGCCCCTCCGGTTGCCTGCGGGAGTAGGGGTCGGGGAAGGCGCCGTCGCCGTCGATCTGGAATCGGTATCGCGCGCCGGCGCCGATGTCCGGGATCGTCGCGGCCCAGACGCCATAGTCGTCGCGCTGCATAGGCGCGAGCACATCATCGGCCGCAACGTCGACGCGTTCGGCGTGCGGCGCCCACACGCCGAACCGTACGCCGCCGGCGACGATGTTCGCGCCCAACTCTCGGCCGGGAATCGGCGCCCGAAACACCTCCGCGGCCGCTGCTTCGGCGGTTGCGTTCGCGGATCTGGCTTCCCGTGACACTGTCATAGCCCTCACCGTACACCGATCGTGGATTGCTGGCGCCCACGGACGAACGGCAACCGTGTGCCGAATGGGAATGTAAATCCGTTCGAGCAGCTGCTCACACCAGGATCAGCGGAATGCGCATCTCCTCCGGACGCAGTCCGCCATGATAGCCCAGCATAGGCTCCCTTGGCGCATAGCGGATCGCGTCACGGCCTGCCCCGATCGCGACGAAGTCGCCCCATCGTCGCCGCGTCTCCGAGGCCAGGGGCTCTGGGCCGAGCAGACGCAATTCATCGACTTCATCGGTGTTCAACAGCGCCCACTCGTCGCCAAAGCGCCCGCTGAATTCCGACACGAACCGATCTTCCTGGCCCGCGCGCACATGGAAGAGTGGCGCGCGATAATCGCCGGTCGGCGGCACAATGAGGAGCCGCAATAGAGGATCGTCCTCTCGGATGACCCGCTGACCGCTCTGCGCTATGTCGATCTGCCCATGGTCCGCGGTGATAATGATGCGGCCCCTACCGGCGAGGGTGCGAGCCAGCTCTTCAAGTTCGCGTTGCGTGTCGTCGAGAGATCTCCGTACCGCCTCGGACGCCGGTCCGTGCTCATGCTCAGTGTTGTCGACGTATGGAATGTACAGGTAGGTGTAAGTAGTGTTGTGAGCTGCGGCCGTGCTCCGCGCGATCGCCTCGCACGCGTCAGACAGTCGCTTGTAGCCGTGTGCCGCGGTATCGCCCCTGAAATATCGTGAGGACGTGCTCTCGGCAATCGCCTCCGGCATCCATGATGTCGCGCCGCGCAGCTGTGGCAGCGTCGACGGCGTGCGGAAGGCTGATTCACTCGTGACGCCGAAGTCGCCGAGCGGTCGCCCGCTGAAGCGCTCGATGAATGGCAGGATGGTGGACGTGACGCCGGCGTCAGGGAGATACGTCCACCAGCCAGTGACAGCGTGCACGGAGGGCCAGCACGCGGTGAAGAGCGCCGTGAGCGCCGGAGCCGTCGATGATGGGAACACCGCCTGCATCTCCATCGAGACATGGCGGCGCAAGAAGCTGTCCGCTGGCAGGGCATCGATGAGGTTCATGCCGAGGCCATCTATCAGCACCAGCACATAGTGTTCGGCCGCGCCGATGGCGTCTGCGATGCCCTGCGCCGGTGCTTCCAGACCGTGGCTCTCAGCGCCGGCGAGCGAGACCAGCGCCCGCGCGAGGTGTACTGTGCCCGGCTCCGTCGCATCGGGCCGGACGAGCGAGCCGTCAGCGAACCACCCGAGCAGGCGGTCGACATCGCTCACGAGGCGACCGAAACGGGGATCACAGCGGCGCCCCCCTGAGGCCCATCAACCCCTTGATGAACTGCACTTCGCCCAGGTGCTCGGACGTGTGGCCGATGGCGAAGAACGCGAGCGTCTCCGCCTTCGACATCCGGTCATAGCCGGGGTAGACGCTCGAGAAGAACGGCAGGTTGATCTCCGACGCGGCGTCCTCATCGGTCATCGCATCGAATTGCGAGATCATGCTGGCGCCGACCGCCTGGGCGTAGCTCAGCAGGGTGCCGATGTCGAGATGGAGGTTGCCGATCTGCCCGCGCGTGAGGCCGTTACCGAACGGCGTTGCGCCCGTCTCGCTCACCGGGAGCCGCACAGCCCAGCCCTGCGAAGCGAACACGCTCGGGCTCTGGAAGACGATGCCGTGCACCAGGTCGTCCGCCGCGCGATACGCGTGCCAGAGTGCGAATGTGATCGAAGTGTCGTGCTGCTCGGCCTGCCACGACAACTGTTCCGGCGTGAGGCCCTTGACCAGCAGTTCGGGATACCAGTGCCAGAATTCGATGTTCTTCCGCAGGGCAATGCTTGACGCCATCTGGCAGCCTCCTTGTCCTCACAAGCCTACATGTGCGGAGGCCTATTGATACACAAACAACGAGGGCTTCGGCGACAGCGACAACAACTGCCCTTCGGTCAGCGGGTCCGGGTCTTGCTGTAGGAACACCTTTATGCCGCCAAACGGCGCATACGGCGCTGCCCCATATCGGATGTATTTCGCCTGCTTGATGTCCGCAGGACCGTAGCCGTCCACATCGATCACCAGATCGACGTCGTCGTGATGCTCGATCGAAGCAGCGGCGGTAATCATCTCGGCCTGGAACTGGTGCACGATGAGCATTTTCTTCGGGAGATGCAGATTCGCGCTAAGTTTGCCGAGATACCACTGCACCGCGTTCACGTCGCCGGCGTCGATGGCCCCGATCGCCTCGCCCGGCTTCAACGAGCCGTGGAGCGCAAACTCCGGGTCGAGCGCGACGAAGACATCGGGCTCCTCAAGGTACTTCTCGATCTTCCGCACTTCGGCGAGCGCGTTGCTATGGCCGATCTGCAAATCCAGGATGAGTGCGAAGCCGCGGCGCCGCGCCAGATCGATGAATTGCCGCACCGTTCGGTCATCGACGTAGCTCAGGTAGAGTGCGTCTTTCTCCGACTGCGGCTGTGCCACCGCGTATACCAGATGAAGTGCCGGCAGCACCCGCAGAGCCGGATCCACCTCTTCGAATCGCGCGGCGCGCTGCGCCAGCATGTCCGCGGCGTCCTCCGGTGCGTGCTGCCCCAGGATGCCCATCGATGGGGTCCGGGGTGTGCCGTAGTACGTGACGACACGGTTGTGCTCGATCGGCGACGACGCCGCCTTGCCGGTGCCGTCCATCCGGAGGTGGGAAAGTCCCCCAAGGCCGAAGGCGTCGGCGGTCGAAAGACGTGACGAGAGTGCGCCGGAGTGATCGGCTTGGGCGGCGAATCGACGGGCGATGATCACACCGAAGACAACGACGCATGCCGCCGTTATCGCGTAGAACAGCGTCTGTCCCAGGGGTAGTGCCGCGGCGCGTGGCCGCCCGCTTGCGATGCGCAACGATCTGCTTCCTTCTGCGTGAAGATCGATCTACCGCTCGCCGCGTCACCGCCGCCGCCATGCGAGCATCAGTCGCGGGCGGGCCTGCCGGACGGTGCGCCCGCGAGCTTCCTCCGGTCAGCCCAGACGGCGCACCCGACGCCAATCGCCAGAAAGACGGCGCCGAGCGCGGTAAAGGCTATGCCGTCGCGAATTGGTATCCATGCCAGTCCCTGGCCGATCTCCAGGAACTCGCGTTGGATGTATTCCCTGTCGCCCTGTGACGCGATCCGCAGATAGAACCGGGCGCCAATGCCGGCCAGCACGAGCGGTATCGATGCCATCAGTACGACGCCGCCCACGCTCGCCAACCGCCCGAACCCTCGGCAGAGCACGGCCAGTGTCACGCCGAGCACCAGGCAGAGGACGGCGAGAGCGAACGTGAGTGGGCCAAGAATATCGTGGTGCCGCCTTCGAAGAAACCCCAGACCGTCATCCGTGATGCCGCCTACCGAGAATCGGCCCACACTCTGTGTCCGCCCGTTGGACGTCCGCAGCGGCGACGTTCCCTGGCTGTACATAAGATCGGCCGAGCGGTCCAGCAACAGGTTGCGCAACTGGTCCTTCGTTGCGCCGCGCACCTCGGCGACCCTCAGTGGTATGTCGATGGGGTAATCGTTGAGGCGCACCGTTTCGTCGGCGCCGGCGGTGCTGGCGTGCTGCTGCAGATCATCATACTGTCGGTCGATGAGCGGGTCGATCTCGGTCAGCGCCGCGACGGCCCGCCGCAACGTCCGCTTCGAAGCGCCCTCTGACGTGACCTGGAATAGCTGCAGCGAAGCGAGCAGCGCCAGCATCGCAAGGAAGAAGAGGGACGCGACCGTCCACTTGCCGAAGTTGCGCCAGAAGTCGGTCCGTCCGCCGGCCGTCTCGAGGCGGCGCCGGCGTTCGGCGTATCGCGCCGTCTCGTACGCCATCCCTAGCCGGCCGGTACCAGGCGCGTGCCGATGATCCGGTCGTGCAGCGCGCGGTTCTCGGCATCGAGTGCGGCCGCCGCGAGCGCAATCAGCGGCGCGGCGAAACAGATCGTGACGACCACCCCGAAGGCAACGATCGTCACCCGGCTGAGCGCGAGCGCGATCACGGCGCTCAGCGGCAGGCATGCGACAAGCGCCATCGGCCAGCTGAATAGCAGCGGGTTGAAGCACAACCACCAGAGCACCGCGTCGCGGCCGGAGAGCCGCTCGCCATCTTCCCGCACGACCCGGATGCCCGCCACGTACTGCCCGCCCGTCTGCGCGCGCGCGCGAAGGAGTAGCAGATTCATGGCGGTCCAGATGGAAGGAATGCCCACGCCTATGATCGAAAGGAATGTGTAGAACTGCGGGTCGCTCGCGTCGTCCTGCGCCCAGTTCGTCGAGACCAGCAACACGAAGCCAGCGATAACGAGCATGACGAGCGAGATCGCCGCAAAGATCACCATATCTACGGCGTAGCCGGCAATCCGCGCGCGCAGACTCGCTACCGCGTGGCTGGCGGTGTCCGCGCTGCGGGGCAAGGCGATCTCGTTGGTAGCGATAGTGCGGCCTCGGCGAGGGTACTGTGACCGCGGATTATACCACGGTGGTTGCGTTCGACCCGGTCTCGGACAAGCGGCAGAAATGAAGGCTCAACTCCGGACGGCTGCCGGCGCCACGGCCTGCGCCACGATTGCGCCGTAGCTCGCGGGCAGCCGGTTGCGCACGACATCGGTGCCGGGTGCGCGCTGCTTCAGGTGGCTCATCGCGCGGTTCACATCCGCCGCCACCGCCAGCTGTTCGCCTTCGAGCGCGATGGCGATGACGGCGCCGGTCGGATCCGCAATCATCGATGCGCCGTTTGCGCTGGGCGCCGCCGCGGAGGCTACGAAGACGCGGTTCTCGTCCGCACGCGTGCGGACGAACATCTCCATCGGCGACGGTGGGTCGTCAGTGGACCACAGGAGGATCTCCGCGCCGCGCAGCATCAACGACCGCGCGACTTCCGGCACGAAGCCTTCGGCGCCGGCCAGCAGTCCCACACGTCCGACCGGCGTGTGCACGACCGGACAGACTTCATCGCCGATCGGCATGGTCGCAAACCGTGGGCCGCGACCCTTGTGCGTCTGGCGATGCTTCGCGATGACTCCTCGCGGCCCTACCAGGTACATCGTGCGCCAGCCGTCAGCATCCGGCTCCGATGCGGTGAAGGCGGTGCAGATGCCGGTCTCGCTCGCCAGTGCCGTCATGCCGGACAGCACCGGGTCGTGCGGGTATGCCGACCGCAGCCGTCCGGGCGTCGCTGGAAAGAGCACCAGTTCGGCATCCTGCAGCGCCAGCCGCTCGACGTGCCGCCGCGCGACCGCGAGGAACTCCGCACCGGTCGGCGGCATCGTCATCTGGACGGCGGCGATGCGGTGCTCGCCATCGGAGGGTATGAACGCTTCGTCGAGCGTGCGGAGCACCGGCAGGCTCTGGGTTGGCTGCGCGAGCGTCTGATACAGCTCCGGGCGCCGCTCGACCTGGGTTCCCGCGTCTTCGATGGGTACGTCGTACACCAGCACGGCATCTTCGTCCGGGCCGAGCGACGCGACGTATTCGCCGCGCCGGTTGATCACGCAGGATCGCCCGGCATAGACGCTGCTCTCCGCCTCGATCCCGCACTTGTCAGCGCAGGCGACCCAAACGCCGTTCTCAGCGGCGCGCGTCTGCATCAGGTACCGGCGCTGTGACGTCGTGAGGTCCGCGGCGTGCCGCGCCCCGCTTACCCACGCCGTAAGGTCGAGGATGATCTGCGCTCCATTGAGCGCAAGCGACCGCGCGATCTCGGGGAGGCGCCCGTCGGCGCAGACAAGCATGCCGACGCGCCCGAAGTCCAGTTCGAACACGGGGTAGGCGTTCCCGGGCTTGAACCAGCGGTTGTCGAAGTGCCAGAGGAACGACTTCTCGTACCTGCCGATCAGCTCGCCGTCGCGCCCGAAGAGCGCCGCGCCGTTGCTGTAGCCCCCGCTCTTGGCGTCCAGCGCCATGCCCACGGCAATGTACATGCCGTGCTTGCGCGCTTTCTCGGCGAAGCGCGCCATCGCCTCGGCCGGCGAGAGCACGTTGCGGCGGCTCAGGTCATCGGTGCCCATGAAGTACGCCGGGTACGTGACTTCGGGAAGCGCGATCACGTCCGGCTTCTCGCGCGCCGCGTCATCGATGCGCTGGAGCGTGTGCGCGAGCGACTGCTCAGCATCCTCGATCGAGAACGCCGTCAATTGCAGCAATGCAATCCGGGCGGTGTGAGCATCGGCCATCACGGGGAGTGTACAGCGCAACGTCGCCGGTCGTCATCGTTGCGCTCTGCCGGGCTGCTTCGGGTCGGCGCCCGATTGACAACTCCCCGTAGCGTGTCCGTTCCCGCCTCGATAGCCTGTCGTCGCACTCTCAGCCGAGACCGAAGAGGAGGCTCAAGCATGATCGACTTTAAGACGCTGACGCCGGAACGCATCGCCGAAGCATGCGCGGGGGCGATGCGCCGCTGCGACGAGGCGGTTGCCGAGATCGTCGCCACGCCCGCTGGCGAGCGAACTTTCGCCAACACCTTCGGCGCTCTGGAATCGGCAAGCGACATCGTCATGCAGGCCGACGACAATTTCGCTTTCATGTCGTACGTGTCCGACAACGAGGCGGTCCGCGAGACGGCGCGCGAATGGGACGAGAAGCTGAGCAAATACGGCGTCGAGCTGGGCTTCCGTGAGGACCTGTACGCCGCAGTGCGCGAGTTCGCGTCCACGCCCGAGGCAGCCGCGCTCGACGGCGAGGCCAAACGCCTGCTCGACCGCACGCTTCTGGACTATCGCCGGAACGGTTTCGAGCTGCCGAAGGAACAGCGCGCGAAGGTGCAGGCGCTGATGAACCGGCTCGTCGAGCTCGGCACGGAGTTCCGAAAAGCGATCGATACCTGGGAGGACGCGATCGTTGTCAGGCGAGAAGACCTGGCAGGCATGCCGGACCGCTGGATCGAAGGACTGAAGACCGTCGAGGTCGATGGCGAGACGAAGTACCGTGTCAGCCTCGACTATCCCGAGATCGTACCGTTCATGGACAACGCCGATTCCGCCCACTGGCGACGCGAGCTCTTCCTCAAGAACCAGAACAAGGGCGGCGACACCAACATTCCGGTGCTCGACGAGGCAGTGCGGGTGCGGACCGAAATCGCCCGCCTGCTGGGATACGAGTCGTGGATGCACTATGTCCTCGAGAAGCGCATGGCGAAGACGCCGGAGCACGTCGACCGCTTCCTGGCTGAGCTGGAGCCAAAGCTTCAGGCGAAGGCGCGCATCGACCTGCAGGCGCTCGGCCGGGCGAAGCAGCAGCACGCCGGCGACGATCACGTCGACATCTGGGACTGGTGGTACTACACGAACCGCCTGCTCAAGACGGACTACGCGGTCGACGACTTCGAGGTCGCCAACTACTTCCCTCTCGACGCCGTGCTCGAAGGCCTTTTCGCGGTTACACAGAGTCTCCTCGGCATCCGCTATGAACCGGCGCCCGATGCGCCCCGCTGGCTCGATGAGGTGCAGGCGTACGACATCTTCGACGCCGGCGGCACTGAACCGTTCGCCCGCTTCTACATGGACTTGCACCCGCGTCCGAACAAGTTCGGGCACGCGGCGGCGTTCACGCTACGCTCCGGACGCGAGCTGCCCGATGGTTCGTACCAGCGTCCCGTCAGCGCCATTGTCGCCAATTTTACGAAGCCGTCCGCGGACGCGCCGTCCCTGCTCACCCACAAAGAAGTCCAGACCTTCTTCCACGAGTTCGGGCACATCCTGCACCAGACGCTGACGCGCGCGCGCTTCCTCGAGTTCAGCGGCACGTCGACGGAGCGCGACTTCGTCGAGGCGCCCTCGCAGATGCTGGAACATTGGGTCTGGGACCGCGACGTGCTGCATAGCTTCGCCCGCCATCACGAGACCGGCGCATCACTGCCGGATGAACTGATCGACGCGATGGTCCGGGCCAAGAACGTCAGCTCCGGTATCAAGGAACTGCGGCAAATGTTCTTCGCGCGGTTGGACTACGTCCTGCACTCACCCGGGTTCGACGGCGACACCACGGCAGCCGTCCAGCGGCTGTATCCGATCACAATGTTCCCATATCCCGAAGCGACACACTTCCAGTCCGGCTTCGGCCACCTCTTCGGCTACGACGCGGGGTATTACGGCTATCTCTGGTCGCGGGTCTTCGGCGACGATATGTTTACCCGCTTCGAGCGAGCGGGCCTGCTCGACGCAGAAACCGGGCGCGACTACCGGCGCAAGATCCTCGAGCGCGGCGGGTCGGTCGACGGCGACGAGCTCGTCCGCGGCTTCCTCGGGCGGGCGCCGAACATGGACGCCTTCCTGCGTGATATCGGGCTCGAATAGTCCTCGGGGAACTGGCCGCCGGTATTTGAAGGCACTAAGCTCCGGCGAATCCAGCCACTTCCCGCGATCAGCGCGCCCGTCGCGGCGACGAAAAGCGCCAGCGTCGCCACGAGGGCGTTCGACGGAGGCTCCGGGCCGGTGCCCAGGTCGGCGAGCGGCGGGGCGCCTAGCGGCGCTCTGCCTTCGACGGTGTAGACGAAGGAGTTCACGGCCGTCTTCGTGGCGCTCTGCGCTTTCACGACGATGAACCCCGGGCGCCAGAGCGGGAACGGCAGGATCTCGTTGTTGACGACGATGGGGAAGCTCCAGGTGCCGTCTCGCAGCACCGTCACCTGACGCTCGTGGTACATCGCGCCGGAGAATTGCTCCCCGGGATCGGTGTCGCTAAACCCGAGGCTGATGGTGACCGTCTCTCCCGGCGCCCAGCCGCTCTGGCCGACGATCTGGAAGCGCGAGCCGGCCGCGCCCGATGCCGGCGAGGTCAGCGGGTCGCGTTCCTGGGCCAAGCCGGTGCTAAGAGGGAGAGCGACCGCGAATGCGGCCGCACACGCGAGCAACAAGAGACGCCACTTCACCACTACCCCAATTCCGTGTTGCCCCGCTGACAGCGATAGTAGCACGGCGCGCCGGAACTGTCATTAGTTCCTCGATGCAATTTCGTGCGAGGCGAGCGGTGAGCATGAGCGGCTGACCCTCTGGGGTCGAAGCGCGACCCGTGCGCGCTCGTGACGCCGTGTGCTGGGGCTGGTGAGGTGCGTTTGGCCCGCGCTAACTGCGGCTATGCGCCTTCGCCGCGGCGGCTATTGCGACGCTCGAGTCGACGGGTGGCATCGGGCTCGCGGCATCGGACTTGTGCGATTCTCCGCTGCGTTCCGCCATCGCCCTCGCCTTCGATCGCAACCGAAGGCTGTTGGCCATCACCGATACGGAGCTGAACGCCATCGCGGCGCCCGCGATGACCGGGTTCAACAATCCGAGCGCCGCAATCGGAATGGCGACGATGTTGTAGCCGAACGCCCATGCCAGGTTTTGCTTGATCGCGCTCAATGTGGCGCTGCTCAGCGCGATCGACTCGGCGACCTTCGAGATGTCGCCGTGCAGCAGCGTGATATCCCCCGCCTCAATCGCCGCGTCCGTGCCCGTGCTCATGGCGATGCCAATGTCAGCCTGGGCCAGGGCGGGAGAGTCGTTCACGCCATCGCCGACCATCGCGACCGATAGCCCCTGCGCTTGCAGCGAACGCACCTTCGCGATCTTGTCCTCGGGGCGGACGCCTGCGTGGAACTCAGTGACGCCTACCGCGGCGGCGACGCCGGCCGCGGCACGCTCGTTATCGCCGGTCATCATGATCACGCGAAGACCGCGCTTCCGGAGCGCGTCGACCGCGCCTGCGGCGTTCCGCTTCACCTCATCCGCGATCCCGATAATGCCTTCCAACTTGCCATCCACAGCCGCAAAGACGACCGAAGTCCCCGCTTCCTCCAGGGCGCGTGCCTGAGCCGACGCATCGCCGGCGATTCCGATGCCCCGCTCGGCGAACGAACGCTGGTTACCGACAACGACGCGCCGACCACCGACCGTCGCCGCCACGCCGCTCGCGATCGTCGATTCGAAATCCGTGACTTCTGGGAGCATCAGGCCTGCCTCCTCAGCGGCGTCTACGATCGCCCGGCTCAGCGGGTGCTCGCTGTTTCGTTCCGCCGCGGCAACGAGTGTGAGCAGCTCGGCTTCGCTCATTCTGCCGGTCGGGACGACGTTCCTTACCTGCGGCCGTCCTTCGGTGAGCGTGCCTGTCTTGTCCAGAAGCACCACGTCCAGTCCGCGCGTGCGCTCCAGCACTTCGGCGTTCTTGATCAGGATGCCGCGCTCCGCACCGATGCCCGTGCCCACCATGATCGCCGTTGGTGTAGCAAGACCCAGGGCGCACGGGCAGGCGACCACGAGCACCGCGACAGCCGCCCGCATCGCGGTGATCCAGGGACTATCGCTGCCGGCCTGTACCGGCCCGCTCAGCAATCCCCAGCCGAGGAACGTACCGAGCGCGATCAGGATGACGACTGGGACGAAGATCGCCGAGATCGAGTCGACCAGCTTCTGAATCGGCGCTTTTGAGCCCTGCGCCTCTTCCACCATCCGCGCCATGCGCGCCAGTACCGTGCCGGCGCCGACCGCACGGGCTTCGGCGCGCAGCGCGCCGCTCTGGTTCATCGTGCCGCCGATCACCGCCTCGCCCGCGCGTTTTTCGACCGGTTGCGACTCGCCGGTCATCATCGATTCGTCGATGGTGCTGTGACCATCCCGTACAACGCCATCGACCGGGATCTTCTCTCCCGGCCGGACGGTGAACACATCCCCGACCCGCACGTCGTCGAGCGGCACATCGACCTCAGCGCCGTCACGAATAAGCCGCGCCGACTTTGCGGACAGCTTGAGCAGCGATTGGATCGCCGCAGCCGAGCCTCCCTTCGCGCGCTCCTCGAAGTACTTGCCCAGCGTGATGAACACAAGCACGGCGGCCGAGACATCGAAGAACATGGCGTACGGCTTGTCGAGCAGCACGACCCAGGCGCTGTACACGTAGGCCACGCTCGTGCCGAGCGTGATAAGCACGTCCATGTTCGGGTTGAGATGACGCAGCGAAGCCAGCGCACCCTTGTAGTACCGCCAGCCAAGGACAACCTGAATCGGCGTCACCAGCGCGAGCACGATCAGGCCGTCGGCACGCTCGCCAAGTCCGTAGGTCATATTCCCGATGTCCATAGACATCGATAGGAAGACCGCCGGTATGGCGAGCACGGCGCCGAAGATGACGAACAGCAACGTCCGTCGCGCATGATGCACGCGCTCCGTCGAGCGGTCGTCGTTTGCGCCGGGCCGTCGTGCTGAGTATCCGGCCTTCTCGACCGCGGCGATCAACACGTCAACCACAACGTCCGGCCCGGCGGTCACGAGGGCGGTTTCCGCCGCGAAGTTGACGTTTGCGGTATCGACTCCATCCACTTTGGCCAGGGCGCGTTCGACTCGTCGCACGCAGGACGCGCACGTCATACCGCTGATGTCGAGGATAGTGGTCGGCTGCCTTGTTGCCATGAATTTCAGGTGAGTGAGTGGAGCTGGCCTGCGGCTTCTACGCCGTCACGCTGGCTTCGTATCCTTCTTCTTCCACCGCCTCCACGACCTTGCGCTCGTCGAAATCACCATCGACCGTCGCTGAGTGAGCCGCGAGACTCACTTCGGCGGCCTGCACGCCCGGGACCGCCTTGATGGCCTCCGTGACGTGGCGCACGCAGTTCTCGCAGGTCATGCCCTTCACGGCGAATATGATTGTCTTCAGCATCCGCTTCTCCTTCTTCGCGGACGGATCCCGGCCGCGCAGTTCCTCACTTGCCCTTCATCTCGTAGAGTTCGTCCAACTCCGCGAGCACCGCTTGCTCACGCCCGTCCTGGATGCCCTCTACGACGCAGGTCCGCAGGTGCCCGGCCAGCATGATGCCCTCAGCCTTTTCGATCGCCCTCCGCACGGCGTAGGTCTGCTTGAGAATGTCCACGCAGTAATTATCCGCCTCCACCATGCGGCGCACGCCCGCCAGATGCCCCTCGATGAAGCTGAGGCGCTTCAGAATGTCGGCCTTCGTGTCATCTTGCATCGTGACTCCATACCCCCTGGGTAGGGGTCTAAGCCAGTGTAACACAGAGCGCCTCCTACTGCCGAAGCTGCCATAATCAAGCATGGCATTACCCCTTCTCGCCGCTTCTGAATACGGCCTTGTCTTCGCCATCGGCGTGGTGCTGCTGCTGTTCATCATCGTGGGCTGGGTGATCGTCCAGGGCACGCGCGCCCAGATGGCCTGGCGATCGGCCGTCGAAGGCGGCGACGTCAGCGCCATCGAGACACTGGCAAGGGACGAGATCGCCCGCTGGAAGACCATGCGCACCCCCAAGGGCACCAGTCCCGCCGTCTGGCATGGCGTCCAGAGCGCCGAGCTGCTCGAAGCCCGGCCCGACGGCGTCCGCATCAGCGTCGCCTCCGAAGGCCAGCATGCGCTCGTCGATGGCCAGCGCCGCGAGATCAGCAGCCCGCTCAAGGAAGGGATGAAGATCACCGCACGGCTTGCCGATATGGTGCTGTACGATATCCCCAACGTGAAGCTGCCTTACGCCCAGATCGACGTCTTCAGCACCTATCGCGACGGCTCCGGCTCCTCGCAGCAGTGCATCCTGTCGACGGTCTGCACACGCGAAGTCGCCGATGGCCTCGCGTGGGACGAGATGGATGCCGAGGAAGTAGTGCACGCGTTCGGCGGCCGCTTCGCGCTCGACGATCGCGGCCACCCGCTCGCGATCGACCCTGCCGCCACCAAGACCAGCGGCGTGCCCGCTGCGTTTTACAAGGACGATTAAGGTTGCTGCGCTTCCTCACCGCGGGCGAATCGCACGGTAAAGGCCTGGTGGTCATCGTCGAAGGCATGCCCGCCGGGCTGCCGCTTTCGGAGGACTATCTCGCTGTTGATCTGCGGCGGCGTCAGGGCGGCTACGGACGCGGCCGTCGCCAAAAGATCGAGCAGGACCGCGCGGAGATCATTTCTGGCGTACGGCACGGCCTGACGCTCGGCAGCCCTATCTCGCTGACGATCCAGAATCGCGACTGGGCGAACTGGACCGAGCAGATGTCCATCGACCCGATCGAGAGCGCCGTCGAAAAGGTGACGCGCCTGCGGCCGGGACACGCCGACCTCGCGGGCACGATCAAGTACGACTTCGACGACGTGCGCCCGATCCTGGAGCGCGCCAGCGCGAGAGAGACCGCGGCCCGCGTCGCCGTTGGCGGTATCTGCAAGCGCTTCCTCGAAGAATTCGGCATGAGCTTCTTCAGCCACACGGTGCAGATTGGCACCGTCGATGCATCGATACCGGACGAGATCGACTGGGATGCCGTCGAGGAGTCGCCGGTACGCTGCGCAGACTCCGCCAGCGGCGACAGGATGGTCGCCGCCATCGACGACGCCCGCAGCGCCGGCGACACCCTCGGCGGCGTCGTTGAGGGGCGCGTGTGCGGTGTGCCGATGGGACTGGGCAGCCACGTGCACTGGGACCGAAAGATCGACGGCCGCCTCGCGCAGGCGCTGATGAGCATCCACAGCGTAAAGGGCGTCGAGATAGGAGGCGGATTCGCACTCACAAAGCTGACCGGCTCTCGCGTGCACGATGTCATCCTGCCGCGAGAGCAGTGGACCGGCCGCCCGTGGGCGCGCGCGACGAACAACGCGGGCGGCACGGAAGGCGGTATCACCGATGGGCAGGACATCGTCGTGCGCATCGCGCTCAAGCCGATCGCGACGCTGCCGCGGTCGCTCCCGTCCGCCGACCTGCTCACAGGCGAGGAGATCGAAGCGTATTACGAGCGCAGCGATGTTTGCGTCGTGCCCGCCGCTGGCGTTATCGTCGAAACCATGTGCGCCATTGTATTGGCCGCCGCCGCCCTCGAGAAATTCGGTGGTGATTCAATGCGAGAGACGCTGCGCAACTGGCGTGCCTTCGAGAGCACTACGGGCCCCCGCGAACTGCGCGAGAGTTGAACACCTTCCGCATGCCGGCGCTGAAAAACAGCCCGGCTGCCTCCGCGCCGTTCGAAATACACTCTCCGCCGCCAGGCGTTAAGATGGATGTGTGACCGTGCGCGGTTATCCGCGACTGGCGGGCTCGGGAGGCACAATCGAACAGCAGATGAACACACAGATCTGGCTCATCGGATTCATGGCTACGGGTAAGTCTCGTATTGCGCGCCCGCTGGCCGCGGCGCTGGATTGGCAGTGCCTGGATCTCGACAGGCTCATTGAAGAGCGTGCCGGCGAGGAGATCCCGAAGATTTTTGGCAGCGGCGGCGAAGCCGCGTTCCGCGAGTTGGAACTCCAGATTGTCGACGAGATCGCCGACAAGCCGAACATCGTCGTCGCCACCGGTGGCGGCACCGTGCTTGCCGAAGCAAACCGTTCCGCCATGCGCAAAAAGGGCTTCATCGTCGCGCTCGACGCCCGGCCGGAGACCATTGCCGCACGCATCGCCGACTCCGGGATGAGGCTGTCCGACCGCCCACTCCTCGCGGGAGAGGACGTGATGGGCCGGATCATCGGGCTGAAATCGGATCGGCAGCCCTTGTACTCGCAGGCCGACTTTATCATCCAGACCGATGACATGACGCCGGACCAGGTGACGCACCAGATCCTGACGGCATTCCGCGAGCGGTCGGCCGTGGCCGGCGGGACGGCGTGATTCGCGTCACCGCTGGCGCCGGCATGTACGAGATCCACTGCCGCTGGGGCGCGCTCGATCATCTGGGCCCATTGATGCGCGACGCTGGATTACGGGGCTCGGCGTTTGTCGTGTCAGACGATGTCGTCGGCCCTCTCTTCGGCGAACGAGCGCTTTCTTCGCTGACCCGGGCCGGCTTCGGCCCGATTCTCCTCAACTTCAGCGCCGGTGAGGCGAACAAGACCCTCGACACCGTGCGTGACGTGTACGACTGGCTCATCGAGCAACACGCCGAACGCGGTTCGCCGATTGTGGCGCTCGGCGGCGGCGTCGTTGGCGACCTGGCCGGCTTCGTCGCCGCCACGTACCTGCGCGGCGTGCCGTTCGTACAGGCGCCGACGTCGTTGCTGGCCATGGTCGATGCGTCGATCGGCGGCAAGGTTGCCGTCGATCACCCGCGCGGCAAGAACCTTGTCGGCACGTTTTACCCGCCGCGGCTGGTGGTCGAAGACACAAGCCTGCTCGCCAAGCTGCCGCCGCGCTCGCTGCGCGAAGGCTTCGCCGAGGTGATCAAGCACGGATTGATCATGGACCCGCCGATGCTCGATATCCTCGAACGCGACGCGGAGCGGCTGCTCGCGATCGACGCAGATCTCATTACCGAGATCGTCGCCCGCAACGCGGCGCTGAAGGCAGCCGTCGTCTCGGAGGACGAGCGCGAGGGCGGGCGGCGCATGATCCTCAACTACGGCCACACCATCGGTCACGCCATCGAGGCAGCGAGCGGGTACGCGGGCGTTCGCCATGGCGAAGCGATCAGTGCCGGCATGATGGCGACGGCGGAGATCGGGCGGCGGATGGGCGTCACGCCAGCGTCCGTCGGCGAGCGGCAGGCGCGGATCTTCACCCGCTACGGGCTCCCGCTACGCCACCGCGGCCTCGATCCCGACGCAGTGATCGCGGCGACGGCGCATGACAAGAAGGTGGCGTCCAAACGCGTGCGCTGGGTGCTGCTCGAAGATTTCGGTCGCCCCGTCGTCCGCGACGATGTCCCGGACACGATCGTGCGCGGCATGCTCGCCGATCTGCTCGCCTAACGCTCGATACCGACGACCGACGACCGATGACCGCGCGACTAATCCTACGGCGTGATGGTGACCTTGATCGCGCCGGTCTTCTTGTCGTCGGCCGTAGCGTAGGCTTCGGCCACATCTTCGAGAGCGAATCGATGCGTGATCGCCCGCCGCAGCGACTCGCTGTTGCGGCGCATGATCTCGATCGCGATCTCATAGTCGGACTGGCGGCCGCTCCTCCCGTAGCAGTTCGAACCGAAGACGCGCGCTTCCTTCAGAAAGAACATGATGGGGAGGATCGTCACGGGAGCTGTGAACGCACCGAGCACGCTGATGCGTCCGCCGACCCCCACCACCGTCAGCGAATCGGCAAGCGTGTTCGCGTGCCCGCCCACCGTCTCGATTACGACATCTGCGCCGCCGACGGCCTTGTTGAGCTGCGCGATGCCTTCAGGTTGGTCCGAGAAGACGGCGTCCGCACCAAATGCGTCCGCCATCGCCTTCTGATGCGGATGCCGCGCCGTCGCCGCGACGTAGGATGCGCCCATCGCTTTCGCCGCCGCGATCGCCATCAGGCCGATGCTGCCGGCGCCAAGCACGGCGACGCGCTCGCCGAACTTCAGGTCGACGAGCTTGATGCCGTGGACGGCGACCGTGAGCGGCTCCACCAGCGCCCCGAGCTCGAAGTCCACTTCGGGCGGCAGCCTGTACAGCGCGTACGACGGCAGCGCTATGTACTCGCGCAGCCCACCAGGGATCGTCAGGCCGTTCGCTTGCCGGGTCGGGCAGAGATGGTAGTTTCCCGAGCGGCATTGCGGGCACACCAGGCAGACCTTGAACCCCTCGATTGCCACACGGTCCCCGGGCGCGAATCCCGTGACGCCTTCGCCGAGCGCGGCAACCTCGCCGGAGCATTCGTGGCCGAGGCAGAAGCCGGGCGGCAGCGGAAACTCGCCGCGATAGAAGTGCAGGTCACTGCCGCAGACGCCCACGTTGCGCACGCGCACCAGCACTTCGCCCGCGCCTGCCTCCGGCGCCTCGACGTCCTTGATCTCGAATGCCCTCGGCCCCGCCATCACCGCCTGCTTCATCATGAAACCCCTTGTATCACGCGTCGGCGTGGCTGTTGATGTGTCGCGTTGCGCCAGCCGTTGCCTCCGCTCACCAGTCACCAGTCACCAATCACCAGCCGGAGGCTCCGCTATCATGGGCGAGTGAGAGCGCTGAATCAACCGGAGAGCTGGTGGGGTTGGCACGGCTACAACCACCCCGAGGCCATGTCGATCACCCAGATCATCCGCGCGGGGACGATGCCCCCGCGCGTCGCCGCGCTGCTCTGGCTCGTGATGGAGCGCGGCGCATCGATCGTGCTGGCGGCAGACCCACCGGGCGCAGGCAAGACGACGATTCTCACCGCACTGCTGGCCTTCACTCGCCCCGACGCGGCGGTGTACTTCACGCGCGGTTGGGGCGAGACTTTCCCGTTGCCGAAGCGCGCCGAGGATGATCCGCCCGTGTACCTCCTGATCAACGAGATCAGCGACCACCTGCCGGTGTACTCGTGGGGTCCGTACGTACGCCACGCGTTCGAGCTTATCGGCGACGGCTACACGCTGGCCTCGACGCTGCACGCCGAGACGGTTGATGGCGTGATCGAGCAGTTGGTCGACGAGTGCGACGTGCCCCAGGGTCACATCGGTCGCCTCGCCTTCATCGTGCCGATGTTCGTTGGTGCGCGGGGCGGCCAGCGCGTCCGCCGCGTCAGCGAGGTCGCCGTGTTGGAACCCCTCGGCGCCGGCTACGACCGCCACTCGATCGTCCGCTGGCGCCCCGACGATGATGCCTACGACGTATTGTCGACGCCGGCGGAGGTCAACGCCGCCGCCCGCCGCCTCGGCTTCGACGACGACGAAGAGTTCATGCACGAGCTGGCGCGGCGCGAGCAGTTCATCGAGTCGCTGCTGAGCGAGGATGTCAGTGCGATCGATGACGTGCAGGAGCGGGTCTTCCGCTTCATGGGCCACGAAGTCGTGCGCGAGTAGCTCTGACTAGTGCCGTTCCAACTTGATTCCCCGAGGAACGCGCATGCGACTGTCACCCTGAGCGAAGCGAAGGGTCTGGCCCGGCCTTAACCAGAGATGCTTCGCTTGCGCTCAGCATGACAAGCTGCGGCCTGCGCTCAGCGACACGTTCCTTTGGACACTCATCAACCTTGGAGAGGCACTAGCTCCTGCCATAAGCGGGCGTCACAATGAAACATTCCAAGGCAACATCCGGAAAGGACACGGGCATGGCCACGCGCATCGGTATCAACGGGTTCGGGCGCATCGGACGGCAAGTGCTGAAGGCGGTCAACGAGCGCCACGGCGGCGAGATCGAAGTCGTCGCCATCAACGACCTTGTCGATACGAAGACGAACGCGCACCTGCTCAAGTACGACTCCAACTATGGCCGCTACCCCGGCACGGTCGAGACCGGCGAGGGCGGCCTCGTCGTCGATGGCAAGCCGATCGCCGTCTTCGCCGAGCGCGAGCCTGCGAAGATCCCGTGGGGCACCGTCGGCGTCGAGATCGTCATGGAGTCGACCGGCTTCTTCTCCGACGGCAATGCGGCGCGCGGGCACCTGCACGACGGCGTGAAGAAGGTGATCATCTCGCAGCCGGCGAAGAACGAGGACAAGACGCTCGTCCTGGGCGTCAACGCGCACGAGTACGACCCGGCGAAGCACCACGTGCTGTCGAACGCCTCGTGCACGACGAACGGGCTGGCGCCCGTGGTGAAGGTGCTGGTCGACAGCTTCGGCATCATCAAGGGGCACATGACGACGGTGCACTCCTACACCAACTCGCAGCGGCTGCTGGACGTGCAGGCGCCGGACCTACGCGAGGCGCGGGCGGCGGCGCTGAACATCGTGCCCCTGCCTACGGGGGCGGCGCGGGCGCTCAAGGTGGTCATTCCGGAGATCGAGGGGAAGCTCGATGGCGCCGCGTATCGCGTGCCGACGCCGACGGTGTCGATCGTCGAGGTGATCTGCCTGGTGAGCCGCCAAACCTCCGTAGAAGAAGTGAACGATGCCATGCGCAACGCCGCGGCAGGCCCGATGAAGGGCATCCTCGCCGTGTCGGACGAGCCGCTGGTGTCGATGGACCTCAAGGGCGACTCCCACTCCTCGATCGTCGATGCGCTCACCACAAACGTCGTCGCTGGCGACCTGGTGAAGGTGGCCGCGTGGTACGACAACGAGTGGGGCTACTCGTGCCGCATGTCGGACATGCTGGCCTACGTCGCGGGCAAGGGGCTGACCTAACCCCCGGCCCCTTCCCTGGGACGGAAGGGGAGCTTGAGTGCGGACTCTGGATCGAGATTGTTCGGCAGTTCTTGTGTTGAGCGGCGCGGCCACCGATAAGAGAAACGCATCGCCCTCGCTTCCCGTTTCTCGCTTCCCGCGTCCCGTTTCCCGCTTGCCGTTGGCCATCGCGTCACCGATAGTGTGGGACTGTATGAGTACGTCTAATTACGGCTCGATGAAGCTTCGCGCGGGCGCATGGTCGGCGATGACGGCGTTGCTCTTCGCAGGCGGGGCGCTTGTGGGGTGCAGCGGGGGCGGGACGAAGACGGTGGTTGTTACGGCGACGGCGCCGGCGTCATCGGGCACTGTGACTTCTGCGACGGCCGGGGCTCCCGCTGCGACGGCGCCGGTGTCGTATGCACCGCCGGGGGCAGCGACGTTCGGTGTGATTGCGGGGCGGGCGGATGGCGCGTTCGACATCGAGCGGTTCCTGCCGGCCGATATCCACGTGCGCGAGGGCGATACGATCCAGTGGACCGCGCAGGGCATCGAGGGGCACACGATCACGTTCGTCGAGCAGAAGCAGTTCAACACGCTGCTGTCGTCGTACCTGCAGCCTGACCCTAACGATCCAGCGCAGGTGATCTTCAACCCGGAGATCGCGCTGAAGTCGCGCACCGGCGATACGTACCCAGGTGACGGGACGTACTACAACTCGGGGTTCATCGGCGTGCCGGCGGAGCAGACGTACAAGCTCACATTCACGAAGAGCGGGCTGTACCAATACGTCTGCCTGGTGCATCCGTTTACCATGCGCGGCACCGTCTCGGTCGATGCGGCGAGCGCGCAAGTCGAGGCGCCGGAGTCGGTGACATCGCGCGGCAAGGCGGAGCTGGCGGGCTACATCGAAGAGGAGAAGCGCGCGGTGGCGCAGGCGGCCGCGGAGCCGCACGAACTCCCGGGACCGTCGGGGGCGGTGCTGTATCGCGTGAACGTGGGTGTGACGACGCCGTACGGGCAGGCGGCGGCGTTCGTGCCGGCGGCGCTCGACATCAAGGCGGGCGACACGGTGATCTTCGAGAATGATGACCGCGACTTCCACAACGTGGTCTTCAAGGGTTTGCAAAAGGGCCTGCCGCCGGGCATCGGCATCATCGTCGACGCGGAGGGGCGCGGCCTCAACTTCTCGCTGTCGAAAGAGTCGGCCGTTGCGGTCGACCCGCCGCCGGGCGGCTTCGACGACAAGACCTTCCTGTCGTCGGGCAGCCTGGGGATACTGCAGCCGCGACTGACGTGGCGGCTGCAGTTCGCCAAGCCCGGCACGTACAGCTTCGCGTGCACGATCCATGTGCTGGCGGGGATGGCGGGTGTGATCACGGTGCGGTGATGGGGCTGCGGCCAGTCAACAATCCCCTATTTGTGTGCTCTGCTTGCGTGCCGCGAGCACCTATGACACGATCCGCCGATGGCGAATTACATTGATCGCGCAACGCTGCATCCGAAAGGCTGGAACGAGAAGGTCAATCTTCCGTACGGCCTGCGCGCGTCGGAGATCAAGGCAGCGATCGACGACATCTACGACTTCCTCTACAACATCAATCGATTTCTCGTTGAGCGCGGATGGGATCGCCTGGAGGAGACGCTTTCGGCCGCGACATTCAGCGGCGTGATGAGCGAACTCGTAGTCGAAGGCGTGTCGAAACGCAGCGTGACCATCATCAAGAACCAGTATCACAACGGCAGACCCGATCTGGTCCCCAGAGGCATGTACAGCGACGAAGGCTGTCTCCGCGGGGCTGACGGCATCGAGGTCAAGGCGTCGCGCTGGTCGAACGGCTGGCAGGGCCACAACGTCGAAGATGGCTGGATCATGATTTGCCAGTACTACATCGACCGGCAGACGGAGCCGATCGAGAACCGTTCGCCGAGCCGAATCGATCGGATGATGTGCGCGCAACTCACGGAAGATGACTGGAGCTTTTCAGGACGCGGTGCCAATAGCCGACGGACGCCAACAGCGTCGATCAAACGATCCGGCGTGGCAAAGCTCGAAGCGAACGCGATTTACCTCGACCCGACGTACGTCCCGCGCCCAACGCCACGGAAGAAGACTCAGGTAGTGATAACTGAGATAGAGCCGGAATCGCCGACGTAGCAAGCGTCACGTAATCTGGGTCTAGTTCGACCCCAACGCCGCGGTAGCCCATCGCCTCACACGCTGCGAGCGTTGAACCGCTACCAGCGAACGGGTCCAATACGGTCCCTTCCCCGAGCGGGAGCGCGGCTCGAACGATCTGTCTCAAGAAGGCCTGCGGCTTGAGGCTTGGGTGAGGCGCGAGCTTTCGCTCGTCGGGCCGCGTCGGACGACTGGTGATGACATCCACGAACGGCCCGGAATCCATCCGCCGCAAACCGCCGGTGCGCCATTTGCGAAGGTTCTGAGCGACGGTACCCTCGCAAGGCTTACGAACTATCACCCAGGGTTCCCATGCTGAACGCGGCATCACTGTGACGTCGGGGAATTCGTCCTCAGCGTTCTTCGGGCGGTCACCGCCTCGCAGCGTCTGAGTTAGCCGCACGATCTCTCCGCGCTTCTCAAACGCGGCGTCCACCATCGCTTGAGACACGACGTACGAGAAGAGCGGACTGGTCGCGATGAAGACATGCGCTCCAGGTACCAGAGTCGGACGCAACGCTTCGCCCCACTCTCTAAAGAAGTCGTAGAGCGCGGCGATATCTCGATCGTCCAACACGGTGAACCGGGGGACGGGTGCGCGTTTGTGACCGCCGATGGACGATGGGATGCGCCAGACGCCGCCATGTCCGTTACGGAGCTTCTTCATTTGCGCTGGCGTGTATTCGAGCATGCCATACGGCGGGTCAGTCACGACGGCTTCGAACGAGCCGTTCGGTTGTTGTGCAAGCCAACGCATACAGTCTCCCTCATGGAGCTGCACGAGGCCGGATGGCGAGACTATCACACGCGAGACGGGCTCATGCTCGTGATTCGGAATCAACGACGGGGCTCCAGTCAGAAGATATGTTCGATTGTAACCTCGGGAGCGCGCGCCGTCTATCCCGTTCCGTCAACAAATCGGACGAGATTGTTCGCCGCGCTCGGGGAAGATCGGGATCTTCTTCAGATCACCGACGTTTAGGGCTCGAAGGCTGCGCTACGCCACCGCAGCAGCCGCACTGATGCTGGCGGCGTGGGTGGTGATGTGGCCGATGAGCACGTTCTCGATGATCTGCTCGGCGGTCAGCTCCATGCCATTCAGCGGCAACTTCGCCTTGCCGGTGAGCTGTTCGTCGCTGAATCCGCGCACAAGGTCCGCGGCCGGCTCCGTCGTTTCGCTGAGCAGCGCGAGCGTGTCTTCGCGCGAGACGTTGGCGTACTGCTTCGCGTGGTCGGCATTCATCTGATTCAGTCCATCCGCGGTGATCGGCGGCATCGGTGAGCCGGTGGCTGCGGAGTTCGCGATCATCGAGATAGGCCCTGTCGAACCGGCGGCGTGATGGGCGGTCGCCGCGACGGTCCAGCCCTCCTCGGGCGTCTTCGCCTGCCAGTCGGCGTCGCTCAGTCCCCGGATCTTGGACTCGAAGTCCTTGCATGCCTGCTCGAACTTTGCGGCGAGCGCTTCTGTCTTCGTACCCATGGCGAAACATCCTTTCAGTGCGGGGTCGGTGTGGAGATTCATCATTTACGGAGAAGCAGCCTATGTCAACATCGCCGCCAGCCAGCGGATGCTCCACCGCTGGCGTCTGTATCGCGCACGCCGGGTCGGATACGCTGTGGGTCTGGCACCCAATACCCGGTTGGACGCGATCCGATGGCTCTCGACACAGTCCAGCAACTGCGTACGCACGCGATGGAGGCGCTCGCCGCCGCGCGCGATCCGGTCGCGCTCGACGCGTGGCGCATCGAGTATCTCGGGCGCAAGGGGCGGCTGACGGGCGTGCTGCGCGGGCTCGCGGAGCTTTCGATCGAAGAGCGGAAGTCGGTCGGCGCCGCCGCGAACGTGCTGAAGATCGAGCTGGAGGCGGCGTTCGAGAAGCGCGCGGAATCGCTGCGCCGGCTGACGCTCGCCAGCGCGATCGAGACGGGCAAGATCGATGTGACGCTACCGGCGCGGCCGCATCCGCGCGGGGGACTGCACCCGGTGACGCAGACGCTGCGCCGGATCCTCGATGCGTTCCGGTCGATGGGGTTCTCCGTCGCCGAGGGGCCGGAAGTGGAGCTGGACTACTACAACTTCGAGGCGCTGCGGATCCCGGCGGACCACCCGGCGCGCGACATGTGGGACACCATGTGGGTGGACCACGACGCCGACGGCCGGCGGCCGATGCTGCTGCGCACGCACACATCGCCGGGGCAGATCCGGATTATGGAGCAGCACGCGCCGCCGATCCGCGTGGCGGTGCCGGGCCGCGCGTACCGCTTCGAGGCGACGGACACCACGCACGAGTGGATGATGACGCAGGTGGAAGTGCTGGCGATCGATGAGGGCATCACGTTGGCGCACATGAAGGGCACGCTGCTGGACATGATGCGGCGCGTCCTGGGCCCGGAGCGCCGGATCCGGCTCAACTGCTCGTACTTCCCGTTCGTCGAGCCGGGCGCCGAGGTAGCGGTCGATTGCTTCGTCTGCAACGGCGCGGGGTGCGCCACGTGCCACCACAGCGGCTGGATCGAGATGGGGGGCGCCGGCATGGTGCACCCGGAGATCCTGGAGAACATGGGCATCGACTCCAGCCGCTACACCGGCTTCGCCGCTGGCATGGGCGTCGAGCGGCTGGCGATGCAGATCTACGGCGTGGACGACATCCGCGAGTTCTATCAGAACGACCTGCGCATGCTGCAGCAGTTTTAGGGAGCGGCATGCGCATCTCACTCAAATGGCTGAGCGAGTACGTCGACGTGCGCCCTTCCTCCGAAGATCTGGCGCATCGCCTGACGATGGCCGGGCTCGCGGTCGATGCGATCGCGCGCACGGGCGACTGGGGCGCGGACGTTCGCGTCGGCGAAGTGCTCGCCGTCGAGCCGCACCCGAACGCCGACCGCCTGCGCCTCGCGACGGTGGATGCGGGCGACGGTGAGAAGCATCGCGTCGTGTGCGGTGCGCCGAACCTCGAGACGGGGCAGAAGATCGCTTTCGCGACGGTCGGCGCGCGCGTGCGGGACGGCCATAGCGGTAAGGAATCGGTGCTGAAGCCGGCGGTGATCCGCGGCGTCGAGTCGGCGGGCATGGTGCTCAGCGAGCGCGAGCTGGGGCTGTCGGAGGAGCATGAGGGCATCCTGGTACTGCCGGCGGATGCGCCTATCGGCAAGCCGCTCGCGGACGTGCTCGGAGATACGATTTTGGAGCTATCCCTAACACCTAATCGCGCCGACTGGCTCTCGGTGGTCGGCATCGCGCGCGAGGTGGCGGCGCTCACGGGCGAGACGGTGCGGGAGCCGTCGCTGGAGTACGCGGCGACCGGCGCGCCGATCAAGGGCCGGGCCGCCGTAGACATCCATGTGCCTGACCTCTGCCGGCGGTACGTCGCGACGGTGATCAAGGGGATCAAGCTCGGTCCGTCGCCGGAGTGGATGCAGCAGCGGCTGATCGCGCTCGGCCAGCGGCCGATCAACAACGTCGTCGACATCACGAACTACGTCATGCTGGAGCTGGGGCAGCCGCTGCACGCGTTCGACTACGACACCATCGCGGGGCACCACATCATCGTGCGGCGCGGCGAAGACGACGAGGAGTTCACGACGCTCGATGGCGAGCCGCGCACGCTCACGCGCGACATGCTGGTCATCGCGGACGAGCGCGGGCCGGTGGCGCTCGCGGGTGTCATCGGTGGACTCGAGAGCGAGGTGACGGAGAAGACGACGAACATCCTGCTGGAGTCGGCGACATTCGCGGGAACGAACATCCGGCGCACGAGCGTCGCGCTGAAGTCGCGGAGCGAGGCATCGCTGCGGTTCGAGAAAGGACTGCCGGCGGAGCTGGCGATGGTGGCATCGAAGCGCGCGACGAAGCTGCTGGTGGAGATCGCCGGCGGCAAAGCCGCTGAGGGCTGCGTCGATGTGTATCCCGGCAAGGAGAAGGAGCAGCGCGTCGAAGTGACGCGGGCACGCATCATGCAGGTGCTCGGCATCGACCCGGCGGCGGCGAAAGTGAAGGCGGTGCTGGGCGGCCTCGGGTTCGCGGCGCGCTGGGTGCCGCCGGACCGCTACGTCGTGCGGGTGCCGTACTGGCGGCCCGACGTGCGCATCGCGGACGACGTGATCGAGGAGATCGCGCGCGTCATCGGCTACGACGAGATCCCGACGAAGGCGCTGGAGGGGGCGATACCAGCGCCGATCGTGCAGCCGCTGCGGGAGCTTCGCGAGCGGGCGCGCGACCTACTGGCGGAAGCGGGCATGCAGGAGGTGATCACGTACTCGATGACGACGAAGGACGCGATCTCGCGCGTGATGCCGAAGGAGGAGATCGCGATCTATCCGCCGTATCGGGTGCTCAACCCGATCAGCGCCGAGCACGAGTACCTGCGCCCGACGCTGCGGGCGAGCGTGCTTCAGACGCTGGCATCGAACCTGCGGTATCAGAAGGGTTCGGTGGCGATCTTCGAGACGGCGCGCGTGTACCAGCGGTCGGACGCGCGGCTCGCTCAGGAAGGCCGTCCGGCCGGAGAGGAAGCACTGCCGACGGAGCTGGAGCAGGTGATCGGCGCGATCAGCGGGCGGCGGCTCGACCGCTGGGGCGCGCCCTCGGCTGAGGCTCTCGATTTCTTTCACGCGAAGGCCTATCTCGAATTCCTGTTGCGTGGGGTGAACGTGGTCGGTGAGTACGTGCCTTCGCACGAGTACGGGATGGTCCCGGGGCGCGTCGCTGACGTGCTCGTCGAGGGCACACGCGTCGGCGTCATCGGGCAGATGCACCCGGACATCGCGGCGACGTTTGAGGTCGAGCAGGATGCCTATCTCTTCGAGGTGACGCTGGACGCGCTGCTGCCGTACGCCGGACGGGTGCGGCAGATGACGCCGGTGTCGCGGTTTCCTGCGGTGGAGCAGGACCTGGCGCTGATCGTCGATCGGGACACGTTCGCAGGGCTCGTGCAGCGCATGATCGAATCGACGCCGCTGGTGCACGAAGCACGGGTGTTCGACGTGTACACGGGCGACCAGGTGCCGGCGGGCAAGAAATCGATCGCCTTCGCGCTGCAATACCAGTCGCCCGACCATACGCTCACGGACGATGAGGTCGCGAAGGCGCAGCGCAAGCTGCTCGAGCGGCTGCGGCGGGAGTTTGGTGCGGAGTTGCGTGCGGGGTAGCGCTAGGTGCTTCTAGCTGCCCTCTCGGGTTCGCCCAACCGCCGCAGGACAACCGATGACGATCCAAGATCAAATCGAAATCCTACTTGGCGCGCTGGCCCTCCTCGGTGGCGTGGTACTCGTCGGAAATCCGCGCGTTACGAAATGGTTGTTTGATAAGACTAGCGTTCGATGGGCTTCCGGCGGACGCGACCCGGAGGTGATCAAAAGAGAGAATGAAGCGGCCCACAGATCGTACGATTCCGAACTCAGAGCACTGCGCTGGTGCCTGCCGTTAGCGCTCATCGTGATAGGTCTCGGGTTCATAAGCCAAACGCTTCGGTGAGGCATCGCGCGAGTGGCTGAGACCCTGGGCTGTTGCGATGCAGTCTCTAGCTCTGCTCGTCCATGCCGGCGCCGTATTCCTCGTGCGGGTTGTAGGGGGTGAAGCCGAGCAGCTCGTCGATCGATTCTTCGTCGAAGCCGATCACCACCTCGCCGTCGATGACGACGACGGGTGTGCCCTGCGCGCCGAGATCCATCATCTCTTTGCGCGCGGTGGCGTCGGCGTCGACGTCGCGCTCGACGTACGTCTGGCCGCGCGACTCAAGGTGCAGGCGCACCATCTCCGAGAATTCGCAGGAGCCCTGCGAATAAAGGACGACGGTGTGTTCCAGCGACTCTACGTTCGTCATCGCATTACGCCTGCGTTCCTTGTGTGTGTGACATCACGCCTGCGTCACGAGCTGTCGCGTCAGCTCGAGATGCCCCAGATGCAGCGACGCATGTTCAATGACATGCAGAAGCGCGTCGCGGAGGGTGATCTCGTGCGGGGCGCCTTCGCCCCAGAGTTCTGCCGAAGGAGTGAGACGCCGTTTGAGGCATCCCCGGCGCATGCGGGCGGCACGCCCGGAATAGGCGAGCGACCAGACCCATCGCAGGGGCGGGAGACTCCGGCGTGCGGGGTATCCCTTATCGCATGGGCGGCGGCGGACGGCGACAGTTGCCGTCATGCTGGTACTGAACAAGCACGCCGCCATGGATCACCTCATCGCTCGCGCAATCCGGCAGTCGGAGGTCGTCCCGGAACCCTTCGCCGCGCACGTGGCGACGCCGACTGAATCCGACGACACCGGCCTCGACTGGACCGCAACGGCACTTCGAGACGCCTTGGCGCAAGCGCCTGAGTTGGAAGTTGCTGCGACGGGGTTGCACCAACCGCTTCGCTATACTGCCGCCGCGTCGGGGAGTGGCGCAGTCCGGTAGCGCGCCTGCTTGGGATTCCCCGGAGCTGTCCTAGCTGGTCTACAATGCCTTCAGGTACGAACTTAGCTTCGGCGCTGCTGCGAAGCTGGTCTAATTAGGCGCACCACAAACGGAGGTTTGGCATTGCCAATAACGATCGGTGAGTTCTTCCTCGATCTTGCAAGCGCGAACCACCTCGCGTCCGACGCGGAAGTTAACGGCTTCGTCCGTGGCATCATGGCCGCCGTCGCCATGGGTCGGATCGATGAGTTGCACACTCGGTTCCTAGAGTCCGAGATCCGCTATGGCTGGGGCGATGACGTTTGGCTGCAAACGATGGATGGAACCAAACGGTTCCTCGACGATCACCCGTTCAAGCCGCGGGCTTAATGCTCCTGACGGGCCTGGGAGAATAGATGGATGAAAGATCGTTGAGCGCGGCCGTGCTCACGCTCGCCGGTGCCATCGCCGTGCCTCAATGAAGCCACTTCAGATCGCGGCCTTCGCCTCGCCGAAGTAACGATCTCCGCGTCTGCCACGCCAGCCCGATGCTGCGCTTGCGATGCCGGCGCATCAGCTCTCACAGTCGCTTGAGGTACAGTACGACCGCCCAGCCGTTGAACCCGTCGCCCGCGATGCGCCACCACGTGAAGGCATCCGCCTCTACGGGGCCTTCCTGAACGATGGCCCTCGTGCCGTTGGGCATGCAGATCAGCGCCTTTCCTTGCTGTGTCGGCTGCTCGCGGATGCGAAGGCAGTCCGTCACGCCCAGCCCGATGACGATGACCTGGTCACCGATTCCGAAAGGCTGAAGAGAGTTGGTGCTTGGGCTCGGCTTGTTCTTGGGTGGTTGCGCCACGAGATCTCGGTTCGCTGTGCTCAGGACAGAGGAGTCGATCGCCAGGCCGATTCCGGCTCGGTTTCCGAACGTGTTCAGACCGACGACATCGCCACACTGAGTGAACAACGGTCCTCCACTGTTGCCCGGGTTGATGGGCGCATCGGTCTGCACGTAATGCACACCGTCGATCTCACGGAGCGCCGAGAAGATTCCCGCAGTTGTCGACGGCTCGCCCGGCAGGTCCAGGCGTAGCCGATCGCCAGCAGCCGTTGTCCGGGCTTGAGCGAAGATGGATTGGCGAAATTCACTGCGGGCAGCGCGCTGGTGGCGGCCTGTATGAGGGCCAGGTCGACCACGTTGTCCGTCCCGACAACGGTTCCTTCTTCGGCACCAGCCTGGCTCTGCACGCGAACCTTGTCGATGTTTTCCACGACGTGGGCGTTCGTCAGGATCTGGTTCTCGGCGACGACGATGCCTGTCCCCACCGCCGCGTCAGTTGAGATGCGCACGACGGACCTGCGCACAGTTTGGATGGCGTTCTCATCGGTGCAGGCGACGGCCGTGTCCGTTGGGCTACTGGATGCTCGGTTGGCCGAGGTGCAAGCCCATGCCGAGGCCAGCACGAGGGACAGCAGCAACGCCCCAGCGAGATCGAGTTGTGACCATGCTCGCCTCATCATGAGATCGATACTACGCCCGCGGGTGTCCTCCGTAAAGCGAACGCGCGTTGCGCGAATCGCGTTTGCTATCCTTGTACCGCCGCGTCGGGGAGTGGCGCAGTCCGGTAGCGCGCCTGCTTTGGGAGCAGGAGGTCGCAGGTTCGAATCCTGTCTCCCCGACCACCGGAGGTTTGTGGTGGGTAGTAGGTAGTAAGTAGCCCAGAGGTTGCGCCGTCGGGCGACATAACGCTGGCCACCACGCGTTCGAGCCTGGAGCACAACGCATTTGCTACCATAAGGCACAGCGTGACCGCGGCCTCGGCTCCTCGTTTCCCCTATTGTTGAGTCTCCCGCGCAGTTGCTAGTTATACGTACGGCGCCTTGCGCGCAGCCGTCTGGCGCGCCCGCAACCCGCCGCATCGCGTCCGAGCGCCAACCTGCGCACGCACGCCTGGAGCAGCATGAGTTCGACCGAAACCGCCGCCGTCGCCACCAAGGCTGCCGTCCTGCGAGACGACATCCGCAACATCGCCATCATCGCCCACGTCGACCATGGCAAGACAACGCTGGTGGACGCCATGCTCTGGCAGAGCGGGATCTTCCGCGAGAACGAGGAGCACATCGACCGGGTCATGGACTCGAACGACCTCGAGCGCGAGAAGGGCATCACCATCCTCGCCAAGAACACGGCGGTGCGCTTCGGCAAGTACAAGATCAACATCGTCGACACGCCCGGCCACGCCGACTTCGGTGGCGAGGTCGAGCGGACGCTGAAGATGGTCGATGGCGTGCTGCTGCTCGTCGATGCCAGCGAGGGGCCCTTGCCGCAGACGCGTTTCGTGCTCAAGAAGGCGCTGGAGCTGGGGCTGCCGCCGATCGTCGTGATCAACAAGATCGACCGCAAGGACGCCCGCACGCAGGAGGTACTGAACGAGATCTACGATCTCTTCATCGACCTCGATGCACACGAGGACCAGCTCGAGTTTCCGGTGCTGTACACGATCGCGCGGGACGGTGTGTGCCGGCTCACGCCCGACGGCGAAGACCACAAACTGCAGCCGCTCTTCGAGGAGATCATCCGCGCCATCCCGGCACCCAGCTATGACCCCGAGATGCCGCTGCAGATGCTCGTGTTGAACCTCGACTACTCGGAGTTCGTCGGGAGGCTCGCCGTGGGGCGCATCGTCAACGGCAATGTGCAGGCGAAGCAAGATGTCGGCGTCGTGCGGCACGATGGCTCGGTCGGGCGCACGAAGGTGACGTACCTGTACGCGTTCGAGGGCCTCGAGCGGATCGAAGTGCCCGAGGCTGGTCCCGGTGATATCGTCGCGCTCGCCGGCTTCGACGAGGTGAACATCGGCGACACGATTGTGGATCCGTCGGACCCGCGGCCGCTGCCTCGCGTCAGCGTCGACGAGCCGACGGTCAGCATGATCTTTTCGATCAACACCTCGCCCTTCGCCGGAAAAGAAGGCACCTTCGTCACGTCGCGCAACGTCAAGGACCGGCTGGAGCGCGAGATCCTGACAAATGTCGCGCTGCACGTCGAGCCGGGCGAATCGGCGGACCAGTTCAAGGTGTCCGGCCGTGGCGAACTGCAGATGGCCATCCTGATCGAGATGATGCGCCGCGAGGGCTTCGAGCTCTCGGCGAGCAAGCCGGAAGTGATCACGCGCGACATCGGCGGCAAGCGGCACGAGCCGATGGAGCACCTGGTGATCGACTGCCCGGAGGACTACATCGGCATCGTGACGCAGAAGATGTCGTCGCGAAAGGGCCGGATGGTCAACATGGTCAACCACGGCAGCGGCCGTGTCCGGCTGGAGTTCCGCATCCCGTCGCGCGGACTGATTGGCTTCCGCAGCCAGTTCCTGACGGATACGCGCGGCACCGGCCTGCTTAACCACCTGTTCGACGGTTACGAGCCCTGGCAAGGCGAGATCGAGCATCGCGTCAATGGCGCGCTCGTGGCGGACCGCACCGGGGTGGTGACTGCGTACTCCATCGAGCACGCGCAGGAGCGCGGAGAGATGTTCGTCGAGGCGGGCGATATGGTCTACGAGGGCATGGTGGTCGGCGAGAACGCGCGCGAGGGCGACATCGCGGTCAACATCACGAAAGAGAAGAAGCTCACCAATATCCGCTCGTCCACCTCGGACATCGCCGCGCACCTGTTTCCCGCGCGGAAGATGTCGCTGGAGCAGTGCCTGGAATGGATCGGCGACGACGAGTCACTGGAGGTGACGCCGAAGAGCCTGCGGCTCCGCAAGCGGACGCTGACGGCGAACGAGCGGGCGCGGCTGAACCGGAAGTAGGTAGTTGGTAGTCAGTAGTCAGAAGGCCCGGCGCTGCCGGGCCTTTCTCGTTGTCTGTTAGGTATGATCTTGCTCGATGACAGCAGATGAGATCGTGGCGGAGCTGCGGGCGCTCGGGAGTGCACGCCATCTCGAAGGGATGGCGTACTTCGGGATCGCGTCGACGAACACGCTGGGTGTGTCGCTGCCGAAGATCGGTGCGCTGGCGAAGCGCGCTGGTCGTGACCACGCGCTCGCTACGGAGCTGTGGGCGACCGGCATCCACGAGGCGCGGATCCTCGCAGCGAGGGTCGACGATCCGGCGAAGGTGACGAAGCGGCAGATGGATCGCTGGGCGGCGGACTTCGACTCGTGGGATGTCGTCGACGGCTGCTGCGGCGAGTTGTTCGACAAGACGCCGTACGCCTACGACAAGGCGCTGCAGTGGAGCCACGACCGCCGCGAATACGTGAAGCGCGCCGGCTTCGTGCTGATGGCGACGCTGGCGGTGCACGACAAGGCCGCGGGCGATGACGCCTTCCTCCAGTTCCTGCCGATCATCGAGCGCGAGGCGGGGGACGAGCGGAACTTCGTGAAGAAGGCGGTCAACTGGGCGCTGCGCCAGATCGGCAAACGCAACCGCGCCCTCAATCGCGCCGCGATCAAGTGCGGCATCCGGATCCGCGCCGCGGGCACGAAGAGCGGGCGCTGGATCGCGGCGGACGCGCTGCGCGAGCTGCAGGGCGACGCCGTGCAGGCGCGGCTGCGTTCTGACCGGCGCCTATTCCGTTAGTCGGTCGACCAACGCACGAACGGCCCGTGCTATGCGTGCGACCTCTTCGATGCTCACCGCTGCGGGATATCGGTCCGCTTCCTGGTGGAAGAGTTGGTGCGAGCCGAGAATCGACACATAGGTTCCACCTCCCCGATGAATCTCGAGTGCCTCCCCCTGCGCACGGCCCGGCGGTCTGCGAACCACCGAGGCGACACCCTCGCTCGCGAGCAGTTGTGCAAACTCCGCCTGCAGCTCGGTGTTTGACGCGGCCAGAAAGCTTGTCGATTTGGGCGCAGCACCGATGTTTGCCCCGAGGTGCACCCAAGCATAAGACGCCTGGATCGAATCCTGGCGTGTCTCGAGTGCCTTTCGAAGGCCGAGGTGTCCCAACTCGTGCCCAGAAGACGCGAGGAAGTTCACCGCCCGCGCAGGTTGGCGCCACACCATCGCCGCCATCGCCTCCAACCAACCGGCGATGCCGCCGGCGCGCTCTCCAGCGCATGCCCACCATCCGCTCCGAGGTGTCATGACCCAGACAGGCGGAAGACTGCGGTCTGCGCCCGACAGTTGGGCCACGACGTTGTACGCCTGCGACGGCACGTAACGCGCCGTCGCAACGACCCGGCCGGTGGATCCGTCGTCGGCGGCTCGTTGCAGCCACTCCAACGCGCCATGTCGTAGCTGGAGTACCGGCGGTCCAAAGGGCTGCGTGAAGTACTCGGCATTTTGCAACGCCAGTCCGTCGTCGTTGCCGATGGGCCGTACCGCAACGACCATTGCCCGATGCCGAGCCGTATGCCGCGCCGCTTCTACGTCTGGGGTGGGACGGCCCACGTCTGTCGCCCCCACGCCTATAGCGCAAGCCGACGCTACAACGCCGACCGCGCCCACTACCCCGGTGCCATCGGTGTAGGTGCAGTCGAACAACGGTACGCCGTATTCGCGGCGGCCGTCGATCTCGACATAGGCTTCGACTGGTTCCACCCTGTTGATGGCGAAGGGCTCCAACTCGACTTGGAGCCCCAAGGCGCGGACGTGTTCGGCAAGCCACTCCGCGGACTCGGCATCCACCTTCGTGCCGGTCCGATGCCAGCCCTGGGCGTCGTATTCGCGCACGATCCGATCGACTCGTTCTTCAACACTCACACTCGCGACAACTCGAGGAACCACCGGTCGGCGTCTATGGCTCGGATCGTGGCGCGACGTCTCTAGCCATCGAGGCGATCCTAACACGACTGGCCACGTCACGCTCTTTCTCTCATGCCCGCCGATCTCGTACGATCGCGGCGAGCATTCCCGATCGGAGGCACCATGCCCGAACCGAAGTTCGAGATCTCGCTGGCGGCGTGGTCGATGCACCAGATGTATCGTGCGAAGGAGATTGACCAGCTCGGCATGGTCGACCTGACGCACGAGCTGGGCATCGATGCGATCGAGCTGGTGAACACCTTCTTCCCGTCGCCGCAGTACGGCTACCTCAAGCAGCTCCGAAAGCGCGCGGACGACGCCGCCGTGAAGATCCTGCTGATCATGTGCGACGCAGAGGGCAGCATGGCCGGACCGGAGCGAGCGAGCCGGATGCTCGCGGCCAAGAATCATCACAAGTGGGTGGACGTCGCCGCGGTGCTCGGCTGCCACGCGATCCGCTGTAACACGGGCGCGCAGGAGGGTGATGCTGATGCGCTCGACCGCTGCGCCGAGAGCTTCGGGGTGCTGGTCGAGTACGCGGATGGCGCGGGGATCAGCGTGGTGATCGAGAACCACTGGGGCCTGTCGTCGGATCCGGCATGGTTGATGGAGCTGATGGCGCGAGTGGACCACCCGTGCTTCGGCACGCTGCCTGACTTCGGCAACTTCCCGGACAGCACCGACCGATACGACGCCGTGCAGCGGATGATGCCGCGTGCCAAGGCAGTGAGCGCGAAGTGCTACGACTTCGATGCTGCCGGAAACGAGACGACGATTGACTTTCCCCGCATGATGCAGATCGTCGGAGACGCCGGCTACCACGGGCACGTGGGCATCGAGTACGAGGGGGAGCGCCTGCCCGAGCGCGACGGCATCCTTGCCTGCAAGGCGCTTTTGGAGCGAATCCGGAGTAAGGCTGACAGCTGACGGCCGACGGCTGACGGAGTACACGCATGGGCAACATCACGGATCCGCGCATCGCGATCATCGGCGCGGGTTTCATCACGCGCGTCGGGCACCTGCCGGGATACAAGGCCGCGGTTGCGAATGTCGTCGCGATCTGCGACGTGAACGAAGAGCCCGCGCGCAAACTCGCGGCGCAGTACGGCATCCCCAGGGTCTACGCTGACTGGCGCGAGATGATCACGGCGGAAGCGCCGGATATCGTCAGCGTCTGCCTGCCGAATGTGCTGCATCGCGAGCCGACCCTCTTCGCGCTCGATGCCGGCGCGCACGTGCTGTGCGAGAAGCCGCTGGCGACGAGCGTCGCTGAGGCGGCGGAGATGTTTGCCGCCGCCGAGAGCGCCGGCCGCACGCTGATGGCGGCGCAGAACTGGCGCTGGGACGGCGGCTCGCGCGCCATCAAGCGCATCGTCGATACGGGCGACCTGGGAGACATCTACTACGCCGAAGCCACCGCGATGCGGCGGACGGGTATCCCTACGTGGGGCGTCTTCCACCAGAAGGCGCTGTCGCACGGCGGTGCGCTGCTCGATGTGGGCGTGCACATGCTCGACCTGGCCATCTGGCTGATGGGCAACCCGCAGCCGGTGCGGGTATCGGCTCAGACGCAACGGAAATTCGGCACACGTCCGGACGTGGCGAAGATGCTGCGACACGCGTGGGATCCGGCAAAGTTTGATGTCGAGGACTTTGCCGTCGCGCTGGTCTACTTCGCCAGCGGCGCGACGCTACTCCTCCGCACGTCGTGGGCGGCGCATATCGATGCGGAAGTCTTCTCCGTGCGGCTTGCCGGCACGGAAGGGGGAGCGACGACGACGCCGCCGGTGGTGTATCGCAACCACGCCGGCATTCCCGCGGACGAGCACCTCCAGTTACAGAAGGCCAGCTCGTACGAGCGCGAGATCGCGCACTGGCTGCGCGTAGTCGCAGGCCAGGAGGCGCCGCTTGTCACCCGTGCCGAAACGATGAACGTCCAACGCATCATCGACGCGGCTTATGAATCTGCCGCGGCGGCTCGCGATGTTGAGATTCTTGCCTGATCGCCGGCCGGCCACCAGACCGAGTTTCACGCCCTCCTGGCGGCATGAGCTTGCCGCCGCCTGAAAGCGCGCCCTACACTGGCGCGATGATCCGGACCGGCCTCCTCGTGTGTGTGCTTCTTATCGCGCTCGTCGCGGCAACCGCCGGCTGCAAGAGTGGCTCAGGCGGGGCGAAGAAGACCCCCACGCCCGAATCTACGCCAACCTTCGCGCCGCCGCCACCCACACCAACCGTTGACGTGACGCAAGCGGACGCGATCCGCAGCGTTAACGTCCGCGCGGTGGGCGAAGTGCGGCTCCTCGAAGTCAAGTCGAACGGCGCGAGAGTGGACGAAAGCTTGATCGTCTACGCAGACCTGACCGGCGACGGCATTGAGGAAGCGGTCGTGCCAATAACGTTCGGCGGGCGCGCGGGCCAGGCGGGGTTCGTGGTGCTCAAGCTCGACGCGGGGAGCTTTGGCAACGTAAAGGCGATCTTCTCTGAGTTGGCTGCGCCCGGTACCGGCCGCGTATCGCTCAGGGTTGACAGTGGGAAACTCGTCGAATCACAAGGTGTGCCCGGCCCGGATGATCCCGAATGTTGTCCGAGCGCGTTACGCGTGACCACGTACGCATGGAATGGGACCGCGCTCATGGTCGAGTCGTCCGAGACGATTCCCAACCCCGCCGGTGGACTTAAAGGCACGCCCGCTGCTGGAACGTCTCCGCCCGCCGGATCGCAGTAGTCCTCACACAGCCAACCATCGCGGCATTCTGCGTCCGCTTGGTTGCGGCGGCCCGCAGGGGGCGAGCCGGCTCGCATCGTGTCATCATGTCACGGACGCCGCAAGTCGAGGAGTGACACGATGGCATCGAACAGCGAGACGATACTACGCCTCGATGATGGCCTTAGATTCGTCGCCACAACGCCTTCCGGCTTCAACCTCACGCTCGATTCGAGGGCCGGTCCGCGCGAACTGGTCGCCGGTCCGAGCCCGATGGAGCTGCAACTCGTCGCTCTCGGCGGCTGCACGGGGATGGACGTCATCTCGATCCTCCGAAAGATGCGCGAGGATGTCGAAGACTATTCGGTTCGCCTGACGCACACCCGGGCAGCGGACCATCCGAAGGTGTACACGACGGTGCAAATCGAGCATCGGCTGCGCGGCAACGCCCTGCGCGAAGAAAACGTGCGGCGCGCCATCGCCCTCACGATGACGCGATACTGTCCGGTGTTCGCGATGCTGTTCCCGAAAGTGACCATCAGCGAACGATTCGAGATCGTCGACGCAGCCACGGGCGCCGTGCTCGCCGGCGAGGCATCGCCGGGGGATGCCGCCACGGGAGCTAGCTAGCGCTCATGCCGTCGAGGCAGGCGCTGATCTGGCGCAGGCGCCGCTCGATCGAGTTTGCGTACGCAGCGATCTCGTGGTCCATGATCTGGATTCTACACGTCGCGTTCACACTTCGTTCGCGGTGCGATGCCTCGCCGGCCGCAAACGATGCGATACAATAGAGCAACACTCCCCTTAACGGAAAGGTCAGCATGCCCCGCCGGTTTCCCTTCCGGATGATACCGTCGTCTCCCCCGGCGCAGACGCCGCAGGCGCCGCTTGACGATGCAGTGCTGGGCGAAGATCTGGCTCCGCCGACCGGCTTCTCGAACACCTTCCGCGCGCTGCGCAACCGCAACTACCGGCTGTTCTATTTCGGCCAGACCATCTCGCTATGCGGCACGTGGATGCAGACGATCGCGCAGGCCTGGCTGGTGTTGCAGATCACCGACTCGAAGGTGGCGCTGGGCACAGTCACCATGTTGCAGTTCCTGCCGATCACGATCTTCGTGCTCTTCGCGGGCGTTATCGCCGACCGCGTGCCGAAGCGCAACTTCATCCTCTGCACGCAGGTGCTGGCGATGTCGCAGGCGCTGATCCTGGCTGCGCTCGTCTGGTCGGGGCGCGTGGAGTTGTGGCACGTGTACGTGCTCGCGCTGCTGCTCGGTCTCGCGAACGCGTTCGAACTGCCGGCGCGCCAGGCATTCGTCGTCGAGATGGTCGGCAGGGGCGACCTGATGAACGCCGTCGCGCTCAACTCCGGCATGTTCAACGCCGCGCGTCTCGTCGGGCCCGCGATCGGTGGCTTCGTCATCGCGACGGTCGGGGTGAAGATGGCGTTCCTGCTGAACGGCATCAGCTTCATCCCGGTCATTGCCGGCTTGCTGATGATGGATTTGTCGAAGCTCTACCGAGTCGGGCGGAACAGGAGCGGCCCGATGAATCCGCTGGGCGAATTGCGCGAGGGGCTTTCGTACGCCTTCCGGACGCCGCCGGTGATGCTGATCATCATTCTCGTCGCGATCATCGGGACGTTCGGTTACAACTTCACCGTGATGCTGCCGCTGATGACGCGCTACGTGCTGCATCAAGGCTCCGTCGGACTCGGGTTCATGACTGCGGCGGTCGGGCTCGGCGCCCTGATCTCGGCGCTGCTGCTCGCCAGCCGCGAACGCTCGACGAAGTTCACGCTCTTCGCCGGAGGGCTCGCGTTCTCGCTGCTGCTGGGCGCGGTCGCGCTGAGCCAGTGGTTCGTGGTGACGCTGTTCTTCCTGCTGCTGCTAGGCGTTGCGAACACCGCGTTCGCCGCGACAGCGAATACGACACTGCAGCTCGCGACGCCGGACTATCTGCGCGGCCGGGTGATGGCGCTCTACATGCTGCTCTTCGCGGGTTCGACGCCGATCGGCGGTTACCTCACCGGTTTCATGGCCGAACATCTCGGGGTGCAGGTGGCTGTCGGCATCGAAGCTGCGCTGTGCGTCGTGGGGGTTGCGGCCGGGCTGCTTTACTTCGTTTCGCACCGAGAGAAGATTACGCAGCACCGGCTGGCACCGGCGGCGTGAGCGGGGCTGGAAGCTGGAACTCGGAAGTCGGGCGCTGGAAGACGTGATCTCTGATTACCCGGTCCAGCTTCTAGCTGTCTCTAGCCTCTAGCTTCCCTCGATCAGGGGATCGCGCCGCGCTCTTTGAGGCCGATGATGGCATCCCAGTCGTAGCCCATCTCGAGCAGTACTTCTTCGGTGTGCTGGCCGAGCTCCGGCGCTATGCCGCGCGGGCCGCCGGGCGTGCCGTAGAAGTCGGAGGGCGTGTTCACCGTCGGCACGGGGCCATCGGGGCCTTCGACCTGCTGGAACGCGCCCGATGCCTGCGCCACCGGATCTTGCAGCGCTTGCGTGATCGTGTTCACCGGCGCAAACCAGACGTTGTGCTCGTCGAGGATGGCGCTCCACTCGTCGAGGGCGTGCTTGGCGAACTCGATGTCGAGCTGCGCTACCAGCGACGCAGGGTTCGTGCGGCGCGCGACGATGTTGCTGTAGCGTTCGTCCGTGAGCAGGTCCGGGCGTCCGAGTGCACGGACCAGGTCCGGCCAGTGGCGGTCGCCCTGCAGCAGCAGCAGCCAGATCCAGCGCTCGTCCTTCGTCTTGAAGCAGTTGATGATCGGGTTCGGCGCGTGGAAGCGGTCGTAGGGGACCGTCTTTGCGCCGAGGCGCATCTCCAGCGCGTAATCCCAGCTCATCATGTAGATGCCCGTCCGCAGCAGCGAGACGGCGACGCGCTGGCCCTCGCCGGTGCGCTCGCGCTTGAACAGCGCGGCGGAGATCGCGGCGGCGCCGTTGAGCCCGGTGATGTGGTCGCCCATGCCGCCGCGCTGCTGCGGGATCGGGCCGCCGGGCGGCGTAAGCGATGCGCCGACGCCCGCGCGCGACCAGAACGCGCCGATGTCGTAGGCCGCGCGGTCCTTCTCAGGAGACTCCGGCCCGTAACCGGTGAGCTGGCAGTAGACGATGCGCGGGTTGGTCTTGCGGATGTCGTCGTAGCCGAAGCCGAACTGCTCGAGCACGCGCGGGCGCATGTTGCTGATGAAGACGTCGGCATCATCGAGCAGCCGCCGACCGATGGCGCGGCCCTCGTCGTTCGCCAGGTCGAGACAGACGCTGCGCTTGCCGCGATTATCGACCTCGAACGGCGGATTGATGGGGACGGCGGCGCCGAGCGCGCTCGCAAAGAGGCCGCGGAACGGGTCGCCGGTCGGAGGCTCGATCTTGATGACATCGGCGCCCCAGTCGCAGAGGATGACGGCGGCGGAAGGTCCGGCGACCCAGACGCCCATCTCGACGACCTTTATCCCTTCCATCGGTCCCATGCTGGTCTCCTGGTTGCTGGTGGCTGGTCAGTGGTTGTGATGACTGGGAACTGGTGTGCTTGTGCGTGATTATGGCCGAGTCCGTGGCCGAGGTCACGCCCCGCAGGGCCAGCGCCTCCTGGAGAGTCCAGCGGCTCTGGCTATCACGGGCGGTGCGACGGCCTTAGGCGCGACACTCAGCGCGCTAACACACGTGAATACGCAAGTGTTCAGGAGCAGTCGCGGAGCTGCGGCGACTAAGCGTTCGATCCTTCTGTCCGGAGTTGTTCGGCGGGCGGCGAACCGGATTCCAGCGCGATGACTTGTTCCAACGCGGCAATCGCGACTTCGATCTGCGCGTCGTCGGGATCGCGCGTGGTAAGAGATTGGAGCCAGATATTCGGACGGTAGATCAGACCGAAGACGCCGCGCTCGCCAAACCGCTGGCCCAGCCGCAGCACTTCGTACGCGATAGCGGCGATCACCGGAATGAGTACGATGCGCTCGATCAGGCGGAGCCAGATCGGCGGCGCGCCGAGCAGCACGAACACCACGAGCGAGATCACCATCACGGTCAGCAGGAACGCCGTGCCACAGCGGGGGTGGGCGTTAGGATATTCGCGCACGGCCGCCGGGGTCAGATCGCGGCCGTCCTCGTAGGCGTGGATCGCGCGGTGTTCGGCGCCGTGATACGCAAAGACGCGCTGGATGTCGCTGGAGCGGCCGATCAGCCAGATATAGCCGATGAACATCGCGAGGCGCAGCACGCCCTCGATCGCCACCTCCAGGTAGTCATTGCCGATGACGTGCCCGAGCCAGCTCGTGATGAGCACGGGACCGGCGAAAAAGATCGCTACGACGAACACCAGCGTCACGGCAAGCGAGGCGATCAGTTGGACCTTGCTCGTCTCTTCATCGCCGCGTCCCAGCGCAACCTGCGTCGACCAGTTCAGCGCGCGTATGCCGAGCGCGAGCGTCTCGTACAGAACGACGATGCCCCGCACGATGGGAATGCGCCGGGGCCAGCCGGTATAGACGCCGGCGAGCGCTTCGGAATGCCGGACGATGTCGCCCCCGGGCGCCCGCACGGCTATCGCCATATGGTGTGGCCCGCGGATCATCACGCCGTCCATCACTGCCTGCCCGCCATAGTAGAGGGACGCGCCGGCGTCGCGGGCGATGGCTGCGCGCCCACGTGGGTGGGCGGGGAGCTTCGGTGAGACCGCTTCGGACTCAATCATGCGCGCGAGGCAGCGCGGATCAGCCGGCGGCCGCGCCGCGTTCAGATCGCGTTTGAATGTGTTAGCCCCCATGATCGTTATCGTATCAGGAAGACGAGGACTCGATCTTGCCAGTTTCGGCGACTGCGCTGCCGCCCAAAATTGAGAGGTCCTATGGCCCTCTCGTGGAGGAGACCTTCGAAAGCGCAGCCGTCACTGACACGGCGTGACGCCGAACACGGCGCGCTGGATGATGAGCGCGTCGGCGTTCGTGATCAGGCCGTTGCCGTTGATATCGAAATCGCGATCCTTGCCGATGATGCCGAAGACGGCGCGCTTGATAAAGAGTGCGTCGGCGTTGGTGACGAGTCCGTTGCCGTTCATATCCATGACTTGTTTGCAGTCACCGATGCCGTCGCCGTTCGAATCGACGACGTTGGGGTCGGTGCCCCACGTGCACACTTCCCAGCGGTCATGCAACCCGTCTCCGTCCGTGTCCGCGCCGGTATCCGCTGCGAGACAGATCGGGTTCGACTCCTGCCCGTCGAGGATGCCGTTGCAGTTGGTGTCCCAGCTCGGGCCATCGTCCGCCGCGTCCGTACCGCCGTAGCAGCCGACCGCCGTATTGCCGTCGCCGTTGTCGTCGGCGGTGTTGTCGCCGCCGGGATCCGGGTCGCTGCCGTTGAGCAAGCCATCGTTGTCGATATCCGGGTCGCAGGCATCGCCCAGCGTATCGCTGTTCGCGACGGTCGTGTCATCGCCCGGAATGCCTGGCCCGTTGCCGATCCCTGCGGCATCGAAGTTCGCCTGGTCGGCGTTGGGGACGTTCGGGCAGTTGTCGAGCGCATCACAGATGCCGTCGAGGTCGGCATCGGGGTTCGAGCACGGCGTTGGGGTTGCGGTCGGGGTGAACGTCGCTGTGGGGGTTGGTGTGATCGTCGGGGTGGGCGTTAGCGTAGGCGTCGATGTCTTCGTCGGGGTGGGCGTGGGTGTTGCTGGTGGCGCCGGGAGAATCAATTCGCCGCGGCCGTACACGTTGTCGTTACCGCCAGCACCGCGGTCCGTCGTGGCGTTGAGGAGATATGTCTTCAGCTGCGCCGGAGTCGAGGCGAGTCCGGCGCCCAAAACGAGGGCGGCCGCCCCTGCTGTGGCGGGTGTGGCTGCACTGGTTCCGTTGAAGCAGTTGGGGGCATATGTGTAACTTGCGACGCAGGAAGCGGCGGTGAGATCCGGCTTAATGCGGTTATCGTTCGTCGGACCTTGCGAGCTGTACGGCGCGATGAGTGTGCCGAGCGGTGGATCGATTGCCCCGACCGAGATTGCACCGGCGCTATTGCTGTCAGACGCTGGGATCGCTGCACTGTAAGGGTTTTGCCAATGTTCCAAACAACAATTGTGAACACCGAATTCGAGGGTGTCACCGGCAGTTCCGCCACCCGCGCTGAACAACCCAACTGCCGCGTAGTAGACCGTCCCATTGCACGGAACATTGCTCAGTTCGAGCGGCGGCGCTCCGGTCGTTTGATCGTTGAAGCTTCCAGCTATTCGCGTTCCTCCCGGCGAATCGAAGATGAGCAGATCGTAATCCGTTGGACTGGCGCCCCAGTCACTCCAGCGAAGGCCAGTGAAGCCGTCGCAGGCGAACCCGAGGAACTCGTCTCCGGGCGCAAACTCGAGAAACCCGTTACCGTTAGCATCAGCCCATTGACCTCGCCAATACGCTCCGACGAAGGAGCCATCATTGGCATTATTGCCCGCTGCGTTGAGCCACGTCATTCCCTGCGAAACGGCGCTGTTCACAACACCATCCATGGGGCCAGTGCCATTCCCGGGCCCGTCATACTGGTCCCCAAGAGACCGCGAGATGATCTTTACTCCCTGAGAGGCGAAGTAGTTGACTGCCGCCTGGGTATCTGTTGTTGTACCCGCGTACGCGAGAAAGAGCTGCGCATTGGGTGCCATCTCGTGGACGATCTCCGCAACGGCCGTACCGTGCTTTTGGCCACTCAGACCCGGTACGCTGAACACGTTGCAGAACGACCCCGAATCTCGACAGAACGTACCCGCAGGAACGGGCACCTCACCGGCGTTTTGTGCAGCGTCCCAAATGGTCTGATCGAAGAAGTCGATGATGCCAATCTTCACACCGCTGCCGTTTTGACCGGCGGCATGCCACGCCGCGGCGTTCGTCTTCTGCACTTCCTCACCGACGACGGGCGCAACTGCCGCTGGCGCCTGTGCGGGTGCTCGGTCGGCGTCAAGAGGGATATCCACGCGGACAGGCGGGCGCAGATACTGCACTCCGGCGTGGTGTTCAATGCTCGTGAGGCGCACGATCGGAATGAAGGCGAGCGTGATCCCCTCCGCCTGTCCCTGGACTGTACCGCCGACCACAGTGATCGCGTCGTTCATCTCTTGCGCAGGGAGATCGTGCAGCACCTCCACCTGTACGCGGCCATTCTGTACGTTCACTCCCACGGGAGGCGCCTGGCCCGCAGCAGCGTGCTCGACGGTTTCTCGCAGCACTCCGTTCGAAAGCTGAACCGGGCTTTGGCGGCGAGGAGGAAGGGGCGGGTTGTCTGGGCCTTGTGCCGACAGCTTCGCAGCAAGCTGGGGATCCGCTTTCCAATAGCTCGGGGGGGCAGGCTGGGCCATTTGAGTGCTTACGACGCCTTGCGCGGAGGAACGCTGGCTGATTCCGAGTGCAAACGCCATCACCCCGGCGATGATAAGCAGTGAGATGAGGCGCGGCCAGCGGTGCGGTTTCATGACGTCCCTTGCAAATGCGATGGATTGAGGCCAACCGTACGCTTGTTGGTTATTGGAGTCAAGCGACTATTTCTCTCGTTAACGAGAGAGATGGTTCTCTTAGTAGCGTCGGCATTCCGCCGTCTGCTCTGGCGTGTCAGAGAGTAGATAGGGAAGAGGGACGGATCTGCACCCCGTCCCTCTTCCTTGCGTTTCTACTTGCCAGGTTAGCGGCGGTGGCGGCGGGCCGTCAGCGCCATTGCTCCGCCGATACATGCGGCTGCGAGTGCCGCCATCGTGAGCCACAACCAGGAGTGGGTCCCCGCTCCGCCGCTGGGCTGCGAGCCGGTGTTGGGCAGGCGGATCGTCCCGCCCGCGCCGGCGCCGCCACCCGGCTGCGTCGCGCCGCCCGCTGCCTTCGTCGCCGTCCTCGCTGCGCCGGTCGTGGCCGTAGCGGTGGCAACCGCCGTCGATGTACGGGTGGGGGTGTTCGTCCGGTTTGCGCTCGTCGAAGTCGTTGGTGAGGGCGTCGCCGTGCACGCCACCCCACCCACCGTGCAGGGGGTGTTTGTCGCGGTTGGCGTACTGGTCGCCGTGGCCGTCGCCGTGGCGGTCGCCGTCGGTGGCGCTTGCACGGTGATTGACGCGCCTGTGCAGGTGAAACCGGCGCCGCAGACTGGGTTGTTAACGCCCGACGCGCCCGTCGAAAGATCGGTGACGCCGAACGCGAGCGTGCTGGTCCCGAGGCTGCCTGCGGCATTGAAGTTCAGCGTGGCTAGCAAGACGTTGCCGGAAACTGGCACGTCCACAGAGCCCGCACCGGACTCGCAAGTTATCGTCGCCGGGGATGGGGACGCCGTCGGCGCCGAAGCTCCCGTGTTCAGCACGTTGCAATCCCAGGAGCCGCCGGTCGCCTGATTCCAATCGGGGTTTGAATTGAGATCCGTCGGCGTCAGCCCCCCTTCGCTGGCCACGTTCGACGCCGTGAGCGGCGCGGTGTAGGTCACGCGGAGAGTTGCGCCCGAGATCAGGCCGCTGACCGGCGCTGACGCCGCGTTGACTATGCAGATGCCAACGGACGTTGCCGTTCCCTGGGTGATGTTGTTCGTCGGCTGAATCGTTGCGCACCCGTCCGACGTGTCAGCATCGATCGCGAGCGACGCGCTGACCACGGCCGATGCAGGCGTCACGGAGGTTAGGCTGCGCGCGCCTAGCCCCGCAACGATCAGCGCGGCGATGCCCAGTCCTAGTGCAAAACGCTTCATGGTGCTTCCCTTCTTGTCTGGATGCGAGCCAATCCTTCGGACGCTACGCGGAATCGTAGCCCAGCGCCGGATCGCTGTCAACACGAATCGAACGTTCCTTGTGCCCAGTGCCGGCTTCCTGAGTCAAGCGATGCCTTCTCTTGCTAACGAGAGAGATGGCTCTCTTGTCAACGACAAAGAAAGGGAAGAGGGACGAACCCACGGTCCGTCCCTCTTCTCTCGTTTCGCTTATCCGGGTTAGCGGCGGTGGCGGCGGGCGGTGAGCGCCATTGCTCCGCCGATACCTGCGGCGGCGAGCGCCGCCATGGTGAGCCACAACCAGGAATGCGTCCCGGATCCGCCGGCCGGCTGCGAGCCCGTGTTGGGCAGACGGACCGTCCCGCCAGCGCCGCCACTCGGCTGGGTGGGCGCTACGCCAGCAGGACGTGTCGCTGTGTTGGCAGCACCGGTCGTTGTAGTTGCCGCGGCGGTCGCCGTCTTCGTGACGGTTGGGGTGTTCGTCCGGTTCCCGGTCGACGAGGCAGTCGTTGGTGTTCTCGTCGCCGCAGTCGTTGCTGTTGGTGACGGCGTTGGGGTACACGTCGGCGTGCACGCCGTGGCCGTCGGCGTGGCGGTCGCGGTATTCGTCGGCGTATTGGTCGACGTGCTCGTCGACGTGCTCGTCGGCGTATTGGTCGGCACTTGCGCGCTCGCGGTTGGCGCCGAGGTGAGGCTGTACGCGGCGAGCCCCGCAACGATCAGAGCGGCGATGCCCAGTCCTAGTGCAAAACGCTTCATGGTGCTCCCTTCTTGTCTGGTAGATGCGAGCGAATCCTTCGAACGCTGGACGGTATCGTATCCCGGCGCCGGATCGCTGTCAACACGATCGACGTTCCTGTTGGTGTTTGCGGCGGCGCGGTGCGTGCCGTTATGGAATGTCAGCGTCGCTACGGTCGATGCGTGCTCCCGCGCGGCTTCGATGTAGCGCGACTGCCCGGGCAGGTTACTGCGAGTACGCGGAGCACGACGACGTACGGCGCGACCAGCCGCGAAGGGCTTACGGCGCCTCGCGGCGGTGGACGACGTCGCCATCGACGATAGTGACATCGGCACGACAGTCGAGGATGCGCATGGGGTCGCCCTCCGCGAGGATGTCGGACGAGAGCAGCACGGCGTCCGCATGGTAGCCGGGTGCGATGCGACCGAGCGTGGCCGCCTCGCCGACGGCGCCAGCACAGCCGCTGGTGTATGCGCGCAGAGCCGCTTCGGCTGATATCCGCTGGTCTGGATACCAACCGCCGGCCGGCTCGCCCGCGGCGTTGCGGCGCGTGGCGGCGGCGTGCACTCCGGCGATGGGGTCCATGGTCTCGACCGGCGTGTCGGACCCGAACGCGAGGTTCGCGCCGGCGCGCAGCAGCGATGCCATCACGTACGCGCCGCGGTCGCGGTCGCCCCATGACCGGTCGACTTTCGCCATATCCTGGGTGGCGTGGATCGGTTGTATCGACGCTGTCACGTGGAGCGCGGCGAAGCGGTCGATGTCCGCGGGCGCGAGCAGCTGCGCGTGCTCGATGCGCCGCGGGAGCTGCGGCGACGGGCCGCGAGCCCGCTCGTAGATGTCGAGCACCTCGCGGTTGGCGCGGTCACCGATGGCGTGCACGGCGGTCGCCAGCCCACCCGCGAGGCAGCGCCGCACATCGCGCTCCAACTGCTCGACCGGCTGCAGCGGGAAGCCGGCGCTGTCGCTGCCGGCGTACGGCTCGAACAACCACGCCGTCAGAGAACCCAGCGCGCCGTCGGCGAAGAACTTCACGCCGCCGATGCGCAGCATGTCGTCGCCATCGCCGGTGGTGATGTTGCGCTCGAACCACTCGTCGAGCCGGGTGGCCGATAGGAAGGCGCGGATCCGCAGACGAAGCTCACCGGCATCGTGCAGGGCATGCATGGCTTGAAGCTCGCCGCGACCGACGTCCATGGCGTGCACGCCGGTGACGCCGAGGCTGTGGGCATGCGCGATGGCATCGCGCATCGCGGCGATGCGTTCGGTCTGCGTGGGGTTCGGCGCCACATCGGTGATGAGCCGTGCTGCGGCGTCGCGCAGTACTCCGGTCGGCTCCCCACGGTCGTCGCGATCGATGGAACCGCCCACGGGCGCTTCCGTCGCCGCCGTGACGCCCGCCGCCCGCAGCGCGGCGCTGTTCACCCAGAGACAGTGCCCCGATGTGTGATTGAGGGCGACCGGACGGTCGGGTGCTACCGCATCGAGATCGCGACGATGCGGGAAGCTGGCACCCGGCCATTCATTCTGGTCCCAGCCGGCGCCCCGCACCCATCCTCCATCAGGCGTGGCTGCGATGCGCTCGGCGACACGGCGGGCAGCTTCTTCGACGCTCTGTGTCTGCTTAAGATCGACCGAGCGCATCGCGGCGCCGGTGCCCAGAAGATGCGCGTGGCCATCGGTGAAGCCCGGCACCATCCGCCGGCCGAGGGCATCGATGGTCTCGACGGACGACGGCGCGGTCACATCGGTTTCGCGCCCGACGAACGCGAAGCGGCCATCGATGATCAGCGCGGCATCGGCGTCGGAGATCGCATTGCCGGTCCAGACGCGCGCATTGCGCAGGAAGAGGCTGCCCATGCGGACGTGATAGCACGCACGCCGCTCAGGCGACACGCGCGCATCGAGAAGCAAAGAGAAAACGCCTGCCTGCCGGCAAGCGTTCCAATGATGAGGATCGAGAGGCGTTACTTAGCTGTTTTTGCCTTGGCGGCTTGCGTCTTTTCGAAGCGCTTGGTGAAGCGCTCCACGCGGCCTGCCGTGTCCACGATGCGCTGCTGGCCCGTGAAGAACGGGTGGCAGTTGCTGCAGATCTCCACGTGTACGTCTGACTTCGTTGACCGCGTCTGCCAGGTGTTACCGCAGGCGCAGTGGATGGTGGCTTCTACGTAGTTGGGGTGAATCTTGTCTTTCATTTCTCGTCTCTGGTTGTGGTATCGGGATGAGTCGTTGCTGGTCGATGGACTATTCAGTTGCGGCGACGGCCTCCCTTGGATATACGCTGACTTTCTTGCGGCGCCCTTTCGCGTGATGCTCGAACTTCACTGAGCCATCGATCAGAGCGTACAGCGTGTGATCGCGGCCAACGCCGACGTTGCGCCCCGGGTGCACACGCGTGCCTCGTTGCCTGAGGATGATCGTGCCCGAGAGCAGAGCCTGCCCGTCCGAGCGCTTGACGCCGAGCCGCTGTGAGTTGCTGTCACGGCCGTTGCGTGAGCTGCCGACGCCTTTCTTGTGTGCCATCGCGATTACTCCGCTTTCTTACGCCTGCGCTTCGGCTTCGCGACTTCGGTCGGAGCTTCCGCTGATGCCTCCGGCGTTGCCGCAGCAGGCGTCGCGGCCTCATCCGCGGCCACCGCTTTACGCCGGCCTCGGCGCTTCGGTGCCACGGCCTCCGCCGTCGTCTCCGGCGCCGACTCTTCCTGCTTCGCCTTCGGCTCTTGGCCAGGGCCGAGGATGTTGCTGACGATGAGCTTCGTGAAATGCTGGCGATGGCCGTTCTTCTTGCGCGCCCGCGTCTTCGCCTTATAACGAAAGACGATGATCTTCTTGGCGCGGCCCTGCTCAGCGATCGTCCCGACGATGCGAGCGCCCTCGATCGACGGCGCTCCGATCGTGATGTCGTCGCCGTCGGCCAGCAGCAGCACTTCGCCGAGTTCGACGGTGTCGCCGGGCTCGCCAGGAAGGCGCTCGACCGTTAGGGCGCGGCCTTCCTGGACGCGATATTGCTTTCCACCAGTGCGGACGACGGCGTACACGGGGCCTCCCAGACAACACAACGCCTGCCGCGTGGCAGGCATCGCGGGGCAGTCTATCTAGAGCATATCGAATCTGTCAAACACCGACCCGTCTCACATGCAGAAAGCCTCCATCTCGGGAGCCTTCCTTGCGAAGTCGACGCTTTGAAAGGTCAGCTGACGGTGGCGTCGGTGTCTTCGCCCTGCAGCGTGAAATTCGACTGGCTACCCCATGCGAGACCCGGGGGGCCGAGTTTCGGTTGCGGACCGGCCTCGCCGGGCTCGCGCACCTCGTCGGGTGCAGGCGGCGGCGTCTCGGTTGAGGGCGGCGCCGGCGGCTCGAGGTCGATGCCGTCGAGCACCTTGCGCAGGTCATCTCCCTCGATGTTCTCTACTTCGAGCAGCACCTTCACCAGCTTCTCGAGACGCTCCTTGTTTTCGACGAGTAACGTGCGGGCGGTCTGGTAAGCGTGGTCGAGGAGGCGGCGCACTTCGTCGTCGATCTCCTCCGCTACTTTCTCGCTGTAGTTTCGCTGCTCGCCGATCTCGCGGCCGAGGAAGACGAGCTCTTGCTTGTTGCCGAAGGTGCGCGGCCCAAGCCGCTCGCTCATACCCCACTGCGTCACCATGTTGCGTGCGATGCTGGTCGCTTTGCTCAGGTCGTTCGAGGGGCCCGTGGTCGATTCACCCCCGAGGATGATCTCCTCGGCGACGAGACCACCGAGCAGCGCCGCCAGCGCGTCCTGGAAGTGAGAGCGCGACCGGAGTTGCTCTTCGTCGGGCAGGAAGCGGGTGAAACCGCCGGCCATGCCGCGCGCGACGATGCTGATCTTGAACGGCGGGTCCGCGTTCTTCAGGAGATAGCCAACGATAGCGTGGCCGCCCTCGTGGTAGGCGATGATCTCCTTCTCGCGGGGGGTGATGACCCGGCTCTTGCGCTCGGGACCGGCAATGACGCGGTCAACCGCCTCGTTGAACTCGCTCATGCTGATCTTCTTCTTATTCCGGCGAGCGGCAAGGATGGCCGCCTCGTTGACAAGGTTCGCCAGGTCGGCGCCGGAGAACCCCGGCGTCTGTCTCGCCAACACTTCGAGCTCGACGTCCTTCTCGAACGGCTTGCCCTTCGTGTGGACCTCGAGAATCGCCTGCCGGCCGCGCCTGTCGGGGCTGTCGAGGATCACCGTGCGGTCGAAGCGCCCGGGCCGCAGCAGCGCCGGGTCGAGGATGTCCGGGCGGTTGGTGGCGGCGATGACGATGACGTTGGTGTTTGTGTCGAAGCCGTCCATCTCGACGAGGATCTGGTTCAGCGTCTGCTCGCGCTCGTCGTGGGAGCCGCCGAGGCCGGCGCCGCGCTGGCGGCCGACGGCGTCGATCTCATCGACGAAGACGATGCACGGAGAGTTGCGCTTGGCCTGGTCGAAGAGGTCGCGGACGCGGCTCGCACCGACGCCGACGAACATCTCCACGAACTCGGAGCCGCTGATCGAGAAGAACGGCACGCCCGCCTCGCCGGCGACCGCCCGCGAGAGCAGCGTCTTGCCGGTGCCGGGAGGGCCGACCAACAGCACACCGCGCGGAATACGCGCGCCGAGCGCCACGAACTTCTCGGGATACTTCAGGAACTCGACGACTTCCTGCAGTTCCTCTTTGGGCTCATCGACCCCGGCAACATCGGCGAACGTCACCGTCGGCTTGTTGCCGGTAAACATGCGGGCGCGGCTCTTCCCGAAGTTCATCGCCTGGCTATTGGAGCCCTGCGCCTGTCTCATCATGAAGATGAGGATGGCCCCGAATACGAGGATGGGCGCGAAGCTAATCAGCAGGCCGACCCAATTGCCGTAGGCGGACGGCGACGCGTATTTGATGTCGACCGACTTGTCGTCGGCGCCGCCGATCACCACGTTGGCGTCCTTGAGCGTCTGTTCCACGTCGGTGTTCGAGCCGACACGGGACTTGTATTTCGCGGTGTCGTTCTTGAGCTGGACGTTGAGCGACTGTCCGGAGATTTCGATGCTCTTGAGCTTGCCATCGCGTCCGGCGGCGACGACCTCGCTAAAGGTCAGGCTCTTGGTGCTGTCACCGCCGCGGAAGAACGAGACGACAATCGCGATGACCGCGACCAGGATCAGCAGATAGATAAAGCTGTTTCGCAGCCAGCGAGAGCTCATGGATAACCTTGCCTTCTTCCCGCGGCTGGGGGCGGGGGTATGGGGTGCGTTCCGTCAGTATAACAGAGCACCTACATCATGTAACGCGCACGGGACGGCGCTCGATCTCGCCGTCTTGACACGCGGCGCCTTAACATCGCGAAGCTGTACGGCTTCCACGCCGCTAACATCCGCGGCCGTCGCGGTCGAAGCATCGCCGTCGGCTGAGTATCCGCGACCAGTCGCATCCTGCCCATCGGCAGAATCCTTAGTCTTCGTCCGAGGCGAGCTTGCCAGCCTGTGCCCAGTTTTCGCGCCCCACGTCGTTGAAGATCACGATTGTCGCTTCGGGAGTCGTATGGGCGATGTTCGCCACGGCCTCGGTGATGGCGCGGGCCAGCTCTTGCTTCTGCGCGTGCGTACGCCCCTGGAACATTTCGATATGGACGATAGGCATTTATGTACCTCCTGCATGAATGATTGATCGACTGGCGCGCACGACCCGGCGGTTCCGGCGGAATAGTAGCCGCTTTCGGATTCCCGGCACCTGGGCTGGTTTACATCGGGCGGGCGCGGTGATAGCATCGCGGCGATGGGCCTCTTCCTCGCCGTGCCCACGCTGAACGCCGAAATCACCGCCTGGCGGCAGGGGCGCCGTCACGTCGCTGGTGTCGATGAGGCGGGCTGCGGGCCGCTCGCTGGTCCGGTCGTGGCCGGCGCCGTCATCCTCGAACCGGGCGCCGCCCGGCGGTGGTGGTGCGAACTGCGCGACAGCAAGCTGCTCGACGCGCCGGCGCGGCAGCGGTTGGCGGAACTGATCCGGGGCGACTGCGCGTACGGCGTCGGCATCGCCACTCACGACTACATCGACCGCTGCGGGCTGACCGCCGCGCGCAAGCTGGCGATGCGGCTCGCGGTCCAGGCGCTGCCGGTTCGGCCCGATACCTTGCTGATTGATGCGATCTCGCTGCCGGAGTACCGGCACCGCGCAATCATTCACGGCGATGCGCTCTGTGCGTCGATAGCCGCGGCGTCGATCATCGCGAAGACGGCACGGGACGCGATCATGACCGACTACCATCCCGTCTTCCCCCAATACGGATTCGACCACAACGTCGGCTACGCCACCCCGGAGCACAAACGCGCGCTCGACGAGCACGGGCCGTGCGAGATCCACCGCCGGCTCTTCGCGCCCGTCCGCGCGTCGCTCGCGGCACGTGGCGTGGCGCTCGATGCGGCGTGGGAGATCATGCCGGACGAGATCGAAGACGCATTCGAAGCGGAAGCCGCGCTTGCCTGACGAGCGCCAGCATCTCGGCGATTTCGGCGAGCGTGTCGCGGCCGCGCATCTCGAGGCGAAGGGCTACCGCATCATCGACCGCAAATTCCGTGTGCTCGAAGCGGAGCTTGATCTGGTCGCTCGCGATGGCGACGAGCTGGTATTCGTCGAAGTGCGCACGAGGCGCGGGGGCGAGCTCGGGATGGCGGCGCTGTCCGTCGGCCCGCGAAAGGCCAAGAAGCTGCTCCTCGCAGTGCAGTGGTACCTCGAGCGTCATCCGGAGCTCGCGGAGTTGCCGATGCGGATCGACGTGGTGACGGTCGAGCTCGACCGCGCCGGTGTGTTGCGAGAGTTGGCGCACTACGACGACGCGGTGCGGCCGGGGTAGCTGGAGCGGCGACATGTACGAAACGGTCGAAACGATGCACCGACTAGAGGAGATTATCGAGCTGAGCGCGGCGAGGGCCGGGCCCGCGATGCGACAGAACTTCGCGGTGCCGGCGTGGACCATGTCGGCGGAGGAGTTCGTCGCGTTCTGGGGCGAGGGGCGCATGGCTTCGGTGTCGACCGCGTCGGCGCGTGGCGATGTGCACGTTGCCCCGCTGGACGTGCAGCTCATCGACGGTGTGTTTCGTGTGGCGACGTTCGCCGATGCTCTTCGGCTGGGCGATCATCGTGCGCGGCCGCGCTGTGCCATCTCGTCATGGGACGGGCCGTATCGCGCCGTCATCGTCTACGGCGACGCGCGCGAGGCAGGTTCGGACGGCGTGATGGTGACGGTCGAGATCGCGCCGTCGCGCATCTACGCGATCCGGCCGCCAGCGGGGCATCACTCGCTGACGCCGTGATGTTTGCGGGCGCGTCCCGGCTGTGATATCTGCTACGCATGCCGATTTACGAGTACCGATGCGCCTCCTGCAATCGCCGCAGCTCAATCTTCGTCCGCAGCACCAGCTCTGCTGTCAAGCCGAAGTGCGAGCACTGCGGCAGCGCTAAGGTGGCGCGGCTGATGTCGAAATTCGCGGTGCACGGCAAGGGCGGCGGCTTCGACCTCGATGATCCGACGAGCATGGACGGCATCGACGAGAACGACCCGAAGGCGGTGGCGCGCTGGGCGAGGCAGATGAAGGACGAGATGGGCGAAGATCTCGGCCCGGAATTCGACGACATGGTCGGGCGCATCGAGGCCGGCGAGGATCCGGAGTCCGTGATGGGCCGCGAGGATGACGGCGGCTTCGATGACGACGACTTCTGATCGCCACCGGACGGCGTGCGCTGAGTTTCCGCCGCACATGCTGGCTATACTTGATTTGCGATGCCCATCTACGAATACAAGTGCAGTAGTTGCGAGAGGCTGACGAGCGCCTTCGTCCGCAGTCTCGATAGCGAGGCGCCGCCGGCGTGCCAGCACTGCGGGGGCAAGACTGCGCGGGCGCTCTCTCGATTCGCGTACCACAAGAGCGGCGCGCGCGTGATGGAGGATTTGGGCATGCCGCAACGCGCGGAGGACTACAAGGACCCGCGGCAGATCGGCCGCTGGGTCGAGAAGCAGTTCGATGATTACGGGATGGACCTGCCGGATGAGGCGCGCACGATGATCGATGCCGCGCGCGACGGCGAGCTTCCGGACGCGGTGAAGGACCTGTGATGGGGGAGTTCAGAGTTTACAGTTTACAGTTCACAGTTCGGGGTCCGCTAAAACCTGCTGATCGTCGATGACCGACATCGGCGACGCGCTTGATTCGATCATGGACCGGGTGCGCGCGGACTTCGCCTCGAAGAACGCGGCGCGGGAGAAGGCGCTGCCGCTCTGCCGCGACGCCATTCGCTTCTCCGCGAACGCGATCCGTGCGGTACATCGCAATGACTTCGGGCTGGCGGAAGAACTCGCGGGCAAGGCCGGTGCGCAGCTCGCGATCGCGAAGGAGAGCCTGCAGGGGCATCCGGACATCTATTACGCCGGCTTCGTGCATGACTCACAGAAGGAGTTCGCCGAAGCATCGATCACGCTGGCGCTGATCGCGCATCGCCCGCTGCCGACGCCGGAGAGCCTCGGCGTCGGGCTGCCGGCGTATCTCAACGGCATGGGCGAGGCCGTCGGCGAGCTGCGGCGGCATCTGCTGGATACGCTGCGCGGCGGCGATGTGGAGCAGTGCGAGCAATGGCTCGGCGACATGGACGAGATGTACTCGGTGCTGGTCACGATCGACTACCCCGACGCGATGACCGGCGGCCTGCGGCGCACGACCGACAGCGTGCGCGGCATCCTCGAGAAAACCCGCGGCGATCTCACCCTCTCAGTCCAGCAACGCCGCCTGGAACAGCGACTCGCCGACTTCGGCGAAAAGCTCAGCTAACAAAATGAAGAAAAAGATGCCGATGCGTTACGCGTACCTGTTGCTCGGGCTCACGACGAGCATGATGATCGGGAGCCTGGTGCTGTTTTACGTCGTGTGGTTCCGCGATCTCTCCGCTAACCAGATGCTTCTCGTTACCGTCGCGTCTCTCGCGATTGCCGGATTGTTCGTGCTCGCGGTTCGTCGCATTGCGTCGGCTACTCAAAATCAGACTGACTGACTACCCACTAACAACTACCAACTAACCACTACCTGGTCAGCCACTCGAACTGTTGCGGCTTCCGGCGCGACTGCGCGCTGATCATGATGTTAATGATGTTCGCGCGATTGCTGGCGAATGCCGCATCGAGCGCCGGCTTCAGTTGCTCCGGCGTCTCGACGAAGTAGCCGTCGCCGCCGAAGGCCTCGATCACCTTCTCGTAGTGGGCATTCGGGACATATGCGGTGGGCATCACCTTCGCCGGATCGAGCGTGCTCGGTCCGCCGCCGATGCCGTTATTGTTGAGGATGATGAAGGTGATCGGCATGCCGTACCGGCACGCTACTTCGACTTCCATGCCGCTGAAGCCGAAGGCGGAGTCGCCCTCGACGGCGACGACGCGCTTGCCGGGGTACACCGCTTGCGCCGCGATGGCAAAGGCGAGCCCGACGCCCATAGTGCCGAAGCTGCCGGCGTCGAGGCGGTGCTTCGGCAGGAAGTTCGGCAGGACCGTGCGGCCGATGTCCATCGTGCTCGCGCCCTCGCTGCAGATCATCGCATCCCGTGGCAGCGCGTCGCGAATGTCGCGCAGCACGCGATAGTAGCCCATCGGCACGCTGTCGTCGTCGAGCATCGCCTGCGTCGACGTGCGGTTCTCTTCGATCTTCTTCGCGATCCCGGTGCGCCAGGTGTTCTCGGCGCCGAACTGCCAGGGCTGCTCTCGCAGCGCCGTATTGAGTTGCGCCGTCACGGCCTTCCCGTCGCCGACAAGGCCCACCTCGGCGGGCACGTTCGTGCCGATCTCTTCCGCGGCGATGTCCATCTGCACGACGCGCACGTCGGGGTTGAACCGAGGCGGCAGTCCGAAATGCATGATCCAGTTGAGGCGCGCGCCCATCAGGAACACCAGGTCCGCGTTCTGCAGCACGTGTGATCGCGCCGGCGCCACCGACAGCGGATGGTCGTCGGGCATCACCCCCTTGCCCATCGGTGACGCCAGGAACGGCAATTGCGTCGATTCCACAAACTCGCGCACTTCGTCGGCGGCATCGGCGTACGCCATGCCCTTGCCCACGATGACGAGAGGTCGCTCCGCGGACTTGAGTGCCGCGAGTGCGGCTTCGACGGAAGCGGGGTCGACGTGCGGGCGTGGCGCGTCGGGCACGCGCGGACGCTGCGGCGCAAGATCCTCATCGACCTTGCCGCTGATGATGTCGCCCGGCAGATCGAGGTATACCGGCCCGGGCCGGCCGTAGATCGACGTGCGGACGGCTTGCTCGATGTAGTAGGGGATGCGCTCGATGCGGTCGACTTCGGCCGAGAGCTTGCACCAGGGGCGCGCGGCCTCCACCTGTGGCGCTTCCTGAAACGCGCCCATGCCGTGCTGCGAGATGTCAGAGGAACCGCCGAGGAGGATCATCGGCCAGCGGTTGGACCAGGCGTTGGCGATGCCGGAGATGGCGTTCGTCATGCCCGGCCCGGACACCGCGAGGCAAGCGCCCGGCCGGCCGGTGAGGTAGCCGACGGCCTGTGCGGCGTACGACGCCGACTGCTCGTGCCGCATGCCGATGTAGCGGATGCCCTCTCGCTGCGCCGCGAACGCGATCGGCACGACCGGTATGCCGACGATGCCGAACATGTACTCGACCCCGTGTTGCTTGAGGCTGCGGGCGATCAGTGTCGCGCCATCGATCTCTGCCATGGTGTTTGCTCCTGTTTGTCTTCTTGCCGTATTGAGGATTGTAGGAGCGCCGGGCCGTACGTTCTATTGGCCGGCCTCGTCAAGGAGCTTGAGGAACGCCGCCGTGCGGATGGTCCGCACACCCTCGTACTCGGCGACCGCGAGTACGTCTTCGTCCTCGCTCACGAGGTAGTCGGCGCGGCCGGCGACTGCGCAGGCGAAGAACTTATCGTCATCCGAGTCGCGGCAGACCGCAACGGTCGGCACATCGAGGATTACTTCCGCGGTTCGTAGGGCGCCGAGCACCTCGGCGTGCTCCGTGTGAGCCGCGAACCGGGCGAGCCGCTGTTGCAGAGCTGAGCGAGTCGTGACCTCAGCGAATTCCTGGGCGATCTCGGGTGACGTAATCAGCTCGAACTCACCCGTGCGTCGCGCGAGCTGGCCCCAGACGCTACGCGGGTTGAAGAGGGCGCGGACGGACACGACCGTATCGAGGACGACCCTCAAGCGGTGCGTTTTCGACGCTTGGCCCTCACCTCGCGTATGGCCGTGTCAATCTCGGCGTTAATCTCCTCATCGGTGAGACCGCTGCTGGCGATCGCCGAACGCGCCGGCTCAAAGAGGTCATACAGTTCTTTGAACCACGCCGATCCTTTGGTACTCGGCGTCGCTGTCACGCGCTTGATGTCCAGCCTTCCGTCTTCGAGCGTGACGCCAACCAGATCATCCGGCGCGAGGTGCAGCGCCTCCCGGAATTCTTTCGGGATCGTGATCTGACCATTGCGGAGCAGGCGGACGATGCGTGTCTTGCCCATGGATTTACAGTATCACAAAATTAAGTATCATGTAAAGGTGGAAACTCAGGGCGCCCGGCCAGCCGCATTTTCTACCCTACTTCGACGCCCAAAGGTCCAGCCGCACGTAATCGGCGACGTAGGGTTCGCCATGGCGGCGTATCGTCTCGTCGACCACTGCGCGGGAGTAGGCTCCGCGCTCGGACTCCGGCAAGCGGGCGATGTGATCGCGGAGCAGGATCGTGCGGATGTAGAGCGCCGCTTCGTCGCGATCCTCGAACGGTACCGGCGCGGCGAAGAGCGATGCCTTGACCTCGCGCCAGCCCGCCTGCTCGAGCGACGCCTTCGCCGCTTCGGGCGTCCGGTACTTCTTGCTGTCGCTGAAGCCGCGCAGGTGCGGCGCAAATCGCGGCTGCTGACGAATCGCCGCCACGGCCTCGAGGACGTGGGCGTTGTTGCCGAAGCCACCGCATTGGGCGCGCAGGCGGCCGCCGCTCTTCGTCGCGCGAGACAGGCAGCCGAATAGCGCTTCGTCGTCCGGGATCCAGTGAAAGACGGCGTTCGAGAAGACGCAGTCGACCCGCTCCGGCAGAGTGAAGTCGGTGAGGCTCGCCTGTATCGGCATCACATTCGTTACGCTGCGTTCGGCGATCGTCTTTCGCAGCGAGGCGATCATTTCGGCCGATGCGTCGAGCGCGTAGACCTTGCCTTCGGGCAGCTTTTCGAGCAGGTCGAAGGTGACGGAGCCAGAGCCGCAGCCGGCGTCGAGCACGGTCTCGTCGCCGCGCAGCGCGAGGTCGTCGATCACCTGGCGCGCCCAGCCGCGCATGGGCTTGCCGATGCGGTCGTACACCTCGGCGTCCCAGTAGGTGTTCATCGATGCTCCTTTGCCAGCGGTGTGCGTGGCATTCTAGGCTGTAGATACGGCTCGCGGTACATCGGGCGCGCCGAAACTCTGAAGGAGCGCGAAATGAACTGCCCGCGAGACGCCGTCATCCTGCACACGGAGCGCGAGCACGGCGTCGAAGTCGACCGCTGCGCGACCTGCCAGGGCGCCTGGTACGACTACGACGAGCTGGCCGAACTCGAGGCCACGGTCGCCGATGCCGACGACCGGTTGGGCACCATCGAGTACTCGAAGCACCAGAGCACGCTGGCGTGTCCGGTGTGCGATGCCCCCATGCACGCGTTCAACTATCGGGCCTACAACCTCGAGCTGGACGCCTGTGCGGAAGGCCACGGCTTCTGGCTCGATGCCGGTGAGTCCGAGCGCGTGCGCGACGTGATGAAGGAGCGGGTGCGTGGCCTGCAGCGCTCCGCGGCGGCGCAGAGTGCCTGGCTCGAGGCGAAACGCGGCGGTGGCGGCGTGCTGAGCAAAATGAAGGGCATGTTCGGCGGCCGCCGATGACCGCTCGTCAATGATGCCGTACCGCATGAGCCGCGCGCATGACTGCGGCTTCGATCTGCGCGCCGTTGGTATCCAGTGCCGGTAAGCGCTGTTCGAGCAGTCGCTTTAGGCGAGGGAACACCTCGTCGTGGCGGCCGTCCGACCACGCGCGCATTGTGCGCGGCAGCCCCGAGAGTCTGTACGCGCGCAGCAGCGGCACGATCAGTCGCAGCTCCCGATCCTCTAGTGGCGTATGCGCGACGTAGCCGCCGACGAACGCAGCCGCGGCGTCGGCGCTCGTCGCGATGTCGGCGGGTGGCTCCGGGCAGTCGTTCGCGACACTGCACGCGATGTCCGCCGCTCGCGCGTCGAAGTGCACCGAATCGAAGTCGAGGAGCGCTGAGAGCACGCCACCGTCGAACAGCAGGTTGTCGTTGTGGAAGTCGAAGTGGATCAGCGTGTCCGGCAGATCGCCATAGCCGAGTCGCGCCAACTCGCGCAGGCTGCGGTATCGATAGCGGCGAATGGCCGAAGCGAGGTCCGGGTGCTCTCCTCCAAAGGCGAGCAGCGCATCATTGAACGACGCGAAGCGGCCGATCGGCGCTGTGACGTCGGACTCCCAGATGCGACCCCAACCTTCGCGCTGATCGCGCGCGGGCGACGATGCCAGATCGCGATGCAGGCGCGCGAGCAGCCGCCCTTTTGTGCGCAGATGCGCGGCGCTGTACGGCGGCCCCGGTTGGCCGCCCAGGAACGGGAACAGGGCATATCGCTGCCCGCCGATGGACACGAAGGTCGCTCCGTCGTCCGAACCAAGCGGCGCTGCCACCGGCCATCCGCGGCGGCTGATGTCCTCGATCACGCCGTGCTCGAAGGCGATCGCGGCGGGCGACCGCTCGGGCGTGTAGCGGCGGAGCGCATACACAGCGCCATCAGCGGCTTCGACCCGCCAGTGCCGGTTCATGCGACCCGCCGGAATCGGTGTGATGGTCGATGCGACGATGCCGTAGCGGGCCAGCACGTCGCGCAGCACGCTGGCATCGGCTGAAGTTCGCGCCGAAGAGCCTTCCGGTTGCATCGAGTCAGCGTACCAACGTGTGCAAGGTCCCCGTTGCCATGCGTTTGATTGACCGTTGTTTCCTGGCGTTTTTCGCGACCCCCGCTCTTTCGCGATTCTGGCGATGGCGGTTTTGGCCGCGTTGTTTGATTGACCGTTTTCGGATGCCGGGAGTTTGGCAGGAGCCGGGAGGGACGCGCCGCGTCCACAGAGGACACAGAGAGCGGTGCGGGCGGTGAGTGAGAGGCGCATGGGGCGAGTGTATGACGGGTGGGGGTCAAACTCTGTCGTCTGGGCGTCAGAGGTGTACGAGCGCAGGCTCCCCGGTTCGTGCGGATGTCAGCTTCGGCGCCCGCCTCCTTGCGTACGAGTAACTCTCCTTCGGCACTGCCGATGCATGGCCGTGTAGAATGGCTGCAATCGTGGCCATGTATCGGGACACCCGTGGCCGGAGGTAGCAACATGCAAGAAGCGCTGATCAACATTCACGTCGAGCCGCTCACCGAGGGCGGTTTCCTCGCAACCAGCGACGACATCCCCGGCCTGGTAGCTCAGGGACGCACGGTTGCCGAAACGCTGGAGATCGCGCAAGACGTCGCAATCGGCCTCATCGAGTCGTATGCGGAGCGCGGCGATGAGTTGCCACCGGCGCTGCGCAACCTACCCGCCGTGATGGGAGACGTGCGCATTCCCGTCACGATGCCTTAGTGGGACTCGCGGGATTCAAGGCGGACGATATCGTACGCAAACTGCGCAGGGCGGGATCTGTCTTCGACCGCCAGCGAAAGCACAGCCACCAGATCTGGTGGAATCCCGAAACACGCCGTCGCACCACCGTCCCGCGCCATCCCGGCGACCTGCCGGAGGGCACCGTATCGGCGATCGTCAAGCAGGCGGGGCTCAGCGTCGACGAATTCCTTGCGCTTGAGAGCGGTAGCGGAGCCCGCGCGTCTATCGACGGGGTTGAGCCCATGACCGCGCCCGAGGGACGACGGACGAGGGACGCGCCGGATCCACAGAGGACAGAGGGCACAGAGGGCGAGGGCGGTGGGTGTGAGGCGCATGGGGCGAATGTACGACGGGTGGGGGGTCAAACTCTGTCGTCTGGGCGTCAGGGGCGTTCGGTTGGGACCTGCGGCTCGGCGTCAACCGGCGCCTAAGGCCAGCACTTCCGGCGCTCGCTGACTGTTCGCGCGCGGACTTCAGTGCGTACCAGCGGCCTGAGCGAAAAGAGCGAGAACCTTCGCGGACGGGTACGTAGACAGGGATGCTACGTTGTTGGCTAGCTCAATCGGAAACAACCCGCCCTCGAAACGGCTGCTGAGTAGAGCGGGTAGCGTCGCGAAGATGCGAGCCGCGCCGATGAGATCGGCCGAAGCGGGGTCGCGAAGATGTTTGCCGGTCGGAATCGTCAGGACAGCTTGGTGTCTCTCGGAGAACCGCGTGAACACTTTCGCACCATAGTTGGTGTACAGACCATATGGATCGCCGGCGATCGGCCGATGTTGTACTTCCGAGCGGATATAGTCATGGCCCGGAAGGAAGACACCGTGATCAGGCCCGTGAGGTCCGATAAGGTTCAGGTGCTCCACGAAGGCTCCGGTCTTCTCTTGGCCCACCATGCACACCTCGACGCCCGCGGACCGAGCGGCTTCGAAAAAGCGACGAATTGGTGCGACTAGCTTTGAATATTGAGCTCGAATCGCCAGCGGGCCGTCCTTCAAGAACAGACAATCCGAGAGCAGAGTTCTGTTCTGCTCCCAGAAATACCGCACGCCGGTAAAGAGCATGAGCGTTTCGTGCACAAGCATGTACGAACTAGCGATGCTGTCCGGCGCCGCATCGTCAGCCATCTCGAGATGGAAGCCAAGCATGTCAGTCAGAAAGACATCTTTACTACAGTTGTCGCAAGGACCTACTTCGTTGTCAAATGACATTGACGTACTGGCATCGCAGTGCGGGCATTGGAACGGAGGCAAGTTCTTCGATTGCCCGTCCCATTTTTCGTAAGCCAGCCACTTGAGCGTTTCCATCACCTCGCCCTGGAGAGTCGGATCCTTGACGGACTCGAAAATCACCTGACGAACCGCGTCATAGACTGTCATTCCGGCTACTGCGACGTGCCGCATTGGAAACGCTGTCGCGTGGTACATCGCCGAATCGATAAGCAACTCACGCAACGCCAGGGGGTGAGGCATGAGGGGATCGATTGCCGCGAGAGCCACCCGGTCGACTCGCAATAGCGCTGTCTTCACGAACGCCAACGTCTTATGCGGCGGCAGCGCGTTTTCTATGATCTGCAACGATCCATCTACCGCGAATACCAGAGGGAGGGGCGTGCTGATCGGCGGCAACTCCCACGACGCCGATGGAATCGTGCTACTCGCGGCCGTGTCCTCGAAGCTTTCGCAAAGTTTCCTTACTAGGGGACTCTTCAAGACGTCAAGGTGGCCCAATCGGCTGGCGCGTTCTCCCGGCAACCGTGAGCCAGCTTCATAGGGCATGTCTCATCTCCTCCACGCCTCAACGCTTTTGCAATTCACGGCGCGACCGGACCCATGCTCGAGGACACGGCCGGAGCGACGGACGGCATGAAACGATTCGCCTGCATCGAAATGACAAAGCGATGAGACTTCGTTAGCGCGCGCATGTAACCCGGCGTCTGCGCCCGCAGAATATCTTCCTTAACGGTCTCAAACGCGACGTTAACCCGCCCCAACGCATTCACCTGGTCTTGGGATGACAAGTGAGCCACAAAGTAGTTTTCGGTTTGTCCAAGGAGGTCGCTGTTGATGCTCGTTACTGACTGCGTCGCGTAAACCATGCCGATGTGGTATTTCGCGCCCTCTTTCGCCAGCCTACGGTAGATGTCAATCGTGTCGCGTTCCTCAGACGGAAAGAGATTGTGAGCCTCTTCGAAGTAGAGTTGAAGGTAGTGGTCGCCGAGGTCATTGGCGGTGAACCGTTCTACTTGGTGGTTGAAGATCTCGCTCGACAATTCTTCCGAGAAATACTTCATGACTTCTTCGTTCGCATTGCCTAGATCAAGAATCACGGTTTTACCGGCATCGATTAGCTCGATGATCTCATGTATGAAGTTTCCGGCGTTCACGTCGTGATATTTTCTGAAGGGCTGAATGACGGTAGGTCCCGCGCCGGTCGACGGCTTAAGGAATTCGAGCAAGACTTTCTCGTCGCTATCGAACAGCGCGCCGCTGCTGCCCGTCGATTGGAGTGCCGGCGAGGTCGGGTTCGCTTTCATAAAGTCTTGTATCTTCTCAAACTCCGCACGGAGATCGCTCAACGTCGTGATGGCCGGTGGCGGCGTAGCTCCATATACGGCGAGCCGAAGAGCCGCGTTATATCCCGGGTCGATCGACAACGATAAGCTCGCGGGCTCTGCATATCCCGCCTTCTTTAGGATCGCCCAGTACATCAGAATTCTTCGGGTCGCTCGAAGCTTCTCTCCCACCGCTAAACTGCTGAGTTCGGCAATTGACGGGATCGCGGCGGTCGCAAACGCCTTGATATAGATGCTGACGCGCCCGGCACCAGCGAGAAGGTCTCCTAGGATCCGGTGTGCTCGCTCGGGGTGCTCGTAAAAGTTCAGTTTGAGCGGCTTAGACGGCGTGGACGGTTTCTCCGTCAATGCATACACGGTGCACCGATCGGGATACGCACTTCGCAGCGATGAACTGTTGTCCCATGGGTTGTCGTTCGCGTACTCACCATTGATGTCGAAGATGACCTGGCCGACATTGAGTACGTTCTCTGTCGTCTCGATGAGGCTCTGCGCGATCAACTTGACCACGTTGCTCTTCCCAAGCCTGGTCTTGCCGAACAACGCGGTCCGGGCGCCCATGAAATCCCGCGTAGAAACAGTAACGTCCACAGCTGGCGGGACCGTCTGCGGCAGAGGTAGCCTGCATTCGGTCATTCGGAGCTTTCCGAGACAAAAGCGATTCTCTGCTGGCACTAGTGCGTTGGTGATTAGGTCCAATAGCTTATCGTCGGGAGCGTACACCTTGTACTTGTGAGGGCTCACAAAGTTGTTGACGTCGCCTGAGAACTCCACTTGGTTGTTTACAGACGGATTCGGGTAAAACATACCGAGCACGTTCGTGCTCAGCGCGCCCCATTGGAGCTCGCTCTGCGTGAACACATCGAGTTCTGGCATCGACTTCTTTTGCAGTTCAAAGTACGTCTGCTGTACGTCGCGGCTCAGAGGGGTAGGTGCGGCGGCCGCGACCCGTAGCACCGTAAAGTGAGGAGTCATGTCGTCCGGAGTAATTGCCGGGACCATGATCAGCAACGAGTTGTGCGGGACGCCACCCACGCTGACTTTGTAGGGATCGGACGTGATTATGGTCGCTGTGTCGTATCCGATTTCGAGAACGTAGCCAACGAACCGCATCTTTTCCCATTGTTTGGCTAGTTCGAACGAAGCCTCTGCCGACATAAACTCACGGAGCGCCCGGAGGGGGTGATCCTGCATTTCGGCATCTTGGAAGAAATTCTTCATCATCTACGCCCTCGCTTCGATAGGACCAAGACCTCTCCGGATGGTGTTCTGGGGTTGCCGCGAGTCGGTATCTCCCGGATTTGGTGTCCGACGAACATCCGCCGAATGTCCAGATGCCCGGACGTGGTCAGGCACCATTCCACCCCGCGGCTGTCGGCACGTTTCAGTGCTGCGGCTAGTCTTCGATGGTCGTCAAAGCCGAAACGCCTTGCGAGATAATGGCTGTGAACCAGCTCGCGCTCTCCTGGCCGATACGGAGGATCGAGGAAGAGGAAGTCCCCGGGCTCGGCCCGGTCGATAACGTCTTCGAAATCGCCGCATTCGATCACGGCCCTGCGCAAAGCATTCGAAACACCCGTGAGATAATCCTCACTGAGGACCCAGCGACGAGACTGCCCTCCGTATCCCACGTTGAATTCGCCTTTCAGGTTGTGACGCCAGTTGCCCTTGAAACATGTGCGGTTCAAGTACAGAAGTCGTGCCGCGCGATCAACGAGTTCGAGTGCGGCCGGATCCATTCGCCGTACCCGGAGGTACTCGCGCTTGGTGTTCTTGAAGGCCGAATACGCGCGCCAAACCTCGGCAGGACACTTCTTGATACCGAGATACAGGTCGATGAGTTCGGGATTTGCGTCCGATATCGTTGCCTTACGTGGACGAACATGTAGGAACACCGCAGCGCTGCCGACGAATGGTTCCACATACCGGCCCGTAAGCTGGCTGGGCTTAGGCAAAAAGCCGTTGAGGAAAGCCATGAGCCGTCGCTTGCCGCCGGGATACCGGACGACGGGCATGACGGTGCGCCGGTCCCGAAGCGGTATATCTACTGTAGCTTTCGTTGCATCCTCCGTTTCCTGCGTCAATGTAGACCCGGAGAGTTCGCCTGCGCTAGGAAACGCTTGACTTGTCGAAAGATTCGATCGACCTTCGGCAGCCCAGAATCGTGAAGTAGGCTGAGACGTTCGCGGGTGCTGATCTGAGACGGGAGCGAGGATGGAGTGCGTGGGTGACGCGACGGGGCCGCTGGCGGGGGTCCGGGTGCTCGAGTTTTCGCAGATTGTGGCGGGCCGGCTGCGGGGTGAACCTTGCGGACCTGGGTGCGGACGTCGTGAAAGTGGGGCCACTCTGGGCGATGCTCATCGCTTTGTCGGCACTACCGTCCCCGGTGAAAGCACGGCGCCGATCAGGCGACGGCGCTGCGGAAGCGGCTCGTGGCGAGCGCGAACATCAGCGCGGCCAGGGGCAGCAGGATCGCCAGCGCCAGCAGGATGGTAACGCCGACGCTGTGATCGCTCGCGGCCGCCGGACCGTTGAGCAGCACGCGCATCGCGTTGATCGCATAGGTCACGGGATTGCCTCGCGCGACCACCTGCATCCAGTGCGGGAGGAGGCTGATCGGCAGTTGAGCCGAGCTGGTGAAGAGCAGCGGCAGCGTGAGGAAGTTGCCGAGCAGGAACGTCGCTTCGGTGCTCCGCGTGGCGAGCGCGATGACGATGTTGAACGCCATCAGCACGAGGGCGAAGAGCATCGCGATGGCGAGCGCGCCGAGCACGCCGGCGATGCCGTAGTGGAACGAGACGTGCGGCGACTGGAAGCGGCCGATGGCAAGGCCGATGAGGATGACGAGCACGATCTGGAACGTCATCCGCGTCAGATCGCCGAGGACGCGCCCGAGCAGGATCGCCAGGCGATTGATCGGAGTAGTCAGCAGCTTGTCCAGAAAGCCGCTGTCGATATCGACGATGATGCCGACGCCGGACTGGCCCGCGCCGAACAGCACGGACTGGAGCATGACGGTGGGGATGAAGAACTGGAGGTAGCTGACGTTGCCGAAGTCCCGCGCGGCGCCGGGGAAGTTGACGATGCGCGAGAACATCTGGCCGAAAAGCACGAGCCAGATCAGCGGCTGGATCAGCGAGAACACGACGATGGTCGGCTGGCGTGAGAGCCGTTTGATCTGGCGCACGTAGAGCGGCATCGTCTCGCTGGCGAGCTTCGCCAGGCCGCGCGGCATCGCTTCCACCGGCACGAGGCTCCCCGCCCCCGGCATAACTGCAACGTCGTCGGCCATGCGGTCCTCGCGTTGTCTAGCGGCGCCGGCCGGGCCGCGCGGGACCCATGCCGGGGCGTCCGCTGGATGTCTGATTGCGCCAGTTTTGCGTGGGCGCGTCCTGGCGGATGCGTTCTCCGGTCTTCTTGAGGAAGACGTCGTCGAGGGTTGGGCTCGTGAGCGTCATTTCGTCGACGTAGATCTCCGCCTCGTCCAGCGCGCGGACGATGCGCGGCAGCGAGCGCCCGCCTCCCGATGCGGTGACCAGAAGTCTACCGGCGTCCTCGCTGACCGCGTTGACGAACGGATGTCCCTGGAGCACGGCGGCGGCACGCTCGCGCTGGCTGCGCGTCTGTTCTTCATCGCCCTTGAAGGCGAGGCTGATGATGTCGCCGCCCAGCTCTTCCTTCAACGCGGCCGGGCTGCCGCTGGCGATGATCCTCCCGTGGTCGATGATCGCCAGGCGGTCGCAGAGGCGGTCGGCCTCTTCCAGATAGTGCGTCGTAAGGAAGATCGTCAGCCGTTCGCGCTTATTCAGGTCTTCGAGATAGCTCCAGATGCCGGCACGGTTCTGCGGGTCGAGGCCGGTCGTCGGCTCGTCGAGGAAGAGGAGCTGTGGCCGGTGGATCAGGCCGGTCGCCAGGTCGAGGCGCTTTCGCATGCCGCCCGAGTACGCGCCGGCGGGGCGGTCCGCATCGGCGGCAAGGTCAACGAGTTCGAGCAACTCGTGGACGCGGCGGCGGAGGACGCCGGAATCGAGGTGGTAGAGCTGGCCCTGCAGCGTCAGGTTCTCGCGCCCGGTCAGCTCATCATCGACGCCGACCTCTTGCGCGGCGTAGCCAATCAGCGTCCGGATCAGATTCGGGTTCGAAGCGACGTTGGTCCCGAAGACGCAGGCGCTGCCCGTGGTCGCACGGAGCAGCGTGATCAGGATCTTGATGGTGGTCGATTTGCCGGCGCCGTTCGGCCCGAGGAAGCCGAAGAACTCGCCCTCGGCGACGCCGAACGAGATGCCGCGAAGCGCCTCTGCGCCATCCGGATAGGTCTTCGTCAGATCGCTGACTTCGATCACCGGCATCGCGGGCACTTGTGTCGAGTCCGCGCGAGCCGGTGGGTTCATATACAGTCTCGTTTGGCATCAGCGTGACTATGACTTTAGACTGGCCATGGTAGCGGTGAATGGGCGCGTAGCCAATCGCCACCCTTTCGATCATGGAACCAGCTGCCCCCCGGACCAACCGTCGGCACGCAGCGGCGCTTGACTTCGTGCGACACGAAGCAGTCATGCTGATGCCCGGCAGGAGCGGGCGCCACGACGGGGACACCGATCACCATCGTGATGTGCTGAGGCGACGTGGCATGGAGTACCAATTGGGCTAACCCGAATGCCGTGCTTCGATAGGCACGGGTTGTGCCCCGGTATAGTCTTCTGCGCGACGCTATCGGCGCAGATGGCAGCAGCATAAGGGGGTTGACAACCACTTGACGGAGGCGCATACTCCGGAACACGAACGCTTGTACTAATCGTTAGGAGAGGTTAGCATATGGTGGCGGTTCCACGATGGTTCGACGAGCCCAGGCAAAGCTGGATCGAATGCGACGTGGTAGCCAACGTTGCTCCACAGGGGTTGGCAACTGGCGTCCATATCGATGGTCAAGAGCGCTCCTTTATCGTCTGGGATGAAGATGTCGTCAAGGTGACAAGCGGTATTCCTGGCAAAGGCCAGATCCGAATCACTCTGGTGGCTCGACTTCCACAGGACGATCCGTTTGGCGAGGGGTTTCTCGCTGAACTACCTGCCATCCCAGTCGATGGTACGCAGCGCATCCGAATTCGACCCAATGACGTCAGTGAAATCAAGGTAGCCTGACTACTCATGGCCCTCTCGGACGTCGAGATCTTCGAAGCGCTTGAATCGGGGATCTTGAAGATCAGTCCGCCACCCGACCTCACCCAGGTCGGGCGCGTGTCCATTAACTTACACCTCGGCCCAATAGTCCACCACTTCAAGCCTAACCCGGGCAGAGGCGTGTCCGTGGACTTGTCTAAGGTCAAAGCGAACGATTGGGTTCCAGTACGCCACGAGGGAAATCGATCTTCGGGAACAGCCTGGTACCAAGTGGACACTTGAACAAGGCGCATTCGCTCTCGTCTATACAGACGAAGTCGTCGGGTTGCAGGGCGATATCTGCGCCCGTGTCGAAGGACGGAGTTCGCTGGCTCGGTTCGGATTGTCACTACATAACACCGCGCCCACGATCCTTCCGAACTGGGAGGGGTAACATCACCCTCGAACTCACGAACGTTGGCGCGGTGAATCTTGAGCTTCAGTTGAACCTGCTCATCTGCCAACTCATTATTGAGAGACTCGGCAAGCCAGCAAGCGCCTCGTACAAGGGCGACCTTATGGGCGATCAGCACAGGTTAGGTAAGCCGGCAGGATGAGCGTCTCAAATCGTCAACCGGGATCGCGGCCGGTCACACTTGATGGAGGCGAACCCCGTTCACCCGTCGCAAATGATAACTGCCCTCTGGACCTTGAGGATTCGGCCAGATGACAGCTTCGCCGTCGGGGTTCTTTACACCCACGGCTGCGACCCGCCAAAAAAGGCGAAATTACGAAACAAATACCCCGCCAGATTCATTTTGTTAGACATAACGAAAACGGAGCGCTCCAAAGCGCCTTGCACCGGCTGCGCCGTCGATACAAAACACAGCCCGGCTGCAATGCGCGGCGCTGGCCGTATGCCAAGATGTGAGCTAGTGGATATCGCGGAAGACAAGAAGGACGTGAGTGCCGACGTCGTACCGGGCGTAGAGCCGCTGGAGCCGCGCTCCGTGCGGACGAGCCCGACGCGGCAGCGTGTGCGGCGGCGCACCGGCTCGGGCGACCGCGATCTCGACGAACAGGTCCGTGCCGTGGTGGAGCGCACCGGCGCGGCCGACGCCGACCTGCTCGAAGACATCGTCGAGACGGCGTTCCGGATAGGGCGCACGGCGAACCGCGGCGAGATGAAACTGATCAGCCGCTCGCTGCGAGAACTCGGGCGCGCGTTTCGGGTCTTTGCGCCTTATCGCGGGATACGTAAGGTGAGCATCTTCGGCTCCGCTCGCACGACCGAGGACCACGCCGAATACGCCGCTACCCGCGAGTTCTCGCGGGCGATGGCGGAGCGCGGCTGGATGGTGATTACGGGCGCCGGCCCGGGCATCATGGCGGCCGGGCACGAGGGCGCGGGCGCGAAGCAGTCCTTCGGCGTCGGCATCAAACTGCCGATCGAGCAGGGCGCCAACGGCTTCATCGCGGGCGATCCGAAACTGATCGACTTCAAATACTTCTTCACGCGCAAGATCACCTTCATGAAGGAATCCGACGCCTTCGTGCTGCTGCCGGGCGGTTACGGCACGCTGGACGAGGGATTCGAGCTGTTGACTCTGATGCAGACCGGCAAGACGGCGATCCGGCCGGTGGTGCTGCTGCAGCCCGCCGGCAGCACGTACTGGACCGAGTGGATGTCCTTCGTGCGGGTGCACCTGGTGGAACGGCAGCTGGCATCGCCCGAAGATCTCTCGCTGATCGAGCTGGCGAACTCGGTCGAGGAGGCGGTCGCCACCATCGAGCGGTTCTACTCCAACTATCACTCCGCGCGCTACGTCGGCGAGCGCCTGATCCTTCGGCTGCGCCAGATCCCGGACAGGACGGCGCTGGCGCGGCTGAACGCCGACTTTCGCGATGTGCTAGCCCACGGCCGCATCGAGCCGGTCGGCGTGACGCCCGCGGAGGCGAAAGACGGCGATTGTATCGACATGCACAGGCTGGCGCTGTACCCGACGACCAACTTCGGACGCATCCGCGAGTTGATAGACGCGCTCAACAACCTGGGATAGGTGCTTTGCGGCCACCAGATTGCCGCCCCTTCGGTTGTCCGGTGCACTGCGCCCCGTGCTAGCGAGCCAACCTCCACTGACAACCCTCAGTTCGACATCGGCCCCCAATCCTTCAGCACCCGGCCCGACATCCAGATCCGTTACTCTCACCATCATGCCGCTGCCGATGGCGCCGCCGATCGAACCCATGCTCGCCCGCCTGGCCGACGAGATCCCGGCGGGCGACGGCTGGCTTTATGAGCCGAAATGGGACGGCTTTCGCGCCATCGTCTTCTACGACGGCGCCGAGACTTACATCCAGAGCCGCGATCTCAAGCCGCTCGCCCGCTACTTCCCGGAATTGCGGGAGTCGCTCGGGCGCGTGCTTCCGGGCCCGCTCGTGCTCGACGGCGAGGTGGTGATCATCGGCGACAACGGTCTCGACTTCGACGCGCTTCAGATGCGCATTCATCCCGCCGAATCACGCGTCCGCAAGCTTGCCGCGGAGACGCCTTCGTCCTTCGTGGCCTTCGACCTCCTCGCCGACGGCGCGCGGGATCTGCGAGAGACGCCTTTCTCGGAGCGCCGCAGCACGCTCGCATCCGCGCTTGCGTCAGTGGCGGCGCCCGCGTTTCTCACTCCGGCGACGGATAACCGTGAGCTGGCACTCGACTGGTTCAAGCGCTTCGAAGGCGCCGGTCTCGACGGCGTGGTCGCAAAGCGTCTCGACGGTCCGTATCAGCCGGGTATCCGCGCGATGCTCAAGATCAAGCACCTGCGCACGGTCGACTGTGTCGTCGGCGGCTTCCGCTGGAACAAGGGCGAAGAGGGAAGATCGGTCGGGTCGCTGCTGCTCGGGTTATATAACGCCGATGGCGTCTTTCACCACGTTGGCCATACGTCGAGCTTCAAGGCTGCTGAGAAGAAGGCGCTCGTCGAAACGCTCAAGCCGTATCTCAGCGACGACGGATCCGAGAGTTTCGGGGGAGGCCGTACACCCGGCGGGCCGAGCCGCTGGACCGGTGGGCGAGACATGAGCTGGATGCGCCTGCGCCCGGAGCTTGTCTGCGAAGTGACCTTCGACCACCTGCAGGGTGATCGCTTTCGCCACGCAGCGACGTTCCGACGCTGGCGCTCTGACAAGCCGCCGAAGGATTGCACCTTCGACCAGATCGCCACGACGCCGCCGTATGAACTACGGCAGATCTTCGGCGACAGACAGAGCACGTGAGGTCGATCTAAGCAAGTTCAGATACCTGCGTCACACCGACAACGCTCTTGATGCTGGTTGCGCAGGCTAACGCTTCTTGCGCTTGCTCGGCTGGACGCGCGGCGGCTCGCCCTCGGCCTTCGGGAACTGCGGGGGCCACGGCGCGTCGCCCTGCCCCTCCCGTTCCTGCCGCGCGACGAGCTCCAGCAGCGGCTCCAGGGAGAAGCTCCGATCGTCTATGCCCGCGCCGGGATCGCCGCGTTCGGCGAACCGCTGTGGAATCGTCTTCATCGTGAAGGCGGCCGCGTCGACGTCTGGTACCTCGTTCCAGTCGAGCGGGCAGGAGACGCGCGCATCCGGTAGCGGACGCACCGAGTAGGCCGAGGCCACGGTGCGGTCACGTGCGTTCTGGTTGTAGTCGATGAATACGCCGTGGCGCTCTTCCTTCCACCATTTCGTAGTCGCCAGCGCGGGGATGCGGCGCTCGACCTCGCGCCCCAGTGCAAGCGCAGCCCGGCGCACGTCGGAAAAGCCCCATTTCGCCTCCAGTCGCACGTTGATATGGATGCCGCGCGAACCCGACGTCTTCGGGAAGCTCGCGTAGCCCAGATCGCTCAGCACGTCATGTACGCACATCGCCACCTCGCGCACGTGCGCGAATGTCGCTTCCGGTGTCGGGTCGAGGTCCACGCGCAACTCATCCGGATGATCGACGTCGTCCGCGCGCACAGGCCACGGATTGAGGTCGATGCATCCGAGGTTCGCCGCCCACGCCAGGTGTGATGCATCGTCGCAGACGGCGAGGTCTGCGGTGCGTCCGCTGGGAAATGTGATATGCGCCGTCTTCATTCCGGGCGGAAGATTCGCCGGCGCCCTCTTCTGGAAGAACGCCTCCTCGGTCGCGCCGTTGATGAATCGCTTCAGCACCATCGGCCGGCCACGCACGCCGACGAGCGCACCCGGTGCGACGCTCAGGTAGTACTGCACGAGATCGAGCTTCGTGTAGCCGGCCTCGGGGAAGAACAGCTTGCCGGGGTTTGTCACCGTAACGGGTACGCCGTCCGCATCGACCACGACCGAGTCTTTCGCCATAAGGCGAGTCTAGCGCACGAGATGGGTGCAGCTTGCCGGCGCCGACCTCGTGCAGAGACTGCGTGACTATCTGCGATCCCGAAGCGTCAGGGGACCGCCTGGTCGGCGCGGATGGCTTCGATGCTCTCTTTCACCGCGCGCATGAATAGCCCGACCTGCGCGCCGTCGAGCGCACGATGGTCGAAGCTGGTGCAGAGATTCATCACGGAGCGCACGGAGAAGGCTCCGTCCGCGGCTACCCGCAGCTCGCGCCGGATCGCCTCGGTCGTGATGATCGCCGCCTGTCCGGGTGGAATCAACGGCTGCGAGATTACAGAGCCAAACGCGCCGGTGTTATCGATAGTGAACGTGGCGCCGCGCACGTCGCCGATGCCCAGCCTGCGTGTGCGCGCCTTCGTCGCGAGCTCGTCGATGTCGCGCGCCAGTCCGGCGATCGACTTGCGGTCGGCGTCGCGCACGACCGGCACGATCAGCCCCGACTCCGCCGCCACTGCGATGCCGATGTGGTATCGGTGGTGCAGTGTGATTCCGGTGTCCAAGTAGGTGGCGTTGATCGCGGGGTGCTGCTTGAGCGCGGACACGACCGCCTGGACGAAAAACGGCAGGTACGTCAGGGGGACGCCTTCCGAAACTTGGAACCCCTCCCTCGAGGATTCGCGCAGCCGCACGAGTTCGGTGACATCCGCCTCCACCACCATCCACGCGGGCGGTATGGTGAGATGCGCGTCGAGCATGCGTTGTGCAATCGTCCGGCGCGTTGCCGATAGCGGCTGCAGATCGTCGTCCTCGCGTCGGCTGGGTTCGCCGGCATTTTGGTCCGCCGCTTCGCTCGGCGGTGCGGGGCTCGCCGGGCGTACGGAAGAGTGCGCCGCGGCCGTTGCGCCGTCGGGCGTAGAAGATGCTTGCTGCGGTGGCGACGGCGCCTGAGGCTGAGAAACGCCGACTACGCCCGCGCTGGTCGACGGCGGCACGGTGTGGGCGACAGGGTTCTCGATGTAGCGCATGACGTCCTGCCGCGTCACCCGTCCCTCGATGCCGGTCCCCTGCACCAGCTCCAGCGGAATGTCGTGCTCTGCCGCGAGCTTCAGCACGACGGGTGAGTACCGCCGCATCCGCTGCATCGGCTGAGCGCCGCCCGCCGAGTCGGGTAGCACTTCACTGCTGTCTGCTACACCCGCCCGGTTTTTCGCCCCGCTTTCGGCTCTCTTTGCGCCGGCCTGCGGTGTACCACTCTGTGCCTTCTGGTCGATCGCTGGCTCCCGCCGCGGCGCCGCCGCACCGTTGCTGGGGGCGGGAGTCGCCGCGCCCACCATATCGGAAGTCTCGAATTCGGCGAGCGGCGCCCCCACCGGCGCAACCTCGCCCTCTTGCACCAGGATCTTGACCAGCCGCCCCTCGAACGGCGACGGCACTTCCACCGTCACCTTCTCGGTCTCGATCTCGACGATCGGCTCGTCGAGCACGACGGCGTCACCCTCTTGCTTCAGCCAGCGCGTCACAGTGCCTTCGGTGACAGACTCACCGACATCGGGCATGTTCAGGCTGGCCATCGTCGCCTCCCTAATACGCCGCCAGATCGCGCATCGCCGCGGCGATCTTCTCCCGCGACGGCATGTACCATTCTTCGAGCACCGCGCTGAACGGCATCGCCGGCACGTCGGGCGCCGCGAGACGCCTGATCGGTGCATCGAGATAGTCGAACGCATGCTCAGCGATGATCGCCGCCACTTCGCCGCCGATCCCGCCGGATAGGTGGTCCTCGTGGACGATCAGCACCTTGCCGGTGCGCTTCGCAGCATCGATGATCGCCTGGCGGTCGAGAGGAGCGATCGTGCGCAGATCAAGCACTGTTGCATCGATGCCGTCAGCCGCCAGTTCCTCCGCTGCACCGAGGCATTCGTGAGCCATCAGTCCGTAGCTGATGACTGTGATGTCATCACCCTCGCGCCTCAGTGCCGCCTCGCCGATCGGCACGACGAAGTCTTCCTCGGGGACCTCGCCCTTCAAGAGCCGGTACGCCTTCTTGTGCTCGAGATAGATCACGGGATCCGGGTCGCGGATCGCCGCCTTGAGCAGCCCCTTGGCGTCGTATGGCGTGCCCGGTGCGACCACCTTTAGCCCCGGCACGTGCGCGAGCATCGCCTCGATGGACTGCGAGTGATAGAGCGCGCCGCGAATGCCACCGCCCGAGGGCGCGCGGATCACGATCGGGCAGCCCCAGCCGTTGTTCGAGCGATAGCGCCATTTGGCCGCCTCGCTGATGATCTGGTTGAACGCGGGATAAGCGAAGTCGGCGAACTGCATCTCCGCCACGGGGATGCAGCCGTTCGTCGCCAGCCCGATCGCAATGCCGGCGATGCTGCTCTCGGCTAGCGGCGTGTCGAGTACGCGGTCCGGACCAAAGCGCTCCAGCATGCCGTCGGTGACGCGAAAGACGCCGCCCTCCTGGATATCTTCGCCGAGCACGATCATGTTCGGCAGGCGCTCCATCTCTTCGACCAGCGCCGCGTGAATGGCTTCGATGTAGGTCGTCTCCGGCATCAGGAAGGCTCCTGCGTGCCGAATACGTACCGCAGTCCGTCTTCCGGCATAGGATCAGGCGCGGCTTCCGCCGACTTGACCGCATCTGCGACTTCGCGCTTCGCGTCCGCGCGCCACTCGCGGTCTTCGTCTTCGGTCAGTGTGCCTTCTTCGAACAGGCGGATGCGAAAACGGTCGATCGGGTCGCGCTTGGTCCACTGATCGAGTTCGGCACGCGTGCGATAGCGCCGGTCGTCGTCCGACGACGTGTGTGGCACGAGCCGGTAGGTCTTCGCCTCGATCAGCTTCGGGCCATGCCCGCGGCGGCACTCCTCGATGCCCCAATGGGCTGTCTGGTGCACGGCGACGACATCATTCCCGTCGACCATCTGGCCATCGATGTTGTAGCCCTTGGCGCGGTCGGCGACGTGTAGCACGGACATCTGCTTCTCTTGCGATTCCGAGATCGCGTAGCCGTTGTTCTCGCAGAAGAACACCACGGGAAGTTTGTGGATCGCCGCAAAGTTCACTGCCTCGTGGAAGTCTCCCTCGCTCGTTGCACCTTCACCGAAATAGACGATCGACACTTCCTTCAGCCCGCGCAGCTTCGACGCATAAGCGGTCCCCGCTGCGTGCGGAAGGTTGGCTGCGATGACGCTCGACCGCGTGACGACGCGTGCCTCCGGCCAGGACCAGTGGCATGGCATCTGGCGGCCGCCGGAGCTCGGGTCGTCTGCCTTGGCGAACAGCCCCAGCAGGATGTCGTGCGGATTCATGCCCAGTGCGATCATCACACCGACATCGCGGTAGTACGGCAGCACCCAGTCCGTGCCGCGCTTGATGGCGTATGCCGAGCCGACTTGCGCTGCCTCGTGTCCCTGGCCCGTCACCGCAAACGCTGCGCGTCCCTGGCGATTCAGCGCGAACATGCGATCGCTCACTTCACGTGAGCGCAGCATGTCGCGGTACATCAGGCGGTGGAGTTTCGCGGATGCGGAAGTTGCGGTGCCCGGTACTGTCGCCCGTACCATGCGTGCTCTCCTTCGAGTGCTCGCGTCGAGATTGAATCGAGTATAGCGCCGCGATCTTGTGCCAGATGTTGCGGCTCGAACAGCGCGTGTAGCGGCGCTATGCCCGTCTGTAATCTATTTCGGCCGCGTCGCGGCTTCGTACACGTGGGGCTGGCGCTATCACCTCGGCGCAATCCCTGATTTGCGGGCGTTGACGAGGATGTGCGGGTCAGATGTGCTGGACGAAGTCTTCGATTGCGACCCCAGTCTGGGTGAGGATGTCGGCGACGGTTCCCGGTGCCCCGGCGATGAGCCCTCGGAACTCGGCTCGCTCGCCCTCGCTCAGCACCCCCCGGTACGCGTCGCACGCAGCATCGAACCGCTCATCGACCCAGCGCTGATCCCCGTCCTACACCCACCCAGCCAACCGATCAAGGCCTCTGTGCAGAGGAACAATCAGTTACGGTGAAGAACGAATAATCCGAGAACAATCCGATCGAACCATCTTCGCTGACCAGCTTGTCGCCATCGAACAATTCCACGCGCCAGCGATATTCACCTGCCGGAAGCACGGCGCGCAGTTCGCGTCACAGATGCCATCTGCGGCGGTAATGGTGTGGGCTGCCGCTATCGGGCGTCTACCGGAGTAGTAAAGCGCACGCCACTCGCTGTCGTTCGGGTCGACAGTATCGTCCGCAGCCAGGATGACGGGCGTCGAAACAAGTGCCAAGCGCGTTGCTACCGTAATGGCGTCCGAATGCCGTCTCGGATCGCGTCCGTATAAGCTGTAGAGGCCAAGCAGGGCATCAAGAAGGGCCAACTGGACGCCGACGCGTGGAAGAAGACGCCCTAGGCTTGACCGAGGAGGTCGCGATGAACGAACACGGTCCGATACTCGTGCCGCTCGATGGTTCTGAGCTGGCCGAAGCCGCACTCTCGATCGCCGCGGAGGTGGCCGGTGCGAAACGGACGCACCTTGCGCTCATGTCCGTATGGGAGGAGCCCGGATCGGGAACGCCTGCCGCCGTCAGTATGGAGATGGAGGAACGCGCTCAAGATCACTTCCAGACGTACCTGAACGGCATACGCGAGCGACTGAAGCAGCCCGAGATCCGGATCATCGTGCGTTGCGGCGACCCGTGCGAGTCGATACTCCAGGCGGTCGAGGAGATCGACGCGCGGATGATCGTCGCGGCGAGCCACGGGCGGTCCGGGCTCGGCCGCTGGCTCTATGGGTCGACGACGAGCCGGCTGCTGCACGAATCCCGCGTGCCCGTTCTGGTGGTGGGGCCGAAATCACTCGAAGCATCCGCGCCTCGCGCCGCGCTGCGGCACATCATGGTGCCGCTCGACGGTTCGCCTCTCTCGGAGATCGCACTGGACGCGGGAGCGGACCTGGCGGCCGCGTTCGGCGCGAAATTAAGCCTCGTGCGTACCGTCAAGTGGGCGTTTGAGACGTACCCTTACGCCGGCGCGATGACGTATGTCCAGTCGCTGGACAGCGATCTCGAAAAGGACGCCCAGGACTACATCCGGAAGTGCGAGGCGTCGGTGAAGGCGAACGTGGACGTGAGTGGATTCATCGTCCGTGGCGCCGTCGCCGACTCGCTTCTCACATTCGAGGAACAGAATCAGGTAGACCTCGTCGTGATGACAACGCACGCCCGCGGTGGGCTGGCCCGCGCCGTGCTCGGAAGCACGGCAGGGCGCTTGTTGCAGGGGAGGGCGCCCGTCCTGCTGTTGCGGCCGGAGCGTGATGGCGGAGAGGAGACCGAGGGCGCCGGCTCGTCTCGTGGAGCAGCGGCGGGGCGATAGCAACAACGGGCGTAGGCTCGTATGCCCCGTCAATCAAGAGTTCAGCTGATCGCCGGTGCTACAATCGCGGCACGATGACCACCGAACGCGCCGCTACCACCACCATCCTCTTCTCCGACCTCGTCGGTTCCACCGAGCTTATGCAGCGCGCTGGCGATGAGGACGCGCAGCGCATCTTCAAAGCTCACTACCAGCTCCTGCGCGATGCCGTCACCGCCAACGGCGGCGCAGAAGTCAAGTCGCTCGGCGACGGCCTCATGGTCGCCTTCCCGTCCACCGCCGATGCCGTCCGCTGCGCGATCACCATGCAGCAAGCATCGCGCCGCCCCGTTAGCGGCGAGCGCGTGACGATCAGAGTCGGCATTAACGCTGGCGACGCGTTGCGCGCCGAGGGCGACTACTTCGGCACCGCCGTCGTCACCGCCCGTCGTCTTTGCGATCGCGCGGGTCCGGGCCAGATCCTCTGCAGCGCCATCGTCGAAGGACTGCTTGCCGGGCGGCAGGCGTTCTCATTCCGCGATCTGGGTGACCTCGAACTCAAGGGCCTCACCGCGCCGGTCGCCACACGCGAAGTGACCTACGACAAAGAACAACCCGGCCTCGCGCTCAGCCGCACGCCGTTCGTCGGCCGCGAGAGCGAACTGTCGCGCATCAAGGCGAAGCTCGCTGATGCGCGGACGGGCCGTGGCGGATTGGTCATGCTCGTCGGCGAGCCCGGCATCGGCAAGTCGCGCATGATCGAAGAGTTCACCGAGCACGCGCGTACCGACGGCGCGGCCGTGCTGTTCGGCGCCTGCTTCGAGGGCGAGTGGGTGCCGCCATTCGCGCCGTTCGCCGATGCGATCGACAACTACGCGAAGGAAGCCGCCGTCGAAGCCCTGCAGGCCGACCTCGGCCACGGCGCCGGCGCCATCGCCCGCCTCGCGCCGTCGGTGCGTGAGCGCCTGCCCGACTTCGCCGAGCCCGCGCCGCTCCAGCCGGACGAGGAGCGCTTCCGCCTGCTCGATGCCGTGTCGCAGTTCCTCATCGCCTCGTCGCAGCGCGTGCCGGTGGTGCTCGTGCTCGACGACCTGCACTGGGCGGACAAGGGCACGATCGCCATGCTTCGCCACGTCGCGCGGTTCGTCACGAAGCACCGCATCCTGCTGCTCGGCGCCTATCGCGATGTCGAGCTGGACCGCCAGCACCCGTTGTCCGGCGCGCTGGCGCAGTTGCGGCGGGAGGTCGAGTACGAGCGCATCGCGCTCAAAGGGCTCGACGAAGGCGACATCGGGGCGATGTTGACGAGCCTCACGGAGCAGGATGTGCCGGAGGCGTTCGTGCACGCCATCAGCGACGAGACTGACGGCAACCCGTTCTTCATCCGCGAGGTGCTCATCCATCTCACGGATGAGGGCAAGATCTTTCAACAAGACGGCCGCTGGACGTCGAACGTCTCAATCGCGGAGATGGGCATCCCGGAGGGCGTGCGCCAGGTGATCGGAAGGCGTCTGTCGCGCCTCTCCGAGCACGCCAACAAGCTCTTGACCGCCGCGTCCGGCTTCAACGGCCCGTTCCACATCGATCTGGCGGGCGCCGCCGCGGGCCTTGACGAGCCGGCGGCTCTCGACGCCATCGACGAGGCGTTGCAGGCGCAACTCCTCCGTTCGACCGGCGAAGCTGATACCTACAACTTCACGCACACGCTGATCCGGCACACGCTGTACGGCGAGCTGAGCCCCTCGCGCCAGGTGCGCCTGCACCGGCAGATCGCCGAGGCGATGGAGCGCGTCTACGGCGACCGAGCGAAGGATCACGCGGCCGAACTGGCCTATCAGTACCACCGCAGCGCCGCTATCTCGGGTGCCGAGCGCGGCGTGCCGCATGCGCTTGCCGCCGCGGACCAGGCGGAGGCGGCCGCGGCGTGGGATGAGCAGGTCGCGTTCCTGCGGATGTCGCTGGAACTGCTGCCGGATGGCGATAGGCGCCGCCCGCGATTGCTCGCCCGCCTCAGCATCGCGCTGATGTGGGCGCTGCAGCCGGAGGATGGTGTCCGCGCCGCGACAGACGCCGCGGCGCTGATCGCCGGGGCCGAGGGCAATGACGCTGCAGCGGACTACCTGAACGACGCAAAGAACGCGGCGCTTAGTGCCGGCCACACACTCGCAGGGCGAGGGCTCGGCACAGAGGGCATGCGCTATATCGGCGACCGGCGCGACGGAGTGTGGGCGAACCTCTTCCAATCGGACTACCTGGCGCGAAGCGCCACCGATCCGGACGCGCTCGGCGTCGGCATTCCCGTGGATGAGCCGGAGTTTGAAACGTGGCTCCGCGTGGTGAGGGGCCTGAACCCTGACGAGCGGCCGATCGCGCTGTACGAGTCTCGTGATGAGATCATCAAGTGCACGAACACGATGACGCAACCGGCGTTCGCGACGTTGTTCTTTCTGGGCGACGCGCGTCGCGCACTGACCATGTTCCGCGACGCGATGACCTCTGCCGAGCGCGAAGGACGGATCGCCCAGCAGGTCTCGTTGTTCGCGTTCATCGCGCGCTGCCTGAACGTGCTGGGCGAGCTCGCGGAAGCGCGCGCTTCCTACGATCAGGGCGTTGCACTGACGGCGCGGCTGCCCGGGCCGTCGGCGCACGCGCAGCAGCTGGTTGCCGCTTTGGCCGAGATGGGCATCGCTCACGGAGGGGGACTGAGGGCTAGCGTAGCTATGGTAGAAGCCCTGTTGCAGGCAGACGCGCCCGACATCCGATGGGCGCGCGCCGGGGTGCTCGCCGCCGCCGCGCGCATCTTCGCGCAGGCCGGGCGCGAAGACGAGGCATTGGCGACCCTCGCGCGGGCGCTGCCGGCGATTCAGCGCACTCCGGCCGGTGAAGTAAATCTCCCGTCGGTCATCTGCGATTGCGCCTGGGCGCTGTGGATCCTCGAGCGCACGGACCAGATCGACGTCATCGAGCGGAACCTCCGGGAAAAGGTCGTCGTCCCAGACTTCCGCTACCCCATGCGCGACGGGCGCACCGCGCTGGCCCGCCTCTGCGCGCTGCAAGGCCGATACGACGAGGCGAGCCGCTGGTTTGCGGACGCGCGGAGGGTGCTCGAGGAAGACGGCGCGCGTCCGCTACGGGCGATCGTCGACTACGACGAAGCGCTGATGTACGCCCGTCGCCCCGCCGATGGCGACCGCGAACGCGCGCTGCCACTGCTCGACGCTGCGATGCGGCAGTTCGGCGACATCGGTATGACCGGCTGGACGCGGCTCGGCGAGGAGCTGCGCGCGTCGCTGGCGCTCTCTAGCGGCGGGCGAGATCGATGAGGGCCAGTACCGCTCACTGCGCGACGAGCTGCAGGGCCGGCCCCACGGTCCGTCGGCGGCCGCTCACTGACGACCGGCCCCGATGCAAGGTGAATCCTGAGGGAACCCCGCAGGGGGTCTTCATGCCTGCGGTGACGGTGCCGCCGGCCGAGCGCGACGGGTAATCGGGGGTTGTCCGCAGCGCTCCGTTGCCCAGTGTTACGGCCAGCTTTCCCATCCCGAGCCGCATGCGGCTCTTCACCGTGCCGATTGGGATGGTCATCTCCACCGCGATCTGACGGCAGGTCAGGCCAGCGAAGTACGCCATCTCGATCGCGCTCCGCTGTTCTCCCGGGAGCGCCTCGACCGCGTCTCTGACGCGTCGAGCATCGTCGGCACGTTCCGTTGCGTGTTCCGGACCATCAGTCACGTAGGTCGCGTCAGCGCAGTACCGGCTCTCCGTCTGCTGACGCCTGGACTGCTTCCGGATGACATCGATCGACGTGTGACGCGCGATCGTCATGAGCAGTCCGCGCATCGAACCCCGTGACGGATCGAACTGAGCAGTGCCGGTCCAGAGCTTGAGAAATGCATCCTGTACGGCGTCCTCCGCCGCTGGTCCGTCACCGAGGATCCGATACGCGACGCTGTACGCGCTGCGACAATGCTCGCCGTACGCGGCGGCCAGCATTGTTGGATCCATGACGGCGCGAATGGCGGGACGCAAGCTGTAGTCGCCTGTGTCATCGCCGAGACGGCGTAGCTTGGGAAAGGTCTCGATGGCTGCGGTCGTCATATGGACTTCCTCAGCGCGCACCGGCCACGACCGGCAAAGCCGGAAGCGGTCGGCAAGAAGTGGACGGGTCCGGGTCGGCTAGTTTGCTTCTTGAGAGTCGAGAGGGAGGCGCACGCCTCTTGGGTAGATGCCCTACCAATGCGGGCTTCTGTCGGACTTCGGACCCGTACGAGGATGCACGCGGTCGTTGGTCTTCTTCCAGACCATACACCCTTATCCGTCGGTACGCAAGCAGACAGGCGAAAGGTCTGGTGTCAGACGGTCGCAGGCTCTCTCAATTGAGTGCTCAATTGCGGTCACCGAGGCTGGCCTGCTTCGTCAGGCGGACGCGTGTTCACCCGACGAGAGGAGCCGCCGCCCGTACGAGTCGGCATCGCTACGACCGGGTAGCCGGTCAAAACGCTCCCGAATCAGGCGATAGCATTCGCAGCTGGCGGCCTCTAGCCCGAAGCGGTCCCGGACCGTGACCTTACCGCGATGGTAAGAGATCAGCCCGGCATCCTGAAGAGCCTTGGCGGCGACGGAGACGCTCGGCCGACGGACGCCGAGCATCTCGGACAGGAAGTCGTGCGTCATCGGGAACTGGGCGGCGTCCACGCGGTCGTGGGTCATCAGCAGCCAGCGCGCGCACCGTTCGACCATCGGATGCATGCGATTGCAGGCCGCTGATTGCGCGACGAGGGCAAAGAGCGCAACGGCGTAGTAACCGAGGAGTGCCCGCAGAGAGGGGATCTGCTTGACGTGCTCACGGAAGCGTGCGCTTTCCATGCGCATCGCGACGCCAGGGACCTGGATCAGCAGCCGCGAGTCGGACTCCTCAAGACCAAGAAACACCGAGAGATCGGTCATCCCCTCGTTGCCGATCGTGGCGATCTCCACCGCGGTGCCATCTTCGAGCACCGTGAGCGCCGAGATCACGCCGGTGTTGGGGAAGTAGACGTACGGCATTTTGTCGCCGGGCTCATGGAGCGAGATGCGGAACTTGAGCGGGACCGCCCTCAGGTCCGGGAGGATACGCTCGTACTCCTCCGGCGTGAGAGAGGAGAGGATACGGTTCGCAATTCGGCGTCGCTGCGTGTTCGATGGAGGCATAGCGACTGGCGCTTTCAAGCGGGGACACTCCGTCGCGCGCCGCGAGGCGCAGGATCTGGAAGGTCAAGCGCCGCGCTTGCTCCCAGCCCGGCACGCCCGGTGTCTTCGGTGCGCCGTAAGGACTCCGGGATGGAGTCCGCCTGTCCGGCAGCTTCGATGGATGCGTCTATGAGAAGAAACTCGTGGAGAAACCAGAGTCGCGCTCCCATCTGCCACCGTGTGCCCAGCCTCGCCGACCACTTTGCGGCGCCGATCACAGCAGTTACCGTCCGGCTGCCACGGTCGAAGTAGTAGTGGAACAGGAGATCAGTCCGCGTGGCCCCATCGAAGAGCATGTGGCTGTCGGAGCGTCCGAGATGCGACGTGACCTCGGTGAGCTCAACTCCCTGTTCGTCGAGAAGCGTAAATGTCATGCGTCCTTCTCCCTGTAGATATGGACACTGCTTCCGCGCCGTGCAATTGGTCGTAGCATTTCGGCCGGCCAGAGCGTCGCGGAAGCGACGCCATGAGGTCTGGTGGCCGACGATTACGCCCTTCGCATGAGAAGCACGATCACGACGATGAGCAAGATCAAGAAGATCAGACCGCCACCGATATACATAACGCCTCCTTGGATGATTAGGTCTGCGCACCCACGCGCCCATTCCTCTATCCGTCCGTCCGGGCAAGAAGGATCACTTGTCAAGCGATGCTGCGGCTACGGTCGATGCCCAGCGGTCCAGCTGATAGGCAATCCCCTTCCAATTGGGACAGGGAATGCAAACGGCCGAGCGATGGTCCACTGCCGCCGTGCCCGCGGCGCATGGATCTCGAGGCTTACATCTGGCTAACACACTGAGCATGGGGCGGTAAGGGACAAATGCGATGGTTGTCGGTAGCCTTCAGTCCGGCGGAGCGCAGGACGTACGAGGGTCCCAGGCCCAGGCCCCGTCCCTTAGCCGCGGCCGGCTCCCCTGCTAGTGTTCGGTATCGGCAGCGCTTCGCGGACCTTTCGCGGCATCGGTTCCCGCTTCCGCCTCGTCGACGGCATCGGCGAGATTTCCGACGTGGGTGTCCTTCTGCATCTGCGCGAGTTCCGGGTCATGTTTGTCGCGTAGCCCGAGGAACTTGTGCATCTCGGCGACAAGCGACACAAGCTTGGTGATCTCCTGTTCGGAGATCATATTCACCTGGAGGTCGACTTTCGCCCGGCGGTCGGATTGCAGCGCCTGGCGATTCTGGCTGATCAGCACAAATGTCGATAGAAAGATCGCTTCCAACGACACAATCATCGTCAAGAAGCCAAACGGAAAGTCATCGAAGGTCAGCACGCCGGCGAGGTTGAGCGCGATCCAGGCGCCGAACCAGGTAATATGGAGCCACACGAACAATATGCTTCCGCTGAACCGCGTGATGAGGTCCGCGAAGTGATCGCTCGGGCCCATCGCGCGTCGATCCCGCCCCTCGAGTCGAACGATCTCCTCGATATTCCTCGCTACGTTCGCTGGCATCCCATCTACTACGCCGCCGGTGTTCGGCCTGCCTGCCTGCGCGACGCCGCGCCCTCCGTGGAATCGCATGCTCTCCTCCTCTTTACAATTGACTGTCCCGACAGCCTACAGCGGACGACGATGACCTCGGCCTGCGTGCGGACGGATCGCAGGCCACGGCGCGGATTGTCCATGGGACCATCGCGTCGGTCGCCACGGGACGCAAAAGTCCAGGTCCGGACACACCACACGAAGACGGCATCTGGCGGGCGGCGGCAGCCCAGTCGCTCCTCGACTCACGAAGCAAGGCGCGGCTACGCCCGGACGTTCGATGTCGGGCTGCGGTTGAGCTCGCCCGCTACGGCTGCGCCTTCGAGCCGGCGTCCGTCGGGCGCGACCCCTGCTCGCGCCGGTACTCCGGATCTTGCCGCTTCGCCAGCACGGCGTTCAGCTCGCCGCCGACCAGCAGTAGCATGTTCGTCCAGTACAGCCACACCAGCAGGATGATCACCGCTCCCAGCGAGCCGTACGTGCGGTTGTACGATCCCAGCTTCGAGATGTAGAGCGCGAGCAGCAGCGACGCGACGACCCACCCCACCGCGAACACCAGCGCGCCCGGCGTCACCCACCTGAACTCGTGCTTTGTGTTCGGCGCCAGCCAGTACAGCATCGCGACGGCGCAGATCACCAGCGCCAGCGCAGCCGGCAGCGTCAGCCAGTTCCATAGCAGCACGAACTCCGAACGCCACCCCAGCGCGTGACCGATGCCGCCCGCCATGATCGATCCCGTTGCGATCAGGATCGTCGCCGCGATCAGGAAGAGCGAGAATCCGACCGTGAGCGCGACCGCCACAAGCTTCCGCCTCACGAAGCCGCGGTCCTCCTTCACGTCGTAGGCGCGGTTGAGCGCCTTCATCGCTACGCCCACCGTCGCGGACGAAGCCCAGAGCGATCCGATAAGCCCGAAGATGATCGCGCCCCACCCCTGCGAGTGCACGACCTCCGACGTAAACGAGCGCAACAGCGACGTCGCGTCGTCCGGCATCACGTGGCTCGCCTTCTCGACGATCCGGTCCGTCAGGTTCCCCACGCCAAACAGCGGCTCGATGATCGATGTCAGCCCGGCCAGGAAGAGCAGAAACGGAAAGATCGCCAAGATGGAGTGATAGGCCATCTCCGCCGCGAGACCGGACACGTCGTCGTCGCTCAGCTCTTTGACGGTCTGCTTCGCCACGTCCGTGAGGTCGAGCCGTCCGACATGGACATCCGGGAGCTTCTCGAGGATCGCGGCCATTAGTTCGCCTCCGCAGCCTCTCTGCCGATATGAAATTTCGCTTCGACGCCGACGCAGCTCGCTGTGGCATTTCGGCCGGCCGGAGCGTCGTGGAAGGGATGACCAGCTCCTGACGATTACGCCCTTCGCATAACCAGCACGACCACGACGATGAGCAATATTAAGAACAGCAGTCCGCTACCAATGAACATGATGCCTCCTGGATGATTAGGGCCTGCGCGGCCGCGTTTCAGGTACCTCTATCCGTCTGAGTGGGGCAAGAAGGATCAATCACTCGTCAAGTGATGCCGCCGGCAGCGCGTTGACACGCGACCGCTTCCTGTCGCATGCGACAGGGAAATAGAGCGCCCGACCAGTGATCCATCCCGGCGCGCGCGGCGCATAGAAGTATCCGTGCGTCAAACCACGGAGCAGAATCCTCCGCTGGCCCGCCCGCTCAGGCCGACGGGGGGACAAACGGGTGCCAGTACAAGAATCCAGATGTCCTGCAAGGACGCCAAAAGAGGTTGCAGCGTGCAAGCGAACGCGAGAAGTCCATACGAACCGGTTGCACGCCGAGATGGCCTCGAGGCCGTGGCTAACCTTGGCGGAGAATCCAGCGGCAGGAGCACGCTGACGCAAAACGCGCATGCATCCGTACGCGACGCCCCAATCGTGCATGCCCGCGCGTTGCTGATCTACTTGAAGCACCGGGGCGTCCTGAATGTCGAGGAGTTCCGTCGGACCAGCGCGCGTGGTCTGTAGTCGTAGTGGCCAACCGCGCGAGAGAACGTGGTTGCGAACCAGGATAGGACTCTGTCATCGAAACGTCCCGGAGGGACGGAGTGATGAGAATCGGAGGAGGTTAACGTGCAAGCGAGAACACCACCACAGACAGAGGCCGATGCCTCGAGCGGCGGCGGGGTCGTCGAGAGGGAAGTCGAAACTGTCCGGACGCGGCAAGCCGGCGCGGGAGCCCCTGTCGATGCCGTAGCGGCGCCACGAGTGGCCGCCGGCGAACGGAGCGGTGGCTACCTGGAGACGCTCCCGGAACGGCTCCGCGCCGTTATGGTCGTGATGCTGACCGCGCTCGAGGGGTTACTGGCCATTCGCTTCCTGCTCCTCGCCTTCGGTGCCAACGTGAGCACTGGCTTTGGCGGGTTCATCGACGACGTGTCGTGGCCCTTCGTGCGCCCATTCGCCAGTGTCTTCAGCAACCGTACGTGGGACAAGGGGGTCGTCGAGATATCTACGCTCCTGGCGATGGGCGTCTATCTCCTAGTCTTCGCGCTGATTGCCATGCTTTTCGCGGCGCTGGCACCGCGGTTGACCGGGGGTGCGCACGACCGGGAGTGACTTACGTGGTTTCGGGGCATGCCCCCGCTGTCGATGCCGGGGCTGTGGCGGCTTAGCTCCCCAAGCTCCGCGACAGCCTCGATGCAGTCGACGGAGCATGCCGCCCCCACATCGCAGCAAAGCAACGACGCGTCGCGGATCGCAGGGAACATAGGCAGGGACAATAGTCGGAGGTACATCATGGGCATCCTGGCTTGGTTGGTTGTAGGGCTTATCGCGGGCGTGGTGGCGAAGGCGGTCACGCCGGGCGGCGGCCCGGGCGGCATCATCCTGACCATCCTGCTGGGGATCGCAGGCGCATTCGTCGGTGGGTTCCTCGCGTCAGCGCTGGGAGTAGGCAGCGGCACAAGCCACTTTGATCTCGGCACGATTGTCGTCGCCATCGTCGGCGCGATTGTGTTGCTGATCGGCTACCGGCTCGTGACCAGCGCCTCGGGCGCCCACGCCTGATGTCCGCGACCAATGACATCGATGGCTGAACGGTGAGGATCGGTGATCCATCGCCATCCGCCAGGCGCACAGAAGTATCCGTTGTCGTAGCGCCGCGCGATGGACCTGCGAACAAGAAGCGGCTAGGGTGGCGACGATGATGATCCGGTCGAGCTCGCATCTTTATCAGGATGATCGCCGCCGCCGTAGCCACGCACCAACAACGAGAAAATGTGAGGATAGCCGTTTGATTACGCCCCAACTCCACCCCGTGCCCCGTAACGTCGCGATTCTGATCGGCTGGCGGCGCGTGACTGCGTGCATCATCGCGATGGGCATTGTCGCGCTCGCGGTCACATCGGCCCCAGGCGCGCGCGCCGCAACCTCGACAGTCAGCCAGTGCGACGGTGTCGACAACCAAGGGGGCAGGACGGTGCGTTGCACCGTCACGGTCGCCATGACCGGCGCGACAACCGCCACCGTCACGGTTACGTCTTGTACGGGGGCCGGCACAGGCTTAACCTGTATTGGTCCGACAGTTTCGACGCAATCGGTGACGGCGATCGACCAGTGCAACGGTTCAGGTAACGGCGGCGGGGCAACCGTGTGGTGCGACGTGATCGTGACGGGCGCCCCCGGGAGCAGCGGCGCTGTTACCATTAGCCAGTGCGTCGGCTCCGGACAGGGCGGCGGCACGCAACCGACCACGGTGTGCATCCCCAGTTCGACGCCAAACAACACGTCGGCGACGATCCAGCAATGCGACAGCTCCGGGAACGGCGGCGGCGGTACAGAGCGCGTTAAGTGCACCGTGACGCCGGCCAGCAGCAAGGCAGCGGTGCCGACGATCAAGCAGTGCAATGGTTCTGGAAACGCTGGCGGCGCGCTGGTGACCTGCACTGTGACGATTAACGGCGCCGGCGCCACCGGCACGCCAGCTGCCGGAGGCACGGCAACCGCGACTGCTGGCGGCACGGCAACCGCGGCTGCTGGCGGCACGGCAACCGCTGCTGCTTCCGGTGGCGCGCCAACCGCGACGACTGGCGGCGGCTCGGTCACTCCAAAGGCCGGTGGCACCGTGACTCCCTCCATTGGGCAGATCGTCGCGCCAAAC
>JALYKW010000075.1 GCA_030774575.1 Chloroflexota bacterium | reverse complement strand
ACGATAATTTCCGCTCCGCCCTCGCCTGGTTCGCCGAGTGCGCGGGGACCGAGGGTCTTCGACTCGCGGTCGCGCTCGCGCCGTTCTGGCTGCTCCACAGCCATCTCGCTGAAGGGCGCCAGTGGCTGGATCACGGCCTCGCGCTCGCCGGCGAATCCGCCGGCCCTCTGCTACGGTCCGAAGCGCTGCGCTGGAGCGGAGACTTGGCGTCGGAAGCCGGCGCGCATGACGTGATGGCGTCACTCGCCCGGGAAGCCGCGCGGATCGCCGAAAAGGCCGCTGAAACCGCACTCCATGGCCGCGCCGTCCGCTCACTCGGCTGGTGGGCGATAACACAGGGCAATCTTGACGAAGCCGTCTCTTTGTCCACTCGCGCCGTGGAGTTGTTGCGGTCAACGAACGATCGATGGGGTCTCGCCGATGCGCTGCACCTCCTCGGCCACGCGCAAGCCGATCAAACGGGGCTCGAGTCGGCGCGTCCCGCGTGGGAAGAAGGTCTTCGCCTGTTCAGCGAAGCCGGCGACGGCTGGAGCCAGGCCCTGCTGCTCAAGGATCTGGGACTCATCGCCGCGCGCTCCGGCGATCATGCGGCGGCCCGGTCGCTCTACGACGGAAGCCTCGCCGTTCTGCGCGAGATCGGCAGTAAGTTGGACGTCGCCGATACGCTGATGCGGCTCGGCGAGCTTGCCATGTTCACCAGCGATCCGGCGGACGCCATTGAGCGATTCCAGGAGGCGCTCTCTATCGCACGTGACCTCGACAACAAGACCGTCATCGTCGAGGCGCTCGTGCGCTACGCAGAAGTGTCCGAGAGCCAGTCGGACTACGCCAAGGCGCGCGCGCTGCTTGAAGAAGCACTGGAGATCGCCCGCCGGTTGTCGCACAAGCGGCTGATCGCGGCGGCGCTGCACAATCTCGCGTATGTCGCGCTGCACAACGGAGATACACACGGCGCGCGGCGCATGCTCTGCGAGTGCACAGCGATGCATCGCGCGCTGGATCGAGATCTGGAAGTGGCGCTCGACCTCGCGGCCTTTGGAGCATTGGCGCTCGCGGAGGGTGACTCTTCCGAAGCCGCCCGCCTGTTCGGCGCATCGCATGCGCTTGGAGGCGGCACGGACGTGATGCTCAAGCGGACGGACCGCCTAGAGTTTGCCGTGGGACAGGACGAACGCATCGCATCACTTCGCACCGCCCTCGGTGCAGACGCGTTCGAGCGCGTCTGGTCGGAGGGGCGGTCGCTCTCCGGCGACGCAGCCCTCGCCCTGGCGGATCGCCTGGCCGCCCCGGCTGGCGAGCGGAACGTGCCTGGCGCGAACTAAGGACCGACGCCGTCGCCGGTCCCCGGTGCGCACCGCTCACCGGGCTAGCGACACGATTGTGCTCTCTGTGCGCCGTCACCCGACCAGGCCGGCCTCATCTGCCAAGACCATCGTCCAATACATCTCACATGTCGTGCTACACGGCGGTGTCCTATTCATGCTCGGGGTGGTAGCCGAAGGCACGCATGAGAGGGCCCAACAAGGCAAAGCTGACTTTCTGGATCAAGGGCGGCGGACTAACAACCATGATCTCACGCTGAAAGCGTTCGCCACTGCTCATGATTTGCGGCATCGATGGCATGCCATCCTTGTTGAGCTTGCCGTCACGGGCCAGCGCAAAAAGCGTTACGAAGAACTCCGCCGTGCGAAGAGCGGGTCGGAACTCCGACCAGTAGTGCGCCTCGGCACCGCTCGGGTTCCAGAAGCTGTGGACTGCGTCGGCCGGGACGATCACTTCCTCGCCGGCGCGAAGGATGCGCTCCTCGCCGTTCACGCGAACGGTGAGTTCACCTTCGATGACCCGAATGCTCTTCTCCTGATTCGGATGCGTATGTACGGGCTCAGGTGGAATGCCGGGGCCGTCGGGCGGGCTCCAGCATTCCATCGCGAGGAGCTCACCGTTTGAGTCGGACGCGGTCGTGCGAAAGACCATGCGCTGGCCGGTGCGTGAGTTGGTGATGTCCTGACCTGTGAACGCTTCAATCCTTGCGGGCATCGTTAGCTCCGAGTTACAAGCGCCTGCCGTGGCGGGTGGTGAACCAATGTTAATGCCGCGCGCAGGACAATGCCACGGGAGGTCTGCCGCCACGGCGGGCCGCGGCGCGCTGCCTCCCGCAGCCCGTCAACTTACTGGCGTCGCCCCGACGAAGCGCGTGGCGTCACCATTGCCTGATCGTGTCTGCCGCGTCGCAGCTACTGAAGACCCGCAGGCGAGAGAGTTGGGCGTCCGGAATTCAGCAATCCAAGGAGTTGCGAGGAGAGCGCCAGGTTGAAGTCGTTCGGATGAATCGCCACGCGGATAGGTCTCCGTAGCACGTGCCCCAGACCAAAATTAGCGCGGTTGGACAACCGCAGGGCCCAGGCGCGCAGCCAAGTATCTGCTTCGAAGCCGATAATGGGCAATCGGTGCGATCGCAACGTCGACGTCTCGTGGATGCCACTTAGTGTTTCGACCCATCGAAACGAGGTTCCCTGGAAATCGCTGAGCGCCATCTCCCCCAGGGCCCAGGCGGGTGGCACGTAGAGCGTTGGCGGCGCTAACCCGACGTCGCTAAACCAACGCTCGGCTTGTCGCACAATCTCGATCAACTCGGGCGCGGAGCGGCCGAGATGCTCCGCCACATCTCGCGAGAACAGCAAGCTATGGAGCCGATGGTAGGGGCCGCGGGGCGTTCCGCCGCGATGCGTCCAGCCGTGAGCGGCGAGCAGGTGGCCGTCACGCTGCCACGCCCGCAGGGTCAGCAATTGGCTCTCTGCCCAAGTGCCGTCGGGCACAATGAGGATCGACAGTTCAGCCACGCCAGCTGTGATCAGCAGATCCACGATGTGCGTGGCGCGTTCGAGTGACGACGGAGTCACGTCGTGCACCGACCAGATGATCGGCCCAGACATCAGAAGGGCGTCCGAGCGAATGATGCATCGGCGAACTGATCCCACAGGCTTTCGTCCGTCGTCAACGACGACGCCTGCTCGGCAAGGCGAGTCCGCATATCGGTGTCTGTCGCCAGCGCCGTGATGAGGGCCGGGAGCTGGTCGTCGGCGTCGAACAAGAGCCCGTTGACGTCATGCTTCACATAGCTTGGGATCTGGCCGACGCTACGGGCGATCAGCGGCAGTCCGCAGCCGATCGCCTCCAGCGTCGTCATAGAGAATGTCTCCGTGCGAGACGCCATCACGTAGATCTGTGCCCCGGCGAGCTCACGCCGCGGATCGTCGCACCAGGGTATGTGCTCGAATGGGACGCCTAGTGCGTTTGCAAGGCGGAGCGTCGACGGAAGCTGGCTGCCGTCCCCGATGATCCGAAACCGCAGCCGCTGATGCCCGGGATCCGCGGTGTGGATGGCGCGCACCGTTGCGTCCAGCGCCTTTTCGCGCGACACGCGGCCGTGGTACGCGATGGTGACGTAGCCGTTCCCGTTCACAGGCGCGTGGGTGGCTGGGTACCACGGCGGATCAAGGCGCAGGACTTCGCAGTCGTCGCGCGCAATCGGCCACGGAGCAACGACGCGCGTTGCGATTCTGGTACTCCAGCGCTCCAGTCGTGCCGCCGCCCAATCGATGATGAATGCCGCCGGCGTACGCGGCAGCCCGTGCCGGAACAATGCCCGATGGTCGTTGTGAACGAAGAGCGTGCTGTGCCTGCGGTACCGACGCGCGTAGTAGAGCGCGCACAATCCGAGGGGTCCCAGCGTGTGAATAATCACCTGGTCGGCGTCGGACACGGCTGCCGAGACAAGGCGGAGCGAGGGTCGCGGGAGGTGCAGGTCGGGCGTGCCGATCGGGAGGCGGCTCGCTCGCGTGTACCTCACGGCTGGCGAAAGGCACGCGCCAGCCGGTCCGATCACGTGGACGTCCGCGCGCTTCGCCAAGATCTCGGCGGTGTGGAGTGCGATCAACCCGATGCCGTTCGGATCAGGCGGTAGCGTGTCGGAGACGATCAGCAAGCGCACGCGGTGGTCCTCACATTGCCCGGAACGAAGAATACATCCGGCGCGTGAATGCAGCGATCATGACATTGGCGATTACGAATCCTATTCCGCCCCATGTTGCTCTCGACGTTCGGTTGGCTGCTGGCGCGTCCAACCGCCGTCCGATTAGGCTGCCGACGCCTCGAGCCTGCGCGACGAGATCACTCCTGAATGTCTCTGCGTTGAAATTGCCAGAGCGCGAACACGACGACGCCCAGCGCCCAGAGGAGGAGGATGAGGGCCGCCCGCCAGACCGGCGCGTCGCCCGATCCGAAGATAAACGGACTGGCGCCCTCCGAACTAAATGCTCCGTTTGCCCGCATGACCGAGTCGCCGTTGAAGTTCAGCAGCGCTTCCGGTATGTGCGACGTCCAGCCCTGAGTCCTGTCGAGGATGGCGATGAAGATCCCCTCCAACAGATACATGCCGAGTGTTGCACCGACCGCCTGTCCCGCCGACCTCAAGAGTGTTCCGAACAGGAGCGCGAGGAGGACCAACGGCACGATGACGAACGCCGTCCGCGCCAGGCTGGCGACCGCCGCCCCGAGTCGCGCGAGATCCAACGTTCCGTAAGGGAGGCTGTACAGATGTGAGAACCAGGCACTGGCCGCCATCGCGACCAAGAAGCCGACCGTCACGAGGGCGACCGTGAACAGCACGCTCACCACCGCTTTCGCTGCCACGAAGTGCCAGCGACGGACACCTTTGGCGCTGAAGAGCCCGATGGTGCGCCAGTCGAACTCGTTGCCCATCAAGCTGCCTGCGAAGATCACGCAAGCGATGGTCGCAAAGAACCGCTCGAGCGACAGCCCATACGGGGTGACTCGGACGAAGGACATGGTCGTCTTAAGGGCGACCCAGTCCGCGAGCGCATTTCGCCGATGTCCCGGGCCAGCCCGTATCCCCCACCACAGGAGCACGTAGGAGATCAACACCAGCAGACTAACGGCCAACAGGAGGATGTAGGTCATCCGGCGCCGGAGGACCTTGAACAGCTCCGCGTCAATCGCGTGCCACAGACGGAGCGCCTCCAGTCGAAGCGCATCACTCATCGTTGTCCACCGTCATCCACGAGTTCGAAGAAGACCTCCTCGAGGGTTTGCCTCACTGGCTGGAGCACATCGGCGAACAAGCCACGTTCCGCGAGGAACCGGTTTATGGTGCGACCTTCGATGCCGGCACCGGAGATGTGCAACGCGCCGTTCTCACGGCGCGTCGAATCGGCCCAGGGCGAGGACCGCAGGGCGAGCTCGGCCGCATCGATTTCGGGGAGACGGATCTCGTACTCGATCCGATTGCCGACCAGTTCGCTCGTCCTGCCCTGCGCGATGATCCTCCCGCGCTGGAAGATGGCGACGCGATCGCAGACCTGCTCCACTTCGTGCAGCAGATGGCTGCAGAGCACCACAGTGCGTCCTTCGGCGGCCAATTCGGGAATGAGCTCGCGTACTTCGCGCGTGCCCTGGGGATCAAGCCCATTGGTCGGCTCATCGAGTATGATCAGCTCGGGACTGTGGAGGATGGCGGCGGCGATGCCGAGTCGCTGTTTCATACCCAGCGAGTAGTTCTTGAAGCGTCGGTCCGCGGCCTCGATGAGGTGGACGCGGCGCAAGACCAGATCGATCGCCTCCTCGCCGGCGCCCGGTGTGTACCGGTCCAGCAGCCTGAGGTTGTCACGTCCTGACAGGTAGGGCACGAACGCGGGCGTTTCAACGACTGCACCGACGCGGCCTAAAAGACTCGGGGTGTCACGGCCGAGCGGTTGCCCGAAGAGTTTGACTGTGCCCTGGTCCGGACGGGCGAGACCGAGAAGCATACGGACGGTGGTGGATTTGCCCGACCCGTTCGGACCAAGCACACCGAACACCCCACCTTGTTCCAGGACGATGTCGACGCTCTGCACGGCGACGGTGGCGCCGTACCGCTTGAAGAGTCCGTGTGCCTCGATGATGTATTCAGGCATGGTGAGGCTTGGCTGAAGGCACGTGAGAATGCGTCGATAATCCAACGCCAGAGGGTGCGAGCATAGCGTCTCCTGCCGAACGATACCGGCGGGCGACCGCAGCATGTGTTGCGATCTAGTTGTGGGGCGAGCGCCGAATCGGTGCCGCCATCTCGGTAGCCTCGCCTTGAATCACCCATGACGGGTTATCTGCAGGGGAGAGCGCGTCGACCGTCAATTGCCGAGCAGTTGCTGCATGTGCTGCTTTGCGGTGTTGATCGGGACAGCGTACGCCACGCCGGCGAACGTGCTCGCATCCGGGTTCTCGAGGGCGCTGTTGATGCCGACAACTTCGCCTTGGGCATCGAAGAGTCCACCGCCCGAGCTGCCTTCGTTTACGGCCGCGTCCGTCTGAACGAGGCCCTGCTGATCGGCCTGACCTCGGCCGCCCGCGAGGGTCCGGCCGAGGCCGCTGACCACGCCGGTCGTAAACGAACCTTCGAGCCCAAACGGATTGCCGACAGCCGCCACGAAGTTGCCCACCTTCAATCCACCCGAATCACCAAGCGTCGCCGGATGCAGCTCACTCTGGTTTGCATCGGTCTTGACGACAGCAAGGTCGTCGGTCGGGTCGGTTCCCACTACATCAGCGCTGGCTGTGGACTTGTCGGCGAAGGTGATCGTAACCGTCTGAGCGCCTCGGACCACATGGTAGTTAGTGAGGATGTGTCCGTCCGTGTCGAGCACGACGCCGGACCCCTGCCCAGTCGTCTGCTGAGAGAAGCGCCGGCCGCTCTGGCCGACAGTCGTGATCTCCACGATCGATGGTCGAACGGCCGCGTATAGCGCAGAGAAGTCGTTCGCGGCAACTGACGATGCCGCAATGAGGGTCTCGCCGTTTGCCGGTTGAAGGACGCTAGAACGTGCGTCCGCCGCCGGGAGGTTTGAAGCCGTGGGGTTCGAGCTATGACGCGCATGGTTGACGGCGATGACGCTGGCCCCTCCGAGGAGTGCGCTGACGACTGCGACCATGACGAAGGAACCGCGGCGCTTCATGACTTCACCTCATGGGACCGTGAACCTGCAGGCGAGGGCCGTGCTTCAGTATCGCCTGCATGGCCGGCCCAGGTGCTTCGGAAGTATTGCCCCACCTTGACGGTGCCGCTCCGCAAGTTTGAAGGTCGGACGTCGAATGAACGGTGTCATACCGCCTGCCGCCTTTGGGAAAACGGAGCCGTTCAGGCAACCGCTGTTCAACTCGTGCGCTGCATCGTGCCGCTGAGCGTGCCACTGAACGTGCCGTCTGCAGCCGCATTCGGCTGACCCGCGATCTGCATGTGTATACCCAGGTACGCTGCCGCTCCGTCGCAGCCAAAACGCATGGTCCCTCCAGCCAACGCCGTCAGCTTGCCGTCGCACAGCAGGCCTTTGGACGCGGGGTCAAGTAGTTGCGCCTTATTGATCGTCGTCGTCACCTGGGGCCGTGCCTCGACCGCTTCGTCGTCTGGTGCCGTCTCTATGCTCTCGGCGTCGGGTGTCGGCACGACGCTCAGTTGGAGCAACTCGACATGCACACCGAGCGAGAAGTCACCTTTCGCGAGGCCATCCAGCACAAGATGGGCGCTTGTCGCATCTTGCGCTTGGGTGTACGTACCCGTGAAGTCGCTGTCGAACGTCGGCTCGAATGGATACGGATTTGGCGTGCCCGGCGTGCCCGGCGCCACAGAAGGCACGCTCCCGGGTGCGGCCCCGGCGGTTGGCGATGGTGCGATTACCGCTGACACGGGCGAGCTGTCCGCAGACGTCCCGCCGGTGGCGTAAATCCCGGACGCGAACATGAGCGGCACGGCCAAGACCGCCAAGCCCACACCGCTCGCGAGCCGACGGCTTCCCTGCACTCTAGCCGTAGTGGCTTCGCGAGTGCGCATGCGGCTGAATACAAGACGCCGGCCCGACTCCCAGAGGTTACCAGCGAGCAAGCCGGCCGGCAGATAATACACGCCGCCGAACCGCATATAGATGAAGTAGGCAATGGCTGCAACGGTAATGCCAAAGACCACCTGGTCTTCATGACGAACGGGGCTCGTTGGCGGGTCGTCCAGCATGAAGAAGGCAAAGAAGAGCGCGGCTTGCAGGTCAGGTGTCACAAAGGTCTCCGCAACAGCGGATGACCGGAAGAAGCTAGCAATGGTGAACATGGTGAAGTAGGCGCCGAAGAAAGCCAGGATCATGGGCAACTTGTTTAGGCGCTCGGCGATGAACGCACCGGCGGCGAGAACGAGCACCGCACCAATAATGCCGAGGTCTGGCAAGGCGCCCCACCAGCTTTGCCCGGCATTCAAGAAGATGGCCGAGACGACGAGCGCGAAGGCTGCGGGGTTAAGAATGTTGGACCAGTGAGTGCGCAGGGCGTGCTTGATCAGAATCGCCGCTGCCACGGTACCGACGAGGACCAGCCAGGGCTCTTCTGGTCTGAGCACAAACGCGACGATCATGCCGGTGAGTACGGCGCCGTCCGGCAGTATCCAAGTGCGACGGCGGACGTAGGTGAGCGGCACATCGATGGCGGCGGCGGTTGTTGCGGCGACCGTGACCTTCGTGGCGACTACGTCGGCGCCGACGTTGAGCGATGCAAGGGCGGTTAGCCCAATGAAGATGAGCAGCAAGAGGCCTTTTGGCGTACGCGCGAATCGGAGTAGAGGGCGCGTCCAAGGCAGCGTCGCCGATGGGACACTCATCATGATCGATATCGCTCCATACCGGCTGTGGCCACCACAGTGAGGTCAGGGCCGACGATCAAGCCGTCGACACCTTGGCTGTTCAGCAGGTCAATGCTGGCTTCCGGTCCGAGGACGAAGGCAGCCGTCGACAGTGCGTCCGCTGCCAGGGCGGTCGGTGCGACGACTGTGACACTCACCGCCGAGCGGGCCGCTTCGCCGTTGATCGGATTAAGGATGTGGTGTCCGTCACCTCCCGCCTGGGGACGCTCGTAGTCTCCGGACGTGCAGACCGCAGCGTTCGTGATACGCAAAGAAGTGAGTAACTCGCCATGGCGGCGAGGGTGACGGATGCCAATGCGCCAGGGCTCGCCGTCCGGGTTGAGGCCGCGGGCGAGGACATCGCCGCCGGCGTTGATCGCGAAACCGGGGAGCCCGCTGAACTCCTCGGCTGCCAAGTCGATGGCTAACCCTTTCGCGACGGCACCGAGATCGAGCGACATGGGGCGGAGCAGCGTGACCGAGTGCGAGTCGTCATCGAGGACGATGTCTCGGTAGGTACCGGACGAGCCCTTAGGCAGGCGTGACGGCACTTGTTTGCCTGTCAGGTAGTTCGTGTTGAAGCCTGACTGCTCCATGGCGTGGCCCACCGTTGGATCGAGCGCGCCGCCGGTGAGATCAGCTATCCGCACGGAGAGGTTCAAAGCGCTAAACAGGAGCGTCGAGACGCTCATCGCTTCACCGACACGCCGGCACAGGGCTCGAAGCTCGCTCGTTTCGTCAAAGCGGCTGCAGCGACGTTCGACTTCCGCGAACCAGCCAAACGCGCGCTCTGTGCGTTCTGCCAAGTCTCCGTCGTCGTGTCCTGGCGCAGAGAGCTCGATGACGACCGGCGTATCCATGAACACGCGGGTCTGCACGTAGCCGCGGGTCAGTTCCTTCATCATCGGAGAAGCCTAGGCCTTCGCCTGCTTGAGCGCGCTCGTCAAAGCCTGCCTGTAAGCCTGCGAGCTGTCGGTGGCGCCGGACACGTGGTTCGCGGGAACGCTCTGCTTGGAGACGGCGGCGCGGATCAGCGCATCGACGTCGGAGCAGGGGTAGCGCGTGCCGCAGGACGTCACGTTGGCCGACGTGATCCTGCCGCCTTTGATCACCACGGTAACCTGCATGCCGCCGTGCCGGCTGTTGCCATTGCCGATGTAGGAACCGTCGTTGTAGGTGGTCGTTGGCGCAGCAACCGCCGAGCCGCTGTTGTTCGATGGAGCGGCCGAGACGGCGGCAGGTGCGTCGACGTTGAGCTGGTCAGACACCGCGCTCGTGTTGGTGCGCCCGAGAGCGTATACGGAGACGATGGCCGCCGAGCTTATCGCGATGATGCTCCCGGACAGCTTGCTCTTACGAGTCCTGGAGGTGGAGACAACAGGAATCTGGGCTTTTCGCTGTGTGTGCCGCTGGCTTTTGGACGCCGTGAGAACCTCCGTCGTGAGCTATCAACCAGATGAACTTCCCATTGCTCGCTTCGTCTACGACAAGTATTACAGCCATTCAGGTGCTCGACTCGTTACGAAAGGGTTGTTTCCCGTCAAACCTAATCCTTCGCATCGCGTGTCGCGGCGTAGAATCTCCCGACCTTGGGACCCCGTGACGATGTTGTCATGGTGGCAGCGATGGAGAGACAGCGTTCCGCGGCGCCGTAGAGTGAAACAGATCGGCGAAGACGAAACCCTCACGCTCGACGACCTCACCGACGGTCACCGGAATCGGGTGATGAAACATCGGACCATCTGAAACAAACGTATGGAACTCTCCTCGCTCGCCGCACGGGTCAGCGGAGGGAGGCAACTCAGCCAGCAACGGCGCGTCCCAAGCACGGCCGGCGAACGTACCGGAGATCTGTTTCGGGTCGACGCAGGTGATATGCGCCCGGACGCCCGCAGCGAGCATTGTGCGCGCGAGCTGATCGGTAGGTTCCTGCCAGAGCGGAAACAACGGCTGAAGTCCGCTTCCAACGAGGCTCTGCTCGCGGTAGGCGCGGATGTCCGCGAGGAACAGGTCGCCGAATGCGACGGCTTGGATGCCTTCCGACACCGCGCGTTGAACCATGCGCCGCATCCGTGCCTCGTACTCCTCGTTCGAGCACGGGCTCGGGATCGGCAGTGGCCAGAGTGGCAGGCCAGTAGACTCGGCCTGCGCCTCCAGCAGTTCGCGCCGAACCGCGTGCATCGCCACGCGATCGTACAGCTCGTTGACGGTGGTTAGCAGGCCGATGACCTCTACTTCGTCGTTCTGCCTTAGGACGTGGAGCGACCACGCGCTGTCTTTGCCGCTGCTCCAAGAGAGAAGTGTGGGAAGTCGAGACATGTTCGCCCGATCGTTCGCTACGTGGCCTGCCGTGCCTTCGCGGTAGCTGCGTCGGCCTCCCAGAGCTTGCACCACCAGGG
>JALYKW010000074.1 GCA_030774575.1 Chloroflexota bacterium | reverse complement strand
CGGCCATGCCCTTGACGTCGCCGCCGGCGCAGAACGCGCGGCCGGCGCCGGTGAGGACGACGCAGCGCACGCGCCGGTCGGCCGCAACGTCGGCGAGGAACTGAGCGAGCATGGGCATCAGGTTGCCGCCCATGGCGTTCAGGCTATCCGGGCGGTTCAGTGTGATCACGGCGACGCCGTCGTCGCGCTTCTGCATCAGTACGTCGTCAGCCATTTCGCACCTCCGTGTACCTAACGCCCGAGGGCTTGCTTACGCCTTCTCTTGCTGCGCCCGGGGAACCTATCCCCCGGCCCTTTCCCTCGAGGGAAGGGGAGCGGCATTACGAGGATCGATCTAGTTCGCGCCGGAATCAAGGTAACTGAAGATCGGAACTTGACTCGCTCTTCGGCTATGCCTTCTCTTTCGCTGCGTCGCGCTCGCGCTCCTGGTCGATGAGCTGGCGGCGCAGGATCTTCCCCGACGGATTCTTCGGTATCGCTTCGACCGTCTCGATGTAGCGGATCTTCTTGTAGGGCGCGACTTTGTCGGCCACGAATGCGAGTACTGCATTCAGGTCGAGGCCGGGCTCGCGGGCGACGACGAACGCCTTCGGCACCTCGCCGGCTTCCACATCGGCCTTCGGGATGACGGCGGCGTCGCGCACGCCAGGATGCTCCATCAGCAGCGCCTCCAACTCGGCCGGGGCGACCTGATAGCCCTTGTACTTGATCATCTCTTTCTTGCGGTCGTGGATCGTGACGTAGCCGTCCTGGACGGCGGACACGATGTCGCCGGTGCGGAGCCAGCCGTCTTCGGTCAGCGTCTCGCGTGAGGCCGCGGGGTTCTTCCAGTAGCCCTGCATGACCTGGGGGCCGTAGACGAGCAGCTCGCCTATTTCGCCGGGCGGCAGCACTGCGCCGGTCTCGAGGCTGACGACCTTCTCGATGGTGTCGGCGACGGCGGGTCCGACGGTGCCGGCGCGCGGCGAGGCGAGCGGGTTGACGTTGGTGATCGGGCTGGACTCCGTCATGCCGTAGCCCTGCATGACGATGCAGCCCAGCTTTTCGGCGGCCTGGCGACCGACTTCGGCGGGCAGCGGCGCGGCGCCGGACATGAGGAAGCGCAGCGACGAGAGGTCGAACTCGGCGAGCCGCGGATGGTTGACGAAGGCGAGCGCGACCGGCGGCACGACGTAGAGGTCGGTGACGCGATGCTCCTGGATGATGCCCATGGCGGCTTCCGGCTCGAAGCGCGGCAGAATGATCTGCGTGGCGCCGGCGACGAGGCCGCAGTTGAGCAGCACCATCATCCCGTAGATGTGATAGAAGGGCAGGAAGTCCAGCACCACAGCGTCTTCGCCGGTCATCTGCAGCGCCATGGTCTGGCGGATGTTCGCCGTCAGGTTCTGATGGCTGAGCATCACGCCCTTCGGCAGGCCCGTCGTGCCGCTGGAGTACGGCAGCACGGCGATGTCCTTCATCGCGTCGATGCTGACGGGCTTGGGGTCCTCGCCGTTGGCTCGGCGGACCATGTCCCAGACGCTCTCGAGGGTGCGCGCGCTCTTCAGCTCCGGCAGATGCGCCTTCACGGCGTCGACGACGGGCATGGCGGCTTCGAGCGCGAAGACCAGCTTAGCGCCGGAGTCGTGGAGCTGGTGCTCGACCTCGCGCTCTCGGTAGAGCGGGTTCAGCGTGGTGACGGTGGCGCCGGCGATGAGCGCGCCGTGCAGCACGACCGCGTATTCGACGGAGTTGGGCGAGTAGAGCGCGACCATGTCGCCCTTCTCGATGCCCTCGTCCTGGAGGGCGCGCGCCATGCCCCGCGCCGCGGCCCAGAAGTCGCCGAAGGTGTAGGCGGGGCCGCCGGCGGTCATCAGCGCGACCTTATCGGGCAGGCGGCGGACGGTGGCCTCGATGATCTCGGGGACGGTGATGGGGGCGTAGGGTTCGAGGCTGGGCCAGGGGCTGTTGAAGATCACGCGGACCTCCTCGCCGGGGCGAGTCTTCGACCGTCGATGCGGCAACGGTTGGGAGCCTACGCTACCAGACCCCCCTGCGGAGAGCAACGAGCGGGCGTGGACTTGAAGTTATCGTGGTTAACTCAGTGCCGGGGCAAACCGTCACCTGACCTGCGCCGGCGCCATAACGCTCCGGCACCAGCGACCACTGCGACTAGGCCGACAACGCCAGCGAGTTCGTATGCCATCCGGTCGTGGCCCGATGTGGCAGCGGTCCGCGACGGCAGCGTCGCTCGGTCGATTGCTTCGCCGATGCCGCCGACACTGGAGGTGAAGACCACCGCGACCGGCACGCTGCTGTCCGTCGTCGTGCCGTTGCCGAGCTGGCCGTTGGAGTTCCACCCCCAGCACTTCACGCCTCCGTCCTTGAGCGCGCACGTGTGGTACCCGCCGCCGCTGATCGACGAGATGCCACTCCCCAGGCCGCTCACCCCGACCGGCACGCTGCTGTTCGTCGTCGTGCCGTTGCCCAACTCGCCGTAGAAGTTGAGCCCCCAGCACTTCACGCCTCCGTCCTTGAGCGCGCACGTGTGATACCCGCCGGCGCTGATCGCCGAGACGCCGCTCCCCAGGCCGCTCACCGCGACCGGCACGCCGCTGTCCGTCGTCGTGCCGCTGCCGAGCTGGCCGAAGCCGTTGGGGCCCCAGCACTGGACGCCGCCGTCCTTCAGCGCGCACGTGTGGACCCCGGCGCTGATCGCCGAAACGCCGCTCCCCAGGCCGCTCACCGCCACCGGCACGCTGCTGCCCGTCGTCGTGCCGTTGCCAAGCTGGCCGGAGCCGTTGTACCCCCAGCACGCGACGCCGCCGTCCTTCAGCGCGCACGTGTGGGACCCACCGACGCTGATCGCAGCGACGCTGCTCCCCAGGCCGATGACTGCGACCGGCGCAGTACTGCATGCGAACCCGCCGCACACCTCAGGCCCCGTCGTCGTGCCGTTGCCGAGCTCGCCGTCGGAGTTGAACCCCCAGCACCGGACGCCGCCGTCCTTCAGCGCGCACGTGTGGGATCCGGCGCTGATCGCCGAGACGCCGCTCGCCAGGCCGCTCACCGCCACCGGGACGCTGCTGTCCGTCGTCGTGCCGTTGCCGAGCTGGCCGTAGGCGTTCCAGCCCCAACACCAGACGCCGCCGTCTTTCAGCGCGCACGTGTGAAGCGCACCCGCGCTGATCGCAGAGACGCCGCTCCCCAGGCCGCTCACCGCGACCGGCACGCTGCTGTCCGTCGTCGTGCCGTTCCCGAGCTGGCCGTTGCTATTCCGCCCCCAGCACTTGACGCCGCCGTCTTTCAGCGCGCACGTGTGGCGCTCGCCGGCGCTGATCGCCGAGACGCCGCTCGCCAGGCCGCTCACCGCGACCGGCACACTACTGTTCGTTGTCATGCCGTTGCCAAGCTGGCCGTAGCCGTTGAACCCCCAGCACTTGACGCCGCCGTCCTTCAGGGCGCACGCGTGAATCTCACCGGTGTTGATCGCCGAGACGCCGCTCCCCAGACCGCTCACCGAGACCGGGACGTGGCTATCCGTCGTCGTGCCGTTGCCGAGCTGGCCGGCGATGTTGTACCCCCAGCACCCGACGCCGCCGTCTTTCAGGGCGCACGTGTAGAAGTAGCCGGTGCTGATGGCGGTGACGCCGCTCCCCAGGCCGCTCACCGCGACCGGCACGCTGCTGTCCGTCGTCGTGCCGTTGCCGAGGGCGCCGAAGGCGTTGGACCCCCAGCACTTGCCGCCGCCGTCCTTCAGCGCGCACGTGTCTACGTAGCCGGCGCTGATCGCCGAGACACCGCTCGCCAAGCCGCTCACCGCGACCGGCACGCTGGTGTCCGTCGTTGTGCCGTTACCGAGCTGGCCGTTGACGTTCTTACCCCAGCACTTGGCGCCACCGTCCTTCAGCGCGCACGTGTGGTAATAGCCCGCGGTGAGCGCTGAGGCACCGCTCCCCAGGCCGCTCACCGCGACCGGGACATGGCTATCCGTCGTTGTGCCGTTGCCGAGTTGGCCGTTCAAGTTGTATCCCCAGCACCAGACGCCGCCGTCCTTCAGCGCGCATGTGTGTTCCGCGCCCGCACTGAGCGCTGTGACGCCGCTTCCCAGGCCGCTCACGCCAACCGGAACGTGGCTCTCCGTCGTCGTGCCGTCGCCGAGCTGGCCATAACCGTTCCAACCCCAGCACGTGACTCCACCGTCTTTCAGCGCGCACGTGTGCCCGAAGCCGCCAGCGGTGATCGCCGAGACCCCACTCGCCAGGCCGCTGACCGCGACCGGCACGCTGCTGGCCGTCGTTGTACCGTTGCCGAGCTGGCCGAAGGCGTTGTCCCCCCAGCACTTGACGGCGCCGTCCTTCAGCGCGCACGTGTGATACCCGCCGGCGCTGATCGCGTCCGCACCGGTACTCCCCTCCGCCGCGTCGGCGCGACCGGGGGCGGCATTGCTCCATGTCAAAACGGCGCCGAGCAGTAGCCCGGCGAGCACCGGAGCGCCCATGACTGCGATGATGATCCGATGCACGGTGACTCCCCCTGTCCCAAAACGGTATGCGGCGGGGCCAGACGTTCACGCTTGTGGCGCATTCTGCTCTGCTCGCGCGTAAGCTTCAAGTTCAATAGCAGTACATTTTGTACGAGTTTTCTCATTCCGTGAACGCGCGCCAACGGCGTACAATCCGCCCACACCTTGCGACGGTACCCACCGCCGGTGTTTGGGTTGAGGAGCAAGCACTTGTCCGACGCGTGGCGCGCCCAACTCCGCGAGGTGCGGAAGCGGCTCGGTTTGACGCAACAGCGCCTCGGCGAGTTGTCGGATCTCTCTGTCGACGCGATTCGCGGGTACGAGCGCGGGCAGCGGTCGCCGAGGCGCGAGCACCTGACAGCGATCCTCGATGGGCTACAGCTGGAGCATGCGGAGCGGCGCGCGATCCTGGAGGGCGCGGGCTTCGTGGCGGATGCCCGTTCCGACGGCGCGGACATGGCGCCGTTTTGGCACACGACGGAGTCCGCCGAATCCGAATGCGACCGCCACGGGTGGCCGGCGTTTGTCACGGACGAGTTTGCTCGCGTCGTGAGCGCCAATCAGGCGGCGCAGCGGTTGTGGGGCGTCGACCTCACGCGCGAATTCCTCGATCCGGTCGAGCGCAACCTGCTGAGCCTCGCAAGTGATCCGCGCTTCGCGGACCGATGCCTGAACTGGGAAGAATTCGTCGGCACGATCCTCGCGGTATTCAAGGCGCATGACTGGGCGCCCGGCAACATCGAAGATCCGCCCCCGTACTTCGGCGCGGTCTTCGAGCGCTTCATGAAGGGCGACGCGAAGTATGTGGGGCGGTTCTTCGCGCTGTGGGAAGCGACGTCCGCCGACTGGGGCCGCAAGGAACGCTGGGGCTATCCGGTCGTCTGGAAGGACCCGGAGTGCGGCGTCATGCGCTTCGACGCGCTGACGAGCATCGCCAGTATGGACGACGGCCTCGCCTTCAACGACTGGCACCCGGTCGATGCTGAGACGTGGCGCGTGCTGGAGCTGGTGAAGGCGCGCTCGGCTCCCTGACGGCAGCGCTACCGGCGCACGACTTTGCGGCCGGTTTTTTCCAGGTGTTCGGACCAGGCGGTGGCGGCGGACTGGAACTGCTGCTCGGCGGTCTGGAGCTGCTCCAGCATCCAGGCGGGCTCGTCGTCGAATTCGGCTTTGCGCTTCGCCAGCACTTTCTTCGCTTCGCGGACGGCCTTCTGGGACTCCTTGAAGGCTGCGCCCAGCTCGACCGAGAGCTCGTCTTGTGGGACTGGGGTCTCGAAGACACGCGGACCCATCGGTCGTCGCTGGTCGCTGGTCGCTGGTCGCTGGGGAGGGCCGCCTCGTGGTCGCTGGTCGCTGGTCGGTGGTCGCTGGGGGGAACCGTAGCGGGTGTTGCGGTTTCGGTCTGCGGCGCCGGGGGCGCGCTGGATGCGGCCGCCACCGCCGGTGGGGCCGGGGGGCGGGCCGGTCGAAGACTCGCCGTGGCGAGAGGGGGTGCGCTGGCGGTCGCCTCGCTGGGCGCCCGGGCGGGGGTTCGAGGCGCGGCGGTTGTCCTGTCGCGTCGGTGGTGCCTCGGACTCGGGTGAGTCGTCGGGCGGTGATGAGCCGGGGCCGGGGGGCGGGCCGGGCTGGTCGCCGCGGCGACCTCGGGCGCCGCGGCGGCGGCGGGGGCGTTTGGGCTGCTGGTCCATGTTGTGAGGGTAGCGGGAGGGCGTCGGTGAAGCCACTGGATGTTAGATGTTGGATGTTGGATGTTGGAGGGGCGGGAGCGAGTACGCTGCGACATTCGTGGAGGAATGGGTGTGAAGGTAGCTGAGATTCCGACGCCGGCGTTGGTCGTCGATGTGGATGCGATGTCGCGGAACATCGAGCGGATGGCCACGTACTTCGCGGGGCGGACGTGCAAGCTGCGGCCGCACTTCAAGGCGCACAAGACGCCGGAGATCGCGCGGCGGCAGCTGGCGGCGGGCTCGTGCAGCGGCATCACCTGCGCGACGGTCGGGGAGGCGGAGGTGGTGGTGGAGGCGGGGCTGACGCGCGACGTGCTGATCGCGAACGAAGTCGTCGGCGTCGGCAAGGCGGACCGGGTGGCGCGGCTGGCGTCGCGGGCGGACATCATCGTCGCGGTCGATTCAGACTTCGCGCTCGACGACCTGGCGCGGGCGGCGCAGGCGGCGGGGGTCGAGATCGGTGTGCTCATCGATGTCAACGTCGGGCTGCCGCGTTGCGGCATCGCTCCGGGCGAGCCGGCGGTAGCGCTGGCGAAGCGGGTGGAGGCGACATCGGGCGTGGTGCTGCGCGGCGCGATGGGCTACGAGGGGCACGTGATGGGCGAGCGCGACCGTGCTGAGCGCGAAGCGAAGGCGGCGCGGTCGATGGAGCGGTTGCTCTCGACGGTGCTGATGATGCGGCAGGCGGGGCTGCGCTGCGACATCGTGAGCGCCGGCGGGACGTGCACGTACGACATCACGGGCGCGATGGAGGGCATCAAGGAGGTGCAGGCGGGGACGTACGTGCTGATGGACTCTGCGTACATGTATCCGGACCTGCCGTTCGAGGAGGCGTTGAGCATCGCGGCGACGGTGGTGAGCCGGCCGCGTCCGCAGCAGTGCGCCGCGGATGCGGGGCTGAAGGCGATCGCGGTCGACCACGGCAACCCGACGGTGAAGGACATCGCCGGTGCGGAGGTGCTGTTCCTGAGCGACGAACACGCGACGATCTCGCTGCCGGCGGAGAGCACGATCGGGCCGGGGGACCGGATCGAGCTGTGGCCGTCGCACATCGACCCGACGATCAACCTGCACGACGTGCTGTATGCGGTGCGTGGGGACGAGGTGGTGGAGGTGTGGCCGGTGGCACGGGGGTACGGGGGAGTTGGTAGTTCGTAGTCGGTAGTTCGTAGTCGGTTCTGACGGTGGGTCGATGGATGATGGAGTGTGGAGTTGACGTACGCGGGGGTGTGAGCATAGCATCGAGTCCGCCGGAATGTGCCATGGATGGCGCAGCGGCGAGAACAGATGAGGTGGCTTACATGAACGAGACAGTGGAGACGGAAGCGGGGGCGGCGGACCGGGCATCGATACGAGCGGGGCTGGAGGCTACGCAGGCGAGGTATCAGCAAGCGATTGCAGGGATACCGGACGAGGGGTGGCGCGCGGCGAGCGGCAGCAACCCCGGGTGGACGCGCGGGGCGCTCGCGTGGCACGTGGCGTCGAGCGTCAACTTCATCGCGGGCGAGATCGAGCGCGCGCGCAAGGGAAAAGCGCTCAACCCGCCATCGTTTCTGGTGCCGCTGGTGTTTCGGGCGAACGGACTGCGGGTGAAGTTCGCGTCGCGGAAGGCGGACCGGAACAGCGTGCTCGAAGACTACGACGCAGCCATCGCACGGATGCTGCGGCTGCTGGACCTCGTGCGGGACGATGAGTTCGGCGTGAGCGTCACGAACTTCGGGACGACGCAGACGATCGCGGAGTTGTTCGGCGTGCCGGCGGAGCACCTGGCGGAACACGTGGCGTCGCTCGCGGGCAAGCAGTAGGCCCTCACCCCGCCCGTTCGGGCACCCCTCTCCCACTGAGCCAGAGGGGACTTTGTGCGGGAGCAGCGACGGACCCGGAAGGACTACGCCAGCAGGCGATCGATGAGGGCGGGGTCGTCGGGGAAGATGCCGGCGGCGGGAAGGCGGCGGAGCAGCTCAGCCCAGCGGGCCTCCGATGCGCAGGCGCGAGCGATGAGGGCGCGGGCCGCTGCTTCGTCGTGATGCGCGACGATGAGGGCGTGCCAGAACATGATCTCGGTGTTATCGGGCGCGAGATCGCGGGCGCGATCCATCTGTGCCATGCCGGCGTCTCGATCGCGTGACATGACGAGCCGGCTGCCGGCCTGGTGGGAATCGTAGGCGCGGCGGAGGACGAGCAGCCGCCGCAGTTCGACGAGCGGCTGCGGGTGATCTTCGACCCGCAAGTCGACTGGCCTGTCAACCCACCATGGCTGTCCGGTGCCGGTGCCACGGACGATAAGCATCGCTGCCGATTGGCGGCCGCGGATGTCGCCGCCCTCGGACTCGGCGGCGTCGAGCGCGGCGAGCAGCCGCTCGGCGAGCGGGCGGGTTTCGGCCGTGAATGCTGCCAGCATCGCGTCGGGGACGGTGTCTCGCTCCATCATGTTCGCCTGCACCGAAACGCCATCGGCTGTGCGGTGGCCGGCGTGCGCGATGCAGCGGGCGCTCGTGTGTGCGGCGACGGCGCCGGAGGCATCGATCATCGCGACCTGGCGCTGTTCGGCGCCCGGGTCGACGGTGAGCAGCGCGCGGAGCGCATCGGGAGCGGCAATGCCGCGGCGCATCAGGTCGAGGCTGGCCGGGCCGTACAACGGCTGCGCCATCGCCTGCCTGGCGACGATGCCGACGCCGGATTCAGCCCAGGGCACGACCGGGCCGACGGAGAAGAAGTGGGACTGCACGGCGCAGCCCATCTCGCCGGTCGCCGGATCTCTCGCGATGATGGAGTAGGTCATCGGCTGCGTCAGTTGGCGCGCGCCATCGCCGGCGTCGTCAGCTCTTCGCTGACCTGCCAGAGGCGACGCACGACGTCGGTGTCGTAGGACTCGGCGTTGGAGGAGACGGCGTTGCACTTCACGAAATACTTGCCGGTGACGCCTTCGACCTCGGGCGACGACGCGAGATAGATCGATGTCGCTGCGCCGTCGGCGGGCGAGAGGTAGAACGGGCGACCGATGATCTGGAAGATGCCAAATGCCGTGCCCAAGACGCCCGGGTTGTTCTTGCCGAAACCGGTGCGGACGACGCCGGGGTGGACGGCGTTTGCGGTAACGCCCGTGCCCTCGAGTCGCCGTGCTAGTTCGTAGGTGAAGAGGACGTTGGCGAGCTTCGACTGTCCGTAGGCCTTCCTGCCGCTGTAGCCCTTCTCGCCCTGGAGATCATCGAAATTGATATGGCCGCCGCGGTGCGCGCCGGAGCTGACGTTGACGATGCGCGCCGGTGTGCTGGCTTTCAGCACGTCGAGCAGCAGGTCGGTGAGGAGGAAGTAGCCGAGGTGATTGACGCCGAACGTCGTCTCGAATCCGTCTGTGGTCGTGGTGCGGTGGGCGTTGTAGGCGCCCGCGTTATTGACCAGCACGTGCAGTTGCGGATGCTGCTGTTTGAACGCCGCGGCGAGTTCGCGGACCTGGGCGAGTGAACTGAAGTCGGCAAGCATCAGCTCTACGCCCGGATTACCGGACTGGCGGGCGATCTCGGCACGGGCTGCCTCGCCGCGGGCGCGGTCTCGGCAGACGATCACGACGCGCGCGCCCATGCCAGCGAGGGCGGCTGCGGTCTCCTTGCCGATGCCCAGGCTGGCGCCTGTTACCATCACGGTCTTTCCGGTCATGTCGCTCATTGGTGCACCTCCTGTTGGTCGGTGGTCGCTGGTCGCCGGTCGGTCGTTGGTGGTTGGTGGTCGCTGGTCGCTGGTCGGCGGTCGTCAGTAGGTAGTATCCGTTGCGGAGTTGTTAGTGGCTACCGCGCCAGTGGCTCCGATCATGAGTCGCACGAGCATCGGGCGAGGTCAATTCGCATCGCCTAGCGTCCAGTGGAGCCCGATTCCCGATTTCAGCAGGGACGACATGAGTTCAATTCCGCGGGCCGTGCTGGAGGACCGGCACCGGCATGGCACTGCTGGGCACACGCGCCTCAGATGCTGTGGAAGGCGCCTTCCGCGGTCATGAGATGGTGCACGTCGTTGAGGCGGTAGAGAGCCCGGCGCCCTTCGCCCGCGGCGACGATGTTAATCGACGTGTGGGCGGGACGGAAGTACATATCGTACTTCGAACCGATGATGTGTCCCGTGTAGGCATTGATGACGCCGCCGTGACAGGCGATGGCGACCCGCTGACCGGGATGCGTGGCGATGATCCCCTCGATGGCGTTGATCACGCGCTTGTTGAACTCATGGCTCGGTTCGGTGTACGGGTAGACGTCCCAGCTTTTCTCTTCGATCATCCGCTGGCGAACGCCGGCCAGGACCTGCCGTCCGATGTATTCGAGCGGGGTGCGGTCCGGCGGGATGTCGCGGAAGACGCCGACCTCGCGCAGATCATCGAGGACGATGGGCTCGAGGCGGTGATGCCGGGCGATTTCGATGGCGGTGTGCAGCGCGCGCTGCAAGGGGCTGGCGTAGACGATATCGATCCGGCTGGTCGACAGGGCCTCGCCGACGAGGCGCGCCTGCGTGCGGCCCAGGGCGCTGAGCGGCGGGTCCAGGAGCTCCGACACCGGGCTGTTCATGTCGTATTCCTGCTGGCCATGCCGGATGAGCAGCAATTCCGTCACGTTGTCGATGTTGGACAGAAACGCGATGTCGAATACGCCGGGGACGCGCTGCTTCGCCGCGGCCTCGTCCGACTGGCTCAGCGTCTGTTCGTTGCGATCGTGCTCGTCCATGCTGGAGCCCCTCTGGTGGTGACTGGTGACTGGTGACTGGTGACTGGTGACTGGTGACTGGTGACTGGTGACTGGTGACT
>JALYKW010000073.1 GCA_030774575.1 Chloroflexota bacterium | reverse complement strand
GCCGGCGGCGCCGCCGACACCGGAGTGTCGTTGCTCATTCTGGCTCTCGTTGCGCTCGGGCTCTCGGCCATCGGCAGCGCGATGGTGCTCAGGCGCGAGTAGGCGAAGCCTGGGCGAGTCATCCTCTCCACGGAATGGCCGACCCATTGCCGGAACGCTTCGATGCATATATGCGGCGCGACGCCGAGTCCATGATTCGCGAACGGCGAGAGGGAACGAGTCAGCTTGACGTCTGAATCCGCTCAAGCACCTGTTGCGCCAGCCGGGATCGGCCTGCATGTCTGGCAGGCGGGCGCGCCCGCCTACGGCCGGCCTGCGGCCCTCGGTCTTGCGGTGATCATCGGTCTGGTTCTGGTCGGTCTCTCAGTCGTCGCCAGCGCCTTCGTGGTCCACGCGGTCAACGCGGCGGTGTTCAATGGCGGTCAGCGTCAGACGCGAAGCGCCTCGGCGGTGACGACAGCCCGGCAGGAGAGCTTGAAGGTACAGAGCAGCATTGTGTACCGGCGGCGCGCGGCGGTCCAGGGGTACGCGGCCGGACTCAGCGAGTTCAAGGCGGCGACAAGTCGCCTGCCTGGCGCGGTGGGCATCAACCTCGACGCCGCCGAGGCAAGACGTCGAGACGATGTGCTGGCATTCCTCGTGCTTGACTGCATCAATGCGGTCGACGGATACAACCTCGCCGCGCAGGTGCTCTCGGTAACGCAACTGGAGTCCGCGATACTGCCGGAGCGACTCGTATGGGCAGTCGACTGCGCGTCCGTGCCTTAACGACCGCGCCTCTCAGAAGTAGGAAGCGTTGATGCCGCGCAGAGTAAGCGCGGCACGCGAGAAGAGAATGCACTGGAGGTGAAGGTATGTCTGCAGGGATGACAAAGAAGAAGGGACAGGCGGAGAAGATCAAGGGCAAAGCAAAAGAGACGATCGGACAGGTCACCGGCAACGACCGAATGAAGGCATCCGGCCGCGTCGATGTGGCTGAGGGTAAGGCACGGTCGGCGGTGGGCGGCGCCGGCGTGAAGGTCAATAAGATCAGGAAGGCCATCACCGGCAAACGTTAGGGTCGTTGCGCAACAACCAGAGATCTGCGCGATCTCACGTCGTCACACTCATAACAGGAGGCCGCAACGTCCACCGATGAGTTCGAGCCCGAGATGAGGCAGCGAGCAGTTGAGGCCCCGGACCAATTGGGAGGTGCCGGGAGAACAACTGCGCGATCACGCCGATAGGCAAGTGGGCGCGGAGTTCGTCGAAATGGGTGGGCTGGTGTCGGAGCACGGCGACTGGCGCCGCGCGGCGGGCCCGTGTGACGCCCGTGGGCTGCTACGACAACGAAAGAGGGCGCGCAAGCTGATGGATGAAAGGCCGAATCGGCTGATCGGCGTGTTCGGCGGCTCTACGCTCCGGGGCTCACGTCGACGACGACCTTCAGGTCCTCCGGATGGTCGAGCGCTGCCTGATCAAGCTGCGCGAGGGGCACGCGCCGGGTGATCATGCGTTCGAGCAGGCCGGGCCATCCGCTTGCGATCGTCTGCAGGTGCGCGACACCGTTTTCGAAGTGCCGCCGGTTGGCGTTGACCGTGCCGAAGACGAGGCGATTGCTTAGCACCATCTCGAGGTTCAGGTGCGCCGCATCGATCGTCAGCGACCGGCTGCCGGCGCTGACGCCGGTGAGACAAACGATGCCGTTTGGTCCCACGACGTCGATCGCCTCGAATGCCAGCGGGCTGTAGCCGCTCGCCTCGATCACGATGTCGATCCCGCCGGCCTGCTCGGCGAACGAATGGTCGAGCTTTGTGCTGTCTGCGCGGCAGAAGGCCGCGCCTGCCTGCTCTGCCAGCTCGCGGCCGCGCCCGCCTTCGCCACGGCTGTAGAGCATGACCTCAAGCCCGCGCAGACGAAGCAGCAGCACCGCGAAGGTGCCTATCGTACCAGCTCCGAGGACGAGGGCACGGCGCGGCGTCCAGAGGAGCCGGGACTGGATCCGATCGATCTGCTCGATGGCCTTCTCGACGATGCTCAGCGGCTCGAGCAGCATGCCGACGCCGAGCAGGGCATCGGGCAACGCGACGAGGTAGCGCGGCTCCTCGACGTAGCGCTCCGCGAGAAAGCCGTGCGCGCCCTTGATGCCGCGTTCGGTGTAGCGTCCGTTGAGGCACATGTCCCACTCGCCCGCGGCGCAGTTCGCACACGGCACGGGATCCGGGCGGCGGACGATCGCGACAACGAGCTGTCCTTCTCGCAACGATCCGTCCGACGCGGTGACGACGCGGCCGAGTGACTCGTGACCGGTGATCAGATAATCCTCGCCTGGCGGCGCCTCGCCATAGGCGCCTGACAACAGCTCGCGATCCGTCCCGTCGACGCCGACGGCGATCACTTCGACGAGTGTCTGAGTGGCAGAGCGCAGCGGCTCAGGGGCGTCGCGCAGCCGTCCGCTGCTGGGTACGCCGGGGGTGATGGCGAATGCTTTCATGTTCTCCATCGACTCTGCGAGCCTTCGCGCCCTACGCCAGTGTAGCCGTCTGCTTCCCGGGGCAGCCGAGCGGTGTGCTTCCCCGCATGATTCGGCGAGGCGTGGTGACGAAGCCGTATCATGATGACCGGGCCCGGTGCTCTGACAGCGCTTGGACCGAGCCGGGTTGGATTACCAATGTTGGCATTCGTCGAGGCTATCACAGGAGGAGGTTCGGTTGGTTACACCCAAGGAAGACGCGATTGAACTGATTCGTCGCCTCCCCGACGAGGTGTCGAGCGAGACGATCGTCGCTGAGTTGCAACTGAAACTGCTGATCGCTGGGCGGCTGGCTGACGTGGAGCGGGGCCATGTCATGAGCCACGGAGATGCCTTGAAGCGGCTGGACAAGTGGCTGAGCTCACCCGGTCAGTAGCGGCAGTTGGCGATCTCGATGACATCGCGGAATACATGCGGCGCACATCTCCCGCCTACGCTTTATTGTTTGTCCGGCGCATCGTCGTCGCGCTGAGCGCGTTCGCGGGTTCCCTCGACTCGGGCGCGTTGTGCCAGAGATAGGCTCCGAGTCGGTCCGGGAGGTGCTGTTTCAGAATTACCGTCTGATGTACTGTCATCGACGGGGACTCCGTTACGATACTAGCGGTCGTGCATGGCGCTGTTGACCTCGGCGGGCGGAGTGACGGGGACGAATGGGACTTCACTTAGCATCGTCTGCGCATCGCGCGATTGGCCGGCCTTCGGGTTAGACTTCCGTTATGGCAGATGAGGCTCCACGAAAGCAGAACGCCGAGCGCGACGTGCCGTTCGAGACGTCGCTCGCGCCCACTTCCTCGGTGAGGGTGATCTCCTGGAACATTAATCACCGCGCCGATGCGTGGCGCCTCTTGCTCGACTGCGACGCCGACATCGCTCTCTTACAGGAGGCGGCTGAGCCTCCTGCCCACGTAGCAGAAAGGCTCGACGTAGATCCCGAGCCTTGGCGGACCGCGGGGACAGCGCGACGTTGGCGCACAGCCGTCGTCAAGCTCTCCAAGGGGATTGAACTTGAACGATTCGTCCCGAAGTCATTCGAGGAGGCTCAGGCGACCGACCTGTCGGTGAGCCGTGCCGGGACTCTTGCCGCCGCGAGAGTGACTCCCTCATCCGGCGAGCCTTTCATCGTGTGCTCCATGTACGGTCTTTGGGAAAGCCCACATAGTGGCGTAGAGAGCGGTTGGATATACGCGGATGCGTCCGTTCACCGCCTAATTTCCGATCTGTCAGCGCTCGTCGGAAAGCCATCCGGGCACCGTATTGTGGCAGCAGGCGATCTCAATATCCTTCGCGGTTACGGCGAGCACGGCAGCCCATATTGGGCGTCCCGCTACGCGACAGTGTTCGACCGGATGTCCGCGTTGGGAATGTTGTTCGTCGGACCGCAGTTCCCAATGGGCCGGCGCGCGGATCCGTGGCCCGACGAGCTACCGGTCGAGAGCGACAACGTTCCCACGTACCACACGAATCGCCAGACTCCAGCCACGGCGACCCGACAACTCGACTTTGTGTTCGCCTCGAATGGTCTGGCCGAGCTGGTGCGAGCACGGGCTCTGAATTCGGTCGAGGAGTGGGGTCCGAGCGACCACTGCCGCCTCGACATCGACATCGCATGATTCGTTGCGGCGCGGCCGACCAAAATGATCTGTGCCAGATTCCTTGGGAGTACGACGCTAACCACCATCGATTAGACTTCCGTTATGGCAGATGAGGCTCCACGGAGGCAGAACGCCGAACGAGAGGTGCCGTTCGAGACGTCGTCGGGGCGGCCGGTGAAGGCGCTGTACACGCCGGCGGACGGGGCCGGCGCGGAGTACAGGCGCGACCTCGGGCTGCCGGGCGAGTTTCCGTACACGCGCGGGGTGCAGCCGACGATGTATCGCGGGCGCTTCTGGACGATGCGCCAGTACGCGGGCTTCTCGGACGCCGAGGAATCGAACCGGCGGTACAAGTACCTGCTGTCGCAGGGGCAGACGGGCATCTCGGTGGCCTTCGACCTGCCGACGCAGATCGGCTACGACCCCGACGACCTGATGGCGGAGGGCGAGGTCGGCAAGGTCGGCGTGTCGATCTGCTCCATCGACGACATGGAGACGCTCTTCCGCGACATCCCGCTGGAGTCCGTGACGACTTCGATGACGATCAATGCGACGGCTTCGATCCTGCTGGCGCTGTATGTGGCGGTCGCAAAGAAGCAGGGGGCGGACCTGGCGAAGGTCGGCGGCACGACGCAGAACGACATCCTGAAGGAATACATCGCGCGGGGGACGTACATCTTCCCGCCGCGGCCGTCGCTGCGGCTGATCACGGACGTCTTCGCGTGGTGCAACGAGGGCCTGCCGCAGTGGAACACGATCAGCATCAGCGGCTACCACATGCGCGAGGCCGGCTGCACGGCGGCGCAGGAAGTCGGCTTCACCATCGCCGACGCGATCCAGTACACGCAGGCGGCATTGGACCGCGGGCTGAAGATCGATGACTTCGCGCCGCGGTTGGCGTTTTTCTTCGCGTGCCACGGGAACTTCCTGGAGGAGATCGCGAAGTTCCGGGCGGCGCGGCGGCTGTGGGCGCGCGTGGTGAAGGAGCGGTTCGGCGCGCAGAAGGCCGACTCGATGAAGATGCGCTTCCACACACAGACGGGCGGGGCGACGCTGACGGCGCAGCAGCCGGTGAACAACCTCGTGCGGACGGCGCTGCAGGGGATGTCGGCGGTGCTGGGCGGGACGCAGTCGCTGCACACGAACAGCTACGACGAGGCGCTGTCGCTGCCGAGCCAGCACGCGGCCGAGCTGGCGCTGCGCACGCAGCAGATCCTGGCGTACGAGACGGGCGTCGGCGACACGATCGACCCGGTGGCGGGCTCGTGGTACATCGAGCACCTGACGGACGAGGTCGAGGCCGACGCGACCGACTACGTGCGGCGCATCGACGAGATGGGTGGGGCGCTGGCGGCGGTCGAGCGCGGCTTCCAGGCGCAGGAGATTCACGAGAACGCCTTCCGCATCCAGCGGGACATCGAGACGCGCCGGAAGATCGTGGTCGGGGTGAACGAATTCGTCGACGAGGAGCCGCCGGCGACGGGGCTGCATCAGCACGACGTGACGGTGGGCGATCGCCGGAAGGAGCAGCTGGCTCGGCTGCGCGCCGGCCGCGACGGCGGGCGCGTCGAGGCGGCTCTGCGGCGGCTCGAGGAGACGGCGCGCGGCGAAGACAACATGATGCCGGTGCTGATCGAGGCGGTGGAGCAATACGTGACGTTGGGGGAGATATGCGCTCGGCTGCGCGGGGTGTGGGGCGAGCAGCGCGAGACGATGGCGCTCTGACAGTGCCCAGAGAACGCGCGTTCAGCGATTACAAGCTTAGCCTTGAGGCGGAAGTCAAAACTCGACAAGCCACGGAGTCTAGCTTTAGGCCAGCACTCAAGGCTTTATTCCAGTCAGTCGTGAAGGGCGTGATTGCCGTAAACGAACCAAAGAGGGTTGCGTGCGGCGCGCCCGATTTCGCGATTCTCCGTGGGACAGGCGGCAGCGCCCAGACGGTCGGTTACGTGGAGGCTAAAGATCCAGCGGTGCAACTGCTGGCGATTCATCGCGATAGCGAGCGCGCTCGACCGGCAACCGAAAACGGCAAACAGTTGAAGCGTTATCGTGCTGGCATCCAGAACCTCCTCTTCACGAACTCGCTCGAGTTCAGGTGGTATGTCGACGGGCGGCTCCGCACGACAACCAATTTCGGAAGTTTGGTACGCGACACCGTTCGCGTCGATACGCTTAGCTCGGAGGCCTTACTTGGGCAGCTACAAGGATTCCTGTCGTACGACCCCCCTCCGGTAAGCAACCCGCGTGATCTCGCTGACCGGATGGCGCGAATCGCACACCTGATTCGGGATCTCGTCATGACGGCTTTCGCGACGGAACAGGAATCGGACACCCTGAAAGACATGTATCGCGCGTTCGTTGAGGTGCTATTGCCAGCACTCCCCAAAGAGCAATTCGCCGATATGTTCGCGCAGACTCTTACGTACGGGCTCTTCGCCGCGAGGGTCAACCACGACAAGCCGGCGCGGTTTCGCCGGCAAGATGCCGCGACAGAGATCCCGAAGACGAATCCCTTTTTGCGGCGGTTCTTTGGTGCCATTACCGGCGTGGCGCTCGACGACGAACCCTACGCCGGGTTTGTTGACGATCTGGTTCAGCTTCTCGCGAATACGGATATGCACGCGGTCTTGGCGGACTTCGGTAAACGTACACGGCAGCTTGATCCTGTGGTCCACTTTTACGAAACCTTCCTTCGCGTTTACGACCCGGAACTGCGCGAACTCAGAGGCGTTTACTTTACGCCCGAGCCTGTGGTCGCATACATCGTCCGTTCAATCGATGATCTATTGAGAACGCGCTTCGCCTCGGGAGGTCTGGCGGATACCGCGCGAATGCCCGCTGCGATTGAGGACGGGATTAGCCCGTCACACCGCGTACTTGTGCTCGACCCGGCGTGCGGAACAGGCACTTTTCTGTACGCGGTGATCGATCTGATCCGAGAAGGGATGGCCGCGAACGCCGGAAAGTGGTCGGGGTATGTTCGAGATCACCTATTGCCGCGCATCAACGGGTTCGAGTTGCTGATGGCCCTATACGCCGTGGCTCATTTGAAGTTGGGAATGCAGCTTGCGGCACTCGACCTGCCAGAGGCCAGTCGCGCGGCGTGGGCATATGACTTCGCGAGTCACGAGAGACTAGGAGTGTTCCTAACGAACACATTGGAAGAGGCGGCCCAGCGGTCAGATCTATTGATGGGCGCGTTTATTTCGGACGAAGCGAACGCGGCCGGACAGCTCAAGCGAGATCTGCCGATCATGGTGGTTCTCGGTAATCCGCCCTACTCCGGCGAGTCAGCAAATCCTTCGACCCGTAAGGAGAAGGTAAAGAAGGGCCAGCGCTACCGCCGGCGTATGGGTGGGCGTTGGGACTGGGCCACGGCGAAGAGCGATCTCGTCGCCACCGTCCCAACGTTCATTGGACAGTTGCTCGACGACTACCACCACGTTCGGGGCAAGCCACTAGGCGAGAGGAATCCAAAGTGGCTGCAGGACGACTACGTCAAATTCATTCGGTTCGGACAATGGCGAATCGATAAGACGGGCGCTGGCGTTTTGGCATTCGTGACGAACACAGTTACCTGGACAACCCAACGTTTCGCGGCATGCGGAGCTCCTTGATGGAGTCGTTTTCCGAGATATTTCTTCTCGATCTGCACGGCAACGAGCGCAAGAAAGAGCGCTCTCCCGACGGTTCAGAAGACAAGAACGTATTCGATATCCAGCAAGGTGTATCAATCGCGATCTTCATCAAGAACCCGACTGCCGGTGAACGCGCGGTTGTTCGGCATGCCGATCTGTGGGGCGACAGAGAAAGTAAGTACAGTTGGCTTGCGTCCCATGACGTTACAACCACGCCATGGCAGGAGATTCTTCCTGATGCTCCGGCTTATGTTTTTAAGCCACAAGATCTGACTATCCACAGGAATACGAGCAGTTCGCTTCGTTGGCCGACATCTTTCCCGTTCATTCGGTTGGGATCGTAACCGGTCGTGACGAGTTTGCCATTAGTACCGACCGTGACGAGGTGGAACAGCGCGTCCGGTCACTCACTGACGTCTCAATTACCAACCCGCAGATCAAGGAACGTTACTTACGGAACACGGACAGCCTTGACCTCTCGCGCATTCGGAAACGCTTGCGAGAATCGCCTGGAACGGCTCCCGTCATCCCGTGCCTCTATCGCCCATTCGACCGACGCTGGATAATTTACGCCGATTTGCTCGTGGAGCGGACCCGGCGGGATGTCATGCAGCATATGAATGCCGGCCCGAATCTCGCGCTCGTTTCCGCGCGCACGAATAAGTCGTCATCGCCGGATCACTTCTTTTGTTCAGCGGTACCAACCGAGGCTAAGTGCGGAGAGTCGACAACTCAATCCTACCTGTTCCCTCTCTTCACGTATCCGAGCCACCAATCCATCATGAGCGGTTTATTCGATGCTGAAGATCGCGTCGCGAATTTCTCCGAGTCGTTCGTTTCTCAACTGAGGGCGAGCCTTGGTGTATCTATAACCGACGGCAATGCAGCGGCCGACACGATCGGCCCGATCGACGTCTTCAACTACATCTATGCCATATTGCATGCGCCGTCCTATCGGGCGCGCTTCGCCGAGTTCCTCAAGATCGAGTTCCCGCGCGTGCCGATCACGAGTGATGTAAGCGTTTTTCGGGAACTCGCCAAGCGGGGTGCTGAGCTCGTAGGTCTCCATCTAATGGCCGGGGAGCACGACATTGGGTCGAATGTTTCATTCCCCCGAGCAGGGGACAATGTAGTTGACCCGGGGCATCCGCGGTTCGTGGCGTCGGGAAACTCCGCCGGTCGGGTGTACATATCCGGATCAAGCAGCGGGACGGGGCAGTACTTCGAGGGTGTGAGCGAGAGTGTCTGGGAGTTCACGGTCGGCGGATATCGAGTGTGCGAGCACTGGCTCCGTGATCGGCGCGGACGGGCCTTGTCTTACGACGACATAACTTACTACCAAGGCATTGTTGGTTCGGTTCGCCGCACAATCGATCTTATGAGCGACATTGACGCAACTCTCGGAGCGTGGCCTCTGGGTTAGCGCCCGCCGAGCAATGCCACCGCGGGTTGCGCCCGCAGCGGGCCCGTTGAACTTCTCCTTAACAGCATATATCTGCCTATTGACAACATTGGCGTTCTCCGACGATAATCGCGGGGTGAGACGAAAACCGAGCGCGCTGCTTCCTATCGAGCTGTCGATCCTGGCGTCGGCCGTCGAGCTGGCTCGCTTGGGCACGAGCGAGTTCTACGGGTACGCGATGGCCAAGGAGATCCGCGACCGCGAGGCGGCGCGGCGGCTGACGGGGCATGGGACGCTGTATCGAGCGCTGGACCGGCTGGCGAAGCTGGGGCTGATCGAAAGCCGCTGGGAGGATCCGGAGGTGGCGGCGCTCGACGACCGGCCGCGGCGTCGGCTGTATCGCGTGACGGCGCTGGGCGAGCGGGCGCTGGCGGACGGGCGGGTGCCCGATGCGGCGGCGGCGAAGCCGAGCACGCGGCCGGGGCTGGTGCCGTCATGATGCGCACGACGGTGGTGGCTGCGGGGCTGACGCGATCGTGGATCCGCTGCTACACGCTGGGTCTCTCGCGAGACACGCGCGTGATGCGGCAGGAAGAGATCGAGTCGGATCTATGGGAGCACGAGCGAGAAGCGGGCGAGAGCGTGCGGGCGCGCGCGAGCTTCGCGCTGGCGGTATTGAGCAGGCTGGTGCGCGGGATGCCGGCCGACGTGTTCTGGCGCTTCCAGATGGAGGGACCGAAAGTGGAGATCAAGATTCCGTTCGAACGCGTCGCCGGCGCGCTTCTGCTGGCGCTTGTGGCGCTGATCGCGATCACGGGCGGCATGAGCGGCTACGACTCGAAACCCGACGGCTTCGATGGCGAGTTGAGGCGGTTGGCGGCGATAGGTTCGTTTGCAGACAACGGGAACGCCGCCATCCGGCTGTTCACAGGACTGGGGCTGATCGCCGCGGCGGCCGGCTTCTACGTCGCGCTGCGGGAGCGCGGCGCCATGCTCGCGACGGTTGCCTCCTTCGCTCTGGTGGCGGCAGGCATATTGGCTCTCGTGGCGGGAGCGCTGCAACTCGTCCTGGTGGACCTCGCAGAGGAGTATGTGGCGTCGTCGGGCGCGCACCAGGAGCAGGTGAAGGTGACGGCACGGACGGTGCTGCAGGTGGTGGACGGGACCGTCGGCGCTGCGATGATGGCGCTGCTGCTGAGTACTTATTCGCTTGCGGTGCTGACGGCGCGGGAGCGACTAGTGCCTCGCCAGCTGATCGCGCTGCCGGTCCTGAGCGTGGTGGTGTTCGTCGCGGGCGGCATCGCGCAGCTGGCTGACGTTGGAAATGCGTGGATTGTGCTGATGAGCGGCGTCGGTTCGATGCTGCTGTGGCTGGTCATCGCGGGGGCGTGGCTGCTGTTCACACCGCGCGAGGAGCGGGCCGCACAACAGGCGATGTCGTCCGCCGCGGCGGGCTGAGTTTAGTCTGGGAGCATCGGTTGCTTCCATAAGCAGAGGAGCGTGTCGTGTCGAATCGAACCCTGAGCAACAGGACCTTGATGACGATCGTGGTCACGGTGGCGATCGCGGCCGTGTTCGTCGTGATGATCTTCGGCGTGCGAGTGGCGAAAGCGGCTCCGGCAGCGATCGCGTGTCCGAGCGGCGAGGTGATCACGGTCACGGCGCCGAGTGCGAGCGCGCCGACGACGGTGAGCGTGACGGTGGCGCCGCTGGTGAACCTGAAGCCGGCGAAGGACGCGGTGGCGGATTCGTTCCACCTGCACTACTTCGTCGACATTGACCCGTCGACGGTCGTGCAGGCCGGGCAGGCGGTACCGACGGGCAACCCCAAGATCATCCACAGCGCGACGACGACGCAGGACGTGGGCGCGCTGGCGGCGGGCAAGCACAGCGTGTGGGTGGTGCTCGGCGACGTGAACCACACCACCTGCACGCCGATGGTCGTAGGCAGTGTGTCGTTCGATGTGGCCGCGGCGGCTTCGTTGCCGGCGAGCGGCACGGGCGCGGATGACGGCAGCACGGGTCTGCCCTGGGCCGCGACATTGGTCGCTGTGCTCATCGCGGGCGTCGCGGCAGCCAGCGGTGGATTCGTCCTGCGACGCGACTGAGGATCACTAGCCGGTTGGCTGACCGAGGATACTGAAGGGCACCGCAACGC